>RIBJ01000046.1 GCA_003762715.1 Muribaculaceae bacterium Isolate-104 (HZI) | reverse complement strand
ATACCACTTATTTTATTGAAAATCAGAGAAATGAATGCGAAAATCACCCTTTCCCATTCAGACTTCCCCCGCTATAAAATAACAGGCTTTTCGGAAGCACAAGACTTTTTTAAATGAAAGAGCCGTGGACTTAACCAAACTTATTTCTACTCAATCTATTGACATGAAACGTAAAAAGATGTAACTTTGCAGTTGAAAATAACGGAGGCAGAGGCTTCTGATAACATAATTAATAGCGTTTGCTATTTGTTCCAATCAGAATGAAACGTCGGAAATTTCATTGTGTTATGAATGAGGAACAAGTCGCGAACGTCCGTGCATTGCATGGGCGTGACTTGCCGTTCATAACACCAATCCGACGGGTGCATTCTGGGCAGTCATTGCCCATGCTTTTGCATTCGTCGAATTTGATTTATGAGCATTGGCATTCGCACAAACGATATGCCAATGAACAAAAATGGATTGGTAGGAGGTCTGATAACATTGGGGCTTCTTACCTCACAAGTCTCTGGGTACGCCCAAACATCCAATTTTGAAGAATCATCAGATATGATTTTTCAAGATACACAGCGGACTGTCAACACCTTGTCGATTGACAGTACATTAGTTTTCAATCAGTACAAACCTGAATGTTCTAAATTCAATGCTAAACAACTAATTTTACCAGGAGTTCTTATAGCTGTTGGTACTTTTGGAGTATACAATGGAGCATTCAAAAAGTTAGACACAAACATCAAAAATGGAATGGATAATCTGCGTGGAAATCATTTCTTCCGTGCCGATGATTATGTCCAATATCTTCCTGCCATAACGTATCTGACATTTGGATCAATCGGTATCAAATCAAAACATAGTTTTAAAGAGCGTGTCGTGGTGGAAGCTACCGCCTACTTAACCATGACGGCGTTTACAAATATCGGTAAATATTCATTCAAAGAAAAAAGACCGGATTCCAATGCAAGGAATTCGTTTCCCTCAGGACATACTGCCACCGTGTTTACCGGAGCAGAATTAATGAGAGAAGAATATGGGCTTGGTATGGGAATAGGGGCTTATAGCGTTGCTGTTGGTGTTGCTTTCCTGCGCCTTTATAACGGTCGCCATTGGCTAAACGATGTTATTGCGGGAGCAGGTGTAGGCATCCTATCTGCAAGGATAGGCTATTGGATGCTTCCGTTATATCAAAGATGGTTTAAATGGGACAGTCCATGTTCAGATATCATGGTCATATCACCAGTCTATAATCCTGCCGAGCATTCTTTCTCAATTAACTTGGCATACACCTTCTAATAATCATGCCAACGGTTTCCAAAGGTTAACCTTTGGCTCATTCGGGATATTTTCAGCGTTGACTTGTCAATGCGGCTCGACTTATTGAGCAAGCCGAGAGCAATGGAATTTATTCCAATTGCCGAGGCGCCGACAATAAAGATTGTGCAAAAATTCTCTGATGAGCTAAGGAATTTCCTGACGGTGTAATTTCCTTGACGCCTCGTAGTTGATGATTTTGTTGCACTCGGTATAGTGGTTTACCATTGTACCGGGTGCAATTATTATGGCGGGTGCGATGATTACAGGCGGTTAAGGGTGGCGAGTTCGGGGATTACAGATAATACCTAAACACAATCTCGACCCACCCTAAAAACGACCTTTTATGGTAATGAAAAAAAAAGAGAACGGCCACGGCAGTAGCTGAGGTTGAGGCGATGACTTTTCGGAGAAAAAGGAATCCCGAAACATATCCTTGCACTCTTTCCTTTCTCGTTGCCTTTCGTCATTGCAATGACCGTAGTCTCTAAAAGTGTTTTTTGAGAGGGTGCGGTTAACATCCGGTTAGTGGTTTTAAGGTTATTTGTGCCGGTATTCCGGGAACTTCAACGGACAGTCGGCGTTATTATAGTCGTAAGACTTTTCACTTAAACCATTTAACTATCAATATTATGTCTGACAAGAAATCTTATTTTGTAAATGTCATCGAGTCAAAGGATAACAAGATGAGCGAGGTCATGAACTTCAATTTCGGCGGTCATCACGACCTCGCCGCAATGGTTGACAAAACCCGCGAAGCCGGGCTGTTTGCCAAAGACAAACATGCCAAAGAGTTTGTGCTCGCCATGCGTTTCATGCACCATGTGATTAAGAAAAATGCCGACAATCCTATATTCACAGAGTTCGGCCCGCAGTTTGAGGCATTCAAAAAGAGCTTCAAATCCAGCATAGGCTGTTGCTGCTGCAAAGACAAAGAGTAACGGCAACTATTCGCCCGCCGGGTTGTCGGCTATAGAATCTGTCTGAATCTCTACTTCCGGCGACTTTTCGGGCAATGCTGTCGAATCACTTAAAACACGTTCCTTCTTCGGAGCGTGTTTTTTTACATCTGCCACCACCTCTCCCGGCTGCCGGGTAAGCAGCTTGCGGTAGCTGCGTGCAACTCCCGCCGAGTACGAGTTGAAAATATTATTCATGAGCAACACGTCTGTAACCGCATTATCGCGTATATAGTCGGCGAGATTGTCGATAAAGTACCTGAAATCCACTACATGAACCTCTCCGAACGAGCCGAACAGGAAGGGCGGTATGGCATTTCCGAAGCTGTCTTTTATTATCAGCAGACGACGCGGCGAGTCTACCGAAGTCACCACCTTTGTCACCTTCATGTCACCGCCCATGAACATGGAGTAGCTGCCCCCTCCCCTGTATATCTTCGGCATGAAAAAGTCACCTTTGCGTGGAGCGGTCTGAGACACCGGCTTGCCGGCTGAATTGAGGTTTACAGTGCGGTATGTTGTGGTGTATGCGGTGTCGAGCGGGGTGTAGTACACGAATTTTTCAGGCGAGCGTTTTACCGATATGTCCTTTGAATACCCATACATGGATCCGACAAAGCCGTCTCGCTCATGCTGCTCGAACGCTTCAATATTACGGAATGGCACACCGGCTGTTTCCGCGAATTTCTGCGCCACATAGTAAGCCCCGAGAGGAGTCCAGTGGTGGTCAGTGCGGAAATATATCGGCTCGGAAGCATGTGTGCCGAGCGGAGTGTAGGCATCCACGGCATGAACATCGGGGCGAAGCAGAGAATATATGTTGCGTATGGTACTCAGTTGGGAGCGTGTACGAGACTTCACTTTTTCAGGACAGTAAAATTCAATGGCTGTAGGTACAACCATACAGTATATGTCAACGTCCGGCAGTGTTTCCTTGTAGAAATTCGCTGCCTGCGCCCATTCCGCGCCGCCTGTCGCCTCGCCGTAGTACACCATCAGCGCCCTGACCTCCGGTTCCTCGCCGGCGACTATTATGCCTGCCGAGGCTACTTTTGCAGGACCATCCACTCCCACAGCCGATATTTCGGCAATGTCTCGGTTGCCCGCCTCTATTTCCTCTTCGGTAGGTTGCGGCGGCTCTTCGGCACCGGCGCCGGGCTCGGCATGAAAAGTAACGGCATCACCTCCGCCTACTTTAAGGGCAAGACTGTTTTTGATTGCCATGCTGAGGGTCATCAGCTCATCGCGAAACGGTTCGCTGTCGCTGAACCATGATGATATATCTCCGGTGTATTTACCGGAGAGGAGAGCTTCGTGAGAGTAATCCGGAAATTTCGCAAGCCGGCGTTTCTCAAGTTCTGAAAACTCCGAGCGCGGCAACACCAGAAACACTACGGCGATAGCGCTGAACACAATACCTGATACGACAAGAAAGACTATGTGACGTTTCATTGGTTTAGATATGTGATGTACATGTCAGTTGTGCGAGCAGAGGATGCGTGGGTTACATTGTTGGCAAAAAGTATGTCTGTTACACCGTTGCCCTGTATATAGTCTCTGATATTCGGGGTGAAGTATCTGCAGTCTATGACATGAATCTCCTCAAACGAACTGAACAAAAAAGGCGGAAGCGCGTTTCCGAAACTGTCTTTTAGTATAGCCAGACGTCTGCCGTTTTTGTTCTGCGTTACAATTTTTGTCAATTTGCTGTCACCGCCCATAAAAGTGCTGTATGTAGCCACCCCTTGCATGGGTATGAAGAAATTTCCCTGAAAGGGTTCGGTTTCCGCTATGACCTTGCGGCGCGCCTTGTCAAGGGTATATGTCACATACGTCACCTCTACAGGCTCATTCCGGGGCACATAGTACACAAAATCCTCTGGCGCTTTTTTAACCGCCATGCTGCCGGAAAACCTGTACATGGTACCTACATAGCCCGGCACTGTTACCGGCTCGAAGCATTCAATCGGCTCAAAATCAAGTCCGGCTACAGATGCGAACGCCATTGCCGCATAGTATGCTCCGAGCGGAGACCAATGGTGGTCGGTACGCGAGTATATCGGTTCCTCCACATGTTCAGCAAGAGCGGGGTATATGTCTATGCCGGTTATGGAGCTGTCCAGATTTCTGAATACCTCGCGTATGAATCCGTGAGTAGACTTAGGCACTGCTTCGACGGCTGTCGGAGTGTAGTACGCACATGCGGTAGGTATGGGCATAACCCAGATGTTCACATCCGGAAACGCCTGCCGATAGCGGTTTATCGCAGCCGCGTACTGTGCCGCAGAAGCAGATGTGCCGCCAAATGCCTCGAACGCACGTACATTTTTCCCTGAACCTATCACAAAAATGCCCCTGCGAGCCTGCCGGTAAGGCGTGTTGCCCGTTATTTCATTGACATAGGTGAAATCAATATATCCTGCTGGGTATTCATCGGGAATATACGCCGCCGAACCTGTGGAATCGGTGACCAGTTCAGTAAAATCGGCGTGCATTTCGTCCACATCCACAGCTGTCTGGGCAAATGCCGTGCCGGCGGTGTGCAGTGCTATGACAGTCAGTATTGTATTTAGAGATTTCATTTTTCAAAAACGGGTGTATAAAAAAGCGTTGTTCGTGGCTCCGACAAGCATGGCTACGCTGACCACGAGTATAACCACCGCTATGATTATTTTGGTAGAAACACTTAAAGTAGCACCAAGAACAGAGGATTCTTCAAACAGCGACGAATGCAGGTTTTCTGCCCACTTTCTCACCGGCATACAAAATACTATCGCCGTAATCCATAGCCAGAAACGGTCAAAAACCGCACTCTCTACAGTAAAGTCCCAGTGCACGGCAGACGAGCCCGACAGTGTGGAGAAGAAGCGCACCATGACCGATGTGTCCTCAAAATAGAATATGCCCCAGCCTGCCACAATGAGTAGGAGCGCGTACATGTGCAGGAGCGGTCGCGGCAATTTGCCTGAGAGCGGAAGTATTGTAAACTTCTCTATAAACACTATCAAACCGAAGTACAGACCCCATATGATGAAATTCCAGCTTGCGCCATGCCACATTCCGGTCAGAAACCACACAATCAGAATGTTAAGAAACTGTCTGCTCCGGTTGCCGCCCAGCGGTATATACACATAATCGCGGAAAAATGAGCCGAGCGACATGTGCCACCGTCTCCAGAACTCGGTGATTGTACGGGAACAATACGGGTGGTTGAAGTTTTCGCAGAAATGAAATCCGAGACACCTGCCTATGCCTATAGCCATGTCGCTGTATCCTGAAAAATCAAAGTATATCTGGAATGTAAAAGCGATTATGCCTATCCAGGCACCTCCGGTGGATAGCGCCGACATGTCGGATTTCAGGAACTGGTCGGCAATTTCGGAAAACTGGTTTGCAAGAATCACCTTTTTACCAAGCCCGATAAGAAAACGGAACACCCCGTCGCTTATATCCTTTGCCGTAGCGTGGCGCGAGTCTATCTCCGCCGCCACACTGCCATAGCGCACAATAGGGCCGGCGATAAGCTGCGGAAACATCGAGATGTAAAGCAGCAGATTGAAAAATTTTTTCTGAGCCGGAGCCTCGCGCCGGTACACATCCACAAGGTAGCTTATGGACTGGAATATATAGAAACTTATTCCGATAGGGAGCGCTATGTCAGGCACAGGTACCGGTACGCCTATGCCGCGCAGCGACCCGGCGATGAATCCCGCGTACTTGAAAGTGCCGAGTACCAGTATATTCACTATTATGCCGAAAGCGAGAGCGGTTTTGCGCAGTGACGAAGCCCTGTCGACCATTCTTCCTATAAAATAGTTGACCAGCACACTGCCGAGCATAAGCAATACATACACCGGCTCGCCCCACGCATAGAAAAGCAGAGAGAATATTACCAGCACTGCATTCTCCACCGGATGGACAGATGAGGTTCTGTTGCGCGACACCCCTCTGTCAATCAGCTTTCCGAATGAATAGAGTATAAGGAATGCCGGAAGAAACACAAACAGGAAAAAGAGATCAGAAAAAACCATATCTTACTGTCTGTCCTTTAATATCGATTTTATTTCTTTTTCCAGAAAACGCGCCACAACCTGCGCGCCGGCAATGGAGGTGTGAGTGCCGTCGGTGGTGTTGACATGCGATTTCCGCTCTGTTTCAGCAACAATGCCGCTGTAAAGGTCCTGCCTTATGACCGGCAGCGACAGTCTGGCACCGCACTGTACTATGATTTCGCTCACCCGCGCTATATTTTCGGGAGCGGTGGCTGTAGTCTGATGAGGTGTCAGAAGTATAACGAGTGCTCCCGGAAACCGGTCGGCGAGCAGTGCGCATGACAGTTCAACCGAGGCAGCCAGCGATGTGACCTCAGACGGACTGATGCACGACAGGTCAGTGCCGTCTCCATTATCCAGCGTTCCGGCTTCAAAGAGCCCGGGGCGCTTTTTGTGAAACCATGCGTCGTTTGTGCCTGCCGCCACCACTATCAGGTCAGGTTCGGGACAGGAACCGTTGTCTACACTGTCAATCAGTCGCATGACCTGATTGTATATGACATTGTCGTTGCCAAGAACGGAGATATTCTCAACGAGGTTTTTGACTGTAGCGGAAGTGTTTGTCCAAGTGGCACCGCTCCGGGCAAAGCTGCGGCACGATGCGGGAGAGCAGCTTTTCACCCACCAATAATTCCAGCCGCGGCTTTTGTCGCAGGCATCACCGCCAATCCAAGTGTTGCTGTCGCCCAACAAAATCACATTCATCTGCGTAATATCCAGTGCCTGAGTGTAAAATGACACAAGCAGCGACAGTGCAAGCATTATCTTTCTCATTGTTTTCATAAGCAGGTATGAGCCAGGGGGATTCAATGGCATCCGCAAGAACCGCCTTTGCCATGACATTTGTCAGACAGCGGGCATTGCGAGCATGAGCCGTCGCAGTTTTCCGAATGTCGGCGCGATGACACGCGGCGCACTATATAGATGACACAAAACAGCAACGCCACTGCCACCCCGGCAAGTTGCAAAATGTCGTTTAGCGAAGCGGATTCATTCATATCTTTTTCAAAATATCGGGCAATATGCGCTCAAACTCCATCTCGAAATTTTCTGTAAGCAAGCCACCGCCCGCAGCTGCGCGCAGTTCCTCCTGAGTCCAGAACCGCACCTCGTCAATCTCGTCAGCGGCAAAATCGGCGGTGAACTCATGCTTTTCCACCACTATATAAAAGGTATGAACCAGCTCACGCTCTATGCTGCTTTCAAACACATACCTGCCGACAAAGCACGCTCCGGCAGCATCGATGCCAAGCTCCTCAGCCGCCTCGCGAAGGACAGCCTGAAAGGGTGTCTCGCCACAGTCCACATGCCCTCCCACAGCGGTGTCCCACCTGCCGGGCTGAATGTCCTTTGACAAAGCTCTTTTTTGCAACAGCAGAGAACCGTCGTCACTCACCACATGCAGATGCACCACGGGGTGAAGTATCTTTGAACCGCTGTGACACTCGCCTCTGGTTGCCGAGCCGATGACATTGCCGTCCGTGTCCACTACCGGAAACATTTCGTGCGGAGATGTTTTCATTTTTCCGATTTCTTAAAATTCTTTTTTATGAGCTTAGCGAGCGCCGCCGGAGTTATGTCCGGGGAATATGTGTCGAAATTCAGCCTAAGGACACACCCTTCTTTGAATCTCGAACACCCGTAAGCTGTTTTGCCTTTAAGTATGTGACCGGCACCGCACGCCGGGCATTCTATCATGTCGAGCGACTTAACCGCCGGCTTGCGCGGTTTACGCGGGGCTTCGCTTGCTTTTTTCTTTGGAGCCGCTTTTGCCTTATCGTCTTCCCTGCTGACTTCGATACGGGCGTAGCTGTTGTCAGACAACACATTGACAACAATACCGGCTATCATTTTCTTCAGCTCGTCAATAAACTCCGAAGCCTTGAAATCGCCACGCTCTATACGCCGCAACTTGTTTTCCCATATGCCTGTAAGCTCGGCACTTTTGAGCAGATTCTCATTAATAATGCCAATGAGGTCTATGCCTGCCTGAGTCGGCAGTATGTTTTTTCGCTCACGGCGCAGATAGTGCCGCTTGAAAAGGGTTTCGATAATGGCGGCACGGGTAGACGGGCGTCCGATGCCGTTTTCTTTCATAGCCTCGCGGAGAGTCTCGTCGTCAACGAGTTTGCCCGCGCTTTCCATTGCCCTGAGCAACGAGCCTTCGGTATATGGCTTGGGGGGCTGTGTCGCTTTCTTCTGCAATGAGGGTTCATGAGGGCCCGACTCGCCTACAGTAAACACCGGCAGGGTAGCCTCCTCATCGGAATTTTTCGCATCGTCCTGTGCGGGGGCGAGAACTGTGCGCCAGCCGGGCGAGGTAATCACCTTGCCCGATGCCTTGAAGCCGACAGTGCCGGCAACCGCCTCTACTGCAGTGGTGTCAAACAGGCAGTCGGGGTAGAATGCCGCAATAAAGCGCAGTGCTATAAGATGATACAACTTGCGCTCATCGCCCTGCAAAGTGGTCGGAGCCTCGCCGGTAGGTATTATGGCATGGTGATCCGTCACCTTGGCGTTGTCAAACACCTTTTTGGTTTTTGGAATTTTTGTGGCAAGCACCGGAGCCGTGATATTGGCGTATGGTGTCATGCGTTTGAGTATATCCGGAATTTTGGGATATATGTCTTCGCTCAGGTAGGTGGTGTCGACACGCGGATATGTGGTGACCTTCTTTTCGTAAAGGCTCTGTATGAGTTTCAGAGTGTCGTCGGCAGTCCAGCCCCAGCGTTTGTTGCACTCCACCTGAAGAGAGGTGAGGTCAAACAGTCTTGGCGGGGCTTCTTTGCCGCTTTTCTGTTTCACATCCTTTATTTCCAGCGGCAGCCCGGTAATAGCCGCCAAGGCTGCGGCGGCAGCTTCCTCGGTTTTGAACTTGCCTTCCGTGGCGTTGAAAACAGTGTTACGATACACGGTTTTCAGCTCCCAGTAGTCTTCAGGCACAAATTCGGTTATTTCCTTGTGCCGCCTCACTATAAGGGCAAGAGTGGGTGTCTGTACCCTGCCTATGGACAGCACTCCCCCGCCTGGCGAGTACTTCAGAGAGTAAAGACGGGTGGCGTTTAGTCCCAGAATCCAGTCGCCGACCGCACGCGACAGACCCGCGTAGTACAGATTGTCAAAATCTTTTTCGGGTTTCAGCTCCTTGAACCCTTCGCGGATAGCTTCGTCGGTAAGCGAGGAGATCCAAAGTCGGTATACCGGGCATTTCACTCCGGCTTTCTGCATGACCCATCTCTGAATCAGCTCACCTTCCTGCCCGGCATCGCCGCAGTTCACCACTTCGTCGGCTGTTGACACAAGCTGTTTTATGACGGCAAACTGGCGCTTGATACTCTCCTGGTCAATGAGTTTTATGCCGAATTTGTCAGGAATCATAGGCAGAGCTCCGAGGCTCCACCTTTTCCAGCGGTCGGTATAGTCAG
The DNA here is from genome assembly GCA_003762715.1 of Muribaculaceae bacterium Isolate-104 (HZI). Lineage (GTDB taxonomy): Bacteria > Bacteroidota > Bacteroidia > Bacteroidales > Muribaculaceae > Paramuribaculum. The sequence continues at coordinate 26,315 of RIBJ01000046.1, read as the reverse complement.
CCGGCTCCTTGAGGGTACAGAGGTGTCCGTAAGTCCATGTAACGCACACATCCTTGCCCTCATAATAGCCGTCTCTCTTGGCGGTAGCGCCTATGAGAGCGGCAATATCGCGTGCCACACTCGGTTTCTCGGTAATGCAGACTCTCACTTGATAAAATTCATTTTTTGTTTGTGAAAGTGATTTTCCACAGGGCTTCGCCTCGCGGGGTAACAACCTTGACCTCAAGACGATTCGCCGCTTTCATTGCGGGGAAGTCTATCTCCACAGGAATAGCACCGTCGTCCTCCCACTGAAACCAGCGTTTCATATCTACGCCGTCAATGTCGGAGGCGGCTTTGCTGACAGGATATTCCACCGAAACGGAGTCTATGCGGTGAGAGGTGTGCGGGGTACCGGTCAGCCGCCCGTATAGCCTCACAAGGTCTGACCTGAAGTCGACACTGTCACACTGCATGGCAATAGCACCTTCGGCTGAAGTAGACTTTGCTTTCAGCACCTTGGCCTGCGCGGGAAGAGCAGCCACTACAAACATGCCTGCAATTGCGGCTGCAATAATATCAAAGCGATTTAGCCTCATTCCAGAATTCATCCATTTGTCCGAGAGTCATATCTTTCAGCTCCATGCCGTTTTCTTTCGCACGGCGCTCTATGTGATTGAATCTCCTGATAAACTTACGGTTGGTTTTTTCGAGAGCGTTTTCGGGGTTTATGCCGTAAAGACGCGCTATGTTTATGACGCTGAACAGCAGGTCGCCCATCTCCGATTCCATTTTTTCAGCGTCCATGCTTTCTATTTCGGCTGCAAACTCCTCGCTTTCCTCGCGCACTTTGTTCCACGCCTCGGCTCTGTCAGCCCAGTCAAAGCCTACATTGGCGGCTTTTTCCTGAATACGGTGGGCTTTTATAAGAGCCGGGAGCGCATCGGGCACACCGGCAAGCACAGTTTTGTTGCCGCCTTTTTCCCGGAGCTTTATCTGCTCCCAGTTTTGCAGCACCTCGCCGGCTGTAGACGCGGTTTCGTCGCCAAACACATGAGGGTGGCGGAAAATCAGCTTTGAGTCAAGCGCTTCGGCTACATCGCCAATGTCAAACCGTCCCTGCTCCTCGCCGATTTTGGCATAGAAGAGCACATGCAGCAACACATCGCCGAGCTCTTTGCGGATATTTTCGGAATCGTCATTTATCAGGGCGTCGCAAAGCTCATACACTTCCTCTATAGTATTGGGTCGTAGGCTTTCATTTGTCTGCTTGCGGTCCCATGGGCATTTTTCCCTGAGAATGTCAAGGGTGTCGATAACCTTTGCTATCGCCTGCGCTTTCTGCGCGGATGTACGTTTCATTATCAGTTCTTGTAATTTTCAATGCCGGAGGCAAGCCATTCGCCAAATTTGTCAACATCCTCGTCATAGTAATACGGAGAAGCGAGCGGAGAACCGGAATTGTCAAGCATCACATAGTACGGCTGAGAGTTGGCGCCGAATTTAGAGCGCTGGAGATAGCTCCACTTGTCGCCTACAGAGGAAAGGGTCACTTTCTTGCCGTTTTCCTCTACGGTAATCGGTTCGGCGAGCGCCTGCTTGTCGTCAACCATCAGTTTAATCAGCACGAAATCTTTCTTTATGATGTCGCTTATAACATCTGTGTCAAACACAGCGCCCTCCATTTTGCGGCAGTTTACACAGCCGTAGCCGGAGAAGTCTATCAGAACCGGACGACCGGACTCTGCGGCATAGCGCATTCCTTCGTCATAGTCGTCAAACTCTCTGAACTGTCCTCCTGCATAGAGATTGAAGTCCTGTGTGTAAAGCGGCGGCACGAATGCGCTGACGCTCTTGAGAGGAGCGCCCCAAAGACCGGGAACAAGATAAACGGCAAAGCTGAACGAGAACAGAGCAAGGAAGAAGCGCGCAATAGACACATGCTCCAGCTCGCTGTCGTGACTGAAACGGATTTTACCGAGGAGGTAGCAGCCAAGCAGCACGAATATCACAACCCACAGCGACACAAACACTTCTCTGTCCAGAATGCCCCAGCCGTAAGCGAGGTCGGCAACAGAGAGAAACTTAAGAGACAGCGCGAGTTCGAGGAAACCGAGAACAACCTTAACCGAGTTGAGCCAGCCGCCGCTGCGAGGCATTTCCTTGAGCCATGAGGGGAATATGGCGAAGAGGGTGAAAGGTATGGCAAGCGCAAGCGCAAAGGCTCCCATTCCTATTGCCGGACCGGTGATGTCGCCAACCGAAGCAGCCTCGACAAGGAGCGTGCCAATTATGGGACCGGTGCAGGAGAAAGACACCAGCACCAGTGTGAACGCCATGAAAAATATGCTTATGAGGCCGGTTGTTCTTTCTGCCTTGCTGTCAACACCATTACTCCACTTTGAGGGCAGCTTGATGTCGAACGCTCCGAAAAACGAGATTGCAAACACCACAAGAAGCAGGAAAAATATAAGGTTGAACACCGCGTTTGTTGCGAGGTCGTTAAGCTTGCCGGCACCGAACAGAAGGGTTATTGCAAGCCCCAGCACGAGATATATCACTATTATGCCGCCGCCATATATCATGGCATCGCGCACTGATTTGCCCCTGGAGCCGTTTTTCTTCAGGAAGAAGCTCACTGTGAGCGGTATCATCGGCCAGACGCAGGGGGTGAGCAGCGCAATAAGACCGCCTACGAATCCCCATATAAATATGTACCACCATGAAGAGTCGGCAATGTTGTGCACATCTCCGGCATCGCCGTCAGGAAACTGCACGGGACTCCACCAGGCGCTTTCATCGGCAATGTTTTTCACCGCCGGAAGCGCCGCCGCCGGAGCTGTAACGCTTTCCTGCGAATTATCTGTGTCAGTGGCTACATAGCCGGGTGATGACACCTCAAAGCCCTCTTTTGTAGGGGGTATGCAACTACCGTCGTTACAGCCCTGAAACGATATTGTTCCGGCTGCCGAATAGCCGTTTTTGCCGGTTACACGAAAATTCTGCACAAAGTCCACATCGCTTTCCCACCAGTTCAGTTTCAGGTGAAACACCATATCGACTTTTTCAACCGGAGCCTGCGAGGGGGTCAGAGAGCCGACAAGTTCCAGACCATCAAGCCGGTCGAAAGTCACCGAAGTCGCTTTGGGACCGCCGTCGGGCAGAGAGAGACCATACAGGTGCCAGCCCTCTTCGACTGTTGCGTGAAACACTATGCGACCTTCGTCGGCGGATGTCATCTCGGATGACACACTCCACTTTATGGGAGTTACAATCTGCGCAGACGCGCTTAAGAGCGACGCGCCAAGCAGAGTACAAACAAACAGAATGCGACGTATCATTATTTTCCTATCTTTTTATCAAACGACTGGGTTTTAGGCGGTGAGCAAGTTTCGTCATTGCAGCCCATATAAGAGATTTTGCCTTTAAGAACTGCCTTTGCCGCATCGGTCACAACAAACGGGCGGCGGAAGGCAATGTCGCTGTCCCACCAGGAGAGGTCAAGGTCAAACATGCTGTCGTGAACCTTCACCGGAGTGCGATCCGGCTTCAGAGTCGCTGTGAAACGAATGCCTATGCTCTGCGACATGTCGATTTCGGTTGACTTGGGACCACCGGCAGGCAGATTGAATCCGTACAGATGCCAGCCCGGCGCTATCCGTGCCTTGAACACAGCCACTCCCTGCGTGGCAGAGGTCATCTTTACCGACACCTGCCATCTTATCGGGGCATCATCCTGCCCGAGACATGGCAAAATGCCGCAAACACACATAACAAGAGCGTATAAATATTTGCGCATAATCATAATTTTAGAGAAAAACTGTGCAAAGATACTTTATATCCGCCAAAAAACACCCCTATTTATATATTTTTGACGAGAGACACGGGGCAAACGGCAAACACAGACGGCAAGGTCAGGAATATTTCAAAAAAAAATCGTAACTTTGCGCCACCGTAACTATAAAGTAAAATATACCATTTGTCGATGGAAAACAAAAAATTGCTCTATATCTCGCAGGAAATAGCCCCGTACCTGCCCGACTCACCTCTCGCCCTCTTCGGCAGAGACTTACCGCAAAAGGTTCAGGAAAAGGGATTTGAAGTGAGAACCTTCATGCCGAAATACGGTTGTATAAACGAACGCCGCAATCAGCTTCATGAAGTGATACGCCTGTCGGGAATGAACATCATCATAGATGACAGCGACCATCCCCTCATCATCAAGGTTGCAACACTGCAGCCTTCGAGAATGCAGGTATATTTTATTGACAACGACGACTACTTCCAGAGAGCGGGAGCCAAAGAGCTCGAAACAGTGAGCAGCCCCGGCGACAATGACGAGCGCATGATGTTTTTTGCGCGCGGCATTATAGAAACCGTCAAGAAACTCCGGTGGGACCCTGCCGTGATACACTGCACCGGCTGGATATCCACACTTGTGCCGATGTATGTCAAACGCATGTATCACGACGACCCCGCACTGGCAAAATCCAAAATAGTGTACTCGCTCCGCTCGGAAAAATTTGACGGCACCCTTGACGCACGCCTCGGCGAAAAGCTGAGAATGCTACAGTTTACCGACGAAGACCTCGCCGCTCTCGGCGACACCCCCGCCGACTGCACTGCGCTGAACAAACTTGCCATAATGCACTCGGACGCGGTTGTGGTGTCATCGCCGGATGCAGACCCCGCGCTTGTAGATTTTGCCCGCTCTATTTCGAAGCCGGTACTCGAGTACCCCGGCGAAGAGGATTTCGCAGAAAAATACGCCGAATTTTATAAAGCCCTTGTAAACGGCGGCGAATAACGAAAAGCCCCATACCCCTAAACATGAAATTTTCCGGAATATTTTCAATGCTGCTGCTCGGCGCCGTTGCGTTCAGCTCCTGCGAAGACAGCACCTCGACAATAGGCTCATCGCTTGTAACCGATGACACCCAGATTGTCATTGACAGCACATTTGTTGTCAGCGGTCAATCGACCCTCAACCCTGTGGTGCAGTCACGCACCCTCACTCAACTGCTCGGCAGACTGGACGCCAAAGAGTTCGGCAGCATAAGCTCAGACATCGTGTGCCAGTTTCTTCCAGCCATAACCATGGAGACAGAAGGCGTGACTGTAGAGGATGTAGACTCGGCAAAACTGATAATGTTCATGCAGCCGGGCGACTTCACCGGCGACTCACTTGTGCCGATGGGGCTGCAGGTGTACCGCCTGACAGAGCAACTCCCCTCGCCCATATACAGCAATTTCGACCCGCAAGGCTACTATGACCCCACACCGATAGGTTCTACAATATATACCGGTCACGCGATGCACAACGACTCGATAAACAATCTGAGCTTCCGTTCGGTAACTGTAGACCTTCCGCGCTCGCTGGGACAGGCCCTGTTTGAAGACTTTGAAAGAAACCCCGATGCGTTCGCGTCGCCCACGGAATTTGCCAAACTCTTTCCCGGACTGTATATTTCCAACTCTTTCGGCTCGGGCAGAATAATGAACATATCCGAAACAAGAATCAACCTGTATTACCGCAAACACGACAAAGTGACCGTTGATGACGTGGAGAAAGACACCATATATAATAAGGTGAAATCTTACTTTGCGGTAACACCGGAAGTTGTGACAAACAACAACATTCTGTTCAACATCAGCAGAGAACTCACCGAGATGACCCGCAACGGCGACCGCCTGATTGTAGCCCCCACAGGCATGGAAGTAACCCTTACAATGCCAACCCGGCAGCTCATAGATTCGTACCGCAACGGAGCCGGCTCGCTATCTGTACTCAACTCGCTGAGCATGAGCATACCTGCCGAGACAATAACCAACGACTACGGCATAGAGCCTCCAGAAAACATACTTATGGTACTCGCTTCCGAAAAAGACAAATTCTTTGCCGAAAACAAAATCAACGACAACAAAACATCGTTTGTAGCCACATACAACGCCACTACAAACAGCTACAACTTCAGCGACATGAGAGCATATCTCAGCTCGATGCTTGAAAAAGACGAAATTACCGCCGACGACTACACATTTGTGCTGACCGCTGTAAACATCGACTCTGAATCAACCTCAAACAGCTACTACCAGACAAGTGTCACCTACGTCACCACCATAAGCCCGTATGTGACCAAGCCCGCAATGGTAAAGCTGGATCTTGACAACGCAAAAATAAAACTGACATATACCCGTCAGTACGCAAATAATTAGTAACTTTGCGTTACAAAACGCAAGTTACCCGCCGCAATAGCTCAGTCGGTAGAGCATTTCATTCGTAACGAAAAGGTCGTGGGTTCGAGTCCCACTCGCGGCTCAAATGAAGGTTCTGTAATTCAATATCTTACAGAATCTTCATTTTTTTGTGCAACAGCCACAGGCTTGATGCGAAATCAAGGTGAAGGCGCCACGGAAGGCAGTACATACCGGGCGGGATAACATTTTTTTGGCAAAAAATTTGGAAAATTGGAACAGATATCATTACATTTGCAGTGTACTATTATACTATTACACTATGCTTGATATCCAAAACGTCTCGTTCGCCTACCGCAAATCGTCGCCGGTTATCAGCGATTTTTCGCTGTCGCTGGCTCCCGGAGGCATCTACGGGTTACTCGGTCGCAACGGTGCCGGCAAGTCTACGCTGCTATACCTTATCGCGGGGCTGCTGACCCCGGCAAAAGGGCAGGTTCTGTTCAACGGCGCAGACACCAGACTCCGACTACCGTCTACCGTGTCAGACATATTCATAGTGCCGGAAGAGTTTAATCTGCCTAATATATCGCTGAGCAGATACCTTTCTATAAACTCGCGCTTCTATCCGCGTTTCAGCCATGAGGACCTGAAAAAGCATCTTGACACCCTCGACCTTGACGGGGATTTGCACCTCGGGGCGCTGTCAATGGGTCAGAAAAAGAAAGCGTTCATGAGTTTCGCCCTTGCCTGCAACACACCGCTGCTGCTGCTCGACGAGCCTACAAACGGGCTCGACATTCCGGGCAAGAGCCGCTTCCGCAAATTCATTGTATCGTCTATGGACGATGAGCGCACTATATTGATATCAACGCATCAGGTGCGCGACATAGACCGCATCCTTGACCATGTGGTTGTTACCGACAGCAACCGAGTGCTGTTCAACCAGGCGGTAAGCGCCATACTGTCAAGACTCAGATTCATGTCTACCAACAACCCTCGCCTCATCAGCGAAGCTTTCTACTCCCAACCGTCTGTAGGAGGCAGCAACATAATCGTGGCGAACAACGACAACTCTGACACGGAGTTTAATCTGGAATCGCTGTTTGAATTCGCGCTCTCCAATCCGGAGCTTCTCTCATCCATTTTTCAAAACAAATAAAAATCTGCCGCACACATGACAAAGGATTCTTTCAGCCCAAGCCGCTGCGCGCTGCTTGCCAGGCTTTACATAACGGAAAACAAACGATTCTTTCTGCTTGCACTGGCAGGCATTCTCGGCATACTGGTGTTTTTGGCTTGCGTATATTCGTTAGAAGCCAACTACATTATATATACCTCGGATTATCCTAACCACGACAGTGCCATGCTCAGGCTTGTGCCGATGTACATAGTCACAGGCTATATTCTCGGAGTGCTGGGATGCTCGAACATATTTTCTACCCTGAAAAACAAGCAGGGCAGAATAAACCTTCTCATGATTCCGGCAAACGCTTCCGAAAAACTGATTTCGCGCGTGGTGCTTTACATGATTGTATTTCCTGTGGCATTCATTGTTCTGGTGTGCGTGGCAGAGAGTCTGCGGTGTCTTATGGTTAGCTGCATGGTGCATGTAATAGAGCCAATGCCGCTATATGTTGCGGTTTTCAAACCGGAGATTCGTGATCTCATACTGCCAAAATGGCACACATTCGGCGTAGTGACACTCATATCCGTCGGCTTTCTCGCAGCGGAGTCTCTGTTTATTCTCGGCTCGGTGATATGGCACAAGACCTCCGCGCTGAAAACATTCGTTGTATTTTCAGCCCTAGCAATCTGCTATATAGCCTCGGCGGTCTGGCTTACCGACAAGCTCTATCATGGATTGATATACATACAGCAATCATGGCTTGAAGAACACTGTGTGGAATTTTTCATTTGTCTGGAAATTGCAGCCATAGTGTTCAATCTCGCCATGGCGTGGCTAAGGCTGCGTGAACTGGATGTAATAACCACTCGCCGCTGACAATATGGATTTTAACAGCAGCAAAGCCATATACCTCCAGTTGGGCGACCGTATCATGGATGCCATAACGTCCGGGCGCTACACCGCAGGCGGGCGCATACCCTCTGTACGGGAGTTTGCCGCAGAAGTCGAGGTAAACCCCAATACGGTTGTGAGAACATATGAATACCTCGAACAGAAAGGCATTGTGTTTAACAAACGCGGTCTCGGCTATTTTGTCAGCGACAGCGCCGGCGAAAAAATCCTTGAGATGCGCCGCGACGTGTTCTATGCCGAGGAGCTGCCCTATTTCTTCGAACGAATATCTTACTTCGGCTGGAATGCCGATAATCTTGCGGATGAATACCGCGCTTTCTGCAACAACAATAACAAGAGCCTGAAATGAAAAAGAGTACTGTCATAATGATTGCCATGACGGCAGTGTGCTGGGCGCTGATGCTTGGCATCGTAGCACATGAATGTCTTAAGGGCGTGCCTTACACCGATAGCACGATAACAGTTGAGGAAGGGGCGCCATGCCATACCTTTAATGCAAAACGCTTCAACACTTTGGTTATACCGACTGTGAACAATTCCAAAATGTCTATTATTTCCGATTCTTTTGCCGGCATACGCGTCAATGTGAGCGATACTGCAAAAAATGTAACCATATCTGTCCCCGATCAGCTGAAACGGTTTCTTTTATGCGAAAACACGGGTGATACTCTGCGTATTTCCATTCAGACTCCACCGGAAGACACTATAAAAGACCCCGGCAGCTACAGACTCCGGCGGCTAAATTGCCCAGTGCCAGTTACTGTCACCACCCCCTATCCGATAGTATCAATGTTCTTGGGCTGTGACTACTCAGTGGCTATAAACGGCATGGTGTCTGACTCTCTCAATATCACATCACGATTCACGTCTGTCATGCTGAACTCATGCAAAATCAACAATGTAAAGATGAAATCGACGTGGAGAAACAGAATAAGCCTATATCTTGACGGCAGCGAAATCGACTCCCTGATTCCGCACAACGGCAACTATCAGGCAAACCTTAGGGGCGACTCGCTTACTTGCGTCAACGCGCTGATAATGGACAGCGACAACAAAGACGGAGTGACTGTATACGCGACTAACATGCGCATAAACAGCATCTCCGTACCGAACACAGCCTTGAAACTTTTCACAGAAAACAGCACCATACAACACATCTCTTCAAAATGAAAGTCTCGGACAAAGCGGCATCCGCAACAGCGGCAGTCATAATGATAGCGGCATCCTTCTTTCTGTCTCCTGTAAGAAACTCAGTCGAATACCTGCGCAACACTTTGACTGACAGCCATTGCATAGACATGGGAATAGACGGTTACATTGAACTGACCGACAAAATTGCCTTCTGCTGCATAAATATTGCCGAAAGTATTGTGACAGCCTTTGAAAAACTATACCTTTGTGCCTGATTACAACTTTTAACAGAAAAAACCATCATTGTCATGACAGAAGATACGAAAAAATGCCCCTACTGCGGCGAAGAAATAAAGCAGGAAGCCATAAAATGCCGTTATTGCCAGAGCGACCTTGTTACCCCTCCTCCATTCGGAGCTCAGCAGCAACAGAGCCAGCAGCAGTGTTGCAACAACTCCCAGTATGTGTCGGGCTGGGCAGCAAATGATGCGTTTGCCGAAGGTCCCCACGGAAAAAGCCGCGGCATAGCGGCTCTCCTCGCCATATTTCTCGGCTCGCTCGGCATTCATTATTTCTACCTGGGCAAAACCACAGCCGGAATAATATTTCTGGTTATTTCTCTGGTGTCCTGCGGTTCGGTTGCAGCAATTCTATCTCTCATACAAGGCATAATGATGCTCTGCATGACTAACGAGGAATTTGAGCGCAGGTATATCACCACAACCTCTACCCTGCCCTTCTGACCCAAGTCGGCAAGCAACAACAGCGGCGGGCGCTTACAGATAAGCGCCCGCCGCTGTTGTTGCTGTGCTATCAGAGAACTTTATTCTTAGAGTATGTTTGAATTTCACTTCTGTTCACTCAAAGAGGATTTTTCGGAGAGATTTGTGTGAGTTGAGGAGGGAGCGATGCGGGCATCGTGACCGATGAAACTTGACGGAAATCGCCCGAAAAGACCTTTGAGGGGATAGAAAGAAATCCAAAATTATATCTTCGTGTTAAATTCAAACATACTCTTAGGTTTTGTTGTCTGGAACTCCTTGCGATACCAGGGTGTTGAGTAAGCGATGTCTATAAACTCGCGTTTGCTCCACGCAAGCTCCGACAAAGCAAGCATGTCTACCGCCACAGGCTTTACATCTGGCACAAAAACAGCGTCAGGACATGCAAGCGCGTTGCGGGCCTTGTCGCTGCCGTTGCCAAAAAACACCAGAGTGCCGTGATCGGCAAACCGGTTGTAGCTGTCAGACTCAAGAATAAGCGGCTGCGGCTCCATGAGCGGATTCAGAGCCATGTCGTATACAGCAGTGAACACCTCCATGCGGCGCGCGTCAATCATCGGCGCGAACAAAGCGTTATCGGGCAAATCCACTCCTGAAAACATCACACTCACAGCGAGCAGCTTCAAAGTGTCAATGCCGATAAGCGGAATGCCGAGAGCGAAAGCAAGCCCCTTTGCCTCGCTGAGCCCTATGCGCAATCCAGTGTAGCTACCAGGACCCATGGACACCGCCACTGCATCGAGTTTCAGCTCCAGTTCGGCAGCCCTGTCAAGGCAATCTTTTATAAAACCGCTCAGCAGAGCGGCATGGTTTCGTCCTGAAAAATCCTCACGGTGAACAAGAACAGCCCCTTCAGCTGTAAGAGCTGTCGAGCAAACATCTGTCGAGGTATCTATATTAAGAATAACTGCCATACATGTTTAATTTGCTAACAAAGTTATGATTTTTCACTCTTATATCGTACATTTGTACCAATAAAAAAATCTATTCCATGCTATTATCAATGACCGGCTTCGGCAAATCGGTTGTCGAAGTTGAAAACAAAAAAATAACGTGCGAAATCAAATCGCTCAACAGCAAGCAGCTTGACATGAATGTGCGCGTGCCCGCGGCATACCGAGAACATGAGCTTGAATTGCGTGCGCGCATAGGCAAGGTTCTCGAAAGAGGCAAGGTTGAGGTGATAATATATGTAGAAAACGCCAGAACCGACGCATCTGCCCAGTTCAATGCCGTAGCGCTTGCAACATACAAAGAACGCATCAAAGAGCTTTCGGCAGCGCTCGGCATTCCGGAACCTGCCGACTGGTACTCTGTTCTGATGCGACTGCCGGATGTGCTGAAAACCGACACCGTGGAAGAAGCCGCCGACAATGAGATTGATGCCCTTATGCTTGCAGCCGACCAGGCTACACAGGCTCTTATGAAGCATCGTCGCAGCGAAGGCGAAAAACTGGAGGACTTTTTTTGCCGGAGAATTTCAAATATCGCCGGACTGCTTGAGGAGGTGCCGCGTCACGAAGCCGAGCGAGTGGCAAAGATTCGCGCCCGTATAGAAGACAACATCGGCAAAATACCCGGAGTTGACTACGACAACGGCAGGCTTGAACAGGAGATGATTTTCTATATCGAGAAACTTGATATAAATGAAGAGAAACAACGCCTGGCACAGCACCTGAGCTATTTTACCGAAACAATGGCACAGCCACAGGGACAAGGCAAGAAACTCGGATTCATCAGTCAGGAGATAGGCAGGGAAATCAACACCCTCGGCTCCAAAAGCAATCATGCCGAGCTGCAGAAACTTGTTGTGCGCATGAAAGACGAGCTCGAACAGATAAAGGAGCAGGTTCTTAATGTAATGTAGCCAGTCAACCAACAACATAAATATACATGACCACACTCAAACCCGGAAAAATCATTATTATCAGCGCCCCTTCGGGCTGCGGAAAGTCTACAATAATAAACGAGCTGCTTCGCCGAGGCGAAATTGACATGGAATTTTCCGTATCGGCAACAAGCCGCCCGCCACGCGAGGGAGAAATCAACGGGAAGCACTATTTTTTCATGACCGAGCAGGAATTTCGCGACGCGATAGCCGCAGATGCTTTTGTGGAGTACGAGGAGGTGTATCCCGGGCGTTTTTACGGCACTCTGCGCAGCGAAGTAGAGCGCAGATGCGCAGAGGGGCACAATGTGATTCTTGACATTGATGTCAAAGGCGGAGTCAGAGTTAAGAAAATGTTTGGCGACAAGGCACTCAGCCTGTTTATCATGCCACCGTCGGTAGACGAGCTTCGCCGCCGTCTTGAAAAGCGCGGCACAGACACCCCCGAGGCTATAGCGCAGCGTGTAGGCAAGGCAGAATTCGAACTCGGATTCGCCGACGACTACGACAAATGTGTCATAAACGACAACCTTGACACAGCCATAGCCCTTACCGATTCAATAATCAAGGAATTCATAAGACAATAACCCGACCGTCCGTGACCAAGACTGTAGGCATATACGGCGGCTCCTTCAATCCGGTACATACCGGACACTTGATTGTGGCGTCATACATAGCCCAGTGGAGTGAAGTAGACGAGGTGTGGCTCATGCTTTCGCCCCTTAATCCGTTCAAGGCAAAAGACCCCGAGCTGATTGATGCCGAAGCGCGTGAAGAGATGCTGCGCATTGCAGTGGAAGGCAATGATATACTCGGAATATGCGACGAACAGCTGTCGATGCCTGTGCCCTCCTATACAATCGACACTCTTGACGCACTCAGTGCCAGACACCCGGACACCCACTTCAAATGTATCATAGGAAGTGACAGCTGGAAAGGTTTCAGCGGGTGGAAAGACTACAGCCGTATCATATCCGAGTACGGGGTCATAATCTATCCCCGCCCAGGCTACGAAGTAAACCCTGCGGAATTGCCCGAAGGGGTGGCTCTCGTCCCGGCTCCGTGTGTGGACATATCAAGCACATTTGTGCGCAAAGCGGTAAGAGAGGGTAAGGATGTGAGTTATTTCGTGCCCGACGATGTAGCAGACTACATTGCCGCCAACAGACTTTATAAAAACAATCATGCAAACTACGACATCACTGACAAATAACGACCTGGCATTCATTGCCATGTGCAATGAATACTGCTCGGCTGCGGAAAACGCGATGCAGAGCGACAAAACCGATTTTGTGGCAAATATGGTCAGACTCCTGCCCCGCATATACATTAGCGCAAACGACCTGAAAACAGATGCTGACTTGACCGAGGAGGCATATATCGACTCCGCGCTTGACGAAGATTCTTATGAAAGCGTTCGCAGAGCCGTGGAAACCGTCATGGGGGCGTCAGACACGTATCTTGAAGTGTTCGAGGAGGATATGAAATACTCCGACACCCCTATAGCGGCAAGTGTCGCAGAAGGCATCGCCGACATATTTCAGGTGCTATACAATTTTGTGGAGACAATCCGGGAGGCGCCTACTGACACCATTGCCGCCGCGCTCGCAGCAGTAAAAGAGGATTTTGACAACTATTGGAGCCGGGTGCTATGCAATGTGATGAGACCCCTCAACGCTGCGCACCACAACCCGGATGAAGACATTTAACCCACACCACCATGCAGAAAACCGATAACCACGCAAGAGACCTGATGCGGTTTCTCGACCGCTCCGTTGTAAACTTTTTCGCGGCAGACACTGTGCGCCGCCGTCTTGAGGAGGAAGGCTTCACGCGCCTTGACCCGAAAGAGTCATGGGACATAGAACCCGGCGGTCGCTACTACATGACCAAAAACGACTCTGCCATATTTGCCTTTGTGGCAGGTGATGACGGGCCCGACAGCGGTTTCAAAATCATCTCAGCCCACAGCGACTCGCCATGTTTCAGAGTGAAACCACATTGCGAGATGGTGTGCGAAGGCGGTGTGGTGAAGCTCAACACCGAAGTGTATGGCGGTCCGATTCTATACACTTGGTTTGACCGTCCGCTGTCACTTGCAGGCAGAGTGATACTGCGCGGCGAAGACCCGCTGAATCCGGTAAGCAGGCTTATCAGATTTGACCGCCCGCTACTCACCATACCTCACCTTGCCATTCATTTCAACCGCGCTGTCAACGACGGCAATCCTCTGTCAAAACAGAAAGACATGCTGCCCGTCATCGCCCTTGATCACAGCGCTTCAGATGACAAAAACATAATACTCACGCTCATATCCGACGAGCTGGGAGTGGAGAAAGATGAAATTCTTGACTACGACCTCAGCCTGTACGACACCACGCCCGCTTGCCGCGTCGGACTGCACGGCGAATTCATTACTTCGGGGCGCCTTGATGACCTGAGCATGGTTCATGCCGCCATGACTGCGCTTTTAGACAGCGACAATATGTCAATGACCCGCGTGATGGCTATTTTCGATAACGAGGAAACAGGAAGCGGCACCAAACAGGGAGCGGCATCTCCGGTTCTCGACCACATACTGAGGCGTGTGAACACCGCACTCGGAGGCAATGAGGAAACATACATGAGAGCTATTGCAAAATCTTTCATGATTTCCGCCGACAATGCCCATGCCCTGCACCCAAACTACCCGGAGAAACAGGACCCTACAAACCATCCTATTCCCGGAAACGGCCCGGCAATAAAAATAAATGCCAACTGCAAGTACATGACCGATGCCGACAGTGCTGCAGTGTTCCGCACAATATGCGAACGCGCCGGAGTGCCATACCAGTATTTTGTAAACCACAGCGATGTGGCAGGCGGCTCCACTCTCGGCAACATACTGACTTCGCAGATTGACCTGCGCGGTGTTGACATGGGCGCTGCAATATGGGCTATGCACTCAGTACGTGAAACAGCATCCGTAGCCGACCATGACTACATAATACGCGCTTTCACCGAATTTTACAACTGCTGATTATACACACAATTCCGCAAAAAATAATGCCACCGGGTGTTGAATACATTCTCACCCGGTGGCATTTTTATACTGTTACAGCGGTCAGGATCGGGAAACCTTGAATCCGGTATCGGACAGCGACAGCTCCACAAACCTTGCTTTTGCATTCGGCGGATTAGCGACAAGTTCGGCTCTTATCCGTGCCGCCGCGCCGGGGTCTTTCGCCACCATGTACAAGTAGCCTCCGCCTCCGGCTCCCGGCAATTTGTAGCCGAGAGTATAGTCCGATATTCGCTTCACGATCTCTGCTACCGCCGGCGGTTCTGTACCGCAGTCAAGAGCCTTGTTCTGCGCCCATGTCCGCGCAATCATTCTGCCGTATTCCTCGAAGCGATTGCGCTGTATTGCCTCTGCAGTCTGTATTGCATGGGCTTTCATTTCATCAAGCAGATCAATGTGTTTTCCGCTATTAAGGAACATGCCGCGCACTATTTCTGCCAGAATGTCCTTTGCCGTGCGGGTAAGTCCGGTGTAATACAACATGTGACACTGCGCATATTCGGGCGATGTGAATATCTGCTGCGGCAGCCAGCTCACTAGCGGACGCTGGGAATAGCCCTCCTCAGTCTGGAGCAGTTTCACTCCGCCGAGCACCCCGCCATACTGATCCTGCCAGCCGCCTCCGGTAGTGAGCAGCTGTTCGAGCGCGAGGGTGCGGTTGCAAATCTCGTTTTCATCCCAGGCAAGCCCGCAGAAGTCTGACAATGCTCCCAGCACAGTGGCAGCAAGTATCGAACTCGTGCCGAGTCCTGAACCTGCCGGAATAGCGCTTAGCAAGGTTATCTCAAGTCCTGAACCGAACTCATCAAGCTGAGCCGCGAGTGAAGAGGTAGCCCCGCGACAGAATCCCGACAAAACCAAAGCCGCCTTTGGTATGGAGAATGGCGAGCCTACTTTGTCAAACCGGTACAGCGAATCATAATCTTCCACTGTCTCAACGGCTCCGAGGTCTATCGACCTCAACACAATTTCTTTTTTTACAGATGGTCTGACATACACCTGCAGCGGCGGTTGCCCGTTAAGCTCAATGGCCATATTGACAACATTTCCGCCGGCATACAACGAATAAGGCGGTGTGTCGCTCCAGCCTCCGGCAAGGTCAATTCTCACCGGGCTTCGCGCCCACACAATCTGGTCGGCAAATACACTCAGCGCAGGCTTCGGGGTATTGCCGCTTATTTCACCGAGAATCTCATTGCGCAGTATTGAAAACGCCTCCGCTTCCTCTGCCGCCGAATCTTTGAAGTATCCCGCATCAATGCGCGACCTGAGCATAAGGTTGCGGATGCGCGTCATTGCCGGCACCGTTTCGGGAAGGCTATCGGGTTTGGGAAGACCGAAGTGTACGAAACTGCCTGCCGTGTCATCAAGGTCAAGCTGATAAAATATGCTTCGTTCGTAATTTTTTGACAGCAGAGTCCAGTCGAGTTTCATAAACTCACGCCGTTGGGCATAAAGGCGCTCGAGGTTTGCCATGGCAGATATATTGTCAGCCGATATCTTGCGGGCCTGGCTATATATCCGCGCCCCTTGCTCAAGCTCCGGCTCGCTTACCATCCACCGCAAAAGCACTCCGAGGTCATCAAGCGAACCGACAACGGGAAATATAGGCGCAGCCTGAATGTCGGTCTGAGTGGAATCCACTTCTACTCCATGCAGCGCAGCCCATTGTTTGTACGGCATTCCCATCCATTGGGTTGAATCATCGTCAAGCGCACCTCTCATGGCATCATCGTAACCATAAGGGCGCAGCGCCCATTCTGATTCTTCCACCGGCACTATGTCCACGCACACGCCTGACGGCAGAGTCACAGCCCAGTTATTTCGCGGCACGCCGGTTATCACATGCCGGCTGCTGAGATTCCATGATGCCGGGACATTGCTGTTTTCCACCCATACGTTTTCGTTATTTTCGCCCAGACGGTAGCCTATCTCTACGTTCTGTACAAACAGCGAGGGATTCGGCTTTACGCGGTGGTGCAGTATCTTGCGCTGGTCAACAACAAGATTCTGCAACGCAAGGGTCGATGAAAGCAACTCACCGGTTGTGCCGAAGTGGTAGAACTCGCCACCGGGCAACGGCAATATCGCCACCGTGAGCGAGTTTATGTCTTCATCCTCTATGACCGGAGCATCTCCGAGCGCTCTGCCGAAATCGCTGTACAGGTCATAAAACTTCAGCGAGTCGTCGGCGTTGTGCGAGCGTCTGCGCAAAATGTTTATAGCTTTTTCGCTAAGCAGCCAAATGCCTATATCCATAAGGAATAGGTACTTGTCAGACAATTCCTCAAGTTTGCCAAGCGACGGTTTCTGTAACATAAACTCCAGACGCTCAGGTGTTTCCCTATGGCTCACAAACACTCCGTGGTGTGTGGCAAGAGATGCGTCCACCCACTGTCCGTAGCAAACTACATCTGCCTGGGGAATGTTCTGCAACGGCTTTTCAGTGCGGATGTAGACATCTCCGCTGGCAATAAGGGTTGTGAGCGAGTCGGGAGCCGCGTCCATAATCTTTTCAAAAAGCGGCAGCTGCAGCGACAGTAGGTTCTGGCTCAGTTTCTGCCCGCGCTTCCAGCGAAACACCGGCACCGGCGTGAATATTTTTCCTTCCGGAGCATACGCCGGCAGTCTCCGGCTCTGTCCGCCTGCGTGAATTATTATTTTTTTGCACGCCGGTTCACCTCCGCTTCGCTCCCATTCGTCAAGAATCCATGTTGTACCGCCTCCGGAGCCGAGTTTGCTTCCGGGCGGGTCGCATGAGCAAAAGTAATCGTCAGCATCAAGATTTTCAAGGTCGTGAATACGCCCTACCGCATCGGGCGGCAGAGACAGAAACTTTTTAACGGAGGATTTTTGTGCCATGGTTTCTATATTTTTCACAAATTTAGCAATTAAGACGGAATAAAAAAAGCAGCCTGAAAAATATCAAGCTGCTTTTTAAGTTGCCTTGGAAAGATTCGAACTCTCACAGGCGGAACCAGAATCCGACGTGCTACCATTACACCACAAGGCAATCAAGTGTCATATCTCTGATTGACGAGTGCAAAGTTAGGCAGTATTTTTCAATCTGCAAAACTTTTTTGCCACTTTTTTCTGTTTATTTTTCAATAACCTGGCTATGTGGCTGTTACACATAGCCTTTTATTATGCCTCTCTTGGCATTGCGCACAAATAGTATTATTTCGTCGCGCTCTTTGGTTGCAGGCAGTTCCGCCTCTATGCGCTCCACAGCGTCTGAGTTGTTGAGACCGCTGAGGTACAGATAGCGGTATATTTCCTGAATTTCGCGGATTGTCTCGCTTGAAAACTCTCTGCGGCGCAGACCTATGCTGTTTACACCTGCATATGCAATCGGCTCGCGCGCCGCTTTTACAAACGGGGGGATGTCTTTGTTTACCAACGCTCCGCCCTGCACCATTACGTGGGGACCGATGTGGCAGAACTGGTGCACGAGTGTGCCGCCGCCGATAACCGCATAATTGTCCACAACCACTTCGCCGGCGAGCTGGGTGGCGTTGCTCATTATCACATTGTCGCCCACAACGCAGTCATGAGCCACATGGCAGTATGCCATAATGAGACAATTGCTGCCGACGACCGTGCGGCTTTTCGCAGCGGTGCCACGGTTGATGGTCACGCATTCGCGTATTGTGGTGTTATCGCCTATTATCGCAAGAGTTTCCTCGCCCTGAAACTTCAGGTCCTGCGGCACTGCTGAAATCACCGCTCCGGGAAATATGGTGCAATGTTTGCCAATGCGTGCTCCCGCCATTATGGTCACATTGCTGCCTATGCGTGTACCCTCGCCGATTTCTACATTCTCTTCGATTGTCACAAATGGGTCAATGACCACACTTGGATGTATTTTAGCTGAGGGGTGTATGTATGCAAGAGGTTGTTTCATCCGTAATATGGTTGGTTTGTTGTTTTATTTATTTTTGATAATCTGCGCCATGAACTCACACTCCGACACGATTTTTTCACCGACAAAGGCGTAACCTTTCATCACGGCACACCCTCTGCGGAGCTCTGTCATGAATGATATGTGGAATATCAGGGTGTCGCCGGGCACAACTTTCTGACGGAATTTCACATTGTCTATTTTCATGAAGTAGGTGCTGTAGCGTTCCGGCTCGTCCACTGTTCCAAGTACGAGCAGACCGCCTGTCTGTGCCATAGCCTCTATCTGAAGTACTCCGGGCAGCACAGGTTCCTGAGGGAAGTGTCCGGGGAAGAAGGGTTCGTTTGCAGTAATGTTCTTGACACCTACAATATAGTTTTCGCCTTTTTCGATAATCTTGTCGACAAGGAGCATCGGATAGCGGTGGGGAAGCAACTCGCGTATGCGGTTGTTGTCCATTATAGGCTCTGCATTGGGGTTGTATATCGGAGCCTGGATGTCCTGACGCTTTATTTCCTTGCGGATTTTTTTAGCAAACGTTGTATTTATAAAATGTCCGGGGCGTGTTGCTATGACTTTGCCTTTGAGCGGACGTCCGATCAGGGCGAGGTCTCCCATAACATCCATGAGTTTGTGGCGCGCGGGTTCGTTGTCCACAATCAGGGGCTTGTCCTGTATGAATCCGAATTCGCTCACATTCTTGCGCTGCACGCCCATAAGATCGGCAAGGCGGTCAAGCTCTTCCTGCGGCATTGGAGAATCGTATATGACCACAGCGTTATCAAGGTCACCGCCTTTTATAAGATTGCCTTTGACAAGCGGTTCTATCTCGCGAACAAATACGAATGTGCGGCTCGAAGCCACCTCTTCGGGGAAGTTTTCTACATTTTCAAGGCAGGCGTACTGGTTAGCGAGTACCGGAGAGTCGAAGTTTACCATAACATCTATGCTCAGGTCATCATCGGGCAGCACTACAATGGAAGCTCCCGTTTCTTCATCGCGCACCTCTATTTTCTGCTTGACAATATAGAAATCCTTTTCCGCTTTCTGTTCCACAAGCCCTGTCTGAGCTATCTTTTCGCAAAACTCCTTTGCGCTGCCGTCAAGAATCGGCATTTCGGGACCGTCGATTTTGATAAGACAGTTGTCTATACCGGCGGCATACAGTGCGGCAAGGGCATGCTCGCTTGTGCTTACAGAAACATCGCCTTTCGCTATAACGGTGCCTCTCGTTGTTGAGAGAACATTTTCAGCAAGAGCTTCAATTATCGGCTCTCCCTCAAGGTCTGTTCTTTGAAACTTGTAACCGAAATTGTCGGGAGCGGGGTTAAACTCTGCGTTTATGATTTTTCCGGTGTGAAGACCTTTGCCATTGACTGCGAAAGGGGCTTTGAGTGTTATCTGTTTCATATATTGTGATTTATTTTAATTCAGTTTTTTCTCCGTTGTTTTCGAGAGTCTTTTCAATCTTTCCGACACGGTCAAAGAGTCTCGGAAGCCGCCGCAGCTCTTTTGCCTGCGCCACATAATCTGTGAAATTCATTGCAGGGGTGCCGAAGATGCGTGCATTGTCAGGGGTGTCGCGATGCAGTCCACTTTGTGCTGCGATTTCCACCTTGTCACCCACCTGTATGTGACCTGCAAGCCCGACCTGACCGCCTACCATGCAGTGTTTGCCCACTTTTGTAGAGCCTGCTATGCCTGCCTGCGCCGCCATGACTGTGGATTCGCCAACAACACAGTTGTGCGCCACCTGAATGAGATTGTCCAGCTTGACACCTTTACAAATACGGGTGCTGCCCATCATGGCACGGTCTATTGTTGTATTGGCTCCGATTTCCACATCATCCTCAATCTCCACGTTGCCTATCTGGGGTATTTTTTCATATCCTCCGTCAACAGGTGCAAAGCCGAAACCGTCAGCGCCGATAACGGCACCGCTGTGAACGATGCAGTTTTTTCCCACCTTGCATCCGTGATATATTTTTACGCCGGGGTATATTATTGTATTCTCGCCTATTTCCACGCCGTCGCCTATGTATGTCTGCGGATAAATCTGAGCGCCTGCGGCTATGACGGCATTTTTGCCTATGTAGGCGTAGGTGCCGATGTATGCGTCATCGGCTACAGCAGCCGTCGTGTCCACATGGCACGGCTCCTCTATTCCGGAGCGGCGCGGTGTCATCATCTGCTGCACCATTGTGAGCAGTCGCGCTACTGTAGCATAGGGGTCATCCACTCTTATAAGTGTGGATGCCACCGGTTTTTCCGGCTCAAACTCTCGGCTGACAAGCACCGCCGAAGAACCGGTAGTATAAATATACGGGATATATTTCGGATTTGCCAGAAAGGAAATCGCGCCTTCGCATCCTTCCTCAATTTTGGCAAATGTATTAATTTTCACGTCTCCGTTGCCGTCAACAGTGCCTCCGGCAAGAGCCGCTATCTGATTGGCTGTAAATTCCATTTTATCAATACAACTGCTGGGTATTAGCGTATATTGTCAAATAACTGTCGTGCAAAGGTCGCAAAAAAAAATCACATACGGCACATCAACGCATAAAAAGTGCCGTTTTATCATCAGAAATACCAACTTTACCGTCTTTCAGAAGATGTCCCACTGCCTTTTTGAAATCTTTTTTGCTGCATTGAAACACCCGCCTTATCTCTTCGGGAGAACTCTTGTCGCTGACCTGCAGCTTGCCTCCTGCCGCCTTGAGCGCCTTTTCTATGCGGACAGCCAGATTATTTGTCCTTACATCGGCGCGCCCGCCAAGCATAAGGTCAATCTTGCCGTCGGGACGGACACTTTTAACGTATGCATCAATGCGCTCTCCTTTCCTTAACGGAGTGTAAACCTCATTGTCGTACAGAATTCCGTAGTGAAGATTATCGACAATACACCTGTAGCCCACGTCATTTCTGTCAAACACCAACGCTTTGACTTTTTGTCCGTTTGAATATTCGGGAATCACATTGCCTATATACTTTTCAATTTTTGCAGAGGCTGCCACCCTGCCGGAAGCATTGTCAGCATACAGGTACACCAGGTAGTTGCCTCCCTGTACCATGCGGCTGCGCTGCTCGCTGAAGGGGACAAGCAAATCCTTGGGGAGCCCCCAGTCCAGAAAAGCGCCCACCTTGGTCACCGCCACAACATCCAGAAAGGCAAACTCTCCCACATAAGCCAACGGTGTTTCCGTACTCGCCACGGGGCGATCCTCGGAATCGGTGTAGACCACGACATCCACTTCATCGCCGGGCGACAGCGGAGATGTGATATACCGTTTCGGCAGCAGAATCTCGGCACCAGACCCGGCGTCAAGATAAGCACCGAAGTCAACAAGCCGAGTCACCTTGAGTATGTTTCGTTTGCCAATCTGTACCATTGCTTATTTTTTTAGTAGAGTGAGCCGCAAAGGTAGTGATTTTTCCAATGCCGCCAGCCTGTTTACCGACAATATCTGTCATAGCGGCGCGTCAGGTGCAGTCAGGTGCGGTCAGAACCTCACCTTGAAACCACCCATAGCCGTGAATCCGGGCATCTCATACCCCCGGTTTATAGTGTAGCGGGTGTCGGTGATATTTTCCAGCCGCGCAAACAAATCCAAAAAGCGGCAGGTACGATATGTCAGTTTCATGTTCCACAGCGCATAGTTCTGATGCCGGACACCGTCTGCGACAAACAGCGCCCCTACGCCTTTAATGTCGGTGGCTATGTCAAGACATCTCCACAACGAGAGTTCCGCTCCAATGTAATACTGGTTTTTCGGAGCTCCCACGAGGTTGTCAAGCGAGGTGTGCAGATAGCTGTAAGACGCGAACAGCCAGAGATTGTCAAGAGGATTGCTTTTGAGGCTTATCTCAACACCTTTGTTTATAAAACGTCCGGTATTTACGTTTTTCATGTCGACAGTCTGTATCATGTCGCTGCCTCTGCTATAGTAAAACGTAATATCCCCGGATAGCCAGCGTGAGAAATTCTTGCCTGCCGACACCTCATAGTTCCACATTTTTTCGGGCTGCAGCTCGGGATTTGCCATACGATACAGGTACAGCTCGCGGAAAGAGGGGTTACGGTAGCCCATTGCGGCGTTTGCCTTTATAGAGACTCCACGTCCGGGGTTATATGCCACTCCTGCCTGAGGCACCCACTTGGCACGGAACATGTCGCTGTTTGCCATTCGCAGCCCGCCGCTCAGGGTCAGGCGGTTTCCTGCCAGCGACTGCGACAGGGTCAGATACGGGGAATACTCCGTTATGCGCTTGCGCGACATTGTTGACAATGAACCGGCTGTGTGGCTGTTGCCTCCGGATACGGGAATTTGTCCTGAATAGGTGTCAAAATCAAATCCGGCAGTGGCTCCGGCTCCGCTCCATGGTTTGAGATTCTGTCCAAGCGTAACGCCCAAGCGGCTGTCTTTGCTCTGAAAATGGCGGGGGTCGTCTATCCTGTGGCTGCCATAGCTGTAGTACACCCGCAGCGCGCCGTCTGTGTGCCGGAAGCTGTTTTTCAGCACAGCCGAGACACCGCCTCTGGTAACACTCTGACGATATATGTCTGTTGACTCAGGATTTGACAATTTAGGATATATCGGGTCGTTGCCTTTGAAATGCACCAGGGTATAGTCTGCCGAAACGCTCCAGTTCCGGGACAGGTCATAACCCAGCTTCACATAGCCGTCTGTCTGCGAAAAGTCAAAGTTTTCGACCGTACCGTCAGTGCGGTTGTATGAAAGCGATGCCAGCGAGGAAAATCTGCCGAAACGCACGGTATTGGTAACCGAAGACAGCCATGTGTCATAGGAACCGTACTGTGACGTGACTGTGGTGCGCACGCCTTGCCGCCCCGGGTTTCGGGTAATGACATTTATAGCTCCCGCCATAGCGTTTGAGCCGTACAGCACCGAGCCGGGACCTCTCAGCACCTCGACCCGCTCCACATACTCTTTATTATAGAAATCAGCAATATGATGAGAGTATATTCCGGCAAACTGCGGCTGTCCGTCAACCATCATAAGCACGGCGCTCGCTCTGTCGCCTCCCACCCCGCGCAGCTTGATGTGCCCTGAGCCTCCGTTGCTCACGCCAAAACCGAATATGCTACGCTCCGACACAAAAAGGCTCGGCACCATGCCGGATATGGCAGAAAGCACCTGGTTGCTGCCTGCCGATTCAAGTCTCTGCTCTCCGACAACAGACACTGTATATGGTTGCAGGCTCACCGACACCGGCGAGCTGACTCCGGTCACTACCACCTCGTCAAGCATACGCACTGAATCGGCTTCCTCAGCCGACAAGACAGTAGGAGCCGATACAGCGCATACAACTATTGCCGCAGCACAGGCGAATTTATTTGTCAATATCAACGATTTCATACTTCAGGGAGCCTAATCCTATTGCTGCGGCATGGTCTATGGTATGAGTGCCATGACGGCTGTTTATGCGTTCAATCAGCGGGGCGTTGTCATTGCCGTCTTCTGCCTTCATGTTGAAAATTATGTCAACACAGGCTTTGTCAAGCGCTACCGGGTCGGTTGATGCAAGAATGCCGTAATCCTTCAGCAGAACTTCCGAAGGGTGCGCGTCGCAATCACAGTCAACCGACATATTGTTCATCACATTTATATATATATTATGTTGTCGCCGAAATAATCGTCAACCGCCTGCGCGGCAGCAGCCATTGATTCAAGAAATAAATCCTGGTCTGCGATATTCTGCCACAGCTCTCCGGTATTTTCGGTAACTCCCGCCGAGTGTATGTATGTTTTGCCGTCTGCCGACGCCACCCCTATACTTGCGTTTTTAAGCACACCGCCGTAACCGCCCATTGCATGCCCTTTGAAATGGGCAAGATTAACCATGTATGTGTAACGAGGCAGATGGTTGCCGACAATATCGTATTTTATGTGCTTGCGGTCGCGCACCGGTATTTTCATCTGCCCCTCTTCATCCATGAGGTCTACAGGAGCAATGGTGTCGAATCCGTGCTCGCGCACAGTCTGCCAATGCGCTTCGAAAGTGTTTCTCTTGCCGTTATAGGCAGTGTTGCATTCAACAATAGTGCCCCGCACACTGTCAACAAGATTGCGTATGAGTGTGGGGTTAAGGTAATTCGGGTTGCCTGACTCGCCGGTGCTGATTTTTACTGCTACACGGTGACCGTCAGCCGGTCTGCCGAGCGCCTTGTATATCCTCACAAGTGCTTCGGGCGATATTTCGCGGGTCATATAGACTTTTGACTGGGCAAAGGAGGCTGACGCTCCAAGACACACCGCCGAGGCGGCAATAACAAAACTTTTGAATGACATAGTGTTGATTGGTTTATAGGTATTCGCTGCAATGTGCAAAATTAGCGCGTCTCCGCTGCACTCCACTTATACAAATCGCGGCAATACTTATACAAATCAACGTTTTTTCATTCTGAGCCACAGATAGTACGCCACTACAGCAAGCGCTGTCATGAATTCCGACACAAACAGCGACAACCAGATGCGGGATTCTCCGAATATTTTCGGCATAAATATAAATGCCGGAACAAGAAACACAACTCCTCGCAGCAACGAGAAAACAATGGAGGGCAATATTTTTTCAACACTTTGGAAATAGCCTATCGCCGTGAGGTTGAAAATGAAAAATATAAAAGCTGTCGAGAAGAGCGGAAATCCGGTAATGGCAATACTTGCGGAGCGCGCCTGACCATCGAGAAACAGGTGTACCATTGTCGAGGGAGCGAGACAGAACGACACTGTGACCGCAAGCCCGCAGGCGAACGCCGACAGAATGGCAAGACGCTCGGTTTCCCTGACTCTCACGCCCAAACCAAGTCCGTGGTTGTAGCTGATAATAGGCTGCGCCGACTGCGCTATGGCATTGCCTATCATGAACACAAACGGGCAATAATAGCAAGCTATGCTGAAGGCTCCCACACCGTCATTGCCCATGTACCGCATGAATATGATATTGCCCATAAGCATAAGAATGCCCATTGTCGCCTCGCCGAGCAGTGCGGATATTCCTATTTTACACTGGTAACCGATATTACGCAGTGTCAGCATAAGGCTCTTGGCGCTGAGTTTCAGCTTTGTAAGACTCAAAGTGCGGGCAAAAAACGCCAGATACGCAATGACCATAACCCCTCCTGAAGCACAGCTGATGCAGGTAGCGATAGCCGCTCCCCTCACCCCCATGTGAAGCGGAAATATGAATAATTTAAGTTTCGCAAGTTCAACTTGCTGATTTCAGATTGTAAAATTTAGCGATATGAGCCAGTTCGTCAGAGTGATTGATCACAGCATCATAGACTTCTTCGTCCAGCAGGCCGAAGACTCTCGCTA
>RIBJ01000045.1 GCA_003762715.1 Muribaculaceae bacterium Isolate-104 (HZI) | reverse complement strand
AAGTGTTATTCGGCAGACGGAAGGCTCCAACCAGATCAGCACGGCGCATCATCTCCATGCGCACAAAGGGAGAGGCGGCATTCATCACACCCTGTGAGGCAATGAAAGCGACGATACCACCCTCATGCACAGTGTCCAATGACTTCAAGAAGAAATAATTGTGGATAGCCTTAGTTGACTGACGGTAAGCAATCTCCTTGCTTGTGGCATATCGAGGGTCGGCAACTGCAAAATCTCCAAATGGAATATTTGATGCAGCCACATCAAAATATCCTTCAAAATCAGGATCAATCTTCTCAAAACCTTTTATCTCGGTTGATATTGAGGGATGAAGCGCAGACAAGATTTTGCCCGTCAGCAAATCTTTCTCAAATGCCAGAGTCTCTGCTCCGGGATAGCGTTGCAGGAAAGAATCGACAAAAGTGCCCTGTCCGGCAGACGGTTCAAGGAAACTCTTTACTTCAACACCATTAGACTTCAAGGAGTCAGCGATGGCATCAATTACGGGTGACGGAGTGTAGAATGCTGTCAGAACGGACGCTTTCAGCGAATCCATGTAAGCCGAAAACTCCTTGTTATTCTTGGAATAGTCATGGATAAGGCGACGCAGTTCAACCGTAGGAGCGAACAACTCAATATCAGATTTGCTCCACTTGGCAGCGTCTGCAAGCTCATTGGCATCGTTGAGTATGCACTTCAACCCACCGAATCCGGCATACCTGCCCAACGCCTCGCGTTCATCTGCGGTAGGCGGTCGCTTCTCGACACCGAGGCGAAACGCGACGCGAATCGCCTCAATGTTGTTGCGCATGGTTTGTAATCTATTGTATGCCATTGAATCCGAGTGTTTCAAAGTAGTTTGTTATTCGACCGATGATTTCATCGTTCATTATATCTATATCTGCCGCCGAGATTCCGTATGAGAGGAACTCACAGCCATCGAAAAGGTCAGGTACATCTTCAAGGATGCGGTTGACCCAGTAGTCAACCCATTCGTCTTCGGTCAAATCAACTGTGAAAGAGAAATTTTCGGTGAGAATTTTTTCAACAACCTCATACTCCGACTCGCCGATATTTTCAAAGAGAATTTGCGTTGCTGTTTCGGAGGCGGCACTCACACTTTTGCCATTCAGACGAGCTTCACAAAAAGCGTCAATGGCTCTGTCTGCCTGTTGTTCGACTTCAGAATAATCCGGCGTTTTGGGGAATTTATGTTCCTCCATATAGTTCAACAGACATAGAATATATCTGTCGAGAGATGGATATGGTGGTAAGTTTTTGATTTTCATATTGAGGTTTGGATGTTGCATAGAAATGGAAAAGACTCCCTTATGAGGAGCCCTTTCCAAGTCTTATTGCGTTGATTAAGACTTATTTACTCACTTGAATAACAATAGGGCTATGATTATCATCAAGCGTTACCTTCCCGGCGAACGGTTTGCCGTCCGCCCCGATGAAACCTCTGATAGTAGAGGTTGAACCTATCGAGAGAAGATTGCGAATCTCCCGGCTGCTGAGTGTTACACCTTGGATCTGTCGATGGATGTAGTGTCCACATTCCGGATTGTTGCATTTGGCAATCTTACCAAAGATTCTCATTTTGCCGTGTCCACACTTGGGGCAGACTTCCTCTACGCCCATCGGTTTCGATAGTTTGTGTGATGCGAGAAGTTCGTTGGTTACATCAGTCACATACTTGTGAAGGATGTCATTGAAAACGGATTCGGGAAGTTGGTCTGTTGCGACTTGATATACAGCCGATTCCCAAAACTTAATATCATCAGCCGAAGCGATTTTCATATCGCGAGTGACATATGCGAGAGCCTGCCCCTTTTCCGTCAAGGAATACTCCCCGGCAAGATTTCGGTGGAGATACCCGTGTGAACGCAGATAGCGAATATCTTTCACTACATTCTCTCTACAGTCCGGCTCATGCAGTGAGAGTGCCGTTTTGAGCAATGTGAAGTCAACCATTGGTACCGGCTGCTTCGTGGTTCGCCCAATCTCGCCGACTGACTCAACGGTCAGGGATTGACCTATCTCCACATTGGGTACAGCTCGTGAAGACTTGATAGTGTCATCGAATAGTCTCACCCAGCCAGTGCGAACAATCTTCACATACTTGGAGATGAACGTGTAACCACCACAAGCGAGGGTTACTTTCGTTACATTTCTGCGGAAGCTACGTTGGAAGGTAGCGAGCATACCTCTTCCGACAAGATAGATGATTTTTCGCTCATCATCTGATAATCCCACAAAGGGGAAAGCGGTGAGCACAATGCCATGAGGCCTGTTGTACAAGGATTTTGCGGAAGTAGTATAGTATGGAGAGTAGCTGTCACCCATCAGTGACTTGAAGCACTTGGCGTTACACATCGCCGGATATACATCCTTCTTGAAATCATCGAAATCCCGACGAATCAAACCCGCTCGTGAGCTGCCGGGGAATGAGATTCTTTTCTTCTCATACAGTCCCCTTGCTATGCGGTATGTCTCCAGTGGATCCATTCCAAAATGGAGCGCAGCCATTTTCTGGAGTTCTTCGATGTTCAGCAACTTAGGCGATTTTGTATCGACCTGCTCCGTTTCGATAGAGACAACCTCTACGGGTGCACCGGCCTTAACCGCCTCATTGAAACCCTCAGGAATTTCATCCCATTCATCAGCGCAGCGGAATGAGAATACGCCTCCGTCTGAATCCCTTACTGTGATTGTCGGGATTACCGACTTTTTGGGCAAAATTTCTTTAATTGCCTTTTCGCGCTCTGCCACAAGGTGCAGAATTGGAAGCGATGTGCGGGACACGGGGTATGTATTGCGACCTACAGAGAAGGCGATGGCACGGTTGATGTTGAGATTTGTGAGCCAGTCCATACGGTCGTAAAGTTCCAGCTGTCTCATATTGTCGGCAAATCCGGAGGTGTTATCCGATGGATAGGTAATAGCGTTCTTGATTGTTTCGTGCATCAGATCGTTGAGTGCAACTCTGACCATCTTTCCCTCAAAATTGAGGAAGCGGAGAAGATACCCGGCCATAAGGTCGCCACGGTCGGTAGGGTCTGTCGCAAGAATCACCTTCTTGCTCTTTTCAAGCAGGTGCTTGATGACAGTGAGTTGTGGGTCGGGCATGTTGCGACCTGAGGCGTGCTGGGAAGGTGCATGAGTGAGAGGGAAGCTCTCCGGGAGGATTGGGAACGACTGGTTCGAGAGCCAGAAGTCGCGTCCCATGCCGGGTGCTGAAAGTTCCACCATGTGACCATAGGTCCATGTGATGAAGTATTTCTCGTTGGCATAGTAGCCATTATACTCGAAGTCTGCGCCGAGAGCGTAAGAGATTGTGCGTGCGATACGTGCGGATTGTGCGATTACGGTAATCATAGTAGTATGTATTTTTAGAAATTTTTATTGGGTTGATTTTTAAGAGTGCCGACAGACGGCATCATCTGCCGGCACTCGTTGGGTTATAGGGGTGCTTAGATTTTGGGACCTTTGGGCTTACGCTGTTGCTTCTGCTGTTCATCATCTTTCGGGGAGGTCTGACCCTTTTGGAGAGGTTCATTGACATTCTTGGTAGCCTCGTTGGTCTTGCCCTCGTTGTTCACGGCGAACTGGGTCTCACTCTCAGCGGCGGGTTTGATGGATTGAGCCTCATCAGGATTGGTGGAATGAGGGAATGGACGTCCCTTGACCGGGTCAAACTTGACATAGACAGTTGACTCATTGCCCTGTTTGTCGATATAGCCTTCGACTTTCACCGTTTTTCCGGCGACATAATCAGCCTTCTGCTGGTCGGTGAAATGAACATTGCTCCATTTACCGATTGGCTTGATGCTGCCGTCTTCGAGAGTCCAGCTCTGTTTCTTCTCCTGCTCCTTGGCGCTGTTGTTGAGGGTCTCGGATTGATTCCCCTTCTTGACCTCCTCCTGTTTCAGGATATTTTCAAGACGGCACGGACGGGGAACAAATTCGACTTTCTGCTCGGCTGCACTATACTGAAGCACGACAGGATATGTAGCTCCTTTGGAGTCGGTGAAGTCCTTGGGTAACTGTTTCCCGGATTTAAGAATGGCAATATCCTTGGGAGAAAGTTCGGTTTGGGAGATTTTATTGGGGATATAGATGTTCGCCGGGGAAGCCTGCAACTCGTGAGTCATGCGGTCGATGCTGACAAACGAAGGAATCTTGTTGCCGTTGGCATCTGTGATTTCCATTACACGGCCGAGGTTGCCGGTATTTTTGAGCATCTCCTTGTCCTCCTTGGTGAACTTCACACCGCAGAACTCCTGAGACAAGTCAGGTTCGGTTCTGATGAAGTGAGGCTTAACTGTCACCTTACCGTCAGGATTGGTCTGGAAAGAGAGACGTGCTTCGATGTCGAACTTCTCACCGAAATAATCGGCGTTGAGTGTCATGAGCTTCGACTTTCGATTGTGGAGCATTTCCGTGAGGTCTTTCGGGTCGATTGCATTTTTGTCGATGCCCCATTTCTGCTTGATGTTGCTCCAGTCGATTTTGCTTTCATCAATCGCAGATAGCTTGCCGCCGGGCTTTTCTTGCTCTACTACAGGTCTTTCTTCGGTTGGAGTTTCTGTCATGGCCTCTGCTTGCGACTTCTCGACTGAAGGTTGTTCTACCTTGAAGTCTTTGAGAATCTCAGCGTTTGTTTCAGGGTCCTTTATAAAGTCTGCCATTGCCATGCCAACACTTTCGTATCGGTCAGCCGGGACTTTGAAGAAGCCGAATGTCGTTGGATTCTTGCACTGACGCATGAAATTCGACATGAATGCTTCGAGTGGATTCTGACCTTTTGTGAATTTCACAAGGTCGGATAGTTTTGCCGATTTGACATCGGTCATCTTTGGTGTGCCGTCCTCGTTGAGTCCGGTCACTGCGCCTACCTGCCCTGTCTCGTTATTTCGGGCAATCAGCACTTCTTCTTGCTGGATGGTTTCCATTTTTGAAGTAGGTGTATTTGTTTTGATTAAAATTCTGTGATTTATTCTTCATCAACTTCGGCAATCCTGATGACTGCGTAGTTGCGTGGTGACGCATAGACATTGATGAAGCGGATTATCTCGTGGCCGGGATAGCGGACATTCCTGCCCAACTTGATATAGGATATGAGACCCTTGGAACGCCACTTTTGAGCGGTTATCTTAGCAATGTCGAAAATTCGGCAGAAATGGCCGTTGTCATACCAGCGGTGAGGATCAATCCAACTGATGTCTATCTCGTCACGTTCAGCCCTGACTTCGGGCTGACTGTGGAAGGGAGGTTGACGAGCCTGCTGAATCTCGATGAGAATTTGGAGTTTCTCATTGATGTCCTCAAGCAGGTCTCTCATTGAGTCATCGGCTGTATGCTGAGGTTGCATTCCGGCGATGAAGGGGGTTAATATTCCAGTGTGCATAATTCTTTGTTTTTGAAGATTATGCTGCAAAATTATAGCGTAAAAAATCCCCCGATTGTAGAGTATATATAGACTCTACTACATAAAAAATCAACTTTTTTTCGACGGCATCTCTAACTTGTTGAATTGGCAGAAGAAAAAAAGAGAACTTTTTTGAAAAAAAATTTCATTTTTCTCAAAAGTCCTCTTTTATCATAGACTACCACACGTATATTACTGAATTTGTGGCAGTAAACAATCTATCGTGGTTTCATATCCAACAGATGACGGAGGTTTGGGTCTGCTGCAATGCGTGCAGTCTCGCGTCTTACGATGTCTATCACATCAATCTTTATCTGGTCATAGTTGCGTTGAATCTCGGCTTTCATGCCGGATTTGTCTGGAGTATCATCGTTGAAGTCAGTTATTACAGGGATTGGCTGGTAAGCGGCGGTTTCCTTATTTACCGCGTCACTGTCAACCACAATCTCGGCATGAAAAATCTTTTGGCCTATGCGCTGGTCGAAGTTATCGGAGACAGCACCGACAAACATACCCTGAGTTAAGGTTGATATTTTACTTGCCGGGATGAGAGAATCTAATTGGGTATTGAAAGAATGACTAACATCCTGACGGTTGATTGAGATTGACTGGCGTTTCTGTAGAACCTTGCCGAATCGCTCGGAGAGTGTTTTGGCGGTCTCGCCAACGACCTGCCCGGAGAAGATATTGCCAACGGTGTTCATCACCACAGCGGCTTCCTTATCACCATAGTCACGCTTCAACTGAGAGAAGTCCTGAAAGCCGAGGCATACAGCGACCTTATTGCTTCGTGCTGTGGCAATTAGATTGTCCAAACCCTTAAAATATATGGTCGGGAGCTCATCTATGATGACACCGGACTTCAGCATTCCCTTCTTGTTGATGAGTTTTACAATTCGAGAATTGTAGAGTCCTAATGCCGCGCCGTAGATGTTCTGACGGTCGGGATTGTTGCCTACACATAGTATTTTAGGGTGCTCAGGATTATTGATGTCAAGAGTGAAATCATCTCCTGTCATTACCCAATAGAGTTGTGGTGAAATCATACGCGACAAAGGAATCTTTGCAGATGCGATTTGTCCTGCCAACTGCTCTGCCGCGCCTCCAAGCCATGCGTCCATGAATGGAGAAAGGTAATTCTCCAGCTGTGGATAACTCGTCAGAATCGGGAAAATATCCTCATAGCGACGGCACAGGAATTCGATGGCATGAGGGAATGTGCAGTACTTACCATCCTCAAAGCATCGAAGATACCAGATGATTGCAGCGAAGAGTACAATCGGAGACTCCACAAAAAAGTCACCTTGTTTCTGCACCCAACTTCTATTGAGGTTGAGCATGATAGTGTATGCCGATTCGTATGCGTCCGCTATATCGGTCATGAACGCCGGATGGATAGGATTGCATCTATGGCTCCTCTCCGGGTCATCGAAGTTGATTACATAGAACTCCGGTGGATTTTCACCATATCCCTTCTGGTTATTGAGCATGTGGTTGTACGCTATTGTGCTCAAATCCGGATACTTGTAATCATATACATACAGGCCAAATCCTTTCTCTATCTGCTGTTTAATGAAATTATTGACCACTGCGTATGACTTACCTGAACCGGGAGTGCCAAGCACAATAGAGGCACGAAACGGATTGACAACATTTATCCAGCCTCTATTCCATTTCTTTTTGTAATAGAACTTGGTAGGAAGATTGACTGAATACTCATTCTCTTTAAGTTCTGTTTCCTGCATGAAGGATTCATTCTCCTCGTTGAAACGGTCATCCATCATATTGTTCTTCAACATTCGGCTCATCCATACACCTCCCAATAGCAGACAGACATATCCGGCTACAGTAGTTATTATATAAATAAGGTGTAGGCCGGCGGCAACCATCCACCAGTTTAGAAAAAATAATCCGGCTCCTATACTCAATATTATCCATATCTGGTGCCATTGGATCTTCTCATTCTTGACCCCCTTCGTGCCGAAGCACGAAAGGGTAAGAAGTAACAAAGACCACCATTTGGCGTTCCAAGGGTTATGAAAGAGTTTCCCGGCATCGTCAAGACCATGCAGGATTTTCATTGTCTGAGGGTGGAACTGCCATTCCCCTATGAGGTCTTGGCAGAACCAATAGATATTTGTGACCACAACGAGTATGCTCAAACCACGGAGTAAATCCATGATTTTAGCCAATGCCCTGAGGTCGTCTTCTTGTTGCGACATTTTTATCGGGTGTTAAGTGATTTTACAAATGTGGGCCACGGCGTTTCTTCTTTCTCTTGCGACGCTCCATTTCTCGGTTCATAGCCTCCTGTTCGGCATCGAAGCCGGGACCGAGCTGGAACAGATCCAATCCGGGAAGTGAAGGTTGGTCAAAGTCGGTTGAATAAGAAGATGTCTGTTGACTTGCTTGATTGTTTTGATGGTTTGAAGAACTGTTTGAAGATGCTGTACCTCCTGATTGCGTCTGACTTGTCGATTGTGTCCGGTTCGGTACATTGGACTGATTAGGCATTGTGATTTGAGGCTTCTGACCGTCACCGTTGAACCAACGTTCAAGGGCATTTGCCGAGAACTCTCTGCCAAGTCGTGAGCCATTGAGAACTGTATGGGTATTGTGGTCAATGAAAGTGACTCCATAGATTCTACCATCATTATTCTCACGGATGAGAATATCAATACCTTTCTCCCTAAGTTTGGCAATGAAATCATCCTTGCCGGAGGAGTCATTGATAACTGACGAGATGATTCTTCTTGACGGTTTGAGATTGATGCTCGTCGCTGACCTCTCGAACTTATTCTCGACTGCTGAACGACTTGCAAACTTGCCAAGCCTCGAAGCCTTGAAGGGATTGGCGATAGTCTCTCCAGCATCATTAGTGGCAAAATATACCAATCCATGATACTCGCGACCATTTACCTTACCGTCAGTTGCCTCACACCTTATATTATATAAGGAGAGAATGGCGTTGTATTCGCCCAAGGTCTGGAACTGCCAACGCATACCGACAAGTTTGACAATATTGGCGAGCTGTCGCTTTATATCGCCAGCAGGGTCAAGTTTGATAATGGGAGTATCCGGCGTAATTCTTTCTCGTTGGGCCTTATGGAGATGATATTTTTCTTCAAGATCACTTGTTATTTTCTTGCTCCGTCGGAACAGGAAAGCCTGATTAAGACGTTTGCCCTGCTCGTTGACATTGACGGTCACTATATGTATATGGTGACGGTCGATGTCCTCGTGCTTATACATTACCCACGGCTGCTCTCCGAATCCCAGTTT
Source organism: Muribaculaceae bacterium Isolate-104 (HZI) (assembly GCA_003762715.1). Lineage (GTDB taxonomy): Bacteria > Bacteroidota > Bacteroidia > Bacteroidales > Muribaculaceae > Paramuribaculum. The sequence goes on along the minus strand of RIBJ01000045.1, from coordinate 31,027 downwards.
GTCAAGGTACTCACGGGCCAAGATTTCAAAATCTTGGTCGGTGAGTCTATCATCGGGGTGCGGATTAAATGAGATATGCAATACAGGCTTTTTTGTTCGACCCATTTTCGGCATGAAACTCTTGAAGTCCTCAACCATACGTGCGACATCAACGTGACCATCGGGAGGAATCACGACCTTGTTAGAGCCGAGAATCCTCCCTTTTGCTTCATTGATTTTCTCCCCGTTATATGAGATTGCTCCGTAGAGAGAAGAACCTATACTGATTTTTGCGACCATGCCTCATCAAATTTCTGGGTAAGTTCCTTTACCTCCTCCATGATTTTTATCATGTCGCGAGTAGCTTTCTCCAGATTATAAAGAAGGCTGAGAGCCTTTTTCTCATTGAATCCGGTGCGGAGTTCCCTTACCACTATGTTATAATTGACCCCCAACGTGCGGAACTGGGCGAAAAATTCGCCCAACTTTGCTGTGTAAAGGCTGAGGGTCTTGTCAGTCACAAGCACCTTGAAAGGCTTATTGGCGAGGTGCTGCTTGATGAAAGTGGCCTTTACGGTTTCGCCGGCCTTTTCCATCATGCGCTGTAAAGCGTCAAATTCGAGGTCATCAAACCTCACCATGACGCAATGGGTGCATCTGTTGGGCGACTGAGGTCGTCCCACGGTTTTATCTGATTTCATTGTATTTCTGTTTTTGGGATTGCGCAACGAGCTCTATTCATTCTTATGGCACCGCAGGTTTTCTATGGGGATTGCGACTTTGGAGCGGTCCCAAGCCCCCGGCACGGCAAGGTCATTTCGTGGTAACGGCAGAGTTACCCGAAATCCAAACGGTAACTGTTTGGACACCTTGCTGTGTCTTTGTGGACACAATCCTTATAAAGAAAGTAACCTGTAAAAAGAGGCTCTATCCGGTCCCGATTGGATGAGCCTTTGATGCACTGAAGAACTTGCTTCGGTTGCTCGATGCAAAGTTACTATGAGTTTTCCGGTGGTGGTGCTATACGAAATATATACCGAGATATACATGTACAACCTTGTGCTATATCCGGCCAAAAATGTTTGGTCGGAACCGGGAATTATGCCTTACTTTGCACCGTCAACGACAGGAAACGCCCTCTCATCAGGGGCAAAAATCCTGAACCTATTGACACGAGAATTCTCTTTTAATACTATGATTTTTTGGTCGCATGACTGATTAGCCAATCAAGCAATTGATTAAAGCATCGTCAATGCACTATTGATTTTCAGCGCAGTAAGTCTTGACTTATGCGTGGATGGTAAATGTTACCGCCCCTCTGACCACCGTTTGGATCCATTTGGCAATGTAGTGTTGCCGGTCCCGAATAATTATCCAATCGGTTTCCCACCCAATTGATTACTCATCTGATAGATTGACCGGGTAAAGCCTCAATCAACTGATTGTGTGCCTGCCTCGTCAGCCGGGTGATTGTGTGCCTGATTGATTAGTCAGAACGTCAATACCGCTAATGCCGAAATCGGCAGGATTGCGATTGACTGCATGATTGATTAACTGGTTAATCACATCTCCGCTTGACTGAAGCCATACCCAATCAATCAACCGATTGCGTAATTACGTGATTGGTCAACTGATTAGTTGATGTTCTGATTAGTCAGGGCTTCAACCAATCAACTGATTGTCTGCTCGCCTATATGGGCAGTCAACCAATCAGATGCCTGCTCAACTGAGTGAAAATGCGGTCAGGCGATTATGCAACTGAAGTTTCACCCTTAACACATGTTGAGATGAATAAACCCATTCTCGTTGCCGTGTCCTCTCAGAAAGGAGGTGTCGGCAAATCAACCCTTACCGTTCTTCTCGCAAGCTACCTGCATTTCGTCAAAGGCTACGAAGTGGCCGTGGTGGATTGCGACTCACCCCAGCATAGCCTCTATCTCGAAAGGGAGAGGGAAATCAAGGATTGCGAGGAAAGTGAATTTCTACGCAAGCAGGTTTTCGATGTGTTCCAGAAAACTCAGAAACGGGCATATCCGATTCTGATGTCATCGCTCAACGATGCACTGGCCACCGCTCAGGAGTACCTCGACGGAAACAGTATCCCTGATTTTTTGTTCTTCGACCTTCACGGCACAATCAACAACTTTGATGTTGTGGACATACTGCGCAATGTGCATTATGTCTTCTGCCCCATGACAGCAGACAGATACGCACTCGAAAGCGGCATCAGTTTCTGCAACTATGTCAACAATGCTCTGATTACGCCCGGCAATTCCGCTATCCGCCAACTTAGTGTAGTCTGGAATATGGTTGACCCACGTGAACGCACTGAACTTTATCGTATCTACGATGAATTCATGGCAGAACTGAACATCAATGTGATGGAGACTCGCCTACCCAATAGTGTCCGTTTCCGCCGTGAGGGAAGCCGAGAACTCAAACGCGCTATCTTCCGGTCAACTCTGATACCGCCAGACAAGACACAGCTCCGTGGAAGCGGTGTTGAGGAACTGGTCGATGAGTTTCTAAAAATCACTGCAATGTAACGCTATGACGAAGAAGAACAATGGCGAGATTACACCCGACAATTTCCTCGACTCATACAAGCCCGTATCACCTCAACGAAAAGGAGACCGAGGGACTACCGAAGCGAAAGCCGAACTCACCACGGTGGAAAAGGCACAAAATAATGAAAGAGAAGCTGAGAGTATCATTTTACAGAGCCGGGACAATGATGTGGAGATGACACCATTGGAGTATCAGGAGATTTTTCTTCGACCCAACCTTGGTGAGTCAATGCGATATGGCAAGACCTATTACGTCAGCCGTGATGACTGCAAAAAGTTGAAGGCTCTTATGCGCTGCTTCGGAGAAGGCTATGACCGGTTCCCATTGTCGGTTTTCATTCACAACCTGCTTGAATACCATTTTGCCCAGTTCTCAGGGCTAATCAATGGCATGATGAGCAGGCAGTCAACACCAAACCCTTTTAACCAAAACGATGAATAACAATTCTTCCAATAAATCCGGTATCTCATTCTGGACAAAAGATGAATATGCTCGGAAGTATTTTACCCGGCGGCCGATTCGTCACCAACGCTGCATTGGTGTCACCACCGATATGCTTGAAGAAATCAAGGACGTTGTCAATCTGATTGCAATGGGTGGCACTACTGTTCGGGCATACGTGAGCGCTGTCATCACCGACCATCTCAAGGAATACAAGTTCCTGCACGAATATATGCGTCGGGCAATGTATAACAAGATACTTGTCGGTGACCTTGAAAAGTTCCAGCCAACATACGAGAAGTATGCAGAACAATATCTGCAACCCAGTATTGAGTCTCGCAATGAGGCGTGGGTACATCTTGATGCTGACTGTGCAGATGCTCTGAAGCAAATCGCATCTTGGACCGATAATGGTGTCACCATCGGATCATTCGCAGAGGCAATCATCAAGACGCACCTTGCAGAGAACAAAGAGTTGCTTGAATCCATGAAGTCTGATGTTTTTAACAGTCAGCCATGAGAGATATACTTCTTTCAGTGGTATTCATGCTCAACATGGGTTTCATCGTCCTATTTGCCATAGATTTTCTGAAGAGGTACAAAACCAATCAATCAGTTGATAAGAATGTCGATGCAGATGAGAATCCCAAAGATGTAACAGAGCATGAGCCTACATCCGCACCAGCACGCAAGGCAGGTGTCGGCAAAAGCAAATTCTCAATGGATGATGTACGCAGGATTGCCGCGAAAGCATCTGAAAATGCAGTCTCTGAGTTTCTTGAAGAGATGGACATTGAAGATGTTGAGTTTGACGAAACAGAATCGTCTGTACAACCTGCCCAACTCTCCCCGGAAGAGATAAAAGCTGCATTTGAGACAGACCAGCGCATTGCTGATGAAATATCAGACAGTGATGATTCCATCGCTACTCCCAATGCTACAGGCGCTGACTTCGATGAACTTGCCCGTGCTGAATTGATTCTTGGCCGTAAGACTGAGCCGACAACAGAGGAACATCAGTATGTGGTTCGCGTCTTTGCGAATTTCAAGAATACCGAACTGATGGATCATATTCCCCGATACATCCTTGATAAACTCGATGAGTGCCAACGTAAGGTTGAAGCCCTTGGAGTAAAGGTTGAGACAACCGCTCCTGAAAAGGTCTCAGTCAATTCATTCGACGAGTTTATAATCTCTGATTTTATCCCAAAATCCAAACCTTAACCTCTACAACAAGATGAATCCCATCAAATATTTAAAAGATAAACTCTCAATTATCAAGTGCCGTCTGACTCTGGCACTTCTCACCGCGCTTCTCAGCGTAACCCGTGCGTCCGCTGCCGGTAACGGTCTGAGTGGCATCAATGAAGCCACCTCAATGGTCACCTCCTATTTTGACCCAGGGACGAAATTGGTGTACGCAATCGGTGCCGTTGTAGGTCTCATCGGCGGCATCAAGGTTTACTCCAAATGGTCGAGTGGCGACCCCGACACCAGCAAGACTGCCGCCTCATGGTTCGGTGCCTGTATCTTCCTGATTGTAGCCGCCACAATCCTCCGCTCATTCTTCCTCTGATGGCTGAGTACAATATCAACAAAGGTATTGGAAGGTCGGTGGAATACAAAGGATTGAAAGCGCAGTATCTGTTCATCTTTGCCGGAGGTCTATTGGCAATGTTCGTGGTGTTCGTCATCATGTATATCATAGGAATATCACAATGGATCTGCATCGGTTTCGGTGTCACGGCAACCTCAATCCTTGTGTGGCTCACCTTCCACCTCAATGCCAAGTATGGCGAATATGGTCTGATGAAACTGTCGGCTGTGAAATACCATCCGCGTTACATCATCAACCGCCTCCGCCTCACACGACTAATCAGGAGTAAAAGAAAATGAGAAACACACTACGAGCTACAACGCTGGAATCAAAACTCCCGCTGCTTGCGGTGGAACACGGTTGCATCATCTCAAAGGACGCGGACATCACCGTGGCCTTTGAGGTGAGCCTCCCGGAACTTTTCACCGTAACCTCTGCCGAATATGAGTCAATGCACGCCGCATGGTGCAAGGCAATCAAGGTGTTGCCTCACTTCTCGGTGGTTCATAAGCAGGACTGGTTCATGAGCGAGACCTACAAGCCGGAACTCCAGTCATCGACGAAGTCGCTTGGCTCTGCCAAGAACGAGGATTTATCATTCCTTGACCGGAGTTTTGAACGTCACTTCAACGAGCGGCCATATCTCGCCCACAAATGCTACCTGTTCCTTACCAAGACAACGAAGGAGAGGATGCGCCAGCAGAGCAACTTCTCAACACTATGCAGAGGAAGGCTCACTCCAAAGGAACTGAATCATGAGATGGTGGTGAAGTTCATGGAGTCAGTCGAACAGTTTGAGCGAATCATCAACGACACAGGCTATATCAAGCTGCGTCGCCTGACCGATGATGAAATTGTTGGCACGGACAATTCATCCGGATTGATTGAACGGTATATGTCGCTGTCAATGGGTGATGTAAATTGCCTTGAAGACATTGACCTCTCGGCGAAGGAGATGAGAATTGGAGATAAGATGCTGTGCCTTCACACGCTTTCTGACACAAATGATCTGCCCGGCAAAGTCAGCACCGACAACCGATATGAGCGGTTATCGACTGACCGCTCTGACTGCCGATTGAGCTTCGCTTCCCCCGTGGGGTTACTTCTTCCCTGCAACCATATCTACAATCAGTATATCCTGATTGATGACCATGACGAGAACTTGGCAAGGTTTGAGAAGACTGCAAGGAATATGAATTCCCTCTCGAAGTACAGCCGTAGCAATGCAATCAACAAGGAATGGATAGACCGTTATCTCAACGAGGCTCATTCTTACAGCCTTATCTCGGTGCGCTGCCATTGCAACATCATGGCTTGGTCAGATGATGCTGAGGAATTGCGACGGATCAAGAACGAGGTCGGTGGTCAGCTGGCGACAATGGGGTGTATGCCCCGGCACAATACCATCGACTGCCCGACACTGTTCTGGTCGGCGATGCCCGGCAATGAGGCAGACTTCCCGGCGGAGGAAAGTTTCTACACTTTCATTGAGCCTGCCGTTTGCTTCTTCACTGCCGAGACCAACTACCGCTCATCACTATCTCCATTCGGAATAAAGATGGTGGACAGGCTGACAGGAAAGCCGGTGCATCTCGACATCTCCGATGAACCGATGAAGCGCGGCATAACCACCAACCGCAACAAGTTCATCTTGGGACCATCGGGTAGCGGAAAGTCATTCTTCACCAACCACCTTGTACGACAATATTACGAGCAAGGCTCGCATATATTGCTTATTGATACGGGTAATTCATACGAAGGTCTGTGTAATCTGATCCACAACCGTACCCACGGTGAAGACGGGATTTACTACACCTATACGGAGGATAATCCCATATCATTCAATCCGTTTTTTACTGATGATGGAGTGTTCGATGTGGAGAAGAAAGACTCCATCAAGACGCTGCTGCTGACCCTCTGGAAATCTGAGGATGACAGGGTGACGAAAACGGAATCCGGTGAGTTAGGCTCGGCATTGTCAATGTTCCTCGACAAGATGGCGAAAGACAAGGAAATCGTCCCCTGCTTCAACTCATTCTATGAGTTCATGCGCGACGAATATAAGGTTGAAATGGCAAACCGTCCGATCCCCATCTACAGACAGGACTTCGACATTGACAATTTCCTGACTACGCTGCGGCAATACTATCACGGAGGCCGTTTTGACTTCCTTCTCAACTCAAAGGAGAACGTAGATTTGCTCAACAAACGCTTCGTAGTCTTTGAAATTGACCAAGTAAAGGACAACAAGGAACTTTTCCCGGTGGTGACAATCATCATCATGGAGGCTTTCATAAACAAGATGCGAAGGCTCAAAGGTATCCGCAAAGTCCTTATCTGTGAGGAGGCATGGAAAGCATTGTCAACCAGCACTATGAGCGAGTATCTGAAGTATATGTTCAAGACCGTCCGCAAGTATTTCGGTGAGGCTGTGGTAGTTACACAGGAGGTTGACGATATTATCTCGTCGCCGATTGTGAAAGAAACCATCATCAACAACTCCGACTGCAAGATACTTCTGGATCAGCGCAAATACATGAACCGTTTCGACCAGATTCAGGAGTTGCTCGGTCTCACCGACAAGGAGAAAGCCCAGATTCTCAGTATCAATATGGCGAACAATCCAAGCCGACTATATAAAGAGGTGTGGATTGGACTCGGAGGCACACAATCCGCAGTCTATGCCACGGAGGTGTCGGGTGAGGAATACTACTGCTACACCACTGAAGAGACGGAGAAGGTCGAGGTGCAGCGGCTCGCCGCCAAACTCGGAGGCAACCTCGAAATGGCTATCCGCATGATGGCACAGGCGAGAAGGGAAGGTGCGACATGAAAATTCTTCTGAAAACTATCGGTGCTCTCACTCTCTGGATATTGGCAAGTGTGACAATTCTAATAACATTCCCTTTGCTCCTGCTCTATGTGGGAGTAAAGATAATCGGAGGCGCAGCTTCCAAAATCAACTAAAACTCTATAACGTGAATAATTTTTTCAAAAACTTAAAACACCGTAGTTGGTGGACTCAAAACAAAGACATGGTCTTTGAGTTCGATGAAATCAAAGGCATTCATGTCGTGAATGTAAAACAGTATGGCTGCTTCAGAAGCAAAGAGCGTTCATACATTCTTACCCCTACCAGCTCAGACCGTGTGGCAACATTCAACGGGACTAACGGGCCGGTAACAATCGGAATCACCGCAAGTGGTGATGAGATTTTCGTGACACCACAGGGAGTCTTCATGACCGACTATCACTCAGCTGACAAACAGAACGAGGATGCAAAAGGAATCAATCCCGATGATGCACCTAAAGTAACAATCATATAATCGGACTAAAATGAAGCAATTAAAAATCCTTCTCACGGTATTTGCTTTTGCCCTACTCTTTGGAGTGGGCAAAGCGAATGCCCAGTGGACGGTGATTGACCCGTCAAACATTGCCCAGAGTATCGTAAATAACTCAAAATCACTTGTACAGGAAACCTCTACGGCCCAGAATATGATTAAAAATTTTCAGGAGACCGTGAAAATTTACCAGCAGGCGAAGAAGTATTACGATGCTCTCCAGTCTGTCAACAACCTTGTCCGCGATGCCCGAAAGGTGCAGCAGACAATCCTGATGCTTGGAAATATCTCCGGCTATTACGTCAACAACTTCCAAAAGATGCTCACGGATCCGAACTTTACATCGTCGGAACTTTCGGCAATCGCGTCCGGTTATACCCGAATATTGGAAGAAGCCAATGGTGTGCTTGGAGATTTGAAGCAGGTTGTCAATATAACGACTCTATCCATGACTGATAAAGATCGTATGGATGTTGTCGATGATTGCTACAAGGAGATGAAGCGGTTGAAGAATCTGACGGCATACTACACCAACAAGAACATCAGCGTGTCCTATCTCCGCGCCAAGAAAAAGGCCGATACACAGCGGGTTGTCAGCTTGTATGGAGACGGATCTGAAAAATACTGGTAATGCCTATGCCCAATACTATCTTATGTGCTATTGATTTTTCAAATCTGCATACCATCCTTCGCTCACTCTATGATGAGATGATGCCGTTGTGTGAGGAGATGTCGGGGGTAGCTCAAGGAATTGCCGGATTAGGTGCGCTATTCTACGTGGCATACCGCGTATGGCAGTCACTCGCAAGGGCCGAACCGATTGATGTATTCCCTCTGCTTCGACCCTTTGTTATCGGATTCTGTATCATGTTCTTCCCGACAGTTGTGTTAGGAACAATCAACACGGTAATGTCTCCGATTGTGCAGGGTACGGCCTCAATGCTTGAAGGTCAGACACTCGATATGCAAAAGTATCGAGAGGAAAAAGACCGTTTGGAGTATGAACAGATGATGAATGACCCCTCCACCGCTTACTTGGTTGATGATGCTGAATTTGACAGGCAGATTGACGAATTGGGCGTGACTGAAATAGGAAGTGCGGCCGGAATGTATATCGAACGAGGAATGTATAAGGTGAAGAAAGCTATTCAGAATTTCTTTCGCGAACTTCTGGAAATGCTTTTCCAAGCTGCATCCCTAACGATAGATACCATACGAACATTCTTCTTGGTGGTGCTGTCAATTCTCGGACCGATTGCCTTTGCTCTTTCAGTCTGGGATGGTTTTCAGTCAACGCTTACCCAATGGATCTGCCGTTACATCCAGACATATCTTTGGCTCCCGGTTGCCGACCTATTCAGTACGATACTTGCAAAAATTCAAGTTCTGATGCTCCAGAATGACATCTCGGAACTGACTAATAATCCGAATGTTGACATTGATGGAACGAACAGTGCTTATGTGATTTTCATGATTATCGGCATAATCGGATACTTCACAATCCCCACTGTGGCAGGTTGGATAATTCAGGCCGGTGGCATGGGCAGTTACAACAGAAATGTCAATAATGCCGCTCTCCAAGGTGGCTCATGGGTAGGTTCTGTTGCAGGTGGAGTCGCTGGGAATGTTGCAGGTAGAGCCGGGAAATTGCTCAAATAGCCTTATATACGACTATGGACAGCAATGGTTTGACAGTGCTGTCTCTTTTCGACGGCATGTCATGCGGTGCTATCGCCCTACGGGAAGCCGGAATAAAGGTCAAACAATATTTTGCATCAGAGATTGATAAGGCTGCCATACTTCAGGCAACTCATAATTTTCCCGACACCATTCAACTGGGAAGCGTTGTAAATCTTTCGGCTGCTAATCTGCCCAAGATAGACCTGCTGATTGGAGGCTCTCCATGTCAAGGATTCAGTTTTGCCGGCAAACAGATGAATTTCAAAGATCCGCGAAGCGTGCTGTTTTTTGAATATGTCCGAATTCTCAATGAGATAAGGGCCTACAATCCCGATGTAAAATTCCTTTTGGAAAATGTCAGGATGCGTGCTGAGTATGAGAATGTCATAAGCAGCCATCTGGGACTACAGCCTGTCGCAATCAATTCATCTCTTGTATCAGCACAAAACCGTCTCCGACTTTATTGGACAAACATACTGACCACTACAACTCCGCATCTCTTTGGCGAAACAGTTTTCACGGCAATCCCTCAGCCCAAGGATAAGGGAATATACCTTCGTGATGTGCTTGATGATGTGGCTGACACTCGATTTTTTCTTTCAAGGAAGGACATTGAGAAATTGGAAAAACAGATTGCCTATGAATCTGAAAGGCAAGAGTCAATACCAGTAGAACGATTCATGGAACTGTTCTGTGATATTGATTTTTGTGAAACTTACACATTGGCTCCTGTATCTTGTTTCTGTCCGGAAAATTGGATCTCAAACCATACTATCCGTCCGTCTCCCGAGATTGAGAGATTCCCGGTGTCTGCCATACAAAACGGCAAAGCAATCAGAGATTGTTCATCGAAAACTGATTCAACCGTAATTATCTCCGGTGCCATAGTGTCGCCACAGTTTGGCGGAGGATTCAGACCTATATTATCTGGTAAAGCCCCTTGTCTGCTTGCCACTTCAAGTAATTCAGCGGCTTGCCTGATTATCAATGGTGATGATATGGTGCTGAGGCGGCTGACTCCAAAAGAATGTTGCCGTCTTCAGACAATTCCAGACTGGTATGAATGGGTATGTAGTGAACCTCAGATCTATAAAATGCTCGGCAACGGATGGACGGTGGATGTTATAAGCCACATCCTGCAATTTTTATAAAAACATTTACTAATTAAATTTACGTGGAATTCAAATCACTCAAAAACATAGAAACCTCCTTTCGCCAGATCAGGCTGTTCGGGATAGTGATGCTGTGTGCTTGTGCTGTGATTGCCATTTCGTCGGTATGTTTCTCCTTCAGTTTTGCAGAGAAGCAGCGCGAGAAAATTTATGTCCTTGACAATGGCAAGTCTCTAATGCTTGCCTTGTCACAGGACATGAGTCAAAACCGCCCGGCGGAGGCTCGCGAACACGTGCGCCGTTTCCATGAGTTGTTTTTCACTCTATCTCCGGACAAATCAGCAATTCAGCATAACATTGACCGTGCGCTGATACTGGCCGACAAGAGTGCATACAACTACTATACCGATTTTGTCGAAAAGGGATATTACAACCGCATTATCGCCGGTAATATCAACCAAGTTCTTCAGGTTGACAGCGTTGTATGCGACTTTAACAATTATCCCTATATCGCCAAGACATACGCGAAAGAAATGATTATACGCCAGAGCAATGTGACTATGCGAAGTTTGATTACGACCTGTAGGCTCACAAACTCTTCCCGCTCCGACGATAATCCAAACGGATTTATAATCGAGGGTCTGACAATTCTTGAAAACAAAGATTTACAGACCGTCAAACGCTAAACAACAAGATGAAATTATCCAACATACGGAGTGCCATATATAATAAGGTGTGGCACTCCCCGAAAACTCGACTCTATGCCTTCCTTAAAGGGAAGTGTGATGAGTTGCCCCATAAGCAACAGCTTATGGTCGTAACTGCTCTACTCTCGGTATTTATTCTCATAGCCTTCTTTGTGTTCGGCAATGCCTGTTACAAAATGGGCGCACGCCAAGCCCGACAGACATTCGACATCGAGCACATTGAAGGAATAGATATTCAGCAACCCGTAAATGCGACTGCCCATGAAGTGGATTGATGACCTCAAAGCAAAACTGAAGCCGAAGAATGCAGCTGAAAAGGAGAAAATGAAGAAATATCTGATTGTATTTCCTCTGATGTTCCTATCGTGCATCGCCTGTCTTTGGCTGATATTCAGTCCTTCGTCTGACGATGATTCTTCCCGTGGCCGTGCCAATACGGAATTACCTGATGGATCCTCGGAGGAAATGCACGAGCGCAAGATTGAGGCTTATGAAGCGGAGGCTTTTGAAGCCGAACATAATCAACGTGCCGCAGATGCAGCATCACTGGAGTCGGTTACTGATACCATCGTTTCTCAACCGGATTCAGTACCGACAGAAATTGAATCTTCTGCTCAGGCATACCAGTCAGTACAAGCGTCACTCGAAGATTTCTACATTCCTGAAGACCAATCTGCGGCACAGGTCTCTGAACTGCAAGCGAGGATTGATGAACTGGAAATGCAGAATGCCTACGCCCAGCAACAGACTCAGCATCCCAATGAAGTGGAGTTGATGGAGAAGTCTTATCAGTTGGCGGCGCAGTATCTCGGCACTGGCAATGGCGGTCAGCAAGCGGTCTTTGTGGATGAGCCGGAGAAGGAGCGTAAAATAATGCCTGTCAATCAAGTCAATCGCAATGTGGTTTCCTCTCTCAGTGCAGCAACATCTGAACGGTCATTCTCCACCGCTGTCGGCGGCAAGCATCAGAACTTCAAGAACACCATTTCGGCGTGCATCGCCTCTGACCAGTCGGTTATTGACGGTCAGAGCGTGAAACTGAGGACTCTTGAACCGATGTGGATTGGCAACTCTCTGCTGCCCAAGAATACAACCATTGTCGGCTCGGCACGATTGCAAGGAGAACGCCTTGAAATCACGATTGAAAGCATTGAGGCATTGGGCTGTATAATGGATGTTGACCTCGCAGTCTATGACTCAGACGGTCAGGAGGGTATCAATATTCCCAACTCTATGGAGTCTGACGCACTGAAAGAGATTGGTGCAAACATGGGTAGTACAGTCGGCAGTTCGATAAATATCTCTACCAATGCCGGAGCACAGATTGTCTCCGATGTAGGCCGTGGCTTACTCAATGGCGTAGGCCAATACCTGACAAAGAAAGTCCGTCAGGTGAAAGTTCATCTTAAATCCGGCTATAAAGTGATGCTCAAACAGGTTGAGCAGTAATCAACAAAACACCCCAACAACAACGAATGAAAACAATCACAAAACTCTTCGTTGCGGCAGTGGCGCTCTTTGGAGCAGCCACCGCTGTCAACGCCAAAACAGTCAAAAACACCGATAATAACGTGTCGTCTGACACTGAAACGATCGCTGAACACGACATGAACGTGTACGGCGCAAACTACACTGACGGCGACAAATTCGATGGTCTGACCCGAAAGGTTGGCTTCGACCGGATGATTCCGCCTCATGCTCTGGAGGTTTGCTACAACAAGACCACACACATCATCTTCCCGGCAGAAATCACCTATGTGGACTTGGGCAATGAGAACCTTGTTGCCGGACTTGCCGACGGTGCTAAGAACGTGCTGCGTGTAAAATCGGCTTTCAAGTCATTCAAGCAGGAAACCAATCTTTCGGTCATCACGGAAGATGGTAGCTACTACACATTTAACGTCAAATTCGCCAAAGAGCCGCTGTTACTCAGCATCGAAATGACCGACTTCCTCCATGACGGCGAAGCGGTCAATCGCCCCAACAACGCACAGGAGATCTATCTGGAAAAACTTGGCCAGGAATCGCCCATGCTTGTAAAACTGATCATGAAGAGTATTTACAAACAGAACAAGCGTGAAATCAAACATATCGGCAGTAAACGCTTCGGGGTGCAGTTCCTTCTCAAATCAATCTACACCAACAATGGTTTGCTCTATTTCCACACCGAACTGAAGAACACGTCCAATATCGCTTTTGACATCGACTATGTGATGTTCAAGATTGTGGATAAGAAAGTTATCAAACGTACAGCCATGCAGGAGCAGGTTCTTGAACCGCTCCGCGCCCAGAACTATGTGACGGTGGTACACGGTAAATCTACGGAACACACCGTGTTCGCTTTGGAGAAATTCACAATTCCCGATGATAAGCAGCTCATTATAGAGATTGCTGAAAAAGAAGGTGGTCGCCACCAGTCTTTCGTGGTTGATAACGAGGACATCGTAAGAGCCAATGTAATTGACGAACTAAGCATTCAGTAAGCCTATGAAGAAATTTCTTATTGCAACAATAGCCATGCTCAGCCTCTTCGGAGGTCGGGCAATGGCCCAGCGAACACTCCCCGGCATGAAGTCGGTGGAAATAAAGGCGAGTATGGTTGATGGTTTCTATACCGGCTCATCCCGTGATTGTGGTTATTCTTTCGGAGTATATTACTCCGTGTTCAAAGGCAACAACGCCCATGAGTGGATTTTCGGCGGAGAATATCTCCAGAGTTACAAGCCATACGGAGAAAATGGTAGAATCCCTGTGGCTGAATTTACAGGCGAAGCTGGATATAATCTCCACCTTTACAGCAACTACTCGCAATTCTTTCACCTCTATGGAGGTATTTCAGCACTTGTCGGATATGAAACGGTCAACTGGGGAAAGGCACTGTTGCCTGACGGTGCAACGCTCCACAACTCGGACGCATTCATCTATGGTGGGGCCGTCAACATTCAGGCGGACTTCTACCTCTCGGATAGAATTGCACTGACAGCCAACCTCAAAGAGAGATTTGTTTTCGGTAACACAACGGGACATTGCCGATTCTCCTACGGATTGGGCATTCGCCTTATGATAGATTGACAGACTATGAGATACACAGAAAAGGATATTCCGAGGATGCCGATTACGGCATTCTTGGATGCCCTCGGCGAAAAGTCAGTTGGCGGCTATGGATATTTGAAACTTTACTATGCTCCGTACCGCGATGATGCAGAGGCATTATTTGTGGTTGACACCAAAATGAATAATTGGTATGACCACGGGACTGATGAATCCGGGGATTTATATGATTTGGCGAAACTTACTGCCAGAGGAGATCTCCGTGAGAACATTAACGGCTATATCGTCAAGATGATTAACGAGAATGAGATCGCCAAAGAAATGCTCACAAAAAGAGCCATTGACCCTCAGGTGGTTCACCTTGATATTGCCAAGATTCCGCTCACAGACTTTATGAAGGCGTTGGGTCAGGAACACCCGGTAGCAGCTGACGGCGATTTGAGAATCTACAATTCTCCCTACGATTCATCAGCCAAAGGCACTATGGTTGTCAACATCCGCACAAATCTATGGCGAGATACAAAAACAGGAGCCAACGGTGGAATCTACGACCTCGCGTATGAGTTGACAGGCTGCGCCAACAAGTCGGAACTCAACCGATATATTGCCGGTGAAATGAATGCTTTTCAGAAAAAGCAGACACCCAAACCGGAAGAAAAACCTCCAAAACCCAAACGAAAAATGCGCCTATGAACATCGACTCTATCCGACAAATACCGTTGGTGGATTTTCTCAACCACCTCGGCTATCAGCCGACAGGTCGTGACAGCAAAGGACTGTGGTTCTACTCTCCCTGCCGCAATGAACGTAAGCCGTCGTTCCATGTCAACCCGCGCAAAAATTTATGGTACGATTTTGGGAGCGGTGCTGGTGGCGACATCTTCAATCTTGCCGGAGAGTTGACAGGTGAAACAGACTTCATCAAACGTGCGGAGTTCATCGCCCAAAAGATGCAGTTGCCCGTGGAGAGTCCCTATAAGCCAATGCTGTTCAAGGAAGAACCGACATTTGAGAATGTTGAGATTTCCAGACTGGAGGCTCCGGCTCTGCTTAAATACCTTGCTGACCGTGGCATACCACGCGACATAGCCCAACGATATTGTGTGCAGGTCGATTATGAATTGCACGGTAAGAGGTATTATGCTATCGGCTTTGAGAATAATGCACATGGATTTGAATTAAAAAACAGTTTCTTCAAAGGTTCTTATCCCCCTAAGCACATAACCCACATTGACAATGGCAACGCCCGATGCAATGTCTTTGAAGGCTTCATCGACTTTCTCTCAGCAGAACGACTCGGATATAATGACGGCACTGATACAATCGTGCTAAACTCAGTATCCAATCTGAATAAAGCCATTGCGCCACTGAGAGAATACAGCGTGGTCAGTTGCTATCTTGACAACGACAATGCCGGACGAGCCGCTGTTGCCAAGTTCCAACAGGAGTTAGGCGACAAGGTAATGGACAAGTCCGCACTCTACCCCAATCACAAGGATCTGAACGACTTTCTTATGTCGCTCTATCCCAAACAGACAACAAAATCAAAACTCAAACTCTGAAAAATGAAAACAATCCTCAATAGAATCGGCGCAACCCGCGTCACTCCCGCCCGGTTCTTCGGCTTCTGGGCAATCCTCTTCGCTCTCGTGTTCTCCCTCACCTCCTGCGATGATGACCTCGATGTGCAGCAGTCATATCCCTTCACCGTGGAAGTCATGCCCTACGGTGACAAAATCGCCAACGGCGAAACCGTCGAACTGCGCATGACAATCGTCCCCGAAGGTAACTACACCAACACCCTCTATACAATCCGCTACTTCCAGTATGAGGGCAAAGGTTCGCTTAAACTTGTCGATGGCCCGACACTCGTCAACAATGACCGCGTCCTCCTCGAATCCAAGCAATTCCGACTCAACTATACCGCTCACTCCTCAGAAAGTCACGAACTTCTGATAACGATTGAGGACAACTATGGGACTCATTGGGAACAAACCTTTGAGTTCAATAACAAAGACAACGGCGGCACGGGAAGTCTGATTGTGACTCCAATCAATCCCGGAACAATAACACCCGTTAGCCAATGAAGAAACTCCTGATACTCTTTGTGGCATTGTTCTCCATTGTGGGAACGATGCCAGGCAATGCCGCCTCACAGCGAACTGCCCCCGCAAGGGAGCAACACACAAAACGAAGCATAATGGAACTGCCGTTATTTGAGCGTGCAGTTCTCATAATCAAGAAATTTGAGACGTTACATGACTCTCGCCGCCACTGGCCCTACTTGGGTTATGGTCATAGAAAACTACCCGGCGAAAAATACTTCCGTGGCTACAAGATGAGTGAGCGCGAAGCCGATGTACTTCTCCGCAAAGACCTCCGTAAATTCTGCGCCCTCTACCGTGACTTGGGCAAGGATAGCGTCCTCCTCGGAGCATTGGCCTACAACATCGGCCCAGGTGCCGTAAACAAGTCCAGCGTCTATAAAATGCTCAAATCCGGCAACCGCAACATCTTCAAAGCCTACACCTCCCACTGCCACTACAAAGGCAAATGGCACAAAGGGTTATATAACCGTAGGCTTACGGAACTTGGTGCACTTTTCCTTCCTTAATCTCAGTCTAACAAGTTGCGTCGAAGGGATGCACTCCATTCGGGGTGTATCCCTTTGTCGTATCTTATAGACTAAAAAACGATACACCATGGCCTCAATAAAAGTAAAATACCGACCATCGACGATTGCCGACCATGAAGGTGCAATCTACTACCAGATTATCCACGAAAGGAAAGTTCGTCAACTCAACACTGAGTATCATGTGATGCCGGATGAATGGGATGAAAGTCGCTCAATGGTAACAACCAAACAATCCAGTGTAAGAAAATCTTTCATTCTCTCAATCCGCGAGAGAATCCGCTGGGATGTTGAGCGTCTAACCAAGATTGACAAACGACTTGACGCAGAAGGCTTATCCTATACTGCCGATGATGTAATTGATGAGTTCCGCAGATATGCAAGCGAGTACTCACTGTTCAATTTCATGGAGAACTTGATTATCAAGTTCAAGCAGAATGGTAAGGCAAGAACATCAGAAACCTATACCGCCGCCCTCAACAGCTTCAAAAAGTTCCGGAAAGATGAGGACATCATGCTCGATTGTCTGACCTCCGAGATAATGGAGGCATACGAGGCATGGCACAAGCAACGCGGCAATTCCCCTAACACCATATCATTCTACACCCGTATTCTCCGGGCAGTCTATCACCGGGCAGTTGAGGATGACATAATTGAGAATCGCAATCCCTTCCGTCATGTCTATACGGGAGTGGATAAAACAGTTAAACGCGCTATCTCATTACCTCACATCAAGAAAATCAAGGCATTGGATTTATCGCTCTCCCCGCCATTAGACTATGCCCGCGATATGTTCCTGATGAGTTTTTATCTTCGGGGAATGAGTTTCATAGATATGACATTCCTGAAGAAAACCGACCTCAAAAACGGCTCGATTGTTTATCGCCGACGCAAGACCGGCCAGCAACTCACAATAGCATGGGCACCGGAAATGCAAGCCATACTTGACAAATATCCCGACAATCCTACGCAATATCTCCTGCCCATCATCAAAACAGAGGGCATCAATGAGCGATGTGCCTACCGCAACATCGGCTACAACATCAATCACAATTTGAAGAAGATAGCCGGTATGGTCGGTATCAACATCCCTTTGACGATGTACGTTGCCCGCCACTCATGGGCCAGTGCAGCCAAAGCAAAGGGCATTCCCCTCAGCGTAATCAGCGAAGGCATGGGCCACGACTCCGAAGCCACCACCCAAATCTACCTCGCCTCCCTCGACACCTCAGTCGTTGACAAAGCCAACAGCCTAATCCTAAAATCCCTATAAAACACACTAACGCCTCGGTGCTCCGGCATCGAGGCTCTTTTGTTTAGCATCCATCCAAATCTCTAAACAAGAGATACTTATTCAGATTGCAAAGTTACAAAAAAATCTGGAAATGAGGGCTGAAACCTTTAACGAAATTTATTATGCTTTGCAACATATCAATCCTTTACGACTACTTTGTTGAGCAAATATCATGGGGCAATACCCATATCTATATGATTATCAGCAAGCCCTAAAGAGTCCCAATCTCTTGTTTAGAGTTAACTATCAACAACCATATCGGCATGACGAAACGTACAATCATATTCCAGATACCTAAGGACGTTGCCCCAAGTTGCGTCACACAATGTCCTGTCTTGTTTAGTAACCATCCAAATCTCTTGGCAAGAGATACTTACCCAATCACAAAGTTACAAAAAATATTTGAAATAGATATAAAATTAGCTCCGAAAATTAGGTTTCATAATTTTGCGCATCCTATTTGTTTAGCAGTTCGCTGAATTTGTATGTGATAAAATATTGACTGACAGCCCTGTATTTCGCATCCATATCTCTTGCCAAGAGATATGGACTTAAAAACCAATTATTACACGAAGAATGACATACCATAACAAAATATCGCTTCTGATAGTAGCTGTAATCGGCATATTCATTGCCGGATTATCATTCGTGTCTTGCAAGAAGGACAATGTTCCCTATGACACTAATCATATGGCTGAATTCCATGTCCTTACAGAAGATGTGGAAAATACAGATTTGCCTAATAATCAGTTGTCGCTTTTTGTGGATTATTCTAACTGCATCGCAAAAGGAATGTCCTCACCATTTTATCAGAAGATGGTGTCCCCTCTTACAGCAGCCACTAAAGAATATTGGTCAATCAAGGGTAAAGACATTCAGAAGGAGGATGGAAAAGTTTTTGAATTGCTGAATAATGTTAAAGAAGAAGACTATGCAGCCCTTGACAATGCTATCAATCTGATGGCAGAACGAGATGGAGAGTCTGTAATGCTTACGGATGGAGAGCTTTTTACTCAAACGGCGACCAAGAACAATCCCAATAACCCATATATGCACGCAGCTTTTAAGAAATGGTTGCTTAAAGGACATGACATCCATATCATTGCAGAACCATATCAAGAAGTGTACAAAGGGCAAACATTTAACAAGAAACGTTTTTACATCATCTTTACCGATGACCGGCTTGAAGGCAATATTTATAGCCGAATAAGCGAAGTGGTTAATCTGGAAGATTTCCCTCAAATTGATGAGTTTCATCTTAGCGGAAATTACCCATGGGCAGTAACACAGAATGGTATTACGTCTATTCCCAACCCAGTGCTTGCCGCCGAGCTTAAAGGATATGGTCCTATGGAAATTCAGGACTGGCAAGTTAATTGGAAAAACATCTTGAATTTCATAATGAATGGCGTAGATGAGCAAGGGAGTCCACTCCTCAATGGGGAAAAGCTTATCGGCGGTCTTAAAATCAATAAAAATGCCTTCGGTTGCTATCGCATTAAGGATATAGACATAAAGGTGTATGACATTAACAATGATTATTTTGACATATACAATCGTATAGAGTCTGGAGAAAAGGTTGGTCATACTGAAATACAGCCCATGGAAATTCCAAATTTCATCATAGCTGATACTAAGGAGTTCAAGCAACATGGGAATGTTGACCTTTATTTTGACATCAACAATTTTGCTCCGGTGCTTAATGGTAAGCCATTCAATTACTTTAAGATTGTGATATCGGTAAAAGAACTTGAAAACATCCTCGGCAACAGTATTGATATGTTTAATTTCGATTCCATCGTCCAAAGTGGTACAACCAACGAGTCAATATCCGAAAGCTTGAAAAACTGTGTTTTTGACCCGGAATTGCTAAAGCAATTAAACGGTAAAACACTCTACACTATCTACGTTAAATCTGACAAATACTAAAAAGCAATGAATACCATCATTAGAACTCCACTTCAGCTACAACAGACACAAGCCGATGCTTGGGTGTACGGACTAATCGTTTGCGGCATAGCGCTTGCATTGGCTATTGCTATTGCATTCATCATAAATTGGAGAAGCGATCGCCGCGACTTCATCACTCGTCGTATTTGTTTTATCGTAATCGGTCTTGTTATGCCCGCCGCTTATTGGTTCTACAATATGCAAGCCATTGTCCCGAAAATCTCCAATCCCGGTTTTCAGAGTATGTTTGAAGAGACAAATCTTAAGGTTCTTCTTGTCTCCATAGTTATATATTTTGTTGCCGGCATCCTGCTGATGCTCGGGTTTCGCAATACTAAATTAGGCTCTATCTTGGGCAAGAAAAAGAACTAAACTATGGCACAACAATTTTTTGTCCTCGGAATAGGCGGTACAGGCATGAGGTGCATAGAAAGCCTTATTCACCTTTGTGCAATGGGAATGTTCGATGACACGGATATTCATCTTCTCGCACTCGATACTGATAAAAACAATGGCAATTTCGGGCGTCTCAAAGAGTTGAAAGAAGCTTATGTCAACGCTAAGGGCCTCAAAGCAGAAAGTCGTGTTGCGCATAAAGAAACTTTCTTCTCAGCAAACATAAAATATTACGAGTTCTCTCCGGACTATGAAACAAAAAGTACATTCAAAGAGGTCTTCAACTATGGAGACACTCAGTATAACCACCGCGAGGAAACTGATTTAGCAGACCTTGTGCTTGACCGTAATGTTGAAGAGTTTAATCTTCAACATGGTTATCGCGCACAAACCCATCTGGGTTCGATGATGATGTATCAGTCCATCGTAGAGGCTTCTAAATCACGTCTTCCCAATGGTCTAAAGGAATTTGTTAGTGCACTTATTACGGAAACAACCTCCGGGAAGGCTAAGGTATTTATCCTTGGATCAGTATTTGGTGGCACAGGGGCTTCCTCTATTCCCATTATTCCACAGGCTTTGTCTCGTGCCGCACAAATCATAAGCAATGGTAGTGCGGATATTTTGAAAAATGCCTATTTCGGTTCTACGTTGCTTACAGCATATTTTAATTTTACTCTTCCTACAGCTGGAGAAATAAGCCAACAGAAGATTATTGCTACAAGTGACAAGTTTGCGCTTAATTCGCAAGTGGCAATGATGTTCTATGACGATGATGCTACTGTTAGAAGCATTTATCAGCGTTTCTATATGATGGGCACTGATGGCTTAAATTGGAACCCTATGCAGACTGAAGATAAAAGCTCCAACAAAACACTTACGGGGGGATCCCAACAAAAGAACGATTCGCATTATATAGAATTGCTTGCTGCAAGCGCGGCTCTTGATTTCTTGAATACTGACGAGGACAAGCTACAACAAGATAAGGACAACTATAAAACAGAGTATCTTTATCGTGCCGTTGAGGATAATGACAAATTCGATTTTCAAGACTTTGTCGGAAAGGAAAGACAGACTGAATTTGCTAAGAAACTTGGTTGCCTTGTAGCATTCGCGTTGTTTAACAATGGAGAAGACGATTTCGTAGAGAAAGCCCGCTCCGGAGAAGACAAGGAGGTCGTAGGATTTGAGGAAATAGATCCATCGCAGGTTAAATATCTTAAAGATTATTTCCGGTTATTCTTCGCTCGTATGATTGAAGGAGGAGCTTTGGAAGAAGGGTGGCTCCGTCAACTTCACCGTTCAGCTGGTGGTGGGGATAAATTCCTTCTTAACCCGAAACTATTTGCTCCACAGTCTCGGAAGGAACTGATGAAACTTGACTGGAACAAGAACCTCTATCGGAATGAAGGCATTGGTAAAGATAACAAGTACTCTACCGGTATGTTTGGAAGTAAGTTCAACAGTTTCAAAAAGTTGTTCCTGCAAGAACTTCATGGTGAAGGAAGTAAAGGAATCACAAACCGAGGAGAGCAGTTGTATAAACTTATCTACGATACACTCACAAAACTATATAACTTTAATTGATATAGGATATGTCTAAAGCACTTCTCATCCAGAGTTACACCACTCTGAACACCGGAACACAAGGTGAATGGAATGAGCTGAATATGGCGAATTCCTATATTCAGGGTATCCAGACAGGCGACATTCTCGGCAATGTAAATGCCCAGACTTTGAGTGCACTCATCTCTGGTGTGCCTTCTCCGTGGGCTCGAGCCAAACTATTCAAGTATGCTCTTGATACAATAAACAATCCTAATCCCAATATTGATAATGGAGGACTTCTCAATTTCTATGAGATACTTCATGGTGAATGGCGTGGGTTGTTAGCCACAATAGCACTCTATCCCGACCGCATACGATTCTCTGCTCCGGTTCACATGAATATAAAAGGTGATGACTATGGGATAGCCTCCGCTTTTGGCAGGATGCTATTTGATGACAAAGACGTGTGGTCTAACCAACAGGAACTGGCAAAGAATCCTGATGCACAACCTTTTGTACATCTGATTTACTACCGCAATCAACTTGTCGGTGGAACATCGCCATTAACAGGAGTTTTCACCGGGGTCAACTACTCAGGATTGGGCGATACCGCTTCAGATATCAATTGGTATAGAAATGGTAAATTTGAGGATCCTACTCGCTACCTAACTCCCCAGCAACTACAGAAAGTATTTCTTTTTATTCAGAACTTGAATAAAAATGTTGCACAGTTTGAGACTATGATTAACTCTCAGCGAGGAGGGAAAAAGACAATCAATCTTTCCGGCTTCAAGGGAATGGCCCGTAAGTGGGAGCAGGAACTTACCGACAAAGGTAATGGTTTGAAGAAAGTTGGACCCGTTGCACAATACGGTGGTCTTCAAGAACCATTTGCCGGGCTATTCAAGAGCGATGTGCCGGTATATCTAAAACCGGATTTCACTTTCACTTATGTGAATGAAGGTGATTATCAGACCATCGGAGATATTCAAGAACTTCTTAGTCGTGATGAATATGTTGTAGGTTGGATTGAACCTAAAGCACAGCGTCCAAAACTTTCCGATTCGCCAGTTTACTATCTGTCGTTCAATGATATTCAGACAGGTGAAACATTCTATTTCAGCGTTCCATTGTCTGAAATTGGCATAGACATTTTCCAAAATAAGTTTGACACTATTCTCGGATATAGTGGAAACTCCAATACACGATTGACCTGTCATCTTACCGATGCCGGGATGCTCAGTGTATCGTTGGTAGTCGAGATTGATGGTGAAAGTGTTACTCTAAACGACCGCGAGTACAACATTCACTGGGTTCAGAATCAAGGTAAGGTTATCGCTTGGCCAAACTTCGTTTCAGAGAAATGGAACAAGTATTACCTATTCTCAGAATTCACGGACACTGATACAGAACAGTTCTTGCCATTGTATAAGACAAAGGGTGAGATACTTAAAACTATTGATGGTCAGTTCTTGACTTCGCGTTACGAACCTACTCCTGAAGAGGAAAAGCAGGTAGATATTAAGAAACTCGTGACATTCCCGAGTGGACAAAGTGATAATCTACCGAAATATAATATCATTGCTTCCAATAAGCCTATGTGCGGCCTTTATGCAGTTGTTCGTGTTACGGGCAAGACAATGGGGGCTGGATTCTTAATGATGCGTCAAGATGTTGTCAAGGATTTGACATCAGTTGATATGAACTCGCCGGCAGTAGTTGGTGTGGACTTTGGCAGTAATAACACCTGTCTGTTCTACAATGCCAATGACCGTGGTGCAAGGCCAATGGTCTTTGGTAACTACCGCGCCGTTTTGGTAGGACGAGAAAATAACGACAAACGTGCTGTGGCTGAGAATAACGAACTCTTGTTCTTCACAAATTATCCTTCTGAGAACGGACAACTCAAATCTTGGCTTCATGAACACGACTCACGCTATGTTGGCCCCAATCAATCGGAGGAAGTCGCCGGAGGCGTTCCGGTGAACAGACCGAATGTGCGAGTTCAAGAAATGAACGAGTTTGAAATAAAGACTCAGGCAGGTACACTTCATTACAATATGAAGTGGCTTGACAATGACAAAGGTCGTGAAAAGAAAAGAGCTTTCCTCAAATCAATATGGCTTCAAGCCTGTGCTTTCCTTTATACAAACCGTATTCGACCAGAAGAAATTTTCTGGAGTTTTCCGGGTTCAATGATGCCATCTGACAGAGACGAACTGGAAAGAATTTATGAAGACTTGTGTAAAATTACGCCATTTGGTCGCAAGCCGGAACTTCCAGGTGATTTTATCACAGAAGCGGAGGCTGTTTGCAGTTATGCAATGTCACAGGATTTCGGTTTATCCGGAAACAACATGTTCCTTGGAATAGACGTCGGCGGAAGTACTAGTGATATCTTACTAATCGCAAAGAACCCACAAGACAGCAATAAGCCTTCTCTCTTTAGAGAAAGTTCTGTCCGCCTTGCTGCCGGAGTATTCTTTGATGCAGTTATTAAATCAGAGCAATTCCGTCAAGCCCTCGTTGACTTCCACGAAGGACATAATACAAATGTCCACGTAGAAAATATAAAGGATGTTCTTACTCATCCGGATAAAGCACCATATTTCTTGAACAATATCTTTGACCAGCTCAAAACTCAGGAAGAATATGATGTATTCTACGATTCGTTGGCAGCAAACGCCAAGTTCGTATTCACAATACCGGCTTATGTCTGCGGCTTGTTGCTGTTCTATTCAGGAATGCTCATTGGTAAGTCAATCAAGGAGAATCGTCTTGGCAATATTGAGAAAGTGGATTTGCTCCCCTTCGGCAAAGGTGGTCGCATCTTCCATTGGCTACGTCATGCAACAAGCACACGAACTACGAATGAGTTCTACAATAACTGTGTAAACACAGGTCTAAAACTCGTAATGCCCGAGAGTAATGTGAAAGTCACATATCGTGAGGAAATTGAGAACGATAACAAGACTGAAGTTGCAAGAGGACTTTGTGAGCAGAAAGAACTTGCAGTAGTATCAACGCTGTCAGATTCGGATATATGTGGTGAAACCGGCGTAACATTCCTACGTGATGGTATCAATATCTCCATAGCTCCAGATGAAGAAATTACAGGAGACCAGTTTGCTGACGATATGAGTAATTTTGATTTCTCAGGGGTTCAAAACTTTGAGAAATATATGGATTTATTCATTGATTTTGTAAGCAAGCGGACAAATCTCTATAAGAAGGCTGACGAGCAACTTCGTGATGAACTCGATGATCTTCCCAACAGGATTATACCTTTCTGTACAAGTGATCAGGAATACAAGAAAGCATCACGTAATAGTAAGAATGGCGATGGATTCCACTATCACCAGCCTATTATCATAGCTGAGGGTGCTTGTTTCCTCAAATCCCTCGTTCGCAAGGTCTTTAATCAATAACGTGATAATATGAAATCACTCTCTCTATATATAGACAAATGGTTCATCACGGTTGCCGTCAACATCGACGGTAACGTGATACCCCTCACTTTGCCAAATGGAGAGGATCGCGTATGGTTGTTCTTCCATGAAGATACTGCAAACAATAGAATAGTTTACGGAAAAACGTTTGAGGACAATTATAGAGATAAGGAACCGCATTATTTCGGTGACATTTTCCCATTGATAGAGTCTGACGACAACCATTTCACTCGTTATGACAATCGGCCGGAGGAGATGAGAGAGATATTCAAAGTGGCTAATATCTTCAGTCATCTTCATGAGGCTATTCAAGAACAGGGGAAAGTAGATACATATATCTCATTCTCTGCCGACATCTCTGACGTAGCACGTTGGAAATTCCTTCAAGAACTGGAAGAGGCGAATTTCAATGTTATCGAGAGCGTTGCACGAATTTCTCATCTTGGTCTCGAGGAATCGAAAAAACGAGGAGTATTCACTACCCCCGGAATGTATCTTGTGCTTGTTGCGACCAATGACAACATGCACTTCTCTTTGTATAAGTCGGTAGAAAATCTATTTGTCAGAGTAAACGAGTCAACTTTGCTCGGCTTTGGACTTGATGTCAGAAAAAGAGCTTTGATTGAATCAGTTGTTGAGAACATAAACCGAACAACACGATTCTTATCAACGTCAGACGAATTTGCAAAAGAATACAAACGACAGGAACGATTTGCAGATAATTGGTTGAGCCAAATTGCGAACCGTCGTCCGGGTATTCCCGTGAGTCTGCCCAATATCACTTTTGCAGTTGCTCCCAATAATCCTTACACTGTACCTATCAAACCAATAGATTTAGACCAGCGTACTGAAGGATTAGTTGACGAAATTGTTCGTAAAATTGCAGATTTTGTGCGCTCTAACAATGTTAAATCTCACGAAATAGAGGGTATTGTATTCATCGGCAATACCTTTACAAATACAAAATTCTCAGCTGCTATAAACAGTAAGTTCATAGTAAGTGAGAATAAGCTTGTGAAATATCGTGAAGTTGAGTTGCCTAAAGTAGTTAGTGTTTATGCACAAATCGATTGCGCTCAGTTTAAGGAGGCAACTGAGGATTTTGTAAAAGATGCAAAACTTCAGGAGGAACTTAATCGTCATGCAAGAGAAGAAGCGGCACGAAAGGAGGCTGCAATGGCTGCTGCTCAAGAAGAGCAGGCAAAGAAAGATGCTGCTCTGAAATCTGAAAAGGAATATAAGAACGCGATAGAAAACGTAGAACGTTACGAAAGTGAACATGACTACGAAAATATGCGTGAGTGGGCCGGAATTGCGTTAACTCATCATCCCGATGATGAATATGCCAAAGAGAAACAAGCTCTCGCTCAACAATTACTCGCGGAGCAAAGAGCCAATAATAAGCATTTTTCAACTATTCTTCAAAGAATAAAAAATGCTTATTCCGAAGGTAGATGGAACGATGCCATTTCTCAAAGTGATATGGCATTGGAACTGCGTCCAGATTCTGAGGAAGCACTACGAATCAAACGCGACTCTAAGCGTCAACTTGATATTAAGGAAAAAGTAACTAATTTCCTTAATCGTGCGGATATGTTTTTTGCTCAAAAACTTTATGACGAGGCTCTTGAGGAAGTGGGCAAAGTACTTAATCTTGACCCTTCAAATGCAGAGGCTAAATCCATAAAGCGTCGTATTTCGGATGTGCGTTCTAAGCAAGAAGAGAAAGTTCAGGAGTTTGTGGCAAGACTGAGGGAGTCGGAGGCTGCTAATGACTTTGATGCGGCAATTCAGATTTGCGAAGTTCTAATAGAGGAAGATGTAGCCAATCTCTCCAAATGGACTTCAAAAAAGGAACGGCTCATTTCCCTTCGTAAAGAACATGATGAAAATAAGCGTAAACTTGCAGCGCTCAAGGAAGACATAAACAAGGCACATTATGATGAGGATTGGACTAAACTCAAATTACTCTGCGAGAACTATCTTAGTATATCATCGGATAATTTAGTGTCACAATTCTTATTGAAGGCAAAAAAACGACTGGAAGAAACCCGCGTAAGAGAAGCTAAAGAAAAAGCCCTTGCAACCATAAATAAGCTGATTTTAGACCAGCGAATGAATGAGGCAGAAGTTGAGCTAAACAGGTTTGCTCAAAATTATCCATCTGAACAAGCTACCGTAAAAGACTTACGACGTAAAATCTTTTCTTTCGGAGGTGCTACGGCGCATACTACAGTTGAGACTCCTAAACGTACACGTATAGGGTTTAACTCACCCCAATCTGAAAGTAACACAGAAGATGAATTCTTTGCTATTCCTGAAACTCCCAAAAGAGCTAAACAGAATATGCAGCAAAAGAGAACAAATTCTATTACTCCAAAGAAGACTGATGACTTCTTTGACAATAACTCAAATCGGGTTGGAGATCATCAACCAACCAAACGTACAACTAACGATGACTTCAATTTTTAATAACATAACAATATGGCAGAAGTAAAACTTAAAAAGAAAATTACCCTCCGCCGCAAGCAGGAGGAAGCCGCCTTCACTTTTGGCGGAAAACTCAAGGTCAACCTCTACTGGACCTCAGACACAGACCTCGACTTATGTCTTTTCTTCCGTAAGAAAGACGGTGAAGTAGGTGGCGTATTCTCCAACGAGTACCGTCAGAAAAAGAGTGACCTTGGCTCACTCGAAAAGTTCCCGTTCATGCTCCATCTCGGGGACAACAAGGAACCCGCTCCCGGTGGTGAAGAAAGCGAACAAATCAATATAGCCAAACTTGATGACATAGATGAGGCTTTCGTTTGCATCGTCAATTACGGTGCTGCTATCGAAGGAGACGATGTTACTTACGCTGAAGAAGGCGGTCGTATCGAAGTCAAGAGCGACAGCGGTGACTATCTGGAAGTACTCGCTGACTCATCAGATGAAGGTCACGTTTACTGCGTATGTTCAATCAAGAACAAAGGTGGTGAGTTCGCACTTAAGAATGAAAGCCGAGTTATGAGTCTCGGTAAGGCGTTCGACGAAATCCCCGGCTTTGCTCTCATTTGTGAAGACTGATGGCCAATTCGGACGTAAAACTCAAGCACAAGGTTCAACTTCGCAAGAAGGTTGAAGAAGAACCTCAGCCTGTTGTTGCGCCTAAGCCCGAGTCAACTCCTACTCTCGAGCCGGAAAACTCCAAGTCCAACAAATGGATTTGGTGGGTAGTTGGCGTGATTGTTCTGTGCATCATCGGATACTTCTTATTCTCAAAATCGGAAAAAGAGCAACCTGCTCAAACCGAAACAGAGGTTGTAGAAGAGGTCTCAGCCGTTGAAAGTGTTGATGAAGCTACTGATCAACCTGAAGGTGTTCAAGATGAGGCCAACTCCGAAGAAGCATCCGAAGCAACTCAGACTGAACAACCCGCTGCAGAGCCTAAAGCTGAAGCTCCTGTAACGAACGTTGTGACCGAACAAACACAACCAAAAGCTACAGAATCAGCATCAGTCTCTAATGATGTTGAGGCAGAGGCGATAAAAGTTATCCGTGGTGAGTATGGTATCGGTCAGGAACGTAAAGATAAACTTGGCGCAAAATATCAGCCGATTCAAAATCGAGTAAATGAACTGAAACGTGAAGGCGTATTCTAATCATTCCTAATATCACATAGGTGAAGGAGTGGAGTCAATGACAAAACTTCTTCACCTATGTTATTATCAAATATATGAGCATAATAACTATAATTATCGGTCTTGTAGTATGGTTGGTGGTTCCTATCCTGACCAATGATATGGTGAAAAAGAAATCATACAAAAAAGCAATTGCTATGTTGTGCCGAATAATTGGCATAGCAATTATAGTTGTGTGTATTCTTAACTATTTGACATCCCTTTTTCAATGAAAACATATAAGATACTACTTTCACTACTCGTTGTATTCGTTTCTATAACTATTGGCGGATGTGCTAATAATGTGTCTAATAACCAATCAGAGACAATAACACTATCAGATTCTCAAAATAAGCTCATTAGCGAAGGCTGGTATATTCCAAAGATAAAACCATCGGGAGAGTTGCCAAAAGAATATGGAGTCAAAAGCAAATTTGGCCAGCAGGACAATTACTTTGATATAGGGATTGGTAAAGGATGTGATGTAGCAATAAAAATAATGGATGTTGCTACAGATAAATGTATCCGATATGTTTTTGTACCAGAAAACTCATCGGCAAATATTCAGATGATTCCACAAGGCAAATATTATCTGAAGTTAGCGTATGGTAAAGATTGGATGGAGTATGACAATGGAAACGGAACTCTTAACGCCAAATTCACTTCAAACGTAACTTACGATAGGAGTACCGACATTTTTGACTTTGGGAAAAAGAACTCTTCAAACGTAGTGAATTATCTACTTCAAATAAATGTCGTGGATAGTGAACTTCAGAATAGTTTCGGGACTATCGAAATCTCAGAGTCTGAATTCATGAAGTAACCTTTCCTTTCTATTAACAGTTAATGCTAAGGGTTCATAAAATAGCAATCGCCCGGATATTTGCAGACTTGATTAAAGCTGACCGTATCATTGATACGGGTGAGATGGAATGCTGGAATCGGGTTTGCGCAAAATATTCTATTGACAAGGAAATCGAAACAGAAGCGCAATACTTGTCTTTTTCTGACGCATTGGTATCTATTTGCAATTCCGGTGTTCAGGGCTTGAAAGAAGACCTATTGAGCGATTGCCGTTCAATGACCGTGAGCGATGGCTTCTGCGCTCATTCCGAAGCACTGATATTGATAGCACTGATATTGATGCTTGACTCGGAACAACCTTTCAGGGTTGAGACGTTCTCTATTCCCAAGGCAAGTTTTAATATCGACATAGCAACATCACTTTATATCGAGAGTGATTATGATGCCGCTACCAATGAGGCAATACGTGAGAATTATCGCTCGCTGTTCAAAGAGTTTCAGCTGGCCGGCTTCCACTTCGTATATCCGCCTAAGATAATTGAACATTATCAAGACACTGACTCTAAACTGTTTCATCAGATACTTTCATTCCTCGCTCCTTCAATGAGCGAGTCTGGTATAGAGAATGCCTATAAGTCACTTATGAAGATGACAACTGGTGTTTTCTGCAAGGATTTACTCTGTAACAACATGTGTGTCCACTAAAAATTGTGGACGGTTTATATAAGTTTAACAATTAAACAAATTTGGTTCACTTGAATCATCAAGCTCATTGATAATATTGTTGTTAGGTTTGTCAAAGAGTTCCCCAAGCGG
>RIBJ01000065.1 GCA_003762715.1 Muribaculaceae bacterium Isolate-104 (HZI) | reverse complement strand
GAAAATTTCTATTTGCATACCTCTAATATATCCATCTTCAGCAATATATGCAATATCTGAAAGTTTATTTCACATAATCAGGTGAATTTTTGACTGAATTTGAGTTAAATCTCATGCGCCAGCCCTGACTTTGACCAAAGTGCTCTTGCATAATCGGGAGGATTTGGTTAACTTTGACCGAGTCCTTGAAATTAGTAGTTTTCATGAGAAAAAGCGTCCAAACTTTTCCTTTAAATTACTAATTTTCAGGGACTTTTGCAAATTTAATCGACTGAAAATTAAGTGTTTAACAGCATAAATTTAATTTTTGTCATCTACTAAAATATCAAATTTTGCTTGTACTCTGCGCCACCCCTCGTTTTTTTGTGTACCTTTGCGTTGCGTGTCCGGCTCTTGGATGAGTTAGCCGCAAAAGCTCATACAACAAAACCATAACCCCTCATCTCACACCATGCCAAAAACTAAAAAGACTCTAAACCTAATCAAAAACGACCCTTGGCTCGAACCTTTCGCGCCGGCTATAACGGGAAGGCACGAAGATGCCTTAAAGAAAGAAAAGGAGCTGACCGCAGCCACCGGCTCACTTGACAGCTTTGCCAACGCCCACAACTATTTCGGCTTGCACCGCTGCGACGACGGCAGCTGGGTGTTTCGCGAATGGGCGCCCAACGCCACTTCGGTAACCTTAATCGGCGATTTCAACGACTGGAAAGAGCAGGCTCGCTACACCCTGACACGGCTGCCCGAAGGTGGAGTCTGGGAGCTGAGACTCCCCGCAGGCGCTTTGAAGCACGGACAGTTTTACAAAATGCTTGTGAGATGGAACGGCGGAGAAGGAGAGAGAATCCCGGCTTATGCCACAAGAGTGGTACAGGACGAAAACACACATCTGTTTTCTGCCCAGGTGTGGGCTCCCGAACAGCCTTATGAGTGGAAAGTAAGCCGGTTCAAGCCAGAGACAAAGCCCTTATTAATATATGAGTGCCATATAGGCATGGCGCAGGAGCGCGAAGGGGTAGGCACATACACCGAATTTCGCGACCTGATATTGCCCAGAATCCATGCCGACGGCTACAACGCCATCCAGATTATGGCAATCCAGGAACACCCCTATTACGGGTCGTTCGGCTACCATGTGTCGAGTTTCTTTGCCCCGTCAAGCCGTTTCGGCACTCCTGAAGAGCTTAAGTCGCTCATAGACAAAGCCCACGAGCTTGGCATTGCCGTGATTATGGACATTGTACACAGCCACGCGGTAAAAAACGAGGCAGAAGGGCTCGGGTGTCTTGACGGCAGCCACAACCAGTATTTTTATGGAGACGGGCGGCGCGAACATCCCGCATGGGATTCGCTGTGCTTCGACTATGGCAAAAACGAAGTATTGCATTTTCTGCTGTCAAACTGCAAGTACTGGCTCGAAGAGTTCAGGTTTGACGGATTTCGTTTTGACGGCGTCACATCAATGCTTTACTACAGCCACGGGCTTGGCGAATCATTCGGATGCTATGACGACTATTACAACGGACATCAGGACACCAACGCCATAACTTACCTGACAATAGCCAACAAGCTGATACACGAAATAAACCCGTCGGCAATAACCATTGCCGAAGAGATGAGCGGCATGCCGGGACTCGCCATTCCGGTAAAGGACGGCGGCATAGGGTTTGACTACCGTATGGCAATGGGCATACCTGACTACTGGATCAAGACCCTGAAAGAGAAAAAGGACGAAGACTGGCACCCCACTTCAATTTTCTGGGAGCTCACCAACCGGCGTGCCGACGAAAAGACAATATCTTATGTCGAGAGCCACGACCAGGCTCTTGTCGGAGACAAAACCATCATTTTCAGACTAATAGACGACCAGATGTACTGGCACATGATGAAAGATGACGACAACATGACTGTTGCCCGCGGCATTGCGCTGCACAAAATGATACGCCTTGTCACCGCATCTACAATCAACGGCGGCTATCTGAACTTCATGGGCAACGAGTTCGGGCATCCCGAATGGATTGATTTTCCACGCGAAGGCAACGGCTGGTCTTACAAATACGCACGCCGCCAGTGGGACCTTGTCGACCGTCAGGAGCTGAAGTACTGCTACCTCAACGATTTTGACAACGCCATGATACACCTCATCAGCGGGGTGTACAACTTCCAGTCCATGCCGGTTGAAAAACTATGGGAAAAAGACGACGACCAGGTGCTCGCATACAAGCGCGGAAACCTTGTTTTCGTGTTCAACTTCAACCCGTTCAAATCATTTGACGGATATGGCATACTGACACCTCCCGGCGAGTACGATGTAGTGCTGTCGACAGACAACCCTGCGTTCGGAGGCTACGGCAACATCGACGAAAGTGTAAAACACTTCACCCAGAACGACCCGCTATACTCTCCCCATGGAGTGGAATGGCTGAGACTGTATCTACCCGCACGCTCGGCTATGGTGCTGAAACTGAGACCCCAGAAGCCTAAGACTGCCCGAAAGACCGCAACCGCGAAAGCCCCGGCAAAAAAAACGGCATCGAAAACCGCAAAAACGGCTTCAAAAAAGAAATAGGATTCCTTTCCTTGACCGAAATACCACACGGCGGACACGGCTGCACAGCCTGCCCGCCGTTTTTTCATAGCCTCACTGCCGCACAGCAACTTTAACGGCACTGGATTGTTATAGTTTTATCACAAACAAAATATTAACTATAACACACATACTATTATGGCTATGAACACAGCACCTCTACAAGGAATCAAAGTAGTAGACTTTACAGAAGTACAATCAGGACCCTCATGCACACAGATGCTCGCGTGGCTCGGCGCGGAAGTAATCAAAATAGAACGTCCCGGCGTGGGCGACGCAACAAGAAAGGAACTGCAGTTTGACCCCAACCTGCCCTCCTATTACTTTCTACAGCTCAACTCCGACAAAAAATCAATAGCTCTTGACGCCAAGACACCCGATGGGAAAGAGATACTTACCAAGCTCATCAAGGAAGCGGACATCTTTGTCGAAAACCTGCACCCCGGAGCAATGGACAAGCTCGGCTTTTCATGGGAAGCGGTACACGCGCTCAACCCCAGATGCATATACGGCACCATAAAAGGCTTTCCGGTTTCGTCCAAATACAAAGACCTGAAAGCGTATGAACCCATAGCACAGGTTACAGCCGCAGCAGCCTCAACCACAGGCTGGTACGACGGCGACTACAATGTGCCCACCCAAAGCGGCGCCGCGCTCGGCGACTCCAACACAGGGATGCACCTGCTCATAGGACTGCTCGCGGCACTGTGCCAGAGAGAAAAAACCGGAGAAGGCGTGTATGTGTACCAGTCAATGCACAACGCCTGCCTGAACCTTTGCCGAATCAAGACCCGTGACCAGCTGACTCTTGACAAAATCGGCTACCTGTCGCAATTTCCGCAGTACCCCGACGGCAAATTCGGAGACTGTGTGCCCCGTTCCGGCAACATCGAAGGCGGCGGCGTGCTCGGCTGGACCTACAAGTGCAAGCCTGCTGACAACCTGGACTCTGCAATCGATGCCAACAACTATGTCTATGTCATACTGCAACGCGGAGCCAAAGACTTCGAGCTCGCCTGCAAAGCCATGGGCTTTGAAGACTGGCTCACAAACCCGGACTTCAACACCGCAGACGCTCGCGACCGCCACAAACAGGAGATATACACCCGCATAGGAGCTTGGTGCGCCGACAAAACCAAATTTGAAGTCACCGAAATTCTCGGCGCCGCCGGTGTTCCGGTAGGTCCGGTTCTCTCTACAAAAGAGATTATGAGCGACCAGACCCTCTACGACGGCAACACCCTTGTAAAAATAAACCAGGGGGGGAAAATCGGTGAATTTGTCACCGTCGGCTGCCCCTTCACAATGTCGAACTACCAGCCGGTTTACGGTCCATGCCCGTCGCTCGGAGGCAACACCGAAGAGGTGCTCAAATCGCTCGGCTATACCGACGACCAGATAGCGTCTTTTGCCAAAAACGGCACAACCGCCCCCGTCACCGAGGGCAAAATGTGATTCAACCGCATGTCTCACTCCTTAAACCATTATTGAAATGACTACAAACACAAACAACAATACCGCCGCATCTGCTCCGAAATTTCCGGAGCAGGTGACCGGAATGTACATTCTTGCCGAATCATTGAAACGCCTCGGGCTAATGGATGTGTACGGGCTTGTCGGCATTCCGGTGACCGAAGCCGCATACGCCATGCAGAAAATAGGCATCAACTACTACGGCTTCCGCTTTGAGCAGCAGGCAGGCATGGCAGCCGCTACACACGGTTTTCTCACCAAAAAGCCGGGCGTTCTTCTCACCGTGTCATCACTCGGCTTCATGAACGGGCTCACCGCCACGGCAAACGCCACTGTCAACTGCTACCCCATGATTCAGATTTCCGGAGCCTCCGACCCGACAATGGTAGACATGAATGTGGGCACATACGAACAGCTTGACCAGCTCAACACCGCGCGCCCGCTTGTAAAGGCAGCCTTCCGTTGCTCCTACGCCAAAGACATTCCCGCAGCGGTGGCGCGCGCCTACAGAGCGGCTGTGAGCGGACGTCCCGGCGGTGTGTACATCGACATGACAACTCCGGCTCTTGCCGAGGTGATGAACGCCGCAGACGCCGAAGCCCTGTTCTTCGAACCTGTTGACATAGCCTCGCCGACAGCCCCTACCGCCGAAGCTGTAAACCGCGCCGTGGAACTGCTCGCCTCCGCTAAGCGCCCAGCTATACTTTTTGGCAAAGGCGCAGCATACGCTCAGGTGGACAACCTCGTGAAAACCCTTGTAGAAACATACCGCATACCTTACCTGTCAATGTCCATGGCAAAAGGGCTTCTCCCCGACAACGGCGAGCTGAGCGCCCTCAGCTGCCGCTCAACAATCATGGAGCAGGCAGATGTGGTTATGGTAATCGGAGCAAGAATCAACTGGATGCTGTCGTTCGGCAAAGGAAAATGGAACAAAGAGGGCAAATTCATACAGCTCGAGGTCGAGCCGATGGAAATTGACCGCAATGTGCCTGTTGCAGCACCGGTAGTAGGCGACATGGGCGAATCGCTGTCGATGATTCTTCAGGCGCTGAAAGGAAAAACCATGTCAGCCGACCCTGCTTGGCTCGCCTCGCTGCAGGCTGAAACCAAAGTCAAGAACGCCAAATTCCAGGCTCGGCTTGCAGATGCGGCAAAACTCAGCCCCATGAACCACTGGAGCGCGCTCTCGGCTGTAAAACCCATTCTCGAATCAAACCCCGATGTAATCCTGATAAACGAAGGTGCCAATACCCTTGACGACACCCGCGATTCTGTAGACATGTTCCTGCCGCGCCACAGAGTTGACTGCGCCACATGGTCCATAATGGGCATGGGCATGGGCTCCGCCGTAGGAGCCGCCGTGGCTACCGGAAAAAGCGTTGTGGCAATAGAGGGCGACTCCGCTTTCGGATTCTCCGGCATGGACTTCGCCACAATCTGCCGCTACAAACTGCCGGTAACCGTACTGGTGTTCAACAACGGAGGCATATACAACGGTATCGGTGTAAACCCGTCAGGCGGCGACGCGCCCGCGCCGACCACCCTTGACATAAACGCGCAGTACGACCTCATAGGCAAGGCATTCGGAGCCGACAGCTACCGGGTGGCAACACCTGCCGACCTCTCCGCCGCGCTAACTGCCGCCATAGCCTCGCGCAAACCGTGCCTCATCGACGTACAGCTTGCCGCTGACGCCGGCAAAGAGAGCGGTCACATAGGCTACCTCAATCCGGCGCCTCTTATTGACTACACTGTCTAACCCCGTTAAATAACCGCTTTATGGATCTTTCTCACGTAATACTATACGCCATAGTCCCGATTATCGTCGTGATGCTCGCGGGCTATATCTCCGGCAAAAAGGGAATTTTTTCCGGAGCCGACGCAAAAAAATTCAACAAAGTGGTGCTTGACTACGCTTTGCCCGCAGCCCTGTTCGTTTCCATTGTGCAGGCTACCCGCGAAGACCTTATCAAGGATATCAAGCTCACACTCGTTTCAACAATCGGCATAATGGCATGCTTCATGATTGTCTACTTCGTGTTCAGGATGTTCAAGAAAAACACCGGAGCCGACGCGGCGGTCAGCGCCCTGATAAGCGGTTCTCCCACCATCGGATTCCTCGGCTTTGCCGTTCTTGAACCGATTTTCGGCACCTCCCCGTCTGTTGCCCTTGTTGTAGCGATTGTAGGCATAGTGGTAAATGCCATCGGCATTCCTGTGGGGCTGTCTCTCATGAACGCCTCGCTGGAAAAACAGAATCCCGGCAGCACCAGCAAGGAGAGCGCCTGGAAACCTGTAATCCACGCGCTTGAGCAGCCCGTGGCGTGGTGTCCTATCCTCGCCGTGATATGGGTAATAGCCGGCATCCCCTGGCCTGACTATCTCAGCCCGTCATTCAACCTCATAGCCAAGGCAAACGCCTCCATGGCAGTGTTCTCTGCCGGCATAACTCTCGCTGCCATAAAATTCACTGTCAACTGGCAGGCTGTACTCGGTTCAATAATGAAGATGGTAATGATGCCTGCGGTAGTGCTGATTCTCGGACTGCTCTTCCACATGGACCCTCTCAACCTCAAGATGCTTGTTGTAGCAGCCGCACTTCCACCGGCGTTCTCCGGCATAATAATCGCCGACGAATACAACACCTATGTGGCAACCGGCACCTCATCCCTTACCCTGTCCGTAATTCTGTTCATCGGCTTCTGCCCACTGTGGATATGGCTTACCGACCTGGCGCTGAAAGGCGGCTTCTGCTGACCCCAAAACCACACAATAACACAAAAACGCCCCGGAAATTTCCGGGGCGTTTTTGTGCTTGCGTATTTACACACAGTTCTTACTTTCCGGCCCGCTTTTTAAGATGAGGGGGCAATTCGGGCATAGCTCCGTACTTTGTGCAGACAAACGCCGATGTGGCGGCTGCCACCTCATGAGCCTCGCCCACAGACAGCCCGCTGAGAACCGCCGAGATGAACGCCGCCGTAAATGAATCGCCCGCGCCTACTGTATCGGCAACCTCCACCACCGGTGTCGGCTGAAAAGAAACACCTCCGTCCGAATATACATAGCTGCCCGCTGTGCCGCAGGTCAGCACAAGCATTTTAAGCCCGAACTCCGATTTCAGAGCCGTGCACGACAGCTCGCCGCCCGGCAATCCGAAAATATCGCTCACCACCGCAAGCTCCTCGTCATTTATCTTAAGCACGTCACACTTACGCAGAGACTCCTCTATCAGCTTCTTGCTATAATAGTGCTGACGCAGATTAACATCAAACACCACAAGCGCGTTGTTTGACGCCGGAATAGAGTCGACAAACCGCATAATAGTACGCCTCGACTCCTCGCTTCGCTGGGCGAGAGTGCCGAAACACACCGCGCATGTTCTTGCGGCAAGAGCCTCAAGCGACTCGGAAAACGGTATGTGATCCCACGCCACATTCTCCTTTATATCATACTCTGGCACCCCGGCGGCATCCACTTTCACCGCAACAGAGCCTGTCGGATAGTCCACCGTGGCAAGCAGACCCTCAAGCCCCTTGTCGCCAAACAGCTCCACTATCTCGGCTCCACTACGGTCATC
This sequence comes from Muribaculaceae bacterium Isolate-104 (HZI), assembly GCA_003762715.1. Taxonomy (GTDB): domain Bacteria; phylum Bacteroidota; class Bacteroidia; order Bacteroidales; family Muribaculaceae; genus Paramuribaculum. The sequence goes on along the minus strand of RIBJ01000065.1, from coordinate 34,694 downwards.
GCCGACTGCACTGACCACCATGCTGTCAAATCCGAACTGCGACACATGGTACGCAAAATTGGCAGGAGCGCCGCCAAGTTTCTTACCGTCAGGCAATTCATCCCACAGCACCTCGCCTATACCAACCACAACTTTTTCCTTCATACGGCTGTATATATCTGTAAATGCCCTCCGAAACACAGTAGCGGAGGGCATATATTAAACTTCATTGCATGACTTGCATCTGCAAGAATCACACTGTCAGAATCTCTTTTTCTTTTGCGGCGAAAATATCGTCGATGCGTTTCAGATATTTGTCGTGAATTTTCTGCACTGAAGCCTCGGCATCCTTCTCGGTATCTTCGGGCATACCCTGCTTCACTGCCTTTTTAAGCCCGTCAATGGCATCGCGGCGCGCGTTGCGCACAGACACCTTTGCCTGCTCTGCCTCCGCCTTGCTCTGCTTGACAAGCTGCTTGCGGCGCTCTTCGGTGAGCGGCGGTATAGATATGCGTATCACCTCGCCGTTGTTTTCCGGAGTAATGCCCAGCTCGGAATTGATGATAGCCTTCTCTATCTCCTTGAACATAGGCTTTTCCCACGGAGTGATAGTGATTGTGCGCGCATCGGGAACAGAGATATTCGCAACCTGGCTCACCGGCACGGCGCTGCCGTAGTACTCCACCTTTATGCCGTCAATAATCTTGGGGTTCGCCTTACCTGCGCGGATATGCGCGAGCGATTCGTCAAGATACGCCACCGCGAGTTCCATTTTTTCCTCCGCAGGGGTCAGATAATCTTTTACATCCATAATATAATCGTTATTTAATCAATATACCAATGTGCCGATAGGCTCTCCGGCTATAACCTTAGCAAGATTGCCCACCGTATCCATGTCAAACACAACTATAGGCAGACCGTTCTCTTTGCAAAGCGCTGTCGCGGTGAGGTCCATAACCTTGAGCCCGCGGGTGTACACCTCGTCGTAGCTTATTTCGCTGAACTTTGTCGCCGTCGGGTCTTTTTCGGGGTCTGCCGTATATATGCCGTCCACACGGGTGCCCTTGAGCATCACATCCGCCTCGACCTCTATGCCGCGCAGAGCGCTGCCGGTGTCTGTGGTGAAAAACGGATTGCCTGTACCGCCCGCTATGATAGCCACACAGCCGTCATTAAGAGCCTCTATAGCCTTCCATTTGCTGTAGTGCTCGCCCACAGGAAACATGTTTATCGCCGTGAACACCTTTGCCGGCTGCCCCTCCGCCTCAAGAGCCGAACTGAGCGCCAGAGAATTGATTACCGTCGCAAGCATACCCATCTGGTCGCCCTTGACTCGGTCAAAACCTTTTGCGGCTCCGCTTAGACCACGGAAAATATTGCCGCCGCCGATAACTATGGCTACCTGCACACCACTCTGCGCAATCTCCGTTATCTGACGGGCATAATCACCAAGACGCTCTGTGTCAATGCCGGTACCCTTGGCGCCGGCAAGAGACTCCCCGCTCAGTTTGAGCAGTACTCTGTTGTATTTGCTTCTCATCTGTTGTCAGTTTTTTTACAAAAATAGACTTTTGCCATGAAAAGCGCAAAATATACGCGATTTTTCATTAACTTCTTTGTCGAATCCCGGCTATCGCGCTCCAACTTATACCCCTTCTGGTTGTTATACTTCCGACACCTCGAAACACTCAAAGAGACTGACCATTGCGACGTTTAATATTTTTTTTACAAATTATTGACCCGGTGACAGATATTTGGCATACCTTTGCAGTTTCAAAAGCCACTGACTTTTAACTAAAAAAACACGAATCAGATGGAAAATAAAGAATTAGACCGCATCAGCTACGCTCTCGGACTGAGCATGGGAAACAATTTCCGCAGCAGCGGCATTGAGAAGATTAACGTAAAAGACTTTGCCGACGGAGTTGCAGCCGTTTTCTCTGGCGAGACTCCCCGCATGACATACGACGAGGCTAAGGAAGAAATCAGAAAATTCTTCACCGAAATGGAAGAACGACAGCGCGCGGCAGCCGCCGAAATGGGCAAGGTAAACAAAGCCGCCGGCGAAGCTTTCCTCGCCGAGAATGGCAAACGCGAACAAGTAAAGACAACCCCCTCCGGGCTCCAGTACGAAGTGGTGAAAGAGGGCAACGGTCCCATGCCCACCCGCGATGACCGCGTTATGGTTCACTACACCGGCTCGCTGATTGACGGCACTGTGTTTGACAGCTCCGTAGAGCGCGGCGAACCCGCCACCTTCGGTGTCACTCAGGTTATTCCCGGCTGGGTAGAAGCCCTGCAGATGATGAAAGAAGGAGCCAAATGGAAACTCTTCATACCCTCTGCACTCGCATACGGTCCCAACGGCGCAGGCGCGGCAATAGGACCCGACTCAACCCTCATATTCGAGGTAGAGCTGATAAAGGTTCTCGGCAAATGAGGCTTGCAGCCGCAATCGCCGTGATTCTATGGGCGTGGCTCTCTCCGGCTCACGCCCGGACTGCCGATACACACACCGACTCGGTGGAACATGCAGTCGCATCGTACCTTTACCCGGTCATAGAGCCGAACTCCGCCGGCACTCCCGGTCACATATTCGCAAAAGGCCTAAGGGACGGAGCCTCCGACTCCACGCTGGTACAATACGCCCGCGCGGTTCTTGTCGGCGAGAGTGTCAGCAGAATCATCAGCCGCGATTTCGGCTCTTTGGCTCTCGGCATTGAGCCTTCAAAAATCATTGCCCTATTGTGCGCGTATATACAAGGTGAACTGCCCCCTATGCCTGCCCGGCAGGCACAGCAGACCCTTGAAAAAGCATATGCCGACGCGATGAACCCGCGCGCCGCCACTGCCGACCCGGACACCGAAGCCGCATTCATGAAAAAAGCCGCATCCTCGCCCGACGCACGCATTCTTGACGGCGGAGTAGTACTAATTCCCGTAAGCCGAGGCTCCGGAGCCACTCCGGCTCCCGGCTCTACCGTTCTGGTGGCATACACGGCCACCCTGAGCGACGGAACCGTGTTTGACTCCACCGGCTCAGAACCGGCGGCTCTCGAATACGACTCGCTTGTGCCGGGAATGCGCACAGGACTTGCCGCAATGCAGGTCGGTGACAAATCAACGCTGTACATCCCCGCCCCCCTCGCCTACGGCGAAGAAGGCTTTCCCGGAGTGATACCCGGAGGCAGCGCCCTGAGGTTTGACATAGAACTCATAGAAATAAGACAATAATACAACCAACAAATAAAAAACATTTATGAAAAAGACTTTAGTCGCTTTTGCAATGGCAGGTCTCGCCCTCGCGTCTGTCAGCTGCAACAAAAACAATTCAGGCATCAGCGAAGCCGACAAGGCTTTCAACGACTCCGTTGCTGAATTCATGGGACGCACAAACGGCGCAATGCTCTCACAGAACATGGACCAGCTCCCCGCAGAAGAACTCGCTAAATTCAAAAAAGAATCATTCCTGCGCGGCTTCAAGAGCGTACTTATGGCTGACACCGGTGATGTCGCTTACATGTACGGCATCCAGATCGGCCTCAACATGGCACGCCAGCTCCAGATGTTTGACAAAGACAGCGTGAACATCGACCGCGACAAACTGTTCAGCAACTTCTCCAAAGCATTCCTCGCCGACTCAATCAACCAGACCGAGCTCGGACAGAACATGCAGACATTCGAAAGCCTCATGAACCGTCTGCAGCAGACAATACAGAACCGTCAGATGCAGAGCCGTCAGCGCGAAGAAGCTGAACGCAACGCGCAGGCTGAAGAAAACCAGACAAAAGGAGCCGAATTCATTGCAAACGCAATAAAAGAAGACCCCTCTATCAAAACAACCAAAAGCGGACTTGCCTACAAAGTAGTGGCACATGGCACAGGTGCAACCCCCTCTGAAAACGACATGGTAAAGGTTCACTACACCGGCAAACTCATCGACGGAACCGTATTCGACAGTTCTGTTGACCGCGGCGAACCCGCCAACTTCGCTATAACCCAGGTTGTGCCCGGATTCGGCGAAGGACTCAAAATGATGAACAAGGGTTCGAAATACACCCTTTACATCCCCGCAAACCTCGCTTACGGCAACAACGCAACCGGTTCAATACCTCCCGGCTCTACCCTCATTTTTGACGTTGAGGTGCTTGACATCACAGCCAACAAGTAAACAACCGCTGGTTTACAACCACATAGCGTCGGATTCCATACCGGAGTCCGACGTTTTTTATGCAGTAGACACACACCTTTCGAAAGAAAAATCAAAAAAAAGATGCTTTTTTTGAAAAAAAATCGCTGAAATATTTGCACAGTCCGTTTTTTGACCTTAACTTTGCACTCGCAAAAGGGAAACAAACTCCCCGGAGCACCTCACAAAAATATCCGGTGTGGTAGTTCAGCTGGTTAGAATACCTGCCTGTCACGCAGGGGGTCGCGGGTTCGAGTCCCGTCCATACCGCAGAGGAGAGAGGAGAATGAGTAATTGCAAATCTTCGGATTTCTTTACTCATTCTTTTTTTGTGCCTTTTTCTTTAGCATTCTACATATTATTCCTAAATTAGCGCATTGCTTCACGGCAACATATAAAAACTGAAAAGTGACACCATGACAACAGACAACCATAGATACTGCGTGATAATGTGCGGAGGCGTTGGAAGCCGGTTCTGGCCCTACAGCCGCTCATGCCGTCCCAAACAGTTCATCGACTTTCTCGGCACCGGACGAACACTGCTGCAGATGTGCTACGACCGTGTCAAACCGCTCGTGCCGGAAAACAACATAATAGTTGTCACAAATGCAATATACGCCGACCTCGTCAGAGAACAGCTGCCGCACATAGACCCCGCGCATATACTGCTCGAACCCTGCCGCAGAAACACCGCTCCGTGCATAGCCTGGGCGGCAAACCACATACACGCCTTAGACCCGCAGGCAAGCATGATTGTGACACCGAGCGACCACCTTATAACAAACGAAATCGAGTTTGTCGACAAACTGCGCAAAGGCTTCGAGTTCGTCGAAGCCAACAACGCCCTGCTCACCCTCGGCATAAAGCCTACCAGACCGGAAACCGGTTACGGCTACATACAGATTGGCAGCGAAGTACAGCCCGGAATACTCAAAGTGAAGACATTTACCGAAAAGCCTAATCTCGAACTGGCTCAGGTATTTGTCGAATCGGGCGAATTTTTCTGGAACTCCGGCATATTCCTTTGGAAAACCACAGATGTGCTTGAAGCATTCGCCAATCTGGCTCCCGACCTTGCCGAAGTATTCTCTGACTCCGGCAAGTATTTCGGCACACCAGCTGAAAACGACTTCATCAAGGAACACTTCCCCGCTTGCCCCAGCATTTCGGTTGACTTCGCAATCATGGAGAAAGCGCCCAACGTATTTGTCGAATGCGTGGATTTCGGCTGGAGCGACCTCGGCACATGGAGCGCTCTGTACGACAACTCCTCAAAAAACAACGACGGAAATGTAACCCAGAACTGCAACGTGATGACATACGACTCCTCCGGCAATATATTTGCCGTGCGCGATGAAAAGCTCGTTGTGGTGTCAGGGCTGCACGACTATATTGTAGCCGACGCCGGCGATGTGCTGCTCGTATGCCCCAAAAGCGAGGAACAGCGCATCAAACAGATTGTGAACGACGTGCAGGGAAAATTTGACGAAAAGTACCTGTAGCCGACGCCGGAATGCCGGTCACGGGTTATAGTGTACCGGCATTTCGCGCACAATACTGTGGTCAAGAGATATAAGAGTCTCTGTACCCTTGACTCCGGGTATTGTCTGGATTTTGCCGTTCAGAAGCTCCATCAGATGCTCGTTGTCACGGGCATAGAGCTTTATAAGCATTGAGTAGGGACCGGTTGTGAAATGACACTCCACAACCTCAGGTATCTTTTCAAGTTCGGGCACAACCTGGCGGTACATGGAACCGCTCTCCAGATTGACACCTATATATGTGCAGGTCCGGTAGCCCAGCGCCTTCGGATTGACATGATAGCCAGAACCGGTTATGACTCCGGTGTCAATCATCCTTTGTATACGCTGGTGTATCGCCGCGCGGGACACCCCGCACTCTATAGCCACATCCTTCGACGGGATGCGGGCATTTGACATGACTATTTCAAGTATTTTTCTGTCGAGATTGTCAATCTTTTCCATGTACTACTGGCTTGATTCCGTGACAAAATTAAGCATTCCGAGCGAGTTTGCAAACATTTTGCTAATTTTGCAGCAAATACTGCGGTAACTATGATTAAAAATCTTCTTTTTGATTTGGGTGGCGTCATCATGGATATAGACCGTCTCAGATGCGTTGACGCCTACAAGGCTCTGGGTATGAAAAATCCCGAGGAATTCCTTGGAGAATACTCCCAGACAGGTCCGTTCGGCTTGCTTGAAAGCGGACAGATTACCCCTGCTCAGTTTCACGAAGCTCTGCGCCCGTACCTGCCTGAGAATGTCACCGACTCTCAGATTGACTCCGCCTTTTGCGAATTTCTCAAAGGCATTCCCGAGCACCGGCTCGAAGAGCTGAAAGCCCTCAAAAAGAAATATAAGGTGTACATACTCAGCAATACCAACCCCATTATGTGGTACAGCCGCATTGCCGACGAGTTTGCCAAACAGGGAGCCGACATATCGGCGTATTGCGACGGCGTTGTGACCTCTTTCGAGGAAAAAGTAATGAAACCCGATGCCAGAATCTTCGAGGCGGCATGTTCAAAACTCGGCATAAAACCGGAAGACACCGTTTTTCTTGACGACTCCGAGGCAAACACCGCCGCCGCTGCAGCTCTCGGTTTTCATACCATACACGTTGCCCCCGGCAATGAGTTTGACGCATTGCTAAGCGCCCGCGGTCTATGAGCGCGGCTACCAAAGGGTGCATTGCCGCAATAGGCACTTTTGACGGGGTTCACAGAGGTCACTCATACCTCATCGACTTCCTTAAAAGCACTGCACGGCAGCGAGGATACAGCAGCGCGGTAATAACATTCTCAAACCACCCGCTCGAAATCATAAGACCTCAGAGAGTACCTCCGACCATCACTCCTACCGACAGCAAGATAAAACTGCTTGAAAAAAGCGGAGCCGACAGAATAATTGTTCTTGAGTTTGACGAAGAGCTACGAAGCCTATCGGCATTGCAGTTCATGGAAACCATGAAGGCAAAACATGGAATAACCGCACTGCTGCTCGGCTACGACACAAAATTCGGACACGACCGACCGGAGAAATTCTCTGAATACAAGGCTATCGGAGCCGAAGCCGGCGTTGAAATCATCGAGGCGCCCGAACTCAAATGCGAGGACTCTCCTGTCAGCTCGTCCCGCATACGCAAAGCTATCGCCAACGGCGAAATTGAACTTGCCAACCGGCTCACAGGACATCCGTTCACCATACGCGGCACTGTGGGCAAAGGCAAACAGCTCGGACGCACAATAGGCTTTCCGACCGCAAACATAACGCCCGACTGCAAAGCACTCGTCATTCCCCGCCCCGGAGTCTATGCCGTAAGAGCAAACATACCCGGCTCCGGCTCACGGTACGGCATGTTGAATATAGGTTACAGACCCACTGTTGACAATTCGGCTGCTCCGGCAATGACCATAGAGCTGCACATAATCGGCTTTGAGGGAGACCTGTACGGATGTCAGGTGTCTGTAGAACTTGTTTCACGGCTGCGCGACGAACAGAAATTTGACTCGGTAGACAGCCTGCGCCGCCAGCTGACGCTTGACAAAGAAGCCGCCGTGGCGCTCCTCAGCGACAAAGATAAAGAGCGTTGAAAAAATGCCAGATGCCCAGCGCCACCGACACCGACACATTAAGCGAATGCTTGGTGCCGCACTGCGGTATCTCTATGCAACAGTCGGCGGCATCCACCACCTCCTGACTCACACCATGCACCTCATGCCCCGCCACAAGGGCATAGCGCCCTGACGGCAGCGCCGTGAAATCCTGAAGAGCTATGCTCTCCTTAACCTGCTCAAGGGCACACACCGTATAGCCCTGCGCCTGAAGAGCGCGCACACAGTCCACCGTGTTTTCATAATACTCCCACGCGACAGAATCCTCTGCGCCGAGCGCGGTTTTGTGGATTTCCGCAGACGGCGGACACGCCGTGATGCCGCAAAGCATTATCTTTTCCACAAGAAAGGCATCGCTGGTACGGAACACCGAACCTATATTGTTGAGCGAACGCACATTGTCAAGCACAACCACAAGCGGCATCTTCTCCTTGGAGCGAAAGACCTCGACCGAATCCCGGCCGAGGTCCCATATAGTCTTTTTATCCATGCACCGGAAGTCAGTCTATGATATCGAATCCGGTGTACTTGCGCAGACACTCCGGCACCACAATGCCTTCCGGGGTCTGGTTGTTCTCAAGCAGCGCCGCCATGATGCGCGGAAGCGCGAGCGCCGAGCCGTTGAGTGTGTGGCAAAGGCGAGTCTTCTTGTCGGCATCACGGTAGCGACATTTGAGACGGTTTGCCTGATATGTCTCGAAATTTGACACCGAGCTTACCTCAAGCCAGCGTTTCTGCGCCGCAGAGAACACCTCGAAGTCAAATGTTATTGCTGATGTAAAACTCATGTCGCCGCCACACAGACGCAGAATGTGCCAGGGCAGACCGAGCTTGTCAAGAAGCCCCTGCACATGGTCTTTCATCTCCTCGAGAGCGGCATACGAATTCTCAGGTTTCTCTATGCGCACAATCTCCACCTTGTCAAACTGATGCAGACGGTTAAGACCGCGCACATCCTTGCCATAGCTGCCTGCCTCGCGACGGAAGCACGCGCTGTAAGCGCAATTCTTGACCGGCAGACGGTCCTCGGACAGTATCACATCACGGTACAGGTTTGTCACCGGCACTTCGGCTGTGGGTATCAGATACAGATTGTCCTCACCCACGAAGTACATCTGTCCCTCCTTGTCAGGCAGCTGACCGGTGCCGTAGCCCGACGCCTCATTGACAACATAGGGAGGCTGTATCTCAAGATAGCCCGCCTTGCCTGCCTCGTCAAGGAAAAACTGTATCAGTGCACGCTGAAGGCGCGCGCCCTTGCCGGTGTACACCGGAAATCCCGCTCCCGTTATTTTGACACCCAGGTCAAAGTCTATCAGGCTGTATTTTTTCGCGAGATCCCAGTGAGGCAAAGCGTCATCGCCGAGGTCGGGCATGTTTCCGCCGGTTTTCTCAACAACATTGTCCTCCGCGGTGCGACCGGCAGGAACCGCATCGCAAGGCAGATTGGGCACTGTCAGGAGGATATTGCGTATCTCCGACTCGGCGGCGGCAAGACGCTCGGCGGTTTCTTTCTGCTCCTGTTTCATGGACGCCACCTTAGCCTTGGCCTCCTCAGCCTCATCTTTCTTGCCCTCTTTCATAAGGGCGCCAATACGGGCTGAGAGCTTGTTCAGCTCGGCAGCCTTTGTATCGTTGGACAGCTGCAGCGCACGGCGGCTGTCGTCCAGTTCTATTATTTTGTTTATAGCGTCCTTGCCGTCGAAGCCTTTCACGGCAAGACGTTCTATAACCCTTTCAGGATTCTCTTTGATTTGCTGTATGGTAAGCATAAACGCGAAATGAATTATTAAGCGAGAAGTTCCTTTACTTTTGCAGATATGGCTTTGCCGTCAGCTCTGCCGGCGAGCGCTTTCGAAGCCACTCCCATAACCTTGCCCATCTCCTTTGCCGAAGTGGCGCCGGTCTGCTCGATTATTTTTTTCAGCTCCGCCACAAGCTCCTCTTCCGAGAGTTGGCGGGGCAGGTATTCCTCTATCACTGCCGCCTCGGCAAGTTCATTCTGGGCAAGCTCAGGACGGTTCTGCGAAGAATATATCTCGGCGGTTTCCCGACGCTGTTTTGCCATTTTTGTCATTATTCTTATTGCGGTGTCGTCGCTAAGTTCGCCGTCCGCACCTTTAGCTGTTTTCGCTTCAAGAAACTCTTTCTTGATGCCGCGCAGGGTCTCGAGGCGCACCTTGTCCTTGGCAAGCATTGCCGCTTTTATGTCGGCGCTTACTCTTTCAAACAAATCCATGTTACTGTGTCTTAGAGCTTGTTTAATAATAATACGCAAAAGTACGAATTATTTTATAAATACTATCCGGCTCCGACATTCCTTTTTAGAGAAACGCGGAGCCGGAGGCGTATCGTTGCGGTACTGACAGCGGTAATCTTACTGTTCAGCCGTATCAGGAGCCTTGTCTATGAGATCAAGGAACTGGTCGAGTTTGGGAGTGATTATGATTTCCGTGCGGCGGTTGCGCTGGCGACCGAGGTCGGTGCTGTTGTCGGAAATCGGATTGTATTCGCCGCGTCCCGCAGCTGAAAGGCGCTGGGGATTTACTCCGAAGTCTTTCTGCAACACCTGTACTACGGAAGATGCCCGCAGTGCGCTTAGGTCCCAGTTGTTTCGGATATTGGTGCGCGATATGGGCACATCATCCGTATTGCCCTCTACAAGAACATCATAGTCGCCGTAGTCCTTGATAATCTTGGCAATCTTGCTAAGGGTCTCCATTGCCCTTGAATTGACTTCGTAACTGCCCGACTTGAAGAGCATGTTGTCGGCAAGAGATATGTACACAACTCCTTTGAGCACCTTTACATCCACCTCCTTGAGCTCATCGCGGGTCAGAGAGCGGGTCAGGTTGTTGGTCAGCACCATGTTGAGCGAATCGCTTTTGCTTTTCGCCTGCACAAGCTGCTTGATATACTGGTTGGAGGCGTTGATTTCGTCAACCAGTTTAGAAATGTTTATACTGCCCTGCTGGTTCTGCAGCAGGCTCTGGTTAAGCGAGCCCTGCATAGCCTCGTAATTGCGCTTCAGGTCTTCGTTGTTTCTGCGTGCCTCGGCAAGAAGAGCCTCTAGGCTGGACGCATTGGCGCGCGATGCCGCAAGCGCCACTTCCGAGTCGTGATACTCCTTGGCAAGGGAGTCGTACCGGGTCTGCAGCTCGGCAAATTTCTTATTGCTGGTACAGCTTGTGGCAATCATGGCCGCAGCCATAAGTGCAGGTGCCAGAATTTTTATTTTCATCTTCGTATCTTTTGAAGTTTGTAGTTATTAATGATAACACGATGGCTGCCCGATAGGTTTATTTGACCTCCCAGGTCTCTCCGGCAAGAATCATGTCGCGCAGGCAGTCAAACCCTTTCGCAGAACGGACTGTAGCCACCTGACTCTCAAGCTCTTCGTTGTATGTCAGCGAATCCACATCGCGAATTATTCCAACCGCGAGAGGCAGGTCGGTGCCGTCCATCATGGCAAGCTGCTGATGCAGGAAATTGCTCTTTGTGTGGGCATCGTGCACCAGAACATCGTCAAGCGTATATCCGTCCTTGCCCACTTCCACAGCCTTGAGCAGGAAACCGTCGCGCACAAGTCCGCGCTCCTTCTCCTTGCCGAAAAGCATCTTTTCGCCATGTACAAGGTGGATGGTGCGTTCGGCACGGTGCTCCTTGTCGGTGATAAAGTTATGGATGCCGTTGTTGTAGATGACACAGTTCTGCAAAATCTCCACCACAGAAGTGCCCTTGTGACGCGCTGCGGCTGTAAGCACTTCCTGAGAAATCTGCAATTCCACGTCAATGCTGCGGGCAAAGAAATTGCCACGGGCGCCAAACACAAGCTCGGCGGGGATAAACGGATCCTCGACAGTGCCGTAAGGCGATGACTTGGACACAAAGCCGCGGTCGCTTGTGGGCGAATACTGACCCTTTGTGAGACCGTATATCTTGTTATTGAACAACAGCATGTTTATGTCGATGTTACGGCGCACTGCGTGAATGAAGTGATTGCCGCCGATTGCAAGCCCGTCGCCGTCGCCGGAAATCTGCCATACTGTCATCTCAGGATTAGCAACCTTGAAGCCGGTGGCAATTGCCGCCGCGCGTCCATGAATTGTATGAAATCCGTATGTGTTCATATAGTAAGGCAGACGCGAAGAGCATCCTATACCGGAAATAACGGCTGTTTTGTGAGGAGGCACCCCGACTGCAGCCATTGCCTTGTGAAGGGAATTGAGTATGGCATGGTCACCGCATCCCGGACACCAGCGCACAGGCTGGTCGCTTTTATAATTCGCTGGGGTATATTCTTTAGTTTCCATTATTTTTCATCCATTATACGTTTTACACCTTCAACCACTTCCTCGACAAGGAACGGCTGACCTTGAACCTTGTTTATGCGCTCTATTCTCACATCGGGGTATTTTGCCTGAAGATAGTCGGCAAACTGTCCGGTGTTAAGTTCAGCCACAATGACTTTTTTGTAGCTGCGGAGTACTTCGCCGGTATTTGACGGCAGCGGATTGATATAGCGGAAGTGAGTGAACGCCACTTTCCTACCCTCGGAGCAAAGATCCTGCGCGGCTGTGCGCAGATGACCGTAGGTACCGCCCCATCCGAGCAGCAGGGTGTCTGCGTCGTCATCGCCGATCACCTCAAGAGCGGGTATGTCGTCGGCTATGCGCGCTATTTTCTCGCGACGGGTGTACACCATCTTCTCATGGTTTTCCGGGTCGGTAGAGATTGCGCCGGTAACATAGTCTTTCTCAAGGCCTCCGAGACGGTGGGTAAGCCCCTCCGTGCCGGGAATAGCCCAGTAACGCACCTTTGTCTTTTCATCGCGGAGATAAGGACGCCATGATATTTCAGCCGCTTTTTCGGGCGATATGTAATTCGGTTTTATTTCAGGATACTCATCGGAATCGGGTATGCGCCATGCCGATGAGCCGTTGCCGATAAACGCGTCGGTAAGGAGTATCACCGGGGTCATGTGCTCTATCGCTATGCGCGAGGCCTCAAACGCCATGGTAAAGCAGTCGGTCGGGGTAGCGGGTGCCACAACAGCCACAGGGCTTTCGCCGTTGCGTCCGTAAAGAGCCTGCAGCAGGTCGGTCTGTTCGGTTTTTGTGGGCAGACCGGTGGAGGGACCGCCACGCTGCACGTCAATCACCACCAGAGGCAGTTCCGCTATCACAGCCAGTCCTATGCCCTCGCTTTTGAGAGCGAGTCCGGGACCGGAGGTAGAGGTTACGGCGAGATTGCCTGCGAACGACGCTCCTATTGCCGAGCACACGCCCGCAATCTCGTCCTCCATCTGCAAAGCCTTCACGCCAAGGTCCTTGCGTTTGGCAAGTTCCTGAAGGATGTCGGTTGCGGGAGTTATAGGATAGCTTCCGAGAAACAGCGGGCGGTCGCTTTTTTCTGATGCCATGATGAGACCCCACGCCGTGGCAGTGTTGCCGTTGATGTCGGTGTACACTCCCGGGCGCGCGGGTTCGCTTTCAATACGGTATGTGGACACGGACGCATGTCTGTTGGCGCCATAATTGTATCCGGCATTGATGACTTTGGAATTAGCCTCGAAAATAGCCGGCTTTCTGGCAAATTTCTTGCGCAGGAAATGCAGCGCGCTCTCAAGAGGACGGTCAAAGAGCCAGCACACCAGACCAAGCGCGAATATATTGCGACACTTAAGTACACTCTTGTTGTCGAGTCCGCTGTCGGCAAGCGCCTCCTTTGTCAGGGTGGTTACGGGCACCTCCACCACCTGAGCCTTGATGCCAAGCTCCTTGAAAGGCTCGTCGGTGGAGTACAGCGCCTTGCGCAAATCCGCTTCCTTGAACGAATCTATATCCACTATTATCACGCCTCCGGGATTGACATGGTGGTGATTCTGCTTAAGCGCGGCAGGATTCATGGCTACCAGCACATCGCAGTGGTCGCCGGGTGTGTGCACCTTGTTGCCGACACTCACCTGGAAGCCGCTGACACCGCCAAGGCTGCCCTGCGGAGCGCGTATCTCAGCCGGATAGTCCGGAAATGTGGACACCTGATTGCCGATGCCGGCGGAAACATTTGTAAAAATATTGCCTGCAAGCTGCATTCCGTCACCGGAGTCGCCGGAAAAACGTACCACTACCTTTTCCAGCGTCTTGACATTAGTCTGTTCTAACATGTCTGTCTCTTAATTACAATATTTGCTCTTGTTTTTCGGGTATTGATAACTCTTTGCGAGTCTGTTGTCGAAACGTGGCAAAGGTATTGAATATTTAGCACATATCAATACCTTTTTTATTGATTTTGCTTAAAGACAAGCGCCTTTGCCGACGCGGATGAAAATAAAACTCCGTAGCGCCACACCTGCCTGCCGTTCACCCATGTAATGTCTGTTTTCGCCCTGAGCGGAGCTCCTTCGAGCGGACTCCAGCCGCACTTGCTCAATATCATGCCGGAGTCTACGCTATACGGTTCGCATGAGTCATCCACAAGCACAAGATCGGCATAATAGCCCGGACGGATGAACCCTCGCCGCTCTATACCGAATATCTTTGCCGGGTTGTGGCACATTTTCTCAACCACCTGCTCTATTGTAAAGGTGCCTTCGGAAGCAAGAGTCACCATGACCGGCAACGAAAACTGCACCATAGGCATTCCCGACACAGCCTTAAGCGCGCCACCCTGCTTCTCCTGCTCAAGATGCGGCGCGTGGTCGGTGGATATGACATCTATCACGCCGTCGGCAACCGCCTTGCGCAGTGCCTCGCGGTCCGAGGCTCTTTTTATAGCCGGATTGCATTTTATACGGGCGCCGAATGTCTGATAATGCTCGTCGCAGAACAGCAGATACTGCGGGCATGTTTCGGCGGTTATTCTCTTGCACTCCACCGGTCCGGCGCTGAAAAACTGAAGCTCGTCTGCCGTAGACACATGCAGCACATGCAGCCGCGCCCCATACTTCCTTGCCCCCTCGACAGCCCGGCGCGTAGCTTCCAGGCAAGCTTTGCGGCTTCTGATTGCGGGGTGGAAGTTTATGGGAGCGTCATCGCCATACTCCTCGCCGAATGTCTTGCGGTTGGCGCTTATGATATTTTCGTCTTCGGCATGCACGGCTATGAGAGCAGGAACCTCCGAAAAAATTCTTGATATGGCAGATTCGCTGTCTACCAACATATTACCGGTTGACGAACCCAAAAACAGTTTTACTCCCGCAATCTTGCTGTAGTCGGCGGCAAGAAGCTCGTCAAGATTCGTATTCGTGGCTCCGATGAAAAAACCGTAGTTGGCGCAGCTCACCTGAGCAGCTCTCGCCATTTTGTCCTCGACTGCCGCAATACTGGTGGTGGCAGGAACCGTATTGGGCATATCAATGAATGATGTGACCCCGCCGGCTACAGCAGCCCGGCTCTCCGTTGCCATATCCGCCTTGTGGGTAAGCCCCGGGTCACGGAAATGCACATGCCCGTCTATAGCTCCGGGCAGCAGCAGACGCTCCGCCGCATCTATCTTTTCCGAAGCCAGTTCTTCCAGCGCCTGAGGCGCGGCTCCGGCTCCCACCTCACCTATGATCTCGCCGTCAATCAGCACATAGCCCGAGGTCACAGTGCCTTCGTTGACAATGCGGGCATTATATATTAAGGTGCGGTTATTGTCGGTTGCCATAATCGGGATATTTTTTGAATAAACTTGCAATTTTTAGTTTTACCACTCCGAGAACCGCCTCGCTGAAAATGCCGCTGCTCATTTTGCTCTCGCCAAGCACCCTGTTGACAAAAACAATAGGCACTTCCTTTATTTTGAATCCGTACTTATACGCGGTAAACTTCATCTCTATCTGGAAAGCATAGCCTTTGAAGCGCACCTTGTCGAGAGGCAACGCCTCAAGCACACGGCGGGTATAGCACACAAATCCCGCAGTAGTGTCGCGCACAGGCAGCCCGGTGACAAAACGCACGTATGCCGACGCATAGTACGACATAAGCACCCTGCCCATAGGCCAGTTCACAACATTCACTCCGGTGACATAGCGCGAGCCCACTGCCACATCCGCGCCATCTGCCGCACAGGCTTTGCGAAGCGCCGGCAGGTCGGCGGGGTTGTGCGAGAAATCGGCATCCATCTCAAAAATATACTCATAGCCGCTTTCAAGCGCTTTTTTGAAGCCGGTAAGGTACGCGGTGCCGAGACCGAGTTTGCCGGAACGCTCTATCATCTGTATGCGCCCCGGATGCTCTTTCTGCAAAACACGCACTATATCGGCGGTGCCGTCTGGCGACCCGTCGTCAATGACAAGAATGTCAAACAAAGGCTCAAGGGCAAGCACCGCCTCGGTGATAGCCCTGATGTTTTCTTTTTCGTTATAAGTAGGTATTATAACTACACTGTCGGACATAATCAGAATTTGTATGTTACACCCGCAAGTCCGGTAATGCCCTGCGAAGGCACACCGCCTATGAAATAGAACTTGCGGTCAAGTAGATTTTCGCCGGTCAGAAACACCGTTGTGCGGGCATTAACCGCATAGTCGGCTCCAAGGCTGAGATTGCTCACCGAACCCAGAGAGTACGCCCCGGCCTTGCGTTTGCCACGGAAAGAGTAGCCGGCATTTATGTTCAGTTTGTCTATCGGCGACACTTTCGCAGTGGCTCCTATTACATACTTTGCTCTGTCGCGCCACAGATAGTAGCCCTTTCCGGCATCCTCGCTGTTGCTTCGCGCCACTTCAGCCGACACTCTTGCCTGGGCGAGCTTGCCGTGACGGTAGCCGAGAGCCAGCCCGCCATGCCAGCCGCGCACATTGAACGCCTGGAGCACGCCGGAGTGGAAATAGCCCGGCATCAGCCAGTCGTTGGCTCGGGCATAGCCGCCAAACAGCTCGGCGTAAGCGCCCTTGAACGGGCCCACTGTCACAGACGCGTCAAATGTAAAGGGTATGTGCGAATTGCCGTATGTGTGAATCTGCGACATATAAGGCATAACCGCAAACAGCGATGCGAGACTGTTTTGCACCTCGCCTCCGCCCGCCTTTACCGTAAAGCCGAAGTACGGTGACGGAGTGGCGCTGAAACGCACGTCGGGAGCTATATGAAACGCTCTGCCTGACCCATGTGTCAAGTCAATTCTTACCCCTGCGTCAAAAGCGGCATTGGCTCCGGTGTAATGATAGCCGGGGGTGAGCCGCAAAAGCCATGTGTTAAGGTCGGTCGGCAAAAGACCGGCAGGCATGCCGTCTATATAGTATCTGAAGCTGTCATTGCCTTTGAGATAAGAGAAATCAAGACCGAGCGACACAGTGGATTCATCGGAAAATGCCAGAGACGCATCGCCGTTGACTGTAAAATTGCTCTGACGGGCGGCAGCGGCATCATAATACCTGTTGTAAAAGAGTTCGTCCGAACCGTGCACAAATGCGAAACGTGAAAATCCGGCACCGGCTCCGTATGAAAATGCCGACTTGTCCTCGTGTCTCCAGCCTGCCGCCACATTCAGGTTGTTGACAGCCTGGTTTCTTGTCAGCGCCCCGCCCTCGGTGAGAGTGTATGCCGGGAGGTTGTAGCGCGAGTAGGTATAGTCTATCTGCGCGTCAAGCCATGACTGTTCTCCGGTACTCTGTCTCAACTTTGAGCCCAGTGTGAAGGTATGGCGCCGCAGCATGGTTTTTTCTTTTGTTCCGGCGGTCAGCGAAGCCACATCGCCATGATAGGTGATGCCGTTGTATTGCAGCCATGCGCCAAGACGGGTTTTGTCGTTGTCTATAAACCGGTAGCCGGCAGATGCCGCCATATTGAACAACGGCATATAGCCTATCGCGGCATACCCCGGAAACTGGTCATTCCGCTCTATGGCAGGGGCTTGCAGAGCGAGCGGATAAATAGACGGTGTCACGCCTACCGGACGGTCAACGAAACTGTATGTGAGGTTCTGACGCACAACCTGCGGCAAGGACACCACCGGCGATATGCGCAGACGGTCGGCATCCCGGTACTCGGGCACAATGTCGCGTTCTACTGTTATTTCCTTGTTTAGCGACTGCGCGCCGCAATTGCATGCTACTGCAAACAGTGCGGCAGACAGAAACAGGTGTTTTTTATTCATATCGCCCGTTATTATTTAAGTCGTTTTTCAATCATTTCAAAAATATCCGCCTCGCTGCCGGGGTAGTTTTCTTTCAAGGTACGGAGGTACTCGTCTGCCTCGAAGGTGTCACCCTGGGCGCGGAGCGCGTCACTGAGTACAATAAATCCGCGCGCAAGCCAGTAGGCATGAGGGGGATTTGAGTTTATAAATTTGTCGGCTGCGGTTCTGGCACCTGCTGCATCGCCTGAGCCAAGAAGGCTTTCAGCCAGCGCCACAGCGCTTTTGCATCCATATATATCGGCTACATCGGCGCTCAGCTCTGTCCATATTTCATTTGCCTGCGCCGACACCCCCTGACGGCTCAACGCAAGAGCCTTGGAGTATAGAATCTCCGACATGTTTGACTGCGGAGTGGCTGTTGACGACAGCAATGCGTCGGCAGCCTCTATCACCGGCTCGTTCTTTCCCAGCACAAGAGCGGTGCGCATCATGCCGAGACGTGCGTCGTGCAGGTTGCGCGCTCCGCTTGCCTTGGCGGCGAGTGTCCGGTACGACTCAAGGGCGAGCTCGCCCTTGCCCAGAGCCAGCTCTGCCTCTGCCTTGATGAGCAGAGCATCCTCGGCGGCAGAAGCGTCGGGATATGACTCCAGAAGTTCGGAAGCATATTTCAGTGCCGTTTCGTCATTGCCGGCAGATGTTGCGGCATCGGCAAGATAGTACAGCGCCTGAGCCTTGTGGGTTCCCTTGGGATAATCTCTTACATATTGCAGCAGCTGTGCCGTGTTGTCGCTGTTGATATATTCAGCCTCGGCGGCAGAGAATGCAAGAGCGTCAAGTTCGGAAGGATTTACCTTCGGGGCATCGGGCACGGAGTTCATGAACGATGCGAATTCTGACAGCTGTCCGCTCTCAGCATATATTCTCTTGAGGTCATCGGCTGCAAGGCGAGCCTCATCGCTGGTGGGATACGTCGTTATGATTTTCTTGTAGTTGGCGGTCGCCGTTGTGCGGTCGCCGTTGTCAAGATTTGTTATGGCGAGCTGGAGCAGCCCCTTGCGGGCATAGGCCGACGAAGCGTAGTCGCGTATCAGCTCATTGTACGTTTCGATAGCCTTGGCGTTGTTGCCCATAGCCGCATAGCTCTCAGCCTTGTCAAGCAGAGCCGCAGGCACCAGCGCCGATGACGGGAAATGAGACATCATGTTGTCAAGACCGGCTATTTTAGCTTTGTTGTCGCGCTGCAGACCCTTCATTATAGCCTGCTGATACAACGCGTAGTCACCCGATGACGGATTGGCGGCGTATGCCTTGGCATAATACTCGGCGGCGCCTCCGAAATCGGATTTATAGTACAGGCAGTCGGCTGCTCTGTTGTAGGCATCCGCCTTCATATCAGCCTGCGGCGCAGAGCCTGTCACCTTGCGAAATTCGGCGAGAGCGTCTTCGTACTGTTCGGCTCCGTACAGCGAATAAGCAAGGTTGTACCTTGCAAGCAACGCGTTTGTGTCTGACGCAGGCGCGTTTCTCAGATAACGGCGGAAACACTCTGTTGCGTTGTCATAGCTGTGGTTGTCATACAGGCATATTCCCTGCCACAACAGCGCCTGCCGGGCTATGGATGCCTCCGAGGGGGTCATTGTCGCCGCCTCCGCAAAACGCCTCATCGCGGCAGAGGTCTCGCCGGCGGCATAGTCTCTTGTTCCGGTCATGAACAAAGCCCGCTGCTTTGCAAGAAGAGCCTCGGCAGAGGGGCTGCGCATTCCGGCGACCACCTTGAGCACACCCTCGTAGTCGTTGTCGCTCATATAGCCGCTTATTATATATTTTTCCACCTCAGGCGCGTAGTGCGATGAAGGATACTGGCGCAGGAAGCCTTCGAACAATGCCACTGAATTGCCAAACGGAGTGCGGCCGCCGTTGGATTTCGCCACAGCGTAATTGTAAAGAGCCTCTTCGCTGACATTTTTGTCAAATCCCATGCGGTAGGCTCTTTCAAAAGCCATCAGCGCGGCGGGGGTGTTGCCCTCACGGACATAGCTCTGACCGAGATACAGGTTGGCGCTCTGCCCCATGGCGTCGTCCTGAGATGTAACTCGCTGAAACATGGTGGCGGCATTTCCGTAATCTCCGGCATGGTATTCGCTGACGCCCAAAATATATGCGGTGGACGGCAGTATGTCTTCTCCGGCTACCGCCACATAATTTCTCAGATAGGGAATCGCCTCGCGCTCACGGTTGAGATTAAACAGCGACTCGCCGGCAATACGCTGCGCCTCAGCCTCGTACTCCGGCACAGCCTTGGTTGCTATGACGCGGCGCGCTGTTTCCAGCGCCTTGCTGTAGTCGCCGCGCACAAATTCTATCTGGGCAATATAGTAAAGTGCCTTAGGACCGTAGCCGACATCAGAAACCACTTTCTGAAAATCGCCCGATGCGGCGGCATAGTCGCCTTCGCAATAGGCTATGTAGCCGAGATAAAAGTTCTTTGCCGGAGCATATTCGCCGACTCCTGACATTGACGAGAATATAGCTTTTGCCCCGTCGCTGTTGTCGGTGGCAAGCGTTGCGTAGCCCTGATGATACAGCAGCTCCTGCGCCACAGGCGCGGCAAAGTTGTCTCGCACCACCTTGCCATACTGTTCAAGCGCGCCGGAATAGTCTCCGCAATTGAACAGACAGTTGCCCAAAGTGAGATACGCTTCCGCCCTCAATGGCGATGACTGGTTTTCGGCAATCCATTGCCGGAGCAGCTGCACAGCGTCTTCGTTTTGCGACTCGACAGCCGCCAACGCCCTCAGCAGCCCGGCTTCACTGAGCTGACCTTCAGTAGGGTTCAGCCCTCCGAGGAGCGACAGCTGGTCCACACAGCCCACAGGGTTGTTGTCTACAAGCATGGCTCTTGCACGGGCTATATAGCCGGCAGCGTCAACACTGTTTGTCTGCGCGGTTGCACTAACCGACAGAGCGCTCATACCCAGAGCTATGGTTGCTATTTTAAGGCATTTCATTGTCTTGAAGATTAATCTTTGCACAAAGTTACAATTATTTCACTATAGTAAGTGTTCTAATTTAATTTATACAAAGATTTTTCTTCCACTTTCTATCGCCACTTTCTATCGCCGGCTATATGCGCTGTGATGCAGTAACAGCGCTATCCGCGGCTCAGGCTGCTGTTACAAAGCCACTTTGAATGCTTTTGAACCGACTGTGACAATGAACACCCCTCTGCGGTGCGTTGTGTATGATACCGGTTCTTCCTCTTTGGCAACAGTACGGAAAACAAGCATTCCCTCATGAGAATAAATCCGTATCTGACTGCCGTGTCCGGCTCCCTCTATCATTACTGTTCCGGCTATTGTGCTGACTTTCAACTCCGGGAGGCGCACTCCGTCAAGCCCGCTTGGTTTATCGGGATTCTCAGGCTGTTCGGGTTCAGGGTCGACCGGTGGCTCCGGTTCAGGATTGTCAGGAATTTCGGGCTGTTCGGGTTCGGGGTCGACCGGCGGTTCAGGCTCCGGATTGTCAGGTTGCTCAGGCTCGGGGTCGACCGGCTCGGGGTCGACCGGCGGCTCAGGCTCCGGATTGTCAGGTTGCTCAGGCTCGGGATCGACCGGAGGCTCAGGCTCCTCTTCCTTGCCTTCTACGGTTATTCTCAACAGTTTGTCTATCGCCTCGCCTGTCGAGGTAAGTGTTGCCGGCATTCGAACAGCAAGTGTGCAAGAACCCGGTTTAAGAAGTTTAAGCGTGAGGGTTTCCTTGTCAAACTCACATATAGAGTTGCCGTTATTAAGAATTGTCCATACAAGTTCGGGAGGAGTGGCAGAGGTCGGCGTGGTGTTCACTTTTAAACGAATCTCGTCGCCCTCTGTACCGGTTATCAGCTCATTGGTTTTAAGCGGCACTTCCGATGATTCAGTCAGTCTGACAAGAGCGAAATCCGAATAAAGCGCTTTGATTTCGATATTGTATTGCACCCGCGAGATATCGCTCAGCGGACTGGTGCTTGTGGCGGTTACCGTAACAGCACCCGGAGCCTTTGCCGTAAGTTTGCCTCTTGTTGAAATTGTAGCGATGTCCGTGTCAGACACCTCCCATTTCACTGTATTTGCTGATGTTGAGGATGCCGTCCAGGTCGCCGTAAACTGCACTGACGCTCCCACCGTGAGCGGCGCGGCTGAAGCAGGGCGTATTGACATAAGTACCGAAGGCTCGCCTTTCCTGACCGTAAAAGGCACAGTTGCTTTAGCCCTGGTGATGTCAAGACTCACAAAGGTGAGCTGAGTGGTCGTCTCGGCATTATAACTCACCTCCGCGTATGTTTCGTAAGGCACTATTTTGGACAATACCTTTTTATTATCATATCCGACCCTATAGCCCGGCAATGACGCGGCTGAAGCCGGTGCGGAGAACCCAACATTGGCAACCCCGTCCACCGGATAGGGATAAACGCAATTATTGCCCGAAAGCCCGGGGGATGTAAGTTTTACCGACAGCCGGCGGTCATAACCGACATAGCAACCTATGCCCGAACGACCTTCCTCTACCACAAGGCTGTAAGGAATAACATTTGCCTCAGCAAAGACCTCCCGATACGCCTGCTCCGCCTCTGCCGGCACCCATATTTCGGGGGCTGAGATGACACATCCGGTTTGCAGCAACGGAGGCTGCTGTGACGCAAAGGCTATTTTTTCCGATGCCACTATGTCACATTTCACCACCCCGACTGCGGCTCCGATGCGCACCTGACGCAGCGAAGTGCAGCCGTCAAACGTTTCTTCGGGGAGCTCGGTCACACCGTCGCCTATCATCATTATCTCCATTGCGCTGCACCCCTTGAACACTCCGCGCCCAAGCCGCACAACCGACTCCGGAATGACATCATACGCACTGCCCTCCTCTATGCCCTTGAACGCTGTGCAGCCGGCAAAAGCATAATCGCCGATTTCTGTAAGACACTCATCGACAGAAACAGGGCCCCGCATGGTGACGTAGCGGATATTGCTGCCCGCAAAGGCGTAATCATCTATTTTTGATATAAGTATAAACTCAGCGCTAACGCCATTAATTATCAGAAACTCGGTATTGATTTCCAAAGGGGTCGTATAGCCGAGATAAGCAGGTTTGTTAGCCGCTATCAGCTCCAACGTCGAAGAGTACATCCGTCTCATACCTGACTTCAGCAGACTTTCAGCTCCGGTGTAGGCAAAATCATATGGAGTTACAGGCTTGCCCGCCGAATAGTCTATATCGCCTCCAGGCGCAGTCAGGGCATAGCTGCCGTCAGGAAATCTCGACACATGAAATTCAATATCTATATCCTCGCACTCCGGCAAAGCGCCGGTAATATTCCGCCGCGTGGCAACTGTCTGCGCTACGCTATAGACTGCCGTGGCGTTTTTACCCACATATACCGTTTTGGTGTATGACACATACGGACACGCGGGGTCGGCACTTCTTGCCACAAGGTGCGCCTCTCCTTCGCCAACAGCATGGAGCGTGCCGTCAGAGTCGACCGTAAACACCTCTTCATTGTCCGAGCTCCACAACACGTCCGTAACCGACGGCTCTATGCCTGAGTCCCGGACATAGACTTTCGCCGTATATTTCTCTACGGCTCCGGGGGCAAGCTGGTTGGGACCTTCCACATATATAAAGTCTGCCGGCGTTCCGTTCACAACTTCAACCTGCCAGGTGTATGATGCCCTGCTGACATCATTGCTCATTATTTTCAGCTCATAGTTGCCGGGGGCTGTAAACTGGGCATAAAAACTCGTGTCGTTCGAACAAGGAAATGTGTGGGGTCCATGAACAAGCCCCTTTTCGGGGTCGCTGAAATACAGAGTATAAGGCAAATCGGATCTGTCTTCCCCCACATACCTGCCCATTTTTTCTTTTCTTATACCAAATCCGCCGAAATCGAGAGTCCTGTAAATAAAATAGTAAGACTCGTTGCTGTTTTCAGGCTTCATTGGTGCGGATGTCATGTCAAAACGCACCTGCCGGCTATGCAATGTATAAAATTTCAGTTTTTGAGGCTGATTTGCCGTTACCTCGAAACCTTTGACTGTTCCCGACGCAGACATCGCGCTATATTTTTCAACGCTTGCTGCCGGAACCCATATCTCGTCGGCTTGAAGGGTGCCGGATATTGCCGGAGGCGCTTCGGAATGGAAGGATACGGCGGTGAGCCGGGGCAGCTCACATTCTATCTGCCTGACCTTGGCTCCGAATTTCACTTGCTTCAGCGATTCGCACCCGTCAAACATTGCGTAAGGTATAGTTTCCACTCCGTCTCCTATATCCACACGCTCCAGGCTCACACATCCCGCAAACAGCCCCTCGCCAACGGAAGTCACCGCGTCAGGAATCAGCTCGTATGCCGACGTGCGCTCAATACCTTTTAAAGACTCACACCCGGCAAAGGCTCTCTCGCCGAGGGATGTGACAGAAGATGGCACATGCACTACCGCGATATTCGAGCCGGCAAAGGCTTCGGCTCCTATCGCCGTGACTGTATATGACTTTCCGTCATCAGGATTAACCACCACTTCGGGAATCTTTACAGCGGTGAAGTATGTGTCCAGACCATAAAGAGAACCCATGGAAGGACTCCAGAAATCGTATGCCACGCTGCCATCTTTATAGGTTGTCTTTCTTCCCGCAGCACCGGGAAATTCAAAGGAGTAGGCACCGGTCGGAGGCGCTACAAGCGTTGCAGAGCCGGAAGACGCTTCCAGTTCAAACCACCATTCGACAGTTTCATGAAGCGGATTTTCCGGCTTCACAATGCCGTTTGTTTCCTCGAAATACTGAGTTACCGGCACACACACCGTCTCCGCCTTGGCAAACACAGCGGCATAAAATATTCCTGTTATACAAACCAAGGTCTGTATAAATATCCTGATTCCCATGCCCCAAAAGTAATAAAAAATCTTCTCCCGAAGAAAAATATATTCCGGCACCCGCCAAACCTGTTTAAATTGCGTTTTTTACTAATCTTCTTCGTAATGGTCACTCATGTCTGAAATCCAACCCTTCATAGCCATGCGCAAAGGAGCCGGCGAGATGACTTCTACCCATGCGCCATCGTGAAGAAGACGCATGATAAAGTCAAAGGTTGGAGCTAAATAGAGTTCGAAATCGGCATATTCCCCGTAATCTTCTGTCAGGCGCTGTGAATGATGTATCGGCAGCGACCTGATATAGTGTTTGTGTTGTTTATAGGCTCGGAGAACGATTTTTTGCGGCTTGACATTCTCTGAGACTATTCCGTACATTGTTTCAAAATATCGCGCCGTCGAGAAGTTCTTGGGCAAATTGAACGTATCTTCAAGTATTGTAAGCGACTGTATCCGGTCAAGACAATAGATTCCTAACATCGTTTTCCCTGCCGTTTTCGCCAATAGATACCACCTGCATTCAAATAGCTTCACGCAGTATGGCTCTACGACAACAGAAAGCGTATCACCCGTTCTGAAAGAGGTATAAGTCATTTCAAGAACCTTATTCCCTTTCATCGCTTCCATGATAGGTGTAAGATACAATAGCCCGGAAGGTATCTCTTCAACAATAATACGATTTTTCAAAGAGAGGTTCTCTTCAACAAGATTGCCGACAGAAAATGTATCTATCATCCATCGCCTGAGTTTGTCATCATCTATATCATCGGGGTTGGTGATATAGTATAGATAGCCTCCTGTTGTCTGACAACCGATGTCAATGCCAAGTTTCAAACGGATATCAGTTCTCCATCTATTGAATGTGCCTCGATGGAGCGGCTTGTAATCGCTCATGTCTTTGTTACATTCCCAAAGAGCAGAAAGGTCTTTAAATGAAATCTTTCTGTGCCGTCGGATAATGTTAATCAGCCATATATGTTGTTTTAACCGGCGACTCATCGTAAAACGCTGATAATATCGTCAACTAAAGCATCGTAATGCTGTTTAAGATTTTCATTACTCTGGCGCGACGGGTGAATTGTGCGGGCAGCATATTTCACTCCCGGAATCTCGATTCTATCAAGAAAAACGCCGTTTTTCACCGGATGGAAAGCATCATCAGCAAGTGCGAATTTATCTTTTATCTCTGAGTCTGCGTTGAATCCGGTGAGGAAGATTATGATATCGGGGTTTAGGATTTTCACTTCATCCGCAACAACATTAAAATATTGGCGTTCAATTTCGCGGATTTCAGCTGTCGGTTTGCGGCAACTTTTACCAAAGTCTGTTCCTCCACATCCAATTTTTGAGACATTGTTCCACAGATATTCAATATTAATATTCGGCATTTTAGTTCGCAGGATGTCTATCAGCTGATCCGCGCGACGGGTGAATGGTGTAGTATTCAGCCTATTGCCATTTTCATCTTTTTCAAAGAAATATCCATGATACAGATCTCCGATTCCATAATAATCGTCTTCTCCTTCTACATGCCGACCCATTATCTCGGCAACTACATCTTCTGATGTATGGAGATCTAAATTATATGTGCCGTATGGAAAGTCCTTTCTAAAGTCTTTTGGGTCGTTCCAGTTGTTGGTTTCGCGTCCGAATATCATCACACGCAGGTCGGCGTTCTCATATGATTCATCGCCGTTCAGTTCAATAAGCAAAGGTAAAGCCGGCTTAATTGCCTCCGGATTCTCGAACAGGGGTTTTATAGCAGAGTATAGCCCCGGAATTTTGGCTCCGTAGAGATTCACCAGTTTATCGTTCAACGTATTCTCTTCTATCGCTTTAAACTTAATATCTTTCATATTCTGTTTCTGCTGTAAAATCAACAATTATTGTATTCCAAGGAGCTTGGAGTCTAATAGCCAAGGTTACACCTTCTCTAATGAATGTGTATATGGGTTCTACTTTCCCCAATTTTTCATTGATTTGCGGAAATCGTAATTAGCAATTAGCACTTTTGCAATAGTATCAACGATTTTACTGTCTTCAAAATGAGATGGTTTTTGCAAATCAATCCAGTATTGAGGATTGTTTGTAATATCTCCAGCCATCCAACCCATTTTATGGATGTAACGTAACTCATCAACGAAAGATGAGAAATAAGACGATTGTCCGTCGTATGTGCGTCCATTAAAATACCATGCTGATTTTAAAAGCGGTGCCAAAATAGCGTCCAATGCCGTTAGCGAAGATGATAACTGTTCATCTTGCAATAACTCGTCAAAAGACATACCGCCCATTCTTTCCGGGCGTGCAATATGGAAATCAAGCCATATTCTCAGTGCTATTTCATTTTTGGAATTGATTGCGGGAGTGAAGGTGACATCAAAGTAAGCATCATCATCAAACCAGATGTAAATCCCGCCATTGCCGGTGTTGCGTTTCAACTGATAACGGGTGATATCAGGGCGAAGCTGCTTTATCCTCTCCACTACATTGTTGTGAAGTTTACCGATTAGACCCTTTTTGTCAAAGTCTTCAGCGTTGACGCCGGCATTAACTCCGGTTACAGATGATTTATCAAGAATTTGTTTGAGCTTCATACTTATTGCATCAGAAGTGGTTATATTGGAACGACCGAGAATCTCAATAATCATTGAGAAAAGATTTGTTATATCGGAGATGTGCTGCGTGAGATACTTGTCAATGGAACATGCCGCGTCAAGCACATCACCCCATTCTTGAACTTCTTGTCCGTCCGTGCTTAGGGCAACTCCTTCTTTATGTGCGAAAGCGGCATCCCATGAGGTAAACCCGGGTTTATGAACAAGCAGTCTGTATATCTGCGGATAACAAATCTGTATGGCGACTATTATAAAATTCAGGAGCTTTTCATCCATAGTTGCAACTTCATCCTTTTCAGAACCACATTGTGCGATACAGTCAAGCAACGAAAGGGTATTGATCAATCGCTTTATAGAACGTGGATTCTTTCCTACGGAGGATTCTACCACAGAGGAAAAGCGAGCTCTGACATTAGGATCTGATGTGTCAATATCTTTCAGGTATCCTATTCCGACCAAAGCATTCAACACAAAGTCCATAGGTCTATAACTGCTTACGGGCAAAGAGAAAGGAACCTGAATTATTTTATCAAAGAAAGATCGGAACTCTCTCTCGTTTTTGTCTGTGAGTTTTCCAAATTTTGGCTCAAGCCCCTTGACTACGACATCATAGTCTATTGCGAGCACAAAGATGCAGTTGTCTAAGGTAAAAACATTTTTAAGAAGTTCCAGTATCTCTACGGCTACAGGGGGATTGAGACGGTCGAGGTCGTCGACGAACACTATCACTCCTCGCTGACCAGTGTCAGCTATCCTGCTGTTTATCACTTGTTGCAGCTCTTCTCTCAGCTCTGACAAAGAAGCATCATTATCTTTCTCATCGACAGATATATCAGTGGGAATTTTCGCCATTTCCACTGCTACGTTCACACCCGGTATCATTTTGAGCGCTTCTCGCCCTCCACGATACAAGCCTCTTAAAATTTTCGATACTTTCTTTTTGGAATCAGAATTTTCTCCTGTCAATTCGCGCACAAGTTTGGCGAGAATTTTATAGACCGTCATTTCGGGAGAAGACATCATTGAATATTCCCATGTATTTATATTCACCCCTATGAACGGAGAGTCTTCTTTGGAACAAAGAGCGCGTTCCAGGCGGGTCATCATTGATGTTTTACCACTTCCCCATTCTCCTTGCAATGCAATTGTGATAGGGGCTGATGAATTTTCAATAAACTTGATTAGTCCGTTGACATAACGTTCAGTTCCGAAGTCATTTACACATTCCTTGAATGGGATGTCTGACAGGGAGGTTTTATTTTCGTCTTTCATTGTGATATTATCTTAGTGGTGAATGTTTTCCTTTTCCCGATCCATTAGGATGGCGTGTACAGTAGCTGCTTGTCAGAGATGACAGGGAGTTTGCGCTTGTGCCACAATATTTGCAGGTATACCGGCTTTTGATTCCTCCTTCAAACGGAGAATGCTTCCCTTTGCCCGAACCGTTCGGGTGACGCGAACAATAGCTGCTTGTCAGAGATGATATAGAACTTGCCGTGGTACCACAGTACTCACAGATATATTTTGAAGATTCAGCACCTTCGTATACCACATGTTTCCCTTTTCCGGAACCATTAGGATGACGGGTACAGTAAGCACTCGTGAGAGACGAAGCAGAACATGCTTTTGTTCCACAGTATTTACAAAAATAATTTGCCATCTTGATTATTCAAAAATTTCGTGCGTCCGACTGACGGGCTTCGGCAATCTCCGGCTGTATTAAAAGAGGACACAGCACTCTTTACCTGCATCTCTTCGGTTTGGCTCTGGTAAAGCCATTGGGTCAAGAATTAGAAAAAGCAGCCTGTGCCCTCGCGGGAGGACGCACCAAGCAAGCTTTGACCTTTCTTTTCGACCCATTGTTAGATTTACCAGATTTAACCGAATCGAGATTTGGTCATTGCATGTCAATGCAAATCGTTATGTATACTTTTCGTATGTCTGTTTCGTAAATATGTATTTTATTGTTAATTGCAAAATTACGAAATATATTCCATACATAAATATGCTACATAACATATTTACAAGCTGCGGCGGCAAAATTAGCATCCTCCTGTCTCATTAACGAGGACAGGTGGTAATATAAAGTAACATTAGCGCCTACCCAAGATTCCCGACGTGACTTTAGAGCGCGAAATTTTAAGGATCGCGCTCTTAACTACTAAAAATCGGTCTGTTATAGTTGCTATTATTTTTGACGTTTTCCGACTTGAAGACACTTCCACTCTCTGAATAGAGTGCAATGAACAAATACAGACTCTCCGGAAATTCAGGACTGGCGCGCCTACGGGAGTTTGCGGATGAGCGACAGCCCGTCGCGCAGCGGCAATATTACGGTTTCAAGCCGAGGGTCTGACGCAACAAGGTCGTTAAAGCGGGCTATCCCCGCCGACTGCGCGTCGGTGGCACCCTCTGCTATCTTGCCGCCCCAAAGGGTATTGTCGGCAATAATGAACCCGCCCGGACGCAGGCGGGGCAACACCGCCTCAAGGTATTCGCAGTAATGGCGTTTGTTCGCGTCTATATACACCATGTCCCATTGAATGTCAAGGGCCGGAATAATTTCCAGCGCATCGCCGACATGCAACTTCACTTTGTCACCGCCGGGAGAGCTTGCAAACAGTTGTTCAAGCGCCTCGGCGTTCTCATCATCAATCTCGACAGTGTGCAGCTCGCCGTGCGGCTCCAGCGCCTCGGCGATACAAAGGGCTGAATAGCCGGTAAATGTGCCCAGTTCAAGCACTTTGGCGGGATTTATCATAGCCGTAAGCATCTTTATGATTCGTCCTTGCACATGTCCTGAACACATCTGAGGATACAGCCGGTGGAGCCATGTGTGGCGATACAGCCTGGCAAGATGAGGCGGCTCGGCTGATGTGTGTAGCGTTATATAGTCGTCTATTTCACGCTGCATGGCTCAAGATATTTTTCGGTGGCGGCAATAGTGCCGTGCATGACGCTCACCGCCTCGGCTGGATAATCGCCTTTTGCGGTTTCGCCGGTGAGCAGCAGCCAGTCGGCTCCCTGGCACACTCCGAAGGCTATATCGCTCACCTCGGCGCGGGTAGGCTGGGGTCGGCGCATCATCGAATCGAGTATCTGCGTGGATATGATGGTTGATTTGCCGGCAGTTCTGCACAACGCCATTATGCGCATCTGCGCGGCAGGCACTTCGCAAAGAGGTATCTGCGCGCCGAGGTCGCCACGCGCCACCAGCAGCCCGTCTGCGGCGTCTGCTATCGCCTCAAGGTTGTCAAGCGCCTCTCTGGTCTCGACCTTGGCAAACAGCTTCACCGCCGAAGAGCCTAACTCTTCGCGCACCTGCCGCACATCGTCGGCTGTCCGGACAAACGAGTGGGCTATTATGTCTATTCCACACTCAAGGGCTGCCTTTATATTGACACGGTCTTTTTCCGACACAGCCGGCATGGGTGGCAGTTTGGCACCCTCAGACGCGTTGACACTCTTGCGCGAACCGAGCACGCCTGCTCTGATAACTTCGCAAAGCAACGTGTTGTCGTTTTCCACTCTTTTTATTTTCAGTTCAATTTCGCCGTCGTCTATAAACAGCCTGTCGCCCGAAGCAAGATAACTGCCTACAGCCGGAGCGTTGACAAATATCCGGCTGCTGCCCGAATGTGCGTCTCCTCCGCAAACTCGGACTTCCGCTCCGGCATTCATCCTGACCGATTCAATCCCCGGCTCAAGAGCTGTAGTGCGCATCTCCGGGCCTTTGGTGTCCATAAGAATCACGATTGCGGGGTCGACAGCCCGCACAGTCGGTATGATAGCGCGGATAGCCTCAGGGGTGACATGCGCGGAGTTTATTCTCACGCCCTCCATTCCGGCGGCATGCAACTCGCGCACAAACTGTGCTGTGGCGCGATTGTCGGCAATGGTTGCCATTACTCTGGTGTGTGTCATAACAGTGCTTCTACTGCAAGTCTGTAACTGTCAAGCCCGAAACCGGCAATTATACCCCGGCAGACAGGTGTGATGAGCGATTTGTGACGGATAGGCTCCCTCGACGAGATGTTGGAAATGTGCACCTCCACCACCGGAACGCCCACTGCTGCTATGGCATCGGCTATGGCAAGCGAGGTATGGGTATAGGCTCCGGCGTTAAGCACCACCCCACGGAAGTCCTCATGGTCAGCCGCGTGTATTCTGTCGATAAGCGCGCCTTCATGGTTGCTTTGGAAATACTCGAAAACAACCTCCGGATATTTCCGCTTAAGCAGGTCGAGCTGAGCTTCCATTGTCTCAGAACCATATATGCCCGGCTCCCTCGTCCCGAGGAGGTTGAGGTTTGGACCGTTTATAATAAGAATCTTTTCCATAATCACATTTTTAAGTCCGAATAAACAAGGTGCCACATGGCAAGGTGGGTCAGAAGCATAAGCGCCATAAGAATCCAGCTGACAAGCGGTCGCGTGCGGTAGCACACATAAGCGAGGTACGCCGCCACTGCTATATAAAAAGGATATACCCACAGCAAAACTCTGACAAACGGAATTGCCGCAGGAGCAGCCGCAAGCAGCCCCGGCATCTGAAACACCGGCAGCACCAACAGAAGAATCGCTGCAATCACCAGGCGGGGTACCTTTTCCAATGAGCTCACTACACGCCTCCTTTCCTGTATGCTTCAACCGTTTCGGCTATACCTTTCTCCAGAGGATACCTCGCGGTGAAATTGAAATCGCGAACTGCATCAGACACATCGCAGTTCCAGTTGCGCTGTTTCATGATTTTGAATTTGTCGCGATTGAGCGTTGAAGCCTTCATCTTCGCAACCCCGTACTTTTCCGACACCACCGAGGCTATATACGCAGCCCAGAGTGGAAGACGCACAGGAATGACAAACCTGCGCCCGAGCGCCCGAGCCACTATCTTGCGAAACTCGCTCTGCGTGTAGGCGCGCGGCTCTGATATTATGTACTTTCTGCGCAGGGTCTCAGGCACAGCAAGCGCATCGAACACAGCAGACGCAAGGTCTCTGACATATATGAAAGTCAGCATCTGCCGGCGGTAACCCACCCCGAAATCACAATGACCGTCTATGCACTTTATCATCATAAGGTAGTCTTTTTCGTGCGGACCGTACACACCGGTAGGTCTGAACACTGTCCACGCTACATCGGGGCATGTTTCAAGAAATGTTTCCGCCTTGATTTTCGAAACGCCGTACCTGGTGTTAGGCTGCGGAATGGAACGGCTGGTCAACGGACTGTAATTCTTTTCGTCACCGGGACCCACGGCGCTGAGACTGCTCATGAACAGAAACCTCTCCGGTAGCATTCCTGACTTGCGCAACGCACTCACCGTATTCTGGAGATAGATATAATTAATGCGGTTGAAGTCGGCAAAATTTGCACACTTCGTGGCTCCGAGATTATACACAATCCAGTCCCACTTCTCGCCCTCAGGCAATGCGTCTCTCAGCTGACACGCCATTTTGTCGGCATCCTCATAGTCGAGAGACACAAATTTCAGCGAGTCATCTGTCAGAAACTCACGCGAGGTTGACGGACGGACTCCCGCCCATGTATCAAAACCGCGACGGAGGCTTTCATCGGCAATAAAGCCGCCGATGAAGCCTCCGGCACCTATTATCAGTACTTTCTTTTTCACTGTCTGTTATGCATCTGCATCTTCCTCAATGCTGAAATCATCGGGCAGATCCGTATCAAAATCCATGTCATCCAAATCTATGTCGTCTACCGACTCCTCTTCGTCAGACTTTGACGAGGATTTGTCAGACTTGGCAGATTTGCTTGACTTTTTCTTTTCCTTGCCCTGAGGATTCTCCTTGAGCGCCTTCATTATTTTTTCTTCGAGCTCTTCGGCGAGTTCGGGGTTGTCCTGAATCACTCGCTTGGCGGCATCCCTGCCCTGGGCAAGTTTGGAGCCGTCATAGCTGAACCATGCGCCGCTCTTCTGAATTATGCCATAGTCCACACCAAGGTCAATAATCTCGCTGGCACGCGAAATACCCTCGCCGAACATTATATCAAACTCAGCTCTGCGAAATGGAGGCGCAACCTTGTTCTTGACAACCTTTACTTTGGTGTGACGGCCTATTACATCATCGCCATCCTTAAGCGGACTGCTTGAACGGATGTCCACACGCACACTCGCATAAAATTTCAACGCGTTACCGCCTGTAGTGGTCTCGGACGGGCCAAACATCACACCGATTTTCTCACGCAGCTGGTTGATGAAAATACAGGTTGTATTTGTGCGGGAGATAGCACCGGTGAGCTTACGCATTGCCTGTGACATGAGACGCGCGTGCAAGCCGACATTCTTGTCACCCATCACCCCCTCGATTTCATTTTTCGGAGTAAGGGCGGCAACCGAGTCTACCACCAGAATATCTACCGCGCCGGAGCGTATCAGCTGCTCTGCAATCTCCAGCGCCTGCTCGCCGTTGTCAGGCTGCGATATAAGAAGGTTATCCACATCCACGCCAAGTTTCTCAGCGTAGAAACGGTCAAAAGCGTGTTCAGCGTCGATTATCGCGGCAACACCGCCCTGCTTCTGCGCCTCAGCTATAGCATGAATTGCCAGGGTAGTCTTACCGGAGGACTCAGGGCCGTATATCTCAATGATTCGCCCACGCGGAAAACCACCGACGCCAAGCGCGAAATTAAGACCGATAGAGCCGGTGGGAATAACTTCAACCTCCTCCACAAACTCCTCACCGAGCTTCATTATAGCTCCGCGACCGAAGTTTTTCTCTATTTTCTCCATTGCCGCAGACAATGCCTCGAGCTTTGCCTTCCTGGGATCCACAGGAGCTTTCTCCTTCTTGGACGATGTTTCTTTTTTTGCCATATTGCTTTGTTATTTGTTTCTGATACAAAGGTACAAAATTGTGTGAGCAAAAACACAGCACACAAAGGTTAACCTTTGTTATAGATACAAAAGCTGAAAACTATCCCGGCGCAGCCGTGTTATAATAGTACATAGCAAAATTACTTTTTCCATTGCAAGAAATGTGATAATGATTGGTTTATTATCTAAGCGAGGAGACGTTGTGAAAACATCTCCTCGTTGCTTTTTTACCTACTGCTATTACATAGCGCAACAGCCGCGCGCATATGAAGCCCGCAGGTATGTAATTCCGGCAGGTATATAAAAAGAAAAGCCGCGGCTCGTGTGAGTCGCGGCTCTTCTTAAGGGGGCGGTTACCTACTTTCCCGCTTTCGCAGTATCATCGGCGTGGTAAGGTTTAACTTCTCTGTTCGGAATGGATAGAGGTGGAGCCCTTACGCTATCACCACCTGAATAAGGTTAAAGAGACC
>RIBJ01000064.1 GCA_003762715.1 Muribaculaceae bacterium Isolate-104 (HZI) | reverse complement strand
TAATTTTCATGTGAAAAAGCGGCTAAACTTTTCCTTTAAATTACTAATTTTCAGGGACTTTTGCAAATATAATCACCTAAAATTTAACTGTTTAACAGCATGATTTCAATTTTTGTCATGTACTAAACTTGCCTATATATATTCCACTTAAAAAGCTACACCCCGTGGTAACTGCAATCAAAACCAGGAACCTCCAGTCCCACCACCCGTAAAATATATAACTGGCTGCAATAACCAGCATATTTTGCCACCTTAATTTTCTAAATACACTCCAATAAAGAATAAACACCAAGGGAAGATACAATGCAAAGGCCAAGGAATTAAACAGCATTGAACATGATAGATTTATGGCGCTTTAAACCTCAAAAGAGCCGGGTGGATATAACAAAGGTGTGAGGTTTAGTTGTTATGCCTTATCTACTTTCAGGTCTTGGCCTACCTTTCCAACGATAAGACAACAGCCCCCACACCCGTTGCTATCAAATCGCTTGATTTAAGCGGTTATAGCCACTGATGCAGGTGCCATTGCTATTTTATCTCTGTTGGAATATCAAACGGCCAAGTTTGAAAGTAAAGATAAAATTTCAATAACACCTTTTGACGGATTTACCGTCAGATCATTGGATGGAGGGCTGTCTCTACAGCCTACAACACTTCATCCGATGCAAAATTACTACTTTTTGAGTTCCTATACAAATATCCATTCAAAAGCACATTTTTCAGTCGGTCAAAAGAACTTTTGCCGTAGACTAAATGTTTTCTTTTAAAGAATCAACTTAATTACAGGCATTATGCGTATCATATTCAACTTATTGGCATTTGCGGCTGTAACTTTGGGGTTTTGCGGTTGCGAATCGCCGTCAAAGTTAGCCGGAGCCATAGAGGGTACCTGGAGCGGAGCTCCAAAGACTCTTTCAAACCAGACTGACGGTATTATTACCGGGGTAGATTCATACGTCTTCACAAAAACGGCACCTACAGAGGGAGTTGTTGTTGTATCAACCATGCTTTCTCTTAACGAGGCTCTGCCGGGCGACAGCTCTATAATACAGCCTATATCTCTTACCGCTGCAGCCAAGGTTACGGCACAAGGCTCATGGGTTGCAACAGATGATGATGAGATTTCATTGACTATCGACCCTACCACAATAGAGATAAGCATCGACCCTCAGGCTGTAGTTCTCGAAACATCCTTGCTCAACGGCGAGGACGAGGATGTGGCTTCTACACTCAAACCAGATGTGGTTGAACGGGTCAAGAAACAGATTGCCCGGATTGTGACTGTGAAATATCTTGATTTAAAGCATTTTGATGACATAAAAATAAAAGACGGGCGCATGAAGTATGAGGTGGGCAAAGAACACTTTATAATGTCGCGCCAAGGCGCTGCTGCCAATTAATCTTTTGCAAACACGCCGTTTTTGGCTTATATTTGTGGTGATTTTATATAAATCTCCACATGAAACGACTCATTACACTCATCATATCCGGACTTTCGGTACTTGCGGCTTCGTCTCAGATCAACACAGACCAGGTGTTGAGATCGGGACGGAGCGCGCTATTTTTTGAAGACTATGTGCTTTCGATACAGTATTTCAACCAAGCCATAGCCGCGAAGCCATATCTTGCCCAGCCATATTTCTACAGAGCGCTGGCAAAGCTTAATCTCGATGACTTCAACGGCGCACGGGCCGATGCCGACGAAGCTATCCGTAAAAATCCATTCATGACCGACGCATACGAGCTTCGAGCGGTAGCATATCAGAATCTCGGTCATTCCAAGAGAGCTATTGCCGACTACGACAAAGTGCTGGAAACTTTGCCGACAAACCGTGGAATTCTGTTTAACAAAGCAATAGCACTACAGGAAATCAAAGATTTTGAGGGTTCCAGAGAGACTTTTGACAAGTTGCTCAGGCTTCACTCCGGTTTCGACAACGGTTACATAGGAAGATCCAGGCTCCGGCTTGAAACAGGCGACACCCTTGGAGCCATAGAAGATGTGGACAAGGCTTTGAAATTAAACAAGAATGCGGTTAACGCTTACCTTATCAGAGCTAATATCTCTATAGCCCGTGACCAAGATTTCAAAAGCGCCCTTGATGATATGAACGAGGCGATCAAGCTGCAACCGAGGCATGAAGGCTTTTTTATAAACCGCGCTTACATACGTCGCAATCTTGACGATTATTATGGAGCCATAAGCGACTATGACTACGCAACCCAACTTGCTCCGGATGATTATGTTGCATTCTACAACAGAGCGCTTCTTTATATGGAGGTCAGAGATTTCGACCACGCGCTATCAGACCTTGACAGAGTGATTGCCTTGAAGGGTCCGGATATTCGTGCCGTTTACAACAGAGCCTTGGTACGTAAGGAAAAACGCGATTTCAAAGGAGCGATGGAAGATGTGAACCTGGTTATTTCCCGTTATCCGACACTTGCCGCCGGGTATTTCCTGCGGTCTCAGGTGAAACGCGACATGGGCGATATGAACTACAAGACAGATTATGACAAGTCCATTGCAATGGCTACCACTTCCGTACAGAAAACACCTGACGAGCTGGACAACAACGTAAAAACCGACATAGATAAGGCATCGGAACCGGATGTCGAGGACGAATTACTGCTGGCAAACGAAGAGCCTCAGGAAACTGTTGCATCAAGGTTCTCTACGCTTATCACTGTAAACTCCAACCCGACTCTTGAACAGGAGTTCAATAACAAACAGATTCGCGGCAGAGTTCAGGACAGAGTGGCTCCGGTAGACATCGAGCCGATGTTTGCGGCGTCATACTATTCTTCCCCTACAGAACTGAGGCCCAACTCGGAGTATCTCCGCGAAGCGGAAGACATTAATAAATCTCGCTTGTTGAGGTTTATCCTTCAGGTTACCAACCGCGAGCCGATGCTTAACGACTCCGAGCAGATAAAAAAACATTTCGAATCCATTGAATACTACAATTCGTATCTGTCCACCCACACACCGCGTGCAATAGACTATTTTGCGAGAGGCATGGATTTCATAACCCTTCGCAACTACCCCAATGCAATAGCCGATTTCACAAAAGCGATAGAAACGACCCCTGATTTTACTTTGGCGTACCTCATGAGAGGTATTGCCTCTTTGCGAGGGCTTGAAGCGTCAAAAGCCATAGACGACTCCGGTAATTCCGCAATAAAAGACAGTAATGCAAACATTGCCATTGTAAAGAAATCCGCACTTGCCGACTTTGACAAAACAATAGAACTATCGCCGGAAATGGCTATAGCGCATTATAATAAAGGAGTGCTGATGCTTGAGAACGGCGATTACACATCCGCAATCAATGCTTTCAGCAAAGCGATAGAAATCAGACCGGAATTCGGAGAAGCTTATTACAACAGAGGGTTCGCCTATTTTAGACTTGGCAACGCCCGTTCAGGCAGCGCAGACCTGTCGCATGCAGGTGAACTTGGAGTAGTACCCTCGTATTCACTCTTGAAACGCATGAGCCGCTGATAAATTTAGTCGGTCACGGTCTGCTACTGCTTTCTGACCGTGACAAAATATGCGCTAAACTCCCAAAGACCATAAATAGGCAGGAACACCGCCATAAGTGTAAACGGGTCGCCAGTCGGCGTTACAACTGCAGCCAATATCAGCAGCGACACTATTGCGTGGCGGCGGTATACCTTGAAAAAATCTTTGGACAGGAGTCCCGCTTTGCCAAGCATCCATGCAACAAGTGGCAGTTCAAATATTATACCCATTACCAGAATCAGAACCAAGAAATTATCCATATACGAATCCAGAGAAATCTGATTCGTAATCATATCACTGACTCTATACTCTGCCAGAAATCTGAGAGTCAGAGGGAATACAAGAAAATAGCCTACGGCAACACCCGTAAAAAACATTACGTTTCCAAATAGGAACGCTCTGCCGGCTTTTGAACGCTCGTTCTCATATAGCGCCGGAGACACAAACCCCCACAAAAGATATATGATGACCGGGAATGAAAACACCAAAGCAAGCCAAAACGAAGTGGACATGTGAATAAAGAACTGCGATGCCAGTTGAATATTTATAAGCTCCACATGGAAGTTGCCAACAGAGAAATCCGGCATTGTACCGGATATTTCACTGAGCTTATTCAATAGTCTGTAAAGTGGAAATCCGGCATTGCACGGAGCCAATATCACATTGTCAAAAATCCATGGCATGGCAACAAAAAAGCCTATACCGAACAAAACTATAACGCACCCGGCTTTAAGCAGAACCGCACGCAGAGCACTCACATGCTCCCAGAAACTCATCCGAGCCAATGTCTCAGAACTGTTTTCCGCCATAATATCAACGACAACAATAAAGCCGTTTTTTTACTATTTATCGTTGTCTTTTCCTG
The DNA here is from genome assembly GCA_003762715.1 of Muribaculaceae bacterium Isolate-104 (HZI). Taxonomy (GTDB): domain Bacteria; phylum Bacteroidota; class Bacteroidia; order Bacteroidales; family Muribaculaceae; genus Paramuribaculum. Next base: position 38,536 of record RIBJ01000064.1, on the reverse strand, counting down.
CAGAGGAATCAGGCTTGTTAATTTCTTCTGTAATCTCATTCATGCCCTCCTTGAAGCTTTTTACCCCTTTGCCGAGACCTCTCATGAGTTCAGGAATCTTCCTGCCGCCGAAAAGCAGAAGAATTACAAACACTATTATTATAATTTCTCCGGTTCCCAAGTTAAAAAATGCTGGTATCATACTATAAGTCATGCAATTATAAGCCATTACGCGATACGCCCGCAGGCATACGACTTGTAAAGTTAACAAAATAGAATCGATTATAAAGCAGATGTGCTGAAAAAAGCGTAACTTTGCACAAATTTAAAATTTAACCTAAACAGCAAAATCAAATGAAAGCATTTGTATTTCCTGGTCAGGGAGCCCAGTTCGTAGGAATGGGAAAAGACCTGTATGACAACAATCCTGTTGCTCGCGAAATGTTTGAGAAAGCCAATGAAATCTTGGGATTCCGCATTACAGATTTGATGTTTGAAGGCACTGACGAGGATTTGAAACAGACCAAAGTAACTCAGCCTGCAATATTTCTTCATTCCGTAATTCTTGCCAAAACTCTCGGCAACGATTTCAACCCGGACATGGTTGCAGGTCATTCTCTCGGTGAATTTTCTGCCTTGGTTGCAGCCGGAGCTCTCAGTTTCGAAGATGGTCTCCGCCTTGTCAGCGCCCGCGCCCAGGCAATGCAGAAAGCGTGCGAGCTCAAGCCTTCAACAATGGCTGCCGTACTTGCGCTTCCCGATGAAAAAGTTGAAGAAATATGCGAAAGCGTTGACGGAGTGGTTGTATGTGCCAACTACAACTGCCCCGGACAGATTGTTATTTCCGGTGAAGAGGCCGCAATTGACGCCGCTTGTGAGAAAATGCTTGCCGCTGGAGCGAAACGCGCCCTGAAACTCAAAGTTGGAGGCGCTTTCCACTCCCCTTGCATGGAACCTGCCCGTGCCGAACTCGCCGAAGCTATCAGCGCTACAGAAATACACACTCCGGTATGCCCGGTGTATCAGAATGTAGACGCACTCCCTCACACAGACCCTGCGGAAATCAAGGCGCTGCTTGTTGCGCAACTCACAGCTCCGGTACGTTGGACTCAGACAGTCAAGAACATGATTGCCGACGGGGCTACAGAATTTGTTGAACTGGGTCCGGGCAAGGTGCTTCAGGGTCTTGTAAGCAAAATAGACCGTTCGGTATCTGTTTCCGGACTTCAGTAAACTATCGACCGGTTTGACTCAGGCAAAAGCCAGTCCATACACATATTCCACCCTTCCGAACGGCTTGCGGACAGTGCATGTCCGAAAACCCGGAGAGGTGGAATATTTGGGTATGGTGGTCAATGTAGGCAGTAGAGATGAATCTTCCGAATGTCATGGACTTGCCCACTTTGTGGAACACACCATATTCAAAGGCACCTCAAAACGCAAGTCATGGCACATTGTCAACCGCATGGAGAGCATCGGTGGAGAATTGAACGCCTACACTACTAAAGAGGAAACCTCTGTATACACCATATTCCCACGCGGAGCGTTGTGCCGGGCGGCAGAATTGCTGAGTGACCTCGTTACAGCATCTATATTCCCGGAGAAAGAACTGAGAAAAGAAAGAGAAGTTGTGGAGGACGAGATAAGTTCGTATCTTGACTCCCCGTCTGAATCTATTTTTGACGACTTTGACGAAAGAATCTTTGCCGGAAGCCCGATGGCACATAACATACTGGGGTCTTCAAAGAACATAGACCTCTTCTCTTCTGAAATGTGCAGGCAATGGCTTGAGCAATATTATGTACCCGACAATATGGTGCTGTTCTATTGCGGACCTGCCGGAGCGGAACGGGTATATTCAACTCTTCTCAGATACTTTGGCTCTCTGAACCATACTTCAGCCGGCAATATCAGATTATGCCCTGAAAAGAACGATGTATTCAACCATACCGAATACAAAGGCTTGCATCAGTCACACACTGTTGCCGGAGTGCGCATTCCAGGATTGCACAGCGAGGTTAAACCCGTATTCGCACTGATAGCAAATATAATCGGCGGTCCGGGAATGAACTCGTTATTGAATTTTGAAATGAGAGAGAAGCGCGGTCTGGTATACACCGTCGAAGCATCTACCGCTTTGTATTCCGACTGCGGCATACTCTCAATATATTTCGGATGCGACCATAACGATGAAAAAAAATGCCGGGCAGTGCTTGATTCTACGATTTTGCGTATGGCTGACACCACTACCCCTCTGAAACTTGAAAGAGCGAAAAAACAATTCATAGGTCAGCTTGCTTTGTCAAGACAAAACACAGAGAATATAACCATATCAACCGGTAGACAGACCTTGTATCTCGGCAAAGTAGAGTCAGTTGAAGAATCCTTAGAATCAATCAAGGCTATAGATATCGTACAATTTCGCTACGCAGCATCTGAAATATTGCCGGATAAAATGTCTTTCCTGACTTTTAGGTAATCCTCAGGTAGTTTTTTATGGAGAAAACTGGAAATGCTTTTGCATAATGATTGCAAAAATTGTAATTTCGTAAATAAGTGGAGCAAAGACAATAACCCAGTCTGATGAAAATAGGAAAAATAGACTTTGGAAACAAACCGGTGGTACTTGCCCCGATGGAGGATGTTACTGACACATCGTTTCGCCTGATTTGCAAAGAGCAAGGAGCTGACATGGTTTACAGTGAATTCGTATCGGCAGACGCACTCATACGTAATATTGCAGCTACTACCCGCAAATTAACCATTAACCCGGCAGAGCGTCCGACAGTCATTCAGATTTATGGACGTGAAGTTGAACCAATGGTGGAAGCTGCAAAAATGGTGGAAGCTGCCGGTCCAGACATCCTTGACATAAACTTCGGTTGCCCCGTTAAAAAAGTTGCCGGCAAAGGTGCCGGTGCCGGAATGTTACGCGACATTCCCAAAATGCTCGAAATAACAACGGCCGTAGTAAAAGCGGTAAATATTCCGGTAACGGTCAAGACTCGCATCGGGTGGGACTGCAACAGCATTATCATACGAGACCTCGCAGAGCAGCTTCAGGACTGCGGCATCGAAGCACTGACCGTGCATGGGCGCACAAGGTCGCAGATGTACACAGGAAATGCCGACTGGAATGTAATTGCCTCTATCAAAGACAACCAACGGTTCAGAATACCGCTAATTGGCAATGGAGACATCACTTCCGGTCAGCTTGCAAAGGAAGCGTTTGACAAATATGGCGTTGACGGAGTCATGGTCGGTCGGGCTTCCATAGGAGCGCCATGGATATTTCATGAGATTAAAAGTTATCTTAATGGCAACTCTAACGAAACCATAAGTATCAAAGAGAAATTTGATATATTGCGCAGACAGATACGCGAAAGCATAGACCGTATAGACGAATATCGGGGAATTCTCCACATACGCCGTCATTTGGCGGCGTCTCCCCTGTTCAAGGGCATCTCTCACTTCAGGGATACCCGAATAGAGATGCTCCGCGCTTCAACGTTCAATGAACTGGACGAAGTACTTGCTAAAATAGAAAAACGAATAAATAATGAATACAGCTATGAATAAACTATCCATCACACTTTTTGTATGCGCCGTTATGCCGGTGCTGTCATTCGGACAGAATACCACTCGTTATGAACTTGACGTGAAAGAGTTCAATGAACTCAAGGTCACAGACGGTATTAATGTCAATTATGTATGTAACCCGGATTCAGCCGGAAAAGCTGTGTTTCACGCCTCGCCGGAAATGGCATCACAGATTATATTCAAACCCAACAAAGAAAAACTTGAAATACAGCTTGTGCCGAAAGAAGAGCGTGTAAACCGTGCGGTGCCTGAAGTCACGGTCTACTCCACATATCTTACTTATGTAGAGAACAGCGGTGATTCTCTTGTGAGGGTGATGAGTGTCGCTCCCGGACCTAAATTCAAAGCAAAAGTAATAGGCAACGGGCGCATAAGCGTTCGTAATGTAAAAGCCAACACCGTTGAAGCCGCACTCGAAACCGGCAAAGGTAGCCTGACTATATTCGGCACATGCACTGATGCGAAACTAAGCAGCACCGGTACCGGAAATATTCAGGCAGACGGTCTTGAAGCTCAGGATGTCAACTGCCGTATCCTCGGCACAGGTTCGATAGGATGCAGCGCGTCATCAACACTTTCCGTAACAGGCATGGGGTCAGGAACCGTATACTATAAAGGCGAACCGAAAATCAAAAAACGCGTGCTTGCAGTAAAAGTGGAGGCTATAACAGCAGAATAATAACACAGTAACCCAATGGGCAGCCGCAGAGAGATGAAACAACGGGTTGCGCACACTGTGAAGTGGTGTGCGATAGACCGGAGCGTAAACGTGGTTCTGAATATCGTCACAGGCATTGCCCTTGCCAATATACTGCCGCGGGAAGACTTCGGTCTTGTCGCGGCTGTGCTTGTCTTTCAGGCCTTTGCAGCAATATTTGTGGAAGGAGGATTTGCAACGGCACTAATTCAGAAAAAACGCATATCCCGCAAAGAGTACAGCTCTGTAATGTGGTTTAATTTAGCCATTGCCGCTGCGGTATATATAATAATGTATGTGGCAGCTCCGCTTATCGCAAAAGTTTTTGACAACGATGTTCGCCTTATTCCTCTGGCGAGAGTAATGTTTCTTACCTTTGTCATAAACGCGTCCGCAATGGTTCAGACAAGCCGTCTGTATAAACTGATGGAGGTAAAAACAGTTGCTGCGACAAACGCTTTGGCAACAATCATAAGTTCGGTAGTGGCAGTGGTTTTGGCTATTGGCGGATTCGGGGCATGGGCTCTTGTATGGCAGGCTGTATCACTTGCAGCTGTCAAGTCAGGGGCATTATGGGCAGCGACAGGGTGGCGCCCGAAACGCTATTTCTCATTGGCAGATATAAAACGTTTCTTTAAAGTGGGGTCAGGGATGCTTGGCGCTACATTTCTGAATGTATTATTTGGAAAGATATACGGGCTTTTAATAGGCAACAGAGCCGGAATATTGCCCTTGAGTTATTACGGGCAGGCTGACAAATGGAGTACAATGGGGGTCTCGACTCTGTTAAACACTATGACATCCTCATTTCTTCCTGCGCTGAGCGCCTATCAGGACAACAAGACAGAGTACGCGGCGGCTACCGCGAAAATGAACCGTTTCGCCTCTTACATTATCTTCCCGTGCCTTGGGCTTGCAATTGTTATTGCAACACCTCTGTTTCATGTATGCTTCGGTACTAAATGGGATCCCGCCATTATATTATTCCAGCTGCTGCTGATAAGAGGCATTTTTTCATCAATGTCATCAATATACAATAATTACATCATAGCAAGAGGGCATACAAAACTGATTGTCACGACAGAACTCGTGCGCGATATAGCAGCCGCAATAGCCATCTTCATCACATTGCCATACATAGACATCACCACACCGCAGGAACCGACAAAAGGCATAACGATACTTCTTTGGGGGCAAATTGCAGCATCCGCTATTACCTGGATTATAACTATGGTATACGCTGCAAGACTCTCATGGCGCCGCTGGTGGGAATTTCTCTCAGACAGCATTCCCTACGCTGCCATAAGCATCATGGCGTTCATTCCAGGAGTCATGCTTTCCAAACTGATAGAAAACAACCTGCTGCTTCTTGTTACAGAGTGTATAACAGCAACAGGCATTTACCTGGTGGTAAATGCCTTGTTCGGTTCAAAAATCCAGAAAGATGTATTTGACTGGATTCTGAAAAGAAAAAAAGATTAAAAAGTATTCTTACATATTGTCGTCGAAGGTCATTTCGTCAAAACCTTCGGCATCAAATTCATCCTCATTGAATTCGTCGCTGCCGTAAAAATCCTCGTCCAGATCCGCATTTTGGGCTGTTTTTGCAGCTTTTGCGTCTATCTTTGCCTCAAAATCATCCAAATCGACGAACTGCTGAGGCGGATTTCCCATTGCTATTGTGCATATCGGGTCTTTAAGATTCTTGCCGGGCTGCGTTTTTTTCAATTCTATGAAAAATGAACGGTCGGTAAGATAGTCAAAAACAAATATGAGACGCTGACCTTCATCCTCAAGAAAATCTCCGAGTATGCATTCATCCATCAGATACACATCGTCCGATATATCAGACCCCATGTCTTCAAGAGTAATCTCCTTTCCTTTCTCCCAACCCTCGTCACACAGGAAAAATGAATTCATTTGCCCCTTGTCGTAATTGACAGAATCACAAATGGCATTTCTGAAATCCAGAAACGTGGCATCGGCATCTATATTAATCTCTCTCTTGAAGTTATCTACTTCATCTGAAACTATGCGAAAGCTGTAAATCATAATTATAGTATGGTTTTATAGCGCAAATATAAAAACAAATAACACAACCAAACAAATAAAGAGCATTAAAAATAAAACTGCTGTAAAAAATTTGAGCTAACTTTGCAATGTGGCTATTATAAATAGGTGTATACAGCCTTTTATAATAGATTACATTGCAAAAACAATCACATTTCAGATATGAGAAAAAGATTTCTGGCACCGACGGTGCTTCTTTTCCTTTCGCTGGGAACACCGGCTACAACCTATGCGGCTACAAATGAGCCTGCCGCGAGTGACTACACATTTGCCCAGCGTTTCGCCGGCTCAAAACTTGGCAATATGCTGTTCAGCACAGCAGTAGACCCCCAATGGCTTCCCACAGGCGATGCTTTTTTCTACAGTTATAAAACCGGTAATGGTACCAGATGGTATATCGTAGAGCCGGCAAAAGGCACAAAATCATTGTTGTTTGACCATGACAGACTTGCCGCACAGCTTACCGAGATAGTCAATGATCCTTTTATAGGCTCTGCTCTGCCAATCCGCAATCTCGAGCCTCAGGGCGATGGTAAAACATTTACATTTGAAGTTGTATCCTCGCAGGAGGCAAAACCCGACACAACCTCTACCGCGAAGAAACCCAAACGTGGAGAAAAAGAGATTTTCTATTTCTCATACCACTATCCGACCAAGACCCTCACTCATCTTAAAGACAAAAAAAAGGAGACAAAATACTTGCACTGGGCATCGGTGTCGCCTGACGGCAAAACAGTGGTTTACGCCAAAGACCTGAACCTTTACCGCATGAGTCGCGAGGATTACGAAAAGCTCAAAAAAGATGAGAATGATTCTACCGTTGTCGATATTGCCCTGACAACAGAAGGAGTGCCTGACTTCGGGTACGGACAGCCTTACAGCACGCTCAATACCGATACTCTGTGCAATGGAAAGAGAAAGGGAGTATATGGCGTATGGTCTCCGGATTCACGCTATTTTGTCACCAATATCAGCGATGACCGCAAAGTTAAGCCCCTTTGGGTTATAAACTCTGTCGCCGAACCTCGCCCCACACTTGAGACATACAAGTACCAGATGCCCGGAGAAAAAGAGGCGCCGATAGAACACCTCTACATCTTTGACATGACCGACAACAGCCGTAAAGAGATTAAGACAGACCGATTCAAGGATCAGACTCTGTCGGTTGCCTACGCACCGCGCAAACAGTCGGACCGATTCAAATACGATGTGGCAAACAAATGGCTTGGCGACAACAACCACTTTTATGTAACGCGTTCAAGCCGTGACTTACACCGCATAGACATCTGTTCATATACAATAGGCGCCGATTCTATAGTACCTCTCATAGAGGAACGCATGAACACATATCAGGAGGTACGTCCTTTATCAGCTATTGCCGGTGGAAAAGAACTGGTACAGTGGAGCGAAAGAGATGGTTGGGCTCATCTGTACCTGTATGACGGAAACGGCAATCTGAAACGCCGACTGACTGAAGGTCCTTGGCATGTCCACCGCATACTTGCTGTAGACGAATCGTCGCGCACCATATATTTCACAGGCATGGGGCGTGAAGCCGGACAAAACCCCTACTATCAGAATCTGTACAGCGTTAGCCTCGACGGCGGTCCGGTCAGGAAACTGACAACCGGCGATTATTTCCACGCCCCCGTAATAGATGATAATGCCAGATACTTTGTAAACAACTATTCAAGAGTGGACTCAATTCCCGAAACCGCTGTGTTTTCAACCGTAACAGGGAAAAAACTGATTGCTCTTGAACGCTCCGATTTTTCCCGTCTTTTTGAGGCCGGATATAAATTTCCCGAAACATTCACAGTCAAAGCTGCCGATGGAGTCACCGACCTATACGGCGTTATGTACAAGCCATTCAATTTTGATGAGACAAAAAGCTATCCTATAATAGACTATGTATATCCGGGACCTCAGGTTGAAGCTACCAGCTATCCGTTTACGCGAATGTCTGTACGCACTGACCGACTCGCCCAGGCTGGATTCATAGTCATCACAGTCGGCAACCGTGGCGGTCATCCTGACCGCTCAAAATGGTACCACAACTATGGCTATGGCAATCTCCGCGACTATGGACTTGCCGATCAGAAAGCGGCAATTGAGGCTCTCGCCCAAAGACATCCTTATATTGACATAAACCGAGTAGGCATTCACGGTCATTCAGGCGGTGGCTTCATGTCAACCGCTGCAATACTTCAGTATCCGGATTTCTTCAAGGTTGCGGTATCTGCTGCCGGAAACCACGATAACCGCATATACAACCGCTGGTGGAGCGAGACTCACCACGGAGTTAAAGAAGTTGTAAGCGACGAGGGCGACACCACATTCGTATATTCAATAAGGACGAATCCTGAAATAGCACGCAATCTCAAAGGACACCTCATGCTTGTTCACGGAGATATCGACAACAACGTGCATCCCGGCAATTCAATCCGAGTGGCAAACGCCCTTATAAACGCAAACAAGCGTTTTGATTTCCTATATTTACCGACACAGCGCCACTCATTCGGCAATATGGACGAATATTTCTACTGGCGATTGGTCGATTATTTCACTGATTATCTCATCAAAGGCAGAGAAACAGAGGTTGATATCCCCAACCGTTAAGGTTCGGGGGTAGCAACCCTTTAAATATTTTTGTAACTTTGTCATCATAAACAAAAACATATAATGAGAAAAACCATAATAGCATTAGCACTCGCTGCTGCAGCTCTGCTACCCGTCGCGTCAAAGGCTCAGTTCAGATACGGACCTATGGTAGGTATATCGGTTTCAGACCTGAAGTTCAAACAGAATTTGATAAGTGTAGACAAGACAATTGGTTATTCGGGCGGTATAGTTGCCGAGATGATGTTTCCCGGAATCGGATTCGGTATAGACCTCGGTCTGTATTATGAACGCCGCGGAGCCAAACTTAATCTCGGAGAGAAAAAAGTCTGGGCAGTGCAAAATTACGGAACCGAAAACCTCGGGCTACACTATGTAGCACTCCCCTTGCACCTTAGGTTCAAATATACCCGGCTTAACGGACTTGAAGATATAATAGCCCCGCTGGTATATGCCGGTCCTACATTCGGAATTCATGTCGGCAACAGCAAACTTCCCGCTTTTGATTTTTCGGGCGGGGACTTGGCAATAGAAGTCGGTGCCGGAGCTGAACTTTTCAAGAACTGGCAGCTGACATGCTCCTATAACATGGGCATGACCTATGTCACCAAAGCGAAAATACTTACCAACTATAGTGCGCGCGCCCATGAGTGGAATATACGCGTAGCATATCTTTTCTAAAAACAACATTCTGAAGGCATGAGAATAGCTATCGTCGGAACCGGATATGTAGGACTTGTGTCCGGAGCCTGTTTTGCAGAAATGGGTGCGATGGTGACGTGTGTTGACATTGACTCTTCCAAAATAGATTCTCTGAAGAATGGTATAATACCCATTTACGAGCCGGGGCTCAAGGAGCTTGTTGACAGAAATGTGTCAGCCGGGCGCCTTGAGTTCACCACATCGCTGGAGAATTGCATAAACGATGTCGAGGCTGTTTTTTGTGCCGTAGGCACACCTCCGGATGATGACGGCGGGGCAGATCTCTCTGCCGTAAAGTCGGTGGCACATACTTTTGGCAAGTGCATAACCCGTTTTAATGTTCTCGTAACCAAAAGCACGGTTCCTGTCGGTACCGCTAATATTGTACGCGATATTGTGTCTGAGGAACTTGCCTTGCGTGGCGCTGACATTGATTTTGAGATAGCAAGCAATCCTGAGTTTCTTAAAGAGGGAGCTGCTATAAAAGATTTCATGTCTCCGGACAGGGTTGTTATCGGAGTGGAAGGCGAGCGTTCGCGCATGGTAATGGAACGTTTATACCGTCCGTTTCTGCTGTCGAATTTCAGAGTAATATTCATGGACATCCCCTCGGCTGAGATGACCAAATACGCCGCCAATGCAATGCTTGCGACCAGAATATCCTTTATCAACGACATAGCCAATCTGTGTGAACTCACAGGTGCCGATGTCAATATGGTCAGGAAGGGTATCGGTACGGATGCACGTATCGGTTCCAAGTTCTTGTACCCCGGTTGCGGTTACGGCGGTTCCTGTTTTCCAAAGGATGTCAAGGCTCTGATGCGAACCGGAGAGCAATTTGGCTATCGCATGAGGGTGATAGAGGCTGTAGAGGCTGTGAACGAGAGCCAGAAAGCCATAGTCGGGACGAAATTAAAAAAAGCTCTCGGGTCACTAAAGGGCAAGAAAATAGGCGTGTGGGGACTTGCATTCAAGCCGGAGACAGACGACATGAGGCTTGCTCCGTCTCTCACTCTCATTGAAATGCTGCTGAAAGAGGGAGCCACTGTAAGTGTATACGATCCGGTTGCCATGAATGAATGCCGACGGCGCATAGGCAATGCGGTGCATTATGCAAGTGACATGTATGACGCGGCAGTGGATGCCGATGCTGTGGCTCTTATGACCGAATGGAAAGCTTTCCGGATTCCGTCATGGAGTGCAATAAAAAAGGTCATGAAAGGAAATGTTGTCATTGACGGGCGAAACATCTATACAGCTTCGGAAGTCAATAGCGAAGGGCTTCAATACCATTGTATAGGAAAACCGTAAGACAAAATAAAAAAGGGAGCCGGGCTATAAGCCGGGTTATGTCGCAGCCGACAGTTCCGCATAAAGCGGCTTGACGCTGCGTTTCGTCATTTATCTGCGCTGTACGTTGCCGCACAGCTGTAGCGACCTACCCCCCGACAATGGGCGAGCAACCCTTAAATGCCGGTATACATGGTCTTGCAACCCAAAGATGTGCGGCATTCCATGTCACCATGGAACCCGGTGGGCTCTTACCCCGCCTTTTCACCCTTACCGCATGTAGCGGCGGTTGTTTTCTGTCACATTACTCTGCCGTTTCCGACAGCTTCCCGTTAAGAAGTGTGGCGCTCTGTGTTGCCCGGACTTTCCTCACACCGCTTGTTCATCGGTGAGCGACGAAACGCCCGGCTACCCTTTATAGCGCACAAAATTAGTAAATAATGCCGTTGTGACAAAGCGCCGGCGCAAGTATCACAAATGTTTTGACTTCAAAGGGTATCTGGATGGTCTTATTATCAGCCTCAAGGATGTCGGATAAGAGCAGTATGCCCATATCCATGTAATGAGTACGGTGAGTTTGTTTCTCATTCCAAGAATAGAAATGAGGTGAATAAACATCCATGTGAGCCATGCTATAAATCCCGAAAGACTGACATGCGGCAAATCGGCCACAGCAAGATTTCTTCCGACAGTTGCCATAGCTCCTTTATCCTTGTAACGGAATTCTGTAAACTTTCCTGTGTTAAGTTCGCCAGCCAGATGTACAGCCTGCTGAATTGCGACCTGTGCAAGCTGTGGATAACCTTTGGGATTTGAGTCTGTCGGCATGAATGAGATGTCGCCCAGCGCATAGACATCATCCAGCCCCGATACTCTGCAAGAGGTGTCTACCACAAACCGCGAAGACTTGTCAAGTTGCGGTGTGTTGCCGGCGAAATCAAATTTTCTTGCAGTAACACCGGCTGTCCATATAACCATACCCGCTTCCATTGTCGTGCCGTCTCCGAGTTCAACTGTCTCGTTTTCATAAGAAGTCATTATCTGCTTAAGACGCACATCCACCATAAGCGTTTTCAAATACTCAAGAGCCTTTGCCGATGATTTTGCACTCATGGCACCCAAAAGTTTGTCAGAGCCTTCTATCAGTGTTATGCTCACCTCGTCAGGAGATATGGTGGGGTATTCACGGGGCAGAATGTAGCGTTTCATCTCCCCTAATGCGCCAGCAATCTCCACTCCGGTGGGACCACCGCCTATAACCGTGAAACTCAGCAATTTCTTTCTCAGTGCTTTATCGGAAGTGAGTGTCGCCCGTTCCATTCGTTCAAGTATTTCATCGCGACAACGTATGGCTTCAGGCACTGATTTTATGGTGTATACCGATTTTATCAATTCATCATTGCCAAAAAAATTATTGGTTGTTCCTGCCGCTATTACCAGTTTGTCATAACTGAGAGTTTCGTATTGGGTAGTAACCTCTTTTCTGGAAAAATCGATAGCGCTAACCTCTCCCATCTGATATTTTACCCCCTTGACAGAGCCTTTTCGCATTTCACGTCTGAAAGGGAATGAGATACTGGAGGGGTCAAGCCCGCTGCTCGCTATCTGATAGAAAAGTGGCGGGAATGAATGGTAGTTGTTGGAATCCACCAATATTACCTCGAAATACTTCTTATTTAGTTTTTTCACAAGGTTCAAACCTGCGAAGCCCCCCCCTACTACCACGATACGGGGGCGGTGTGGTGTTTTTGCTTCAGTTATGTCCATATGGTTGCTCTGACGTGTATATACTCAAAACGTTAATTCGTGTTTTTTAGTTTTGCGGCAAGATAGCCGGCTGTAAGAGTTTTTGAGGCGGCAACCTCCTCCGGAGTGCCACAGGCAACAAGTTGTCCTCCGGCATCTCCTCCGTCGGGTCCCATGTCGATAATATAGTCGGCCGATTTAATAACATCCAGGTTGTGCTCGATGACTATGACGGTGTGCCCTCTGTCAACCAGCGCGTTAAGAGATTTCATTAGGCGGGATATATCTGCCGCATGCAATCCGGTTGTCGGTTCGTCAAGAATGAATACTGTAGGCTGCAGTTTTTCCGAGGCGAAGTATCCTGCCAGTTTAAGCCGCTGGCTCTCTCCTCCGGACAGAGTGGATGTGCTCTGCCCTAACTTGACATAGCCGAGTCCGACATCGGCGAGCGGCTGCAACAACCGTGCTATTTTCTTTTCAGTAACAGAGGCTCCGGGTGCGTTGCTGAAAAATTCGATAGACTCATTTACAGTCATTTCAAGAATGTCGGCAATGCTTTTTTCTCTGTACAACACCTCCAGAACCTCTTTTTTGAATCGTTTCCCCCCGCATTCCGGACACACCATGGTTATATCCGCCATAAACTGCATCTCAATAGTCAGAGTGCCTTCGCCTTTGCACTCCTCGCATCGACCGCCTTCGGCATTAAAGCTGAAGTATCCTGGTTTGAATCCCATTTGTTTAGACATTTGCTGTTCGGCAAACAGCTTGCGTATCTCATCATAGGCTTTTATATATGTCGCGGGATTAGACCTTGAAGAGCGCCCTATGGGATTCTGGTCAACAAGCTCCACTCCTGTAATACGAGACAGGTCTCCTTGCAAAGATGAGAATGCTCCGGTTGTCCGTGAGTCTGCCGCCGACGATGATATGTCAAGGTGGGCAAGCAGAGCGGGGTACAATATAGACCGCACAAGTGTGGATTTTCCGCTGCCGCTCACTCCTGTAACAGCGGTCAGCACTCCGAGTGGAAATCTCACATCAATATTTTTAAGGTTGTTTTCGCGTGCGCCTTTTATTATTATAGAATCTCGCCATTTGCGTCTTGAAGCCGGAACCGGTATGGAATCACGCCCTGTAAGAAATTCTGCGGTGTGACCGGGGGTGCTTTCATTTATATCGCATACAGCTCCCGCCAACACAATTTCTCCGCCGAGGCTGCCGGCATCAGGGCCGACATCCACAAGGTTGTCTGCCGAGCGCATAATATCTTCGTCATGCTCGACAACAATAACCGTATTTCCGGCATCGCGCAGCTTGTGCATCACATTTACAAGCCGCATTGTGTCTCTGGGATGAAGCCCTATGCTTGGCTCGTCAAGTATGTACATCGAACCCATGAGCGGGCTGCCCAGAGATGTTGCAAGATTTATGCGTTGGCTTTCACCACCTGACAGTGATGACGCCCGGCGGTCAAGGGTAAGATAGCTGAGTCCTACATCCATAAGGTATTCCAGCCTAGCTTTGATTTCAGTAGTTATACGGGTCGCAATTTTCCGGTCATGACCGTCAAGTTCAAGGTTGGCGAAAAATCCGGCAAGCCTGTCTATCGGCATTGCACACAACTGCGCTATTGTTTTACCGCCGATTTTGACATATTCCGTGTCCTTGCGCAAACGGCTGCCGTGACAGGTCTTGCACACGGTGCGCCCTCTGTAGCGCGCCTTGATTACACTGTACTGCACCTTGTGCCTGTTCGCATCCACCATTTCGAAAAATCCGTCGATGCCGCCGAAGCCGTTGCCTCCGTGCCACAGAAAGTCTTTTTGTTCCTGAGTCAGCTCCATATACGGACGATGAATCGGAAAACCGACTGATTCAGCAGTGTTTATGAGTTCCTGTCGCCACAAGCCGAGTTTTTCTCCACGCCACGGCGCTACAGCACCTTCATAAATGCTCAGCGATGTGTCAGGCACAACTTTCCGTTCGTCAATTCCCTCTACCAGTCCGAGTCCTTCACACACTGGGCAGGCTCCATAAGGATTGTTGAAATTGAACATCATTTCTGTCGGCTCGACAAATGTAATGCCGTCTGCCTCAAACCGTCTGGAAAAATCCATCGCTACAGGCACACGCTCTCCGGGCTTCCATATCCACAGACGCAGCTGCCCTGCTCCTTCAAAAAAGGCTGTTTCAACACTTTCCGCCGCGCGACTGCGCTCGTCCGCGTCATACTTTACCATGCTGCGATCCACAACCAGCTCCAGACCGGAGGGGTCGGAGAGGTTTTCGCTTGCAATGTCCGGTATGTCTACAAACTCTCCGTTTCTGAAAATTCGGCTGTAACCGGCTTTTGAATAAACCTCAAGCTGAGATTTCAGTTTACGGTTTTCGGGCAAAATTACCGGTGCGGTAATTGCATACCTTGTACCCTCTTCAAGAGAGAACAGCGCGTCGACAACATCTTCAGAGGTATGCTTTTTAACCTCTTCGCCAAATACAGGAGAGAAAGTTCTGCCTACGCGCCCGTACAACAGGCGGAGATAGTCGTATATCTCGGTAGCGGTACCGACTGTACTCCTTGGATTTCTGGTGGTGACCTTCTGCTCTATGGCTACCGCCGGCGGCAACCCTTTTATCCACTCCGCTTCCGGCTTGGGCATACGCCCGAGAAACTGTCGGGCGTAGGAGCTAAGGCTTTCAACATAGCGGCGTTGCCCTTCCGCGTAAAGGGTGTCAAATGCAAGACTTGACTTTCCACTGCCACTCACTCCGGTGACAACTGTCATTTTGCCGCGCTCTATTTCAATGTCTACACCTTTGAGATTGTTGACTCTTACACCCTTGGCGCTGATATTGCCGGATGTAACAGATATATTTTTTGATTTGACTGTATTTTTTTTTGCCATAGTCTGCAAAGGTACAAAAAGCTATAATTTTATTTCTTAAAAAAAAGCTAACACGGCTTAATTGGCAGACTATGCACAGAAGCGGCTATTTGCGCCAGAAGCCTGGAGTGAACAGAATCAGCACCGTAAACAACTCAAGGCGGCCGATAAGCATAAGCAGCGACAGCACCCATTTGCCGACATCCGGAATGGCTACATAGTTTTCGCCATAGCCTGTGACACCGGAACCGAGCCCGGTGTTGCTTATACAGGAAAATGATGAAAAGAAGGCATCGACTAACGGTATCTGAAACGCGGTCAGCACTATTCCGCCAATCATTATTATCATCACATAAAGGCAAAGGAAGGCTATTACTTTATTCACAATATCGGTCGGAACCACTTTGCCGTTGACTCTTACGCTCATTATCGCAGACGGGTGCAGGCAGCGGTACAGCTCGTTTCGGGTGTTCTTAAAAAGGTATATCAGGCGGTCGATCTTGGCACCGCCGCTTGTAGAGCCTGCGCACGCTCCAAAAAACATAAGCATGAACAACAAAGCGAGCACAAAGGTTCCCCATTCCTCAAAATTACTGACAGTCAATCCGGTAGATGTTATTGTGGAGATTATCTGAAACAGCGGGTCAAGAGTCACCGAAGCTATATCGGTAGCGAGTCCGCGACGCACTATAGCCACAAGAAAGAATATGTACGCTATTATGATTATGTGAATGTAGGCGCGGAAAACATCGTTGCGCCACAGCGAACGGACATTGCCTTGCGCAGCCTTGAATATCAGCGCGAAGTTCACACCGCCCAAAAACATGAACACAGTGATTACAGCTGTTACATAGGGCGAGTCCCAGGCACCAACGCTGTCATCGCGTGTCGAGTATCCGCCTGTGGATATTGAAGAAAAGGCGTGGCACAGACTGTCAAAAAAGTCCATCGGCCCTATCCACAGCAGTATAGTGAGCAACGCGGTAAGAGCGAAGTACACGCCCCACAGCCACTTTGCGGTCTGCGATATGCGCGGCCGGATTTTGTCGTGCGTTATACCGGTAACCTCGGCGTTAAACATCTGCATGCCGCCGCTGTAGTTGAGCATGGGTATTACAGCAAGGGTAAAAAGTATGATACCCATTCCTCCAATCCACTGCATCAGGCATCGCCACATCAGCACACCGTGCGACAGCTCCTCAACCGACACCACCACACTCGCGCCGGTGGTTGTGAATCCGCTCATCGCTTCAAAAAAGGCATCGCTGAGACTCATTGGAGTCGAGCAGAGCATAAAGGGCAGCATTCCGAAAATTGTAAAAAAGAGCCATACACTCGCTGTCAGAAGAAATCCCTCGCGCTTTGCCATGTCCGGGCGGCGGGGGCGTATGCCGAAAGTCATCGCCATTCCGGCAGCCGCCGTGACTGCGGCGCTTATGCCGAAAGCCTCAAGGTCGTGGAGCTCGCCGTACACAGCGCAGGTTGCAAGCGGTACAAGCAAAAAGCCTGCCTCTATCATAAGAAGCCAGCCTATGACCCTGAGCAGCATGGGGTAATTGATGTCAAACCGTCGCGAAGCCATCAGCTGAAAATACGTTCAATCTTATGTATGGCTCCCGCAAGACAGAACACCACAACCCTGTCGCCCGGCTGAATGTGCGTGTTACCGCTCACCAGCATGCCCTTGCCGTCGCGTATAAGCCCTGCAATTGTCATGTCGCGGCTTAGACTCAAATCCTTGACAGGAGCCTTTGTAATCTTTGATTTCGGCTTGACCTCGATTTCCGCCACATCGGCATCGGCGAGCGCCATGAATTTTGAGGTCGAGGAGTCTGTGTCAAGCAGCAGCTGGAAGATATTGCTTGACGCAAGAAGCTTTTTGTTTATTATTGTTCCGATATTGAGGTTTTCTGCCTCCGAAATGAATTGCAGATCCTCCACCTCGGCTATTGTCTTGTAAACGCCGTGCTCCTTCGCCGACAGCGAGGCAAGGATATTGGTTTCCGAGCTGTCTGTGAGCGCGATAAACGCATCCATGTCGTCTATGCCCTCTTCAACAAGGGTCTCGACATCTCTCGCATCACCGTGCACAATTCTCACATCGGCACATTTTTCGCACAGTTTCTCGCACCTGCTGCGGTCTATGTCTATGATTTTGAATTTGTATTTGTTTGATGCCATGGCTATGAGCCTGACTGCTATGCGGCTGCCGCCCATTATCAGAACTTTGCGAATGTCCTCCTGCCGCTTGCCGCACATCTCGCGGATAGAGTCTATGTGGTTTCGCGTTGTCGTGAAATAGACTATGTCGTTGAGCCTTATGCGGTCATCGCCACGCGGTATGATGGTTTCGTGGGAGCGGCGAATCGCCGCCACATGGAAGAAATGCTGCTGCATGGCGAGCTGTTTCAGCTGCATGCCGCACAAGGTGGCGTTGGCATCTCTGATTTTGACGCCCACCACTATTAGCTCGCCGTTATGGATTTCAAACCAGGTTCTGACCCAGGTACGTTCGAGCGATGTCATTATTTCCTGGGCGGCGAGATACTCGGGGTAAATGAGCTTGTTCACACCCATGCGCGAAAAAAATTCCGCATGAGAGCGCTCCATAAACTCATAATTGTCAATGCGGGCAACTGTTTTGCGTGCGCCGAGGCTCTTTGCCACAGATGCGGCTATGACATTGTTTGTTTCAAAAGGGGTCACGGCTATGAAAAGGTCACAACGCTCCACGCCTGCCTCTTTCAGCACATGGAAAGACATTGGCGACCCTCTCAGAGTCATGAGGTTATAGTTGGCGTCAATGACAGCGAGCTTGTCGGCATCCTGGTCTATGAGAATGATATCCTGCGCCTCGCGCGACAATAGTTTTGCGAGGTGAGACCCCACCTCTCCGGCTCCGGCTATTACTATTTTCATGACTGCGCGGTCCCCCTGCCCGCCCGCACAATGGTTTCAGCGATGGCATCGGCATCCATGCCACACAGTTTGAACAGCTGCGGCACCTTGCCCTGAGGCACAAAAGAGTCAGGTACACCGATTCTTGTAACCAGCAGCGAGTGTCCGTTAGCGCTCATCCATTCGAGCACGGCTCCGCCAAGACCGCCCTCCACAGTGCCGTCCTCGACAGTCACCACCGGTTTACCGGCTCTGACCACCTCTGCGAGTATATCCTCATCCAGTGGTTTGAGAAAAGCCATGTCATAATGCGCGGCGCTCACCCTACGGCTCTCCGCCTTGTCTATAGCCTCGGACACTTCTGATGCTATCGCTCCGAGGCTAAGCACTGTAACATCGCTTCCGGCTCTTAACAGCTCACCTTTGCCAATCTCGACTTTCTGCATGGGTGCGTCAGGGTCGGCACAGTAGCCGCGTCCGCGCGGATAGCGTATTGCCCATGGTCCCTGACGGTCGGGCAGCTGAGAAGTATAAAGCAGGTTGCGCAAAATGTCTGCATTGCGTGGCGCAGCCACTGTTATGCCCGGAATGGCACGCATGTAAGTAAGGTCAAGCACTCCGTGGTGCGTCACACCATCCTCGCCTACAAGTCCGGCACGGTCTATACAGAATGTCACAGGCAGTCCCTGCACAGCCACATCATGGATTATATTGTCATAAGCGCGTTGTAAAAACGCGGAGTATATAGCCACATAAGGCAACATACCCTCTTTGGCAAGACCGCCGGCAAAAGTCACTGCATGACCCTCGGAGATGCCTACGTCAAACACTCTTGCCGGCATACTCTCCTGAAGAATGTTCATAGAGGTACCCGACGACATTGCCGCCGTTATGCCCACAATACGGCTGTTTGAGGCGGCAAGGGTTTTGAGTGTCTCTCCGAAAACAGTCTGAAACTTGGGGCGATGCCTGTCATCACCCTCGCCCAGCCGCTTTCCGCTGCCGGGGTCAAAACACCCCGGAGCATGCCATGGAGCGGGGTCGTTCTCTGCCGGAGCATAGCCCTTACCCTTTATTGTGCGAAGATGCAGCAGACGGGGACCGGGAATATCCTTTATGTCGTTAAGCACCTTGACAATGCGCGGCAGGTCATGCCCGTCAAAGGGACCGAAATACCTGATGTTCAGTCCTTCGAATATATTCTGCTCTTTACTGATGAGCGATTTTATGCTGTTGTTGAACCGGAGTATGCGCCATTTGCCGCTGTCAGTCACAAGTCCAAGACGGCGTGCTACACGCGACAGCTTGTTGCGAAAACTGTTATAGCCTTTTGAAGCTGCGAGGTGGGCAAGATACGAGTTTAGGGAGCCGACATTGCGGTCAATCGACATGTCATTGTCATTAAGCACAATGAGCAGGTTGCTGTTGGCGTTTGCCGCATTGTTGAGCCCCTCGAAAGCAAGACCTCCGCTTATTGACGCGTCTCCTATGACTGCCACCACATTACGGCGGGGTGTTTCTTTTTTCAAAGCGCCTGCGGCAGCCATTCCGAGCGCCGCCGATATTGAGTTGGAGGCATGACCAGCGGTAAATGTGTCATACTCGCTTTCATCCGGATTGGGAAAGCCGCTTATGCCGCCGAGCTTTCTGTTGGTATGAAAGCGCCCTGCCCTGCCTGTGAGCAGTTTATGCCCGTAAGCCTGATGACCGACATCCCACACAATCCGGTCGTAGGGAGTGTTGAACACATAGTGAAGCGCCACAGTCAGCTCAACCGCGCCCATGCTTGAGGCAAAATGACCCGGGTTGGTCGAAAGGCTGTCTATCAGAAAATGCCTTATGTCGGCACACACCGCCGGAAGAGAATCCTGCGGCAGCCGCCTGAGGTCGTCAGGCGAATTTATGGAACTCAGAAGCGGATACACTTCGGGGTCCGGTTTATGTATGCTCTCGTCAGCGGGTACTTTGAGAGTCGTCGTTGTTGTCTTTACAGCGCACATACTTCTTATACAAAGGCACAAACACAATTATTGCGGAGGCAACAAGAATAAAAGCCACACGCAGGTTAAACGGCTGCGACACAATGACAATATAGCACAGCGCCAGCCACAGCAGCGTTATGCACACAAGCCTGAAAATGTGTTGCCCTTTAAGTTTCATGTTACACAACTTTTCTGCCCGCAATACAGTTGCGGGCATGCAAAGTTAATAATTTTTTTGACATCTTACCGACCAAATCGCACCGCACGCCATTTGTTGCGGTAAAAGAGCTTAAAGCGCCCCGGTGTTGGGGGCGTGTTTTGCCGTTCGGAATATTTGAGCTATTTTTGCATCTTGATATATACGCGCACGAGCGCTCACGCGTAAGCAATGTGAGCAATTAGTGTGCTTGTAATTTTGCTAAAACCAATCGTTTGATAGGTATGAAACGAATAAAAATATTTCTCTCCACCGCATTGAGCGCCGCTGCAATGCTTGTCGGCAACCCGTTTACCGCGACAGCCCAGCAGCTGCCAAACAACGGATTTGAAGAGGGGTGGGTAGACTGCGTCCCTTGGACAAGTAGTGGCAACACAAAAACTAAAGGTAAAACGCCAACTTCTTGGACAATATCACATGTTATTGGCATCGGTGGAACCGGAGCTACCGAGGTCGGTCAACAAATTAGCGGACATAATTCGAGTAATGGTGTTAGAGTAATCAACAGTCCTAATTCAACTATGTCATCGCAAAAAGTTCCCGGATATATAACATTGGGAACAACATGGTCTACTTCTGTGATGGGTAAAAAAAATGATGGAGGCTCTTATGGTGGTACAGTTTTTTCACATCGACCAGATGCTATGTCTTTTTATTACAAAAGAGGACGTGGAACTCATAAGCCAGATGAAATAACAACCATAGTTGCGTATGCATGGAAGGGAGAATGGCAACAAGCATCTGTGCCTTCTGAGATAAAGGCGTTTGGAAGTCCAAAAACAATCACAATGATAGATCGAGAAAGGAATGTTATTGGATATTCTCTTGACGGATGTCTCGGAGGGAGTGTTACGAAAAGTTCAGATGCTGAATTGATTTCATTAATCAATCTGACCATTACAGACAATAGTGATGATTGGATTAATTCATACACAGAATTTGAATATAAAAGTAATAGTGTTCCTACTAAATTTAATGTCATTTTTGCAGCGGGGGACTATTTTGGCGGTTCCTCAGTTGTCGGAGAAGGAAATTACCTTGATATCGATGATGTTAAGCTGGTGTATTACTCAAGGCTTGCATCACTTAAGGTTAAAGGACTGGATGTTGATGGGTTTGACTCAAACAAGTATGAATACTCGCTGAATGTGGACGAGCTGCCTACCGCCGCTGATATTTCGGTAACTTTTATGGGCAACAGCGGCTCCGGAGTGGCAAATATAGCGGTTGCAAACCGCAGCGCCTCCGAGGCTGTAGCCACTATAACTGTTACAAACAAAAACGGCAGCAGTGCCGGATTTGAGGACATTGACGGTAAAACGTCTCACACATATAGCATCACGTTCAAAAGAACTCTCAAAATAGACCTGCTGTCGCTGATTGTCAACAATGAAAAGATTTCGGGACCGTGGGAACCTACATCTACAATATCTACTAAACAACCATTTACCGGCGAGATTGTCGCAGTGCTGTCAGGCAACATTGAAACACCCCCGACACTCGGCGACAGAGAGGGTTCTAACGACAGACCGACAAGAACAATGACGGTGACACATCCGGAAGACAACTCGGTAAAAACCTCATACACACTGGAGTTTCTGCCCTATATAGCAGAAATAGAACATGTCGATATGGAAAGAGGCAACAGTTTGTCACCGAATGAAAACGGGGAGATTGCAGTGGGGCAGCGATATAGCGTTGCCGGCGGTGTCAAGAATGTGACACTGAAAAAATCGAGCGGCAACCCTACATACACTTGTAGCGAGGTTAAAGATGTGGATATCGCTCCAAAAATCGAGATTACAGTAGTCAATGACGACGCTGACCCGAAAATTTCCAGGACTTACACAGTGGTCTATAACCCACCTGTGTCATCTCGCATATCAGGAGTGGTTATCGGAGGCACCACATATCCGGTCAACACGGAAGACAATACCATTGACCTGACTTCGCTTATGCCGCTGCCCGACATAAATGCCATAGAGCCTGTATATATACTGCCCGACGACTACCAGTCATCGGAAATATCCATAGATACTGAAAATTCCACAGGCAGCATCACTGTAACAAACTCTCAGGCCGATAAAGACTACGACAAACTATCATCGCACACCTACACTCTTAAGCTCGCACCTGTGAGCGTTTCTCGACCGCGCAACATATCTCTGCGTAACACCGAAGGCAATATGGTTGAATGGAGTCCGGAGTTCGACTCCAAGCACTATGAGTACAAGCTAAGGAGCTTTATGCCCGCCGACAATGCTTTCGAGTACGAATGGTTTGGCTCGGCGCTGACGGTAAGCGCCGAACGCATAGGCGACGCTTATTCCGAGACACCCCAGATAAGACTTAAATTTACCGGCACCGACGGCGGCAAGGATTTCGACGGCGAGACATCTCACACTTACACCCTTTCGTTCAACAAAATGACCGATGATTTCCGATCAAACCACCTGAGCGAAATCAGAATAGCCGGCACGCCGCTGGAGAACTTTGACAAATCGGTGCTAAACTACAATATAGCCACTCCCGTTGTGAATGAAAGCGATATTTCATGGGAAATTTTCGAGGATGAGTTCAACAGCAGCGACGGTACCACTGTGACTGTGACCAGAGACGAAAACAAGGCAGTGATAACCCTCCTTGTGAAAAACGATATTGCCAACAGCAGCGGACAGTCGGAGCGCACATATACCCTGCAGTTCCTGCCCTATTACTCACGCCTCGCTGCGGTTACAGCTCCCGACGGGTCTTCGGTCAACACTCTCGGGCTTGTCGCTACGGACGGTAAAGTGCCGATGCGCCTTTTGTGGCAGATACCCAAACTGCCCGACACCGAGCGCGATATAGACGCATCGCTGGTGTTCATGAATCCTACCGCCGGCACAACTGTTCACACTGTTACGGCAGACGCGGACGAGGCAACCGCCACAGTAACTGTGAGCAATGAAAAGCCGGACGCCGACGGACTCAGCACCCATACCTACATACTTACATACGACAGACCCTACTATTCCCGCCTGCAGTCGATTATGGTCAACGGCACCGAAATAGAGGGATTTGACCGCAACAAATTCGACTATATTGTTGACGGACAGATGCCCGGAGGCGCCAATGCCGAAGTGTTGTACCAATTTATACAAAACAGCAACAACCTTGGCGATTACAAGATAGCAAATCAGACAATAGATGCCGAAGCAGCAAAAATTACCGTTGTGGTGAGCAATTCCGAACCTGATGTGGACGGACTCAGCACCCACACTTACACCGTGCAGTACTCGTTGCCTTATTTCAGCCGCATCGAGTCGCTGAAAGTAGGCGGAACAATTATAGCCGATGTGCCGCAGGACGGAGCTACCCCAATGGCAGTGGCTATGCAGCTGCCTGCCGACGATGAAGCCGCAAAAGCGCTTTTTGCCGCCACATTCAGAGAATGCTCCGGCACTCCCACAATCGAATATGCCTTTGACAGAGCCAACGGTATTGCTACGCTTAAAGTAACCAACAGCGGAGAAAAAGATCCGGACGGAGCCGCCGTACACATATATCTGGTGCAGTTCGAGCCGCCGTACAGCAGCGCCGCCGAATCCATCACCATTGACGGCGTGGCTGTGAACGGGTTCAGCAGCGGCACAACAGAGTATACTGTCGGCGGGCCGATGCCGTCTACAGATGCCGTGGCGGTTGTCTATGCCCCCGGAAGCGGAATCTGCTCTCATGAAATAAGCTCAGACGTGGAGACGGCTACCATTACAGTCACCGTCACTAACAGCGGAGACGGCAGCGGCAACTACATATCGTCTACCACCTACACTCTTCATTTTGACCTGCCATATTTCAGCCGCCTGTCATCGCTTAAAATACGCGGAGCGGAAATAGAGGGCTTTGACAAGAACCGCTTTGAGTACACCATTGCCGGAGTGGCTCCCGCGCGAAATGAAATCGAGGCAACCGTCATGCCATGCAGCGGCAACGCCTCGGCTCAGGTGAGCATTGATGTCGAGCAAGGTCTGGTGACTGTGTCGGTAACAAATATCTCAGGCACCGACCTGGACGGAAAAGACACCCATGTGTATACCCTTCATTTCGACAAGCCGGTAAATTCCAGGCTCGCGTCAATAATCATAAACGGCACACCCCTTGCCGGTTTTGCTCCGGACACCTATATATATAATATAGAGTCGTCGGAGATGCCCGAAGACGGCGCGGTGTCATACACCCTTGGCGGAGATGCCGCTACGGCAACAGTAAGCTACGACAGAGACAATGCCGAAGTGACAATTGTTGTTTCTGCTGAAGGAGCCGACATTGACGGTCTTAACCAGCACAAATATGTGCTGCGCTTTAAAAAACCGGCGGAAACTCCGTCGCCCGGCGGTGTTACTTCGGTGTACGAAGGAACTTTGACAATAATGATGATGGGCGAGGATATAACCGGCGGCGGTCAGGCTGCGAAAGTCGAGATAACTGAGGAAAGTGACGGCATTTGCACATTCCTGCTACCCGATTTCAGCCTCGACCTCGGCGACGGTCCCGCCCCGCTCGGCGACATAAAGGTAGAGAATGTGGCAATGACTCCTGACGGCAAGGGCGGTTACACATACAGCGGTGTTGTCAACGGACTTGAGCTTGCCGACGGCGCGATAGTTGCCGATGTGACACTAACCGGCACAACCGATGCAGACGGCAACGCCAGCATGACAATAGCCGTACTCTGGGAAGGCATCGCAATCGACGTGGAGTTCAACGGCGAGTGTACTTCGACAATCCTCCCCCCTGCCCCCCCGGCTGAGGGTGAGTGGAGCGAGTTTGACGGAACACTGTCTATCGAGATGATGGGTTCTTACATAGCGGAGGGTCAGCCCGCCACTGTGCTGATAACAGAGCCGGTTGACGGCAAATGCGATTTCAAACTGCCTGATTTCAGTCTTGACCTTGACGGTTCTTTGCTCAATCTCGGCGACATAGAGGTCAACGGAGTTGAGGTATCTGAACAAAACGGCTTGACAACCTACAAAGGTTTTGTTGCCGGCATGGCATTCCTTGAAGGCGAAATCATTGCCGACATCAACCTTGACGGCTCAGTGGACGCTTCGGGCAATGCCGTGATGACAATACAGGTGCTGTGGAAACAGGATGGTGACGACATACCTATCAACGTTGTGTTCAACGGCAAACGCAATGAAATAGAGTGGATGACAGTTGCCGGCAAGCTGACTATAGCCATGGAGGGTTATGATATAACAGAGGGCGGCTCAGACGCGACAATACGCATTGCAAAAACCGGAGATGACGGTCTGTACACATTCCTGCTGCCCGATTTCAGCCTTGCGCTTGACGCGGCAAGCGAGCCTGCAAAACTCGGCGACATCAGAATCGACAATGTGACCATGACCCCTTGCAACGGATATGACCGTTATACCGGACGCATCGAAGGCATGAGCCTCGCCGACGGCGAGATTGTTGCCGACATCAAAGTGGACGGCACAATAACATCTGACAACAACGTAAGGGTAAATGTCGATGTAGTCTGGATTATGGAAGACGGCAAAAGAGTGCCTATCCTGGTAAAATTCACAAATATGGCAGATACGCCCGTCGAGCCGGTAAAAACCGCATATTCGGGTATTCTCAAGACACAGTCAGACGGCAACGAGACCGAACATTCGGTAACTGTGTTCATCACTCCGGGCTATGGCAACAGGGTTGACATCCGCATAGAAGGCATTGATTTCGCTGCAGCCGGCAGAGCGGCAATGGCGGGCAACTCAATATCTGTGCCAAGTGTCAGTGTTACATCAGTAGGCAACGGACTCAAGGCCTATGACGGCGCTGTAATCGGCTCTCAGGTCAAGCCGGGTGTTACTCTCGACATAACTCTTCACGGCTTCTCCGACAGAAGCAACAACTTCAACATCGAGCTGGACATGCTCTGGGTTGAACAGAACGCAAGACTCTCCGGCTCGTTCTCGGGCACTGAGAACACATCGGCAATCACAGATGTTCCGGCGAGCGACATTGACAACGGGGTAGCTGAAGAATATTATGACCTGCGTGGTGTGAGGGTAGACGGCACCAATCTCCGTCCCGGCATCTACATCCGCCGCAAAGGCAACCGCTCGGAAAAGATTCTTATAAAATGAAAAAGGCATTGAAACTGAGTCTGCTGCCGCGCATAGCTATAGCAATAGCCGCAGGAATCGGCATCGGGCTGGTCGCACCCGACTGGCTGAGCCGCCTGTGCGCGACCTTCAATGAGGTGTTCGGACAGTTTTTAAACTTTCTGATACCGCTTATAATTCTCGGATTTGTAACTCCTGCAATAGGAGACATAGGCAAATCGGCAGGGAAAATGCTTGTGGCTACCGCGTTGCTTGCCTATGTGGCAACCCTGTTTGCGGGATTCACGTCATACTTCACCTGTAATATGATTTTCCCTTCCATAATTACAGCCGACCCTGCTCTGCTCTCTGTTAAACAGGAATCTGCGCAGATTGCACCCTGGTTTACAATGCCGATGCCCCCGGCATTGCCTGTAATGACGGCTCTCGTACTTGCATTTCTTCTGGGTCTGGGCATAGCCTTCACCGACGGCTGTGTGCTTAAAAATGGAGCGGACGAATTTCGTTCAATCATAGCAAAAAGCATCAGCAAGGCGGTGATACCCCTGCTGCCGTTCTATATCTTCGGTATTTTTATGAATATGACCGTGTCCGGAACAGTTGCTACAATATTGGTTGCCTTTGTCAAAGTCATAGCGGTTATTTTCTGTCTACACATATTCATTTTGCTTTTCCAGTTTGCAGTAGCATCACTTTTCAACGGGAAAAATCCGCTTCGTATGCTGTGGACCATGATGCCGGCGTATTTTACGGCGCTCGGCACACAGTCATCCGCAGCCACTATTCCTGTAACACTGCGGCAAACAGTCAGAATGGGTGTCAGTGAGGATGTCGCTGGATTTGTTGTGCCTCTTTGTGCCACTATACACATGAGCGGCAGCACGTTGAAAATTGTTGCGTGCGCCCTTGCTATAATGCTGTTGCAGGGACTGCCGTACGATGCCGCAATGTTTGCCAATTTCATAGCCATGCTCGGAGTGACAATTGTTGCCGCCCCGGGAATACCGGGCGGAGCCATAATGGCATCTCTGGGGCTTCTCAGCGGCATTTTGGGATTTTCAGATGCCCAGAACGCGCTGATGATTGCCCTTTATATTGCAATGGACAGTTTCGGCACCGCCTGCAACGTGACAGGCGACGGAGCTCTCGCAGTCATAATAAACCGCTTTTTCGGAAAGAATATAAATAAAAACTCTATTATAAGTAATGAATCTGCTAACGGTTGAAAATGTGTCCAAGACATACACCGGACACATGGCGCTGGACAACATAAGTCTCGAGGTGCCGCAGGGAAGTGTCTACGGACTGCTCGGTCCGAACGGCGCCGGAAAAACCACCCTTATCCGCATAATAAACCACATAACCGCCCCCGATTCGGGGCTTGTAACTTTTGACGGAAATCCGCTTACCGCTGCCGATGTTGAACATATCGGCTACCTGCCGGAAGAACGCGGTCTTTACAAAAAAATGAAAGTCGGAGAGCAGGCGCTGTTCTTTGCCCGGCTTAAAGGCATGTCCAAAGCCGATGCCACAAGACAGCTCAAGGAATGGTTCGAACGGTTTGACATAAGCTCCTGGTGGGAACGCAAGGTAGAGGAGCTGTCAAAAGGCATGGCTCAGAAAGTTCAGTTTATAGTCACTGTACTCCACCGCCCCAAACTGCTTATTTTCGATGAACCGTTTTCAGGATTCGACCCTATAAACGCCAACCTTCTCAAAGAAGAGATTCTGCGACTGCGCGACGAAGGCTCTACGGTCATATTCTCGACCCACAACATGTCTTCGGTTGAAGAGCTATGCGCCAACATCACTCTTATAAACAAAGGTAAAAACATTCTTTCCGGCAATGTTGATGACATACGCCACCGGTATTCCGACGGACGTTACGACATACTGTTTTCCGGCAACCCCGTAACTCTTATGAACGAGCTATCGCCGCTGGCAACAGGTTTTGAACTAACGGACGCGCCTCGTGAAAGGCACTCGCTTAGAATGCTCATCAACCCCGGCTGTACGCTCAGCGACATAATAGCAAAAGCCAACCCGGCTGTAGAGATTGCCGGCATCAACGAAGTAATGGCTTCCATGAATGACATTTTTATCAGCACCGTAGGCTCCAGTGATGCTGAAAACTAACTCATCTACATTATTATGAAATCTAAAATAGGAATAGTCATAGGACGCGAGTTTATGGAACGTGTCCACAAAAAAAGTTTCATAGTCACAACACTCCTCATGCCGGTGTTCATGCTCCTGATGATGGTGGCTCCGGCTCTGATAATGACAATGTCAGGCAGTGACGAGCGCAATATTCTGGTTGTAGACCAAAGCGGCATCATAGCTCCAGAGCTACGAAACACAGAATCGACAAAATACACTGCGGTAAACATGGAGCTTGACTCCGCGATAGCCCGTACTGATGTTTTCGGTGTGCTGTTCATTCCGGCTGACGTGGACTCAGAGTCCGGTTCTGTGAAACTATACACAAACGGAGCCTCTTCAATGTCTCTTGAAAGCGACATAACCGACAATATTGACAAAATCATCGAAAGCCACCGTCTCAAATCCTACAACATCGAAAATCTTGACCGGATTATGGACAAGATACACAGCAATGTCAGGCTCCAGTCTGTGCGCAATGACAAAGAAGAAGGCTCCAATCAGTCATCAGCCATACTTAGCTATATACTAGGCATTGTGCTTACATTTCTGCTGTACATGTGTCTTCTGCTTTACGGTCAGATGGTTATGACAAGTATTATCGAAGAGAAAAACAACCGAGTGCTTGAAATAGTGGTGTCATCCGTCAAACCGACACAGCTTATGCTCGGCAAAATCTGCGGCATAGGTCTTGTCGCCGTCACACAGATTGTCATCTGGGGAGTGCTGATTGCATCAATGTCGGCATTCCTGCTCCCTGCGCTTGTTCCGGCAGAAATCTCCGGTGAACTGAACGCGTTTAATTCCGGTTCACTCGATGTTGCCTCTGCAACCACCGACATGGACATCCTTCAGGCAATGTCTCTGATGGGCAATGTCGGCTACATAATACAATTGTTCGGAATGCTGATACTCTTTCTTGTCGGAGGATTCCTGCTGTATTCAGCCATATTCGCAGCCATCGGGTCTTCCGTCGACAACATTCAGGACGCAGGTCAGTTGCAGTCATTTGTAATATTCCCGATTATCATAGGTATCGTGTTTGGCATGACAGCGGCAAATGACCCCACATCCAGCCTTGCCGTATGGACATCATTCATTCCGTTCACATCGCCTATGGTAATGATGGCTCGCGTGCCGTCCGGCATTCCCGGCTGGCAGATAGCCCTTTCACTTGTCATATTGTACGCGTCATTTCTCGCCCTTGTGTGGGTTGCCGCCAAAATTTACCGAGTGGGCATATTCATGTATGGCAAAAAGCCCACTATTAAAGACCTTGTGAAATGGGCGCGTTATAAATAATTGACTATATTTGCAGCCGCTTTATCCACCCGTAACACTTGTTTGTACATGGTAATATCCAATTCACTGACTTCCTTCGGACGCTACTGCCTGTTTATGCGCAGAGTTTTCACAGTGCCCGACAAATGGAAAGTCTTTTTCAACCGCACTATATTTGAAATAAACAAACTCGGGGTAGACTCGATTCCTCTTGTCATGATTATTTCAATATTCATAGGTGCCGTAATTGCCATTCAGATGCAGCTGAACATATCTTCACCGCTGATTCCGGCATACTCGGTCGGTCTCGCGACGAGAGACATCGTGCTGCTTGAATTTTCAAATTCCATACTGTGCCTTATACTCGCCGGAAAGGTAGGGTCAAACATCGCATCGGAAATCGGCACCATGAGAGTCACTGAACAGATTGACGCACTTGAAATAATGGGCGTAAACTCATGCAATTACCTTGTTTTGCCTAAAGTTGTAGGTTTTGTATTGTTTATGCCGGTGCTGGTGGCCTTCTGCATAGCCACATCTCTATTCGGCGGATTTGCGGTTGCTGTGTTCACCGACATCATCACCGTGTCAAGATACGTCTACGGACTTCAGGCACTGTTTCAGGAATGGTACGTATGGTATGGTTTCATCAAATCCATATTTTTCGCTTTTATAATTTCCTCTGTTTCATCATACTGGGGCTATTATGTGCGCGGCGGAGCCCTCGAAGTCGGCAAAGCGAGTACCAATGCTGTAGTGTCAAGCAGTATACTGATATTGCTCCTTGACGTTGTACTTACAAAACTACTCCTGCAATGATTGAAGTAAAGAACATAACAAAGTCGTTTGACGACAAGACGATACTGCACAATGTGTCGGCGACATTCGAAACCGGCAAGACAAACCTCATCATAGGTCAGAGCGGTTCTGGAAAGACGGTTCTGATGAAATCCATTGTAGGACTTGTAAAACCGGAAGAAGGTGAGATACTGTTTGACGGCAGAGACCTCTTGAAAATGGACTCTAACCAGACCAAAAGCCTGCGCGAGGAAATTGGCATGCTATTTCAGGGTTCGGCGCTGTTTGATTCGGAAACCGTGCTTGGAAACGTCATGTTTCCGCTCACCATGTTCACCTCAATGAGCAGCGGCGAGATAAAAGACAGGGCTCAATTCTGTCTCGAACGTGTAAATCTGAAAGGTGCCGATAAAAAGTATCCGTCTGAGATTTCAGGCGGAATGCAGAAAAGAGTCGCGATTGCAAGAGCCATCGCATTGAATCCAAAATACCTCTTTTGTGACGAGCCGAACTCCGGGCTTGACCCAAGAACCTCGATACTCATTGACGAACTGCTACGCGACATCACTCACGAGTACAACATCACCACAATCATAAACACCCACGACATGAACTCGGTGCTCGGCATAGGTGAAAACATCATTTTCATCAAAAACGGCTACCGGGAATGGGTCGGCGACATGAACGAGATATACCGCACCTCAAACGAAGCCCTCAATAATTTTGTGTTTGCGACAGACCTGTTCCAGAAAGTAAAGCAATATGTCATAACTCACGAGTCGAGCGCCCGAAAGTAGTATCTATCGCGGTTGTATCATTTGTCAGCGATGATTCAAGTTCGTCATACTTCTTCATTACTTTCTGAAAACGGCGTTCGTTTTCAGAACTAAGTTCTGCCTTTTCCAACGCCGTTATCAGAACTGCCGAATGTCGGTGCACAGCCACCAGTGTCGAATCGCCCATAAAATCTATTACATCGTTTATGGCTGCTGTCGGGTTGCTCTCAAAAGCGGCTTTCGCTATTCTGGCACGCATATAGGAGTAGCCGTTGTCAAGCATCGTTATCATCCGCGAGTATGTCTCCTGCGTAAGTGTTGAGTCTCCAGCTGCAAGCTCTGCCAGTTCTGTCGACTTGTCCACATCATACTTCGGCGTACATGCCGACAATATCAGCAAAGCCGTTACCACACATGATGCCGCTGTTCTTATGGTGTTCATTGTCTTTCACAAATGTAATTAAAAGCAACCCGAAGCCTTTTCTGACTTCGGGCTACTTTTCAACAAATATATGCAAATCAAGGTTTATTCTTCGTTCTGTGTCGCCGCATACTCCTTAAGCAGCTTGTCCTGAACCTCGCCGGGTACAAGTTCGTAAGATGCAAATTTCATTGTAAACGACGACCTGCCGCCGGTAATGGAGCTTAATGCCGTAGAGTAGCTTGACATCTCTTTGAGAGGCACTTTGGCAAGGATTTTCTCGAAACCGTTTTCGCTTGACATACCCATAATTATAGCTCTGCGCCCCTGAAGGTCGCTCATTACATCTCCCATAACATCGCCTGGCACCATAACCTCTACATCGTAGACAGGCTCGAGAATTTTAGGACCTGCATTGCGGAATGCCTCACTGAATGCGTTTCTGCCGGCAAGGCGGAATGATATTTCATTTGAATCCACCGGATGCATCTTTCCGTCGTATATGCACACTCTAACATCACGGGCGTATGACCCGGTCAGTGGACCCTGCTCCATACGGTCCATGAGACCCTTGATGATTGCCGGGATAAAACGCGCATCAATGGCTCCGCCCACAATACAGTTGCACACGACAATCTTGCCGCCCCATTCAAGAGGAATTTCCTGGGTGTCCCTTACATTCATTTTGAACTCTTGATTGCCGAAACGGTATGTATCAGGTGCCGGCATTCCTTCTGTATATGGCTCCACTATCAAATGCACCTCGCCAAACTGACCGGCGCCGCCGCTCTGCTTTTTATGCCGGTAGTCGGCTCGCGAAGCTTTGGTAATGGTTTCGCGGTACGGAATTTTGGGTTCCTCAAATATTATAGGAAGTTTGTCATTGTTCTCCACCCTCCATTTCAGTGTGCGCAAATGAAATTCGCCCTGACCTGAAAGAATGGTCTGCTTCAACTCTTTGGACAATTCTACTTCCCATGTGGGATCCTCTTCGTGCATTCTTGTCAATATGGCACTCAGCTTTTCCGCATCACTTTCCGTAACAGGACGTATTGCCCGCTGGTACTTGGGTGCCGGGAACTTTATAAAATCAAAAGCATATTCACAGCCTTTGGCATCGAGAGTATTTCCGGTGCGCGCGTCCTTGAGCTTGACTGTGGCGCCTATATCGCCTGCACACAGTTTGTCCACGGCGTTCTTAATCTGACCGCACACACAATATATCTGAGCGATTCTCTCTTTTGTCCCTCGGTTTATGTTATCCAGATCCACGCCCGGAGTGAGAGTTCCGCTCATTACTTTAAAATAGCTCACCTCGCCTATATGCGGTTCTACTGTTGTCTTGAACATATACAGGCTCAAAGGTCCGTTGCTGTCCGGCTTAACCTCCTCTCCTTCTGTATTGACCGGAGCCGGCATGTCTTCAACAAACGGCACAACATTTCCCAAAAATTCCATCATGCGACGCACACCCATGTCCTTGAGCGCGCTTACGCAGAACACCGGGAATACCGACCTGTCTACAAGACCTTTTCTTATACCTTCACGCATTTCATCCTCTGTCAGATGACCCTGGTCGAAGAATTTTTCCATAAGAGTCTCGTCATTCTCGGCGGCAGCCTCTACCAACTGCTGATGAAGTGCGAGAGCCTTCTCTTTTTCCTCTTCCGGTATATCTTCTATTACAGGCACTCCACCATCCGGTCCCCATGAATACTTTTTCATCAGAAGCACGTCAATCATGGCATTGAACCCGGGACCGGCATTCAGAGGATACTGGATTGTTATTACTTTGTTACCGAAAATCTCGCGCATCTGCTCTATCACATTCTCATAATCAGCCTTTTCGCCATCAAGCTGGTTTAGAGCGAATATCACCGGCTTTTTCAACGAAGCACAAGTTCTGAAAATATTCTGAGTGCCGACTTCGACCCCGTACTGTGAGTCGATAAGTATTACACCGGTATCGGTAACATTCAGGGCGGTTATGGCATTGCCCACAAAGTCATCCGCTCCCGGGCAATCTATCACATTCAGCTTCTTGCCCAGGAACTCAGCATAGAATATTGTTGAGAAAACTGAATAACCATACTCCTTTTCAACCGGAAAGTAATCGCTGACAGTATTCTTTGCCTCAACGCTGCCTCTGCGTTTTATAACTCCACACTCGTAGAGCATAGCCTCTGCAAGTGTGGTTTTTCCGGAGCCCTTGCTGCCAAGAAGCGCAATGTTTTTGATTTCGTTAGTCTGATAAACCTTCATGTTATTAGAATTAAATATTATACTTCTGATTTGACAGAGATGTTTCTGCTTATCGGGCGCAAATTAGAAAAAAATATTTATATCCAATCATGCCGCTATTATGTTTCACAACATATTTTTGTACAATAACAACCTTTAATCCGTTTTTTAAGTATTTTAATCGCGTTCTTTGAACTTTTGGCACTATTTTTGCATATTATTTGGAAAATCAATTATATAAATGAGCGACCCACATATAGTCACACTTGGTCAGATAGATATTGACCCTAAAAAATTTGACAAAAAGCCCGACTTAGCAGCTTTACCCATACTTGCCACACGAGATTTTGTACTGTTTCCGGGCGTCACATTCCCTGTCCAGCTTGGAAGAGAACAGTCATTGGCTCTGGCAAGAGAAGCCCAAAGCTCCCGGTTTCCAATCGGCGTGGTTTGTCAGACAGACGCTTCCATTGAGAATCCCAGCTACAATGACATATACTCCGTTGGAGTCATTGCCGATGTCATAAACGTTATCGAAATTCCCGGTGCGACACCTACA
The DNA here is from genome assembly GCA_003762715.1 of Muribaculaceae bacterium Isolate-104 (HZI). Classification (GTDB taxonomy): domain Bacteria; phylum Bacteroidota; class Bacteroidia; order Bacteroidales; family Muribaculaceae; genus Paramuribaculum. The sequence continues at coordinate 3,490 of RIBJ01000064.1, read as the reverse complement.
GCTATATTACACGCGCGCGGACGATTTACCAAGAAAGCTCCGGCAATAGCATCTCACATCATTCATCCGTATGTATTCTATGTTGAGGCTTCATTGGTAAGAGAGCCAAAATGCGACCCGGAAGATACCGAACTGGTAGCTCTTGCACAGCAAATAAAAGATTCGCTACTGCACCTTTTGAAGCATGGCACCGACATGCCCAAGGAGATAAGTGTCAGCATCGAGAACATTGACAATCCTTTGCTCGCCATCAATGTTTGCGCTACTCATGCACCAGTGCAGGCAGAAAAACGCCAGGAAATGCTTGAGTGCAAAAACATAAAAGAGCGTGCCATTTTGCTGCTGCAAGAACTCAGAAAGCACGAAGAGATGCTGAAAATTGTTCAGGAGATCGGCGAGCGAACCCGTTCGGCTCTTTCAGAACAGCAAAGAAACGCGTTTCTTCACCAGCAGTACGAAGCCCTGCGCAAAGAGCTGTTCGGAGAGGATGGACCGGAAGCAGATATTGATCGACTCAACGAAAAAGCCGAATCGACTCCGCTGCCGGAGGATGTGCGCAAGGTATTTGACAGAGAATGCGCCAAACTCGCAAGGCTTGCGCCGCAGAGTCCTGACTATTCTGTGCTTCTGTCCTACCTTGAATTGCTGGTTGAACTGCCCTGGGGCAAGACTGACCCTACAACCGATGACATAGACCACGCTGCGGATGTTCTTGACGCAGACCACTACGGGCTTGAAAAAGTTAAAGAAAGAGTGCTTGAGCAGATAGCCATGCTTATAAACGCCCCCGCATCTCATGCTCCCATAATCTGCCTTGTTGGCGCGCCGGGTGTAGGAAAAACATCTCTGGGACAGTCTATTGCAAAAGCCCTCGGCAGACAATACCGGCGGGTGGCGTTGGGCGGCTTGCATGACGAAGCGGAAATCCGCGGACACAGACGCACATACATAGGAGCTATGCCCGGCAGAATCATAGATGCCATTCGTCGAGCCGGAATTTCCAACCCCGTAATGCTTCTTGACGAAATAGACAAAGTCGGTTCAGATTTCAGAGGCGACCCCTCTGCCGCTCTGCTTGAGGTTCTTGACCCTGAACAGAACTGCCACTTCCATGACAACTATGTGGACGTTGACTTCGATTTGTCCAAAGTCTTGTTCATTGCAACAGCCAACAGCCTGTCTTCCATCCCCGGTCCACTGATAGACCGAATGGAAATAATAGACATCTCCGGATACCTGCCCGAAGAAAAAATAGAAATTGCTGTGCGACACCTTATTCCACGACTGTTCAAAGAGGCAGGTCTCAAAAAAAGCGAGTTGAAAATAGAGCCTGACACCATTCTTGCTGTTATCGAAGAATATACCTCTGAAAGCGGAGTACGACAGCTTGAAAAGAAACTCGCGGCTATAGTACGCAAAACCGTACTTGCCAAAGTCTCCGGAAAAACATGGCATAAAAAACTAAAACCGTCACACCTTACAGAGCTGCTCGGTTCTGCACCTTATATAAAAGAGCACTATGAGGGCAACGATATTCCCGGAGTTGTAACAGGGCTTGCATGGACAGCGGCAGGAGGCTGCACCCTATGTGTAGAAACTTCACGCACCCCGTCCAAAGGCGAAAAACTTGTACTTACCGGAAATCTTGGCGACGTCATGAAGGAATCAGCCTCTATCGCACTCCAGCATGTACGCTCCCATGCGGAAGATTTCGGCATCGACCACTCAAAATTCGAAAACTGCACGATACACATCCATGTACCAGAAGGAGCTATTCCTAAAGACGGTCCCTCGGCAGGCATTACCATGGCAACCTCAATAATGTCCTCTTTCAGCGGACGCAAGGTCACGGAACGCATTGCAATGACAGGCGAACTCACGCTCAGAGGTAAAGTGCTGCCTATCGGTGGCGTTAAAGAAAAGATTCTCGCGGCAAAACGGGCTGGAATCACCACCGTGCTTCTGCCGGAATCCAACCGCAAAGACGTGCTTGATATCCCCGAACGGTACCTTGCCGGACTATCCATCCACTACGTCAGCAATATCAACGAGGTGTTCGAACTGGCTTTGGAACATTAGCCTCTTGATTATTAAACACCTTTTGCCTACCTTTGCAAAATAACCACATTGATAAATAACCGTATGACTAAAATTGGTTCAGTTTGTACTCCCGTAGGGCGCAAAGCTCTTCTACTTGGCAGCGGAGAACTTGGTAAAGAAGTTGCGATAGAGCTTCAGCGCTATGGCGTCGAGGTGATTGCATGCGACAGATATCCCGGCGCTCCGGCAATGCAGGTCGCACACCGCCACCATGTGTTCAACATGCTTGACGCCGATGAACTACGCCGCGTAATAGAACTTGAAAAGCCCGACCATATAGTTCCGGAAGTGGAAGCTATAGCCACTCCCGTGCTGAAAGAACTTGAAGCGGAAGGATACAATGTAACCCCCACGGCAAACGCCGCCTGGCTTACTATGAACCGCGAGGGCATACGCCGCCTTGCCGCCGAAACGCTCGGCATCAAAACCTCGCCATACCGATTTGCATCCACATACGAAGAGTTCAAAGACGCTGTCGACACAATAGGCATACCTTGCGTTGTAAAACCGATAATGAGCTCAAGCGGACACGGACAGAGCACAATAAAGAAAGATGAAGACATAGACTCCGCCTGGAAAAATGCCCAGGAAGGCGGTCGCGCCGGAGCCGGACGAGTAATTGTTGAAGGCTTCGTAGATTTCGACTATGAGATAACACTCCTTACCGTGCGCAGCTGTAGCGGCACTTGCTACTGCGAACCGGTAGGTCACATTCAGGTAGATGGCGACTACAGATACTCCTGGCAGCCTCAGCCTATGTCACAGAAAGCTATTGACAGCGCAAAAGAGATAGCACGCAAAATCACCGACGCTCTCGGAGGCTATGGAATTTTCGGAGTGGAACTCTTCATCAAAGGCGACGAAGTTATATTCAGCGAAGTATCACCACGTCCTCACGACACCGGCATGGTGACAATGATTTCGCAGGACCTGAGCGAATTCGGACTCCATGCGCGTGCGCTGCTCGGACTTCCGGTTCCTGAAATTCGATTTTATGGCCCGTCCGCTTCAAGAGCTGTGGTTGTTGAAGGCGACACTGATAAAATTGAAATGGACTGTCTTGAAAAAGTACTTGAAGAGCCGGGCGTTCAAATGCGCATATTCGGAAAACCTGAAGTCAAAGGACACCGCCGTATGGGAGTCATCCTTGCGACAGCAGATACTCTTGATGAAGCCCGCGCCAAGGCAGACAGAGCCTACAGCAAGCTGAAAGTAAACATATTGCCGCGATAACACTCGGCTTTCTCACTACCGTAAAAAAAATGAGGCTGTGTCGTAATTAAGGTTTACGGCGCAGCCTCTCTTTTTTAGTGCTTTGAGATTATGATATTTTTCAGGCAACTGATTTTTGAGGATTTTTCCAAAATATCCGATTCTCACGATGCAAAAT
>RIBJ01000063.1 GCA_003762715.1 Muribaculaceae bacterium Isolate-104 (HZI) | reverse complement strand
CTGCCGAATCCATGAACTCTAAAATTAAAGCATTCCGAGCTAAATTGCACGGCGTGAACGACACTAAATTTTTCATTTTCAGACTATGTAATCTTTATGCCTAAACACAGGTTTTTTACCATGCGCCTAACACCTGTGTTCATGTCCTTGTGTTCAAAATCATGACTGAGGAAAATAATAATATGGGCGAGCCTTTTTCTTTTTGCTCAGCCGCTATATATAGGTTTAGGTTTAATATGCTATCTATGATAACCCGGATTTTGGTTTTAACAAACGATGTCTAACATTTCTGCCTGAACTGAAATTATATGGTTTCATTATCCCTGAATCGCCGCATGACGATGCAATATGGTGGTTTGATTCTGAGAATGGTAAATATATCTGTCGCGCGGCTTGTCCCACGGCTGTAAACACCAATGGGATTTATGTGTCACAGGTTGGCTATGATTGTGACTGGCCTTTGGATTTGAGATTTTTTCGTCGCGATGGAAATTTCATATATGAATTTGAGTCATACAAGAGCCTTCAATACAGTGGTGAAGAACCTTATTGTCAGAGCGATGAATCCGGACTTCGCACTATTTTCTGGCATAACAACAATACGTTGTATCTGAAAACCATCGACCATAACCGACAAGAATCGGTATATCTAAAAATCAAAGTTCAGCAGACCGTCAGGGACATGCTTGAAAACGTAATGCAAAACGAAGCTGTTAGACCGGCTCCGATAAAACAACAGCCATGAAACATCTACTTTTGATAATTACAGCTATATTGACCTTGTGTATCTCGTGCAAGGGCAAAGGCTCTGTGTCGGTATCGAAGGATCCCAGCCATGACTCGATTGCAGCGATAGATGACAACAGGTCTTTTGAGTTCCTAAAGAAGCTCGGCATAGAATATGAATCGCTTATAGCTAAAGATGATTCTTTGCCGGCCCCATCTGACCGTGATTTTCTTCTTACCACCCCTGAACAGTGTTCATTGCTAAGAGGCGTAATCACTTCTGACTTTACCCCGTCGGATACCGCATCTGCATATCTTGTATCTGTCCGTCAAATAAACGATAATGTAATCCTATGTCAATACAAATATCTTTTCAGCGATGCCGAAGATGTGTATATTGCCACATACGATACTGACGGACATCTGATTGACGCGATGTTCGCGGGTAACGATTGGGATAAGTCGGATTTATTAGATAATCCGTCAGACTCAACAGAGTTAATATGCGCCGAGCATACTTTGATATATTTTATCGCAGACCATGAATTTACATACAACTATGAATACAAGGAAATAGAACATAACATCAATACCGACGAGGACACAACCTCCTACTCTCAAATGGCATCAATGACTTGTAACATAAATCCTAACGGTAAAATCGACATAACTATGGAAGACGGATCTGAAGATGGAGCGTTCAGATTATGTTCAGACTGTAAAAAGGAATGGAAACTAATGAATGATATGCTCTCACTGACCCGCTATCCTTATTCAGATAATAAAGTGCTTGACCGATGGAACGATTTGGGAAATCGGGTTGATGCGGCTTCCTATGAATCATTCGTTTATCATTTTTTCAAATATGTATTCTTGCCACAGCCTAAAAAGGTCTTGAAGTGGGTTTACGATAATCGTGACTACAAATCAATGACCTTGACAAGACCGCTTGGATTCTATTATACATATACTCCACAATCTCGCAAAATCATCGACGAAGCCATCGCCCGACTTGACAATCCGGCAATGCAGGCATATTATAAGGAAATGACTGAACTATGGATTACAAATGATTGATATTATGAAAAAATTGATTGGCATAATTATTCTGATACTTATTCTGTCTGTCGTGGTCGTTAGATGTGGCGGAGGTCGTAAAACCGAAAGTGTCGCGCCACAGCAAACGGCGGAGGACACCGTAGTTGCAACCGTTCCTCAGGTTGTCAGAGGCAAGGTTGTAGAAGATACCGTTATAGGCCACTGGACAATAAAAGCATTAAAAGATTCCAATGATGTAATCGTTGGAAGACATGACTGGGCTGTAAGAGATTCATCCGTATTTCTTACCCTGTCGTATGACAGAAATATCGTGTACTCCGACAAGGAAATTCGCACGAAAGATTTGGTCGGCAACGAGGGTGAATATATGATGCAGTGGGGAGGTGAAGTCTTTTGGTCCTCTGACTCCGCTATTTACTTGTCGTTTGGTTGCTTTCTTCCCGACACGGACGATGGATGGAATATGCTGTACCAAATTCTGCCCGACGGCACATCAAATATCATTGTCATTGATGTATATATGGGCGTTGATGGCTTTTATGTAGTGGCAGACTTCATGGCTCTGTATCTGAACGAAAGAGCAGTAAGCGCGTCACAGGCAGACTTGAAAAGACTGTATGGGCAGTATTGCACCAAAGAGCTTGCCGAAGAACTGTCTGCCGGTGCTTTCCCCATTATTATGAATGATACCGACTTACGGCACGCTTATAAGACAATTCATATAGAACCTCAAGACGGCTTTACAGGACTTCCGCTGGAAAAGTATTCATTCGAGGTAAAGTTCAAACCTAAGCCTAACGATGATAACGTGACTGACATCCTGTATATGGAAGTCGATGGCTCCACTAATAAGATTATAAAAATAGGGGCAATCGAGCGCTAAGTCATATAATAGGACATGGAATTTAAAGCTGGGATATTTATTCGTTCATGGTTCGGCAGTGCAATTCTGCATATCGGAGCCGGGCTTCGGTATGGATGTCTGCGACTGTTCCGTCAAGGGCGTAAAGTATCATACAAGCAAATACGTTATGGTTCGGACGATTTCAGCAACATAGACCATGCCGACAACAACCTTGCCAACGGTTTTCTCGGCTTCCTTGTTTTTGCGGTTTTTCTGATTTTAATAGCCCGCTGATATGATACCAATCATCTTGATTTTGTGTGCAGTCATTGCACTTATCGTACTTATGGTTAAATGGCCAAAGCCGGGAGTGTACTTATATAAAGTGGCTGTCTTTGTACTGTTTCTGCCGGCATTATTTTTTGCTCTGTTCTTTACACTTATGGGATTGAGTGTAAATGCACTTAACATTGACCTGCACCCTTGGAGGGAATATGTCATGTATAGGTTTATGTTTGCAGCTACTGTTACGGTAGTGTCGTTTGTTGTGTCGCAAATCCCATTGATGTTTATCCGACAGCTTTCTAAACAAGAAAAACTAAAAATAATTAAGATAGAAGGGCTTATCTATATTGTCATCTTGGCAATTGGCACCGGACTACTCTATTATGCCGTTAAGGATTCAACCCATACTGAAAACTATGTAATTGAACGCATTAACGATTATCATAAAGAAAACGACCGCTATCCTGATAGTTTGGCTGAGATAGGTGTGCTTTCCGATACCACCTCTCATTTTGGAGATATACACATTCTGTATTCCCATAACGAAAGTGCATTTACACTATTGGTAAAATCGGAATATGATGAATATGTCTATGATAGTCGCAATGATATGTGGAATGATATACCGGAAGGAGAAACAGGGGCAGATAAAATGATTGTAATGCCTGTGGATTCTGATGACATCATCTTTAGCGATTACGAAAAAGTCGCTTCGTGGGGAATTAGCGAACCTGAGTTCTTCAGACTGACACAATCACAATATGAAAGAGCGAGAGAAATACTCATAAAGCATTTCACCGACTCAATAAAACCGGCTGAAAGCGGGGATTATCTGATAGAGCATCCATCGGGGAGTTTGGAATATACCGCATACCCGTATAATAAATATCGTCATCAGTTTTTCGGATGGAAAGATTCTGAGGATATTCAATATGCTTACATTATTCTTGTCAGCAAAGAGCTTATTGAGAGATATATGACCAACGGCTACTTAAACAATGATAAAGAACTGATATGTCTGGAAGATGGCGGAAGTGATGAAGTTGACATACTTATAAATCTTGACGAAAGCAAACTTGAAATTTTCGGAGTGCATCAACATGGATAAATAATGAAATCTGACAGCAAAATATATCGGTTTTTCTTTGGACGGCGGGGGCAGAGGCACTTGCCATTCGGTGCCATGCTGCTGATTCTTGTGCTTTTTTTATTGGGGGCCTATATTTCCAGAATCGCAAATACAATGCTTTGTCGGCAAATCCGGAACATACATCGACTGTGATTTCAAATATCGGCTATATAGGCAACAGTGGTCCTATAATACATTACAACTTTACAGTGAATGGTGTAACATATAAAGGTGGTATGCATGCCAATGGTTTTGCCGTTGGCGACAGCATAGGTGTGGTATATCAGAAAGATAATCCGGAGAATAATATGACGGTGTTTGAATATTATGATGGCCCGTCATATGGTTCGGTCGCAATATTCGTTATCGCTGCGATTGTCTTAGCAATATATCGGTGGCGAAAGATCAATCGAAAATACAACGACAGTTGCCCGGAGTTGGATGGCACTGGAAGGTGTCGTATTTACCGCATTGACAAGGAATATATATTTGTTACAGTATATAATGTCACTGCGAGTCTTCCGATTAAATTCCTCCCCATAGACTGTGGTAACGGAGAATTTGAGAATACTCTCATGGAAATATTCCATGCAAGTCTGTATGGCAAATATGTGGAAATGAAAAACGCAGAACTGATCAAAGCCATGAAGCAACGCTCATGGCGACAGCTTTACCAACACTCCACAGGTGTGCTTCTGAAACACGACAGCCGCACTCTGGAGATTTTGCCCACCCGGAAATCCACCGATGGCAAAGGTCTTGACTGGGATTATGACCGTGCCCTGTCTTTTGACCTTGACGGCGCGTCATGGAAAGACATCATAAACTCAACCCGAAAACTCCTTGAACACCATGAAACTGACCGATAAACGATTTTGGATATGGTGGCTTGTGTTTCTCCTCTTGGCGATTATAAGTTGTATGGCAGAAGGCTGGAACGAGGATACTGCGTTGCTTGGTGCGACTTATACGCTGTCGCTATTATCGACATGGCTGTGTCACAGGGTCAGACCGAGAGCAGCGTTTGTCAACCTGATTGTGATGATAGCCTATAATGCCATATTGAGCTACAATCTCGTGTTCAATAGCCGCTATGGAGCCGGATTGACATGGTGGTTTTTCATACTGCTGCTGAACACCATCCATTCAATCGGTTTGCTGATTTACACCTCGATTATTCGGTTCATAAAAATCCATCATTAAAAACAGTCATCTGGTATTATCATGGCAAGAAAGAAATATAGTTTATTCAAGAGAGGAGATGTAATTAGAACTATCTCCCAATAAATGGTCATATCCAATGTGTCATATTGCAATTACTCCCCTCATATATGACTATGAAGTGACCATAAGCGATATAGATTTACTTTTCAGATTTGAGCTACTCCTCGGATTTAAAATTGTAATGACGGGCGGCGATGCGAACACTTTCGGCTACACGTTCCCGAAACTCAGGCGGTGCAATGACTTCGGCGTGACCGCCGTAGCCGAGAATAAGTCGCTCAAGCTCGTTGTTTATAACCACCTTGAGCGAGAGCTGTATTGAGCCGTCCCGGAAGCGTTGCTCCACTTTCTGCGACTTATGAAATGGCTTTGACTCTACATACGGAGCCTGTTGGCGGTCGATTTTAATAACTACACGCCGGGCTTTATCATGGATTCCTTTAGTTACTCCGACTGTGTCGTCAAAGAAGTGTTCAGGGTCAAATGCAACGCATTTCTTGAAGGGATGCTCTTTGTCAATCGCAACCGACTGTATGCGGTCGAGCGCGAAGATATTTACCTGCGGTACGCGATTGGAGGCTTTCTCTCCTATTAAAAACCACCGGTTGCGGTACTCCTTGAGCAAATACGGATACACAGCCAATGAGTCCGGATGTCGAGCCTTGAACGACTGGTATTCGATAATGATAGTCTGCTGTTTACGCACCGCGTCGTAAATGTCGCCTATAAATTTTGCTCCTTTATATCCGGCAACATGCTCCATATCCATTGCCGGAGCCGATGTGCCAGTGTGCCGTGAAATCTGCTCGTTGAGCTTGCTTATGGTGTCGATAGATTGCGCCAACTGCGGAAACCCCTGTAGCTGTCGCAATATGTCAAGAGCCGAATTGAGGGCATCAAGCCCTTCATCATTGAGCGGGAGATGTGTGATGCTGAAATCGGGGTCTTCGTACTCATAGTATTTGTTTTCGCGCACCACTATCGGAGCATTATACCCCAAGCGGTCGCTGCGCATCAAAGCGAGGTCGTTTTGAAACGTGCGGCGGCTCACCGGATTGCTCCTGCCCTCAAATTCCGCCAGCGCATCGGTACAGGCATCTATCAGGTCGTTGATAGTCCACCGGCGATAATGGTTCTGAAGACACTTGTCAATGGTCGATATTCGTATAAGAGTGGCGCGATTGAGTGGCATAATCTGATATTTTTTTTACAAAAATAATAATTTTTTCCGGCGGTGCGCAAATCAGTTGCGCACATGCTTTTCAACTTTGCGACAAAAACAGAACTATATGATAATTACAGGAAAAACAACGTCGGCTGAAATTTTCACCGATAACATAGAGCAGCCCGCTCTTGATTGGATCACAGCGCAATGCGACCACCCCGCAATGGAGGGAGTGCCAATCGTGCAGATGCCCGATGTCCACGCCGGAAATTCGTGCAATGTAGGCACAGCCTATCCGATTGGAATGTATGTCAATCCCGACCATGTAGGCGTTGACATAGGCTGCACCATTTCTATGCACCGTCTTTCGTGCGCTGTCAATCCGGCAGACTTTCCTCTGCTCGACCACCGCATCAGAGAGGCTATACCTACAGGCATGGAGGTTTGCCAAAAAAATTCGCTCAATGAAAAAGAGTTGTTCCGCTTTCTAAATTCACAATATCAGAAGGCTCGCTCCGCCGCTCCCGACCTAATCAATGAGGCTCCGCGCATAGACGCCCGATTCATAACCGACTTCTGCCGCCGTATCAAACTTCAGGAAGGCTTATTTTACAAAAGTATCGGCACACTCGGCGGAGGCAATCATTTCATTGAGTATGGAGAGGATGCCGAAACCGGAGAAGGCTGGCTGACCATTCACTGCGGGTCGCGCAATCTCGGTGTCAAAACAGCAAACCATTGGCGCAATATAGCGCAAAATCCCAAACGAGCCAAATACATAGGCTATCTTTGGGGAGATTCTTTACGCGGCTATCTCTCGGATATGACTATCGCGCAGGCATACGCCCTTTATAATCATCAGATTATCCGCGACCGCATATTCGCTATTCTCAAAAAACTGTGTAAAGCCAAATGCACGGAATCGCTATTTACCACCCACAATTACATATCAGTAGCAGACAACGTGCCGATGTTGCGCAAAGGAGCGATTGACGCGTCCGAGGGGCGAAAGGTGGCAATACCGTTCAATATGCGTGACGGCATTGCAATCTGCATCGGAAAAGGTAATGAGAAGTGGCTCAACACCGCTCCACATGGCGCCGGACGCATCATGAGCCGCACCCAGGCAAAAAAGCAAATATCGATGAGTGAATTTGAAAGCGCTATGACCGGCATCTATTCGTCATCTGTCTGCGCAAGTACTCTTGATGAATCGCCTATGGCTTACAAACCCACCGGGGAGATTCTCGAACTTATCCGACCGACAGTCGAAGTCATCGCTATGATAAAACCCCGACTCAACATCAAAGACAACGGAAAATTATGAAGCACTACATACAGATAACAGCCGGGCGTGGTCCGGTGGAATGTGCCAGAGCCGTTACGCTCGTGGCACATGAACTGCTCAAAGCAATCCCTAATCTGCAACTTGCAGATTGTGAGCCGCACAACCAAGAAGGCGGATGCTTTATGTCAATGACTTTCGCCTCCGACGAAGCGTTTTCACCGCCTATTGTAAAAGACTGGCAGGGCACTATTCTCTGGCGGTCTACCAGAAACCCGTTTCGACCGACTCACAGGCGCAGCAACTGGTTTGTCGGCATCAGCTTCTTTGACGAAGTGAAACTGCCTAAGATTGAAGAATCTGACATTGCTTACGAAACATGTCGCTCCGGCGGCAAAGGCGGTCAGAACGTCAACAAGGTTGAGACAGCGGTGCGTGCAACCCATACACCTACCGGTCTGTCGGTAAAATGCTCTGAAGAACGCTCACAGTTGCAAAACAAAACACTTGCCCGCGAAAGACTACTATTGAAATTACGCCTACTTAACAACAAAGCCATTGCCGATTCGCAATCGCGCCGGTGGAGCAGCCACGACAGTCTCAAACGTGGCAATCCCGTCAAAAAATTTTCGGGTCCATTGTAATTTTTTATACACTGTATCGCCTTTTGATACACCTCCGCAATAAATTTGCATCGTAAATCGTAAACAAAAAACGCTATGAGAGAATCAGGACTTCAGAAAGCAAATACCGCTGACGTATCGAAACAGAAGAACGTTGCAAGGAATGCCAAACCCCAAAAAAGCATTCTGGAATGCTTCGAGCACATCGTTGAGCTTGCCGAAGATTCTAATCTTGACAGTGATTTTTTCGACACGGCTTCGACACACATAAAATACGCCGCACGCAAGCTTAACCTCACGCCAATGCAGGTTGTGCTGCTTTCAATATTCGTTGACCGCAGCGAAGACAGCCGCATCATGATTTCAGAAATTGCAAAATATGCCGGATGTCGCACAACAAGAATACTGCGGCTGTCAGGTGATATAGATGTCCTTGAATCCAATCACTATATCCGGGCTTCGCGTAGCCGGAACTCGTTAAGCTACCGGGTGCCGGGCGAGGTACTCGACGCTCTTCGCAAAAACCAGCCCTATGTCCATGTCACGGAGCCGGTTCCTGATACCCAAGCCTTCTTCGACCGGTTTGACCAACTGATGAACGAAAAAGACGATGACGAGCTGACAAACGAATCGCTGATGCGACAGACCATGGAGTTGCTCCATGAAATCCACGACACAGAGTTTGCCAAACGCCTGGGCAACTATAATCTTGATAATGAGATGTTATTGCTGTTTATATTCATGGCTCACCTATACGTTGAGAACAGCGACGACCATATCATGTTTCACAATATTGATGACATATACGACAATGAAAAAATTCCAAGCTATATAAAAAGCGGTTTTCGCAACCGCTCTCTACCTCTCTTTAGGTATAAGCTCATTGAAAACGTCAATGAGGATGGAATGGCCCGTTCGGATGCCTTCAAACTCACAGACATGGCGAAAGAAGAGCTACTTTGTGAGCTGAACCTGAATAATGTCGGAAAATCCGACAAAGGGCTCATCAAAGCCGACACCCTTGCTGAGAAAAGCCTGATATACAATGCTTCCGAACGCGACCAGATAACCGAGCTGTCTTCTATCCTTTCAGAGAGCCGGTTCAATGAAGTGCAGACCCGTCTCCGCTCCGCCGGCATGCGCCCGGGGTTCTGCTGCATCTTCTACGGAGCTCCCGGCACAGGCAAGACAGAGACCGTCTATCAGATTGCGCGGCAGACCGGTCGCGACATCATGCGTGTCGATGTCGACAAGATTAAAAGCTGCTGGGTGGGCGAAAGCGAAAAAAACATCAAAACCCTCTTTGACCGTTACCGCAGCATCTGCAAAAACTCGAAACTCGCGCCGATACTGCTTTTCAATGAGGCTGATGCCGTGTTGGGAGTCAGAATGGAAGGGGCAGCCCGCGCCGTTGACAAAATGGAAAACTCCATCCAGAACATAATACTTCAGGAAATGGAAACACTCGAAGGCATTATGATTGCAACCACAAACCTCACCACCAATCTTGACAAGGCTTTCGAGCGCCGCTTTCTTTACAAGATTCGTTTCGACAAACCCACTCTTGAGTCGCGGGCTAAAATATGGCAGACAATGCTTCCCGCTCTCGCTGAGCCTGACGCCCGCACTCTTGCCACCAGGTTCGACCTTTCCGGCGGTGAAATTGAAAACATTGTACGCAAACACACCGTCAAAGCCATCCTTTCCGTCAAAGACACCACCGACATTCAAGAGATAATTACAACCTGCCAGCATGAGAGGATATCTCAGAACAATCGCCCTAAAATGGGATTCTGATACTATTGCACACCGGAGGAGACTGTGACGTGGATGCGCCACACAGTCTCCTCCAATTTTTATCCGTTTATTTTGACAAGCAGCTTTCCAATACCCGCTTAATTGCTATCTTTGCAGCATGATGGAATGGAACAGACTTATATGCGACACCCGTTTCGGGCTTGAGGAGTACCGCGACAACCGCAAAGGACAACGCTCGGATTTTACACGCGACTACGACCGACTGGTATTCTCCTCGCCTTTCCGGCGGCTGCAAAACAAAACTCAGGTATTCCCCCTGCCGGGAAGCATATTTGTACACAACAGACTGACCCACAGCATCGAAGTAGCCTGTGTAGGACGCTCGCTTGCCAACGAGGCTTCGCTTGTGCTGAAGGAGCGGCACAAAACTGAACCATGGGCGCACAAACTTGACGCGCTGGGCGAGATTGTAGCCGCCGGATGCCTTGCCCACGACCTCGGCAACCCGCCTTTCGGTCACAGCGGAGAAAAAGCCATCTCCACATTCTTCAGCGAAGGCGCCGGGCGGGAGCTGCAGGGAAGCCTCTCTTCGGAACAATGGTCTGACCTTGTGCACTTTGACGGCAACGCAAACGCTTTCCGCCTCCTCACACACCAGTTCAACGGCAGGCGCCCGGGAGGATTCGCCATGACCTACTCCACCCTCGCCTCCATTGTAAAATACCCCTACGAAAGCTCTCTCGCCGCCGAAAAAAACAAATTCGGCTTCTTCGCCTCAGAAAAAGATAGCTTTGAAAAAGTGGCTACAGCGCTGGGTATCAAACGCCTCGACAGCCCGTACATGAAATACGCCAGACACCCGCTTGTGTATCTTGTCGAAGCCGCCGACGATATATGCTACGAGGTCATGGACATTGAAGACGCGCACAAACTCGGCATAATAGAGAGCGACCGCGTAATAGAGCTCCTGCTCGGATTTTTCGACAGCCAGCGCATTGACCGTCTGCGCGCCACAATGAGCAGGCTTGACGACCCCAACGAAAAAATAGCATATCTGCGTTCATGCGTGATAGGCGTACTCGTGCAGGAATGCGCTGACGCCTTCGTAGACAATGAGAAAACCATACTCGCCGGCGAGTTCTCCGGCTGCCTCATAGACCACATCCGCCCCACCGCAAGAGAAGGCTACCGCAGATGCGCCGACCTGTCATGGGACAAAATATACCGCGCCCCCGATGTTGTTGACATTGAGCTTGCCGGTACAAGCATCATAACATTCCTTATGGAAAAACTCATCCACGCGGTGCGCTATCCGGCGCTGAACTATTCGCGGCTGCTTCTGAGCAAAGTGCCGCAGCAGTACGAAGTCAACGCTCCGGATCTGTACGGCAAGATACAGGCGGTGATAGACCATGTAAGCGGCATGACCGATGTCTACGCCCTCGACCTGTACCGCCGCCTCAACGGCATGAGCCTGAAAATCAACAACTGATTACTCCTTGCCCCAGATTTCTCTGAAAAAACGCAGCTGAGGGTAGATGCTGCGGCTCCAGTACTCGCCGTTGTGGGCTCCCGGAGCCGTAATGTACACATGATGTATTTTTCTGGCATTGAGCGCACTGTCAAGGTCACAATTCACCTTATAGAAAAAATCCTCAGTGCCGCAGTCGAAAATTATATTGAGCTGCCCCGGCTTGATACTGTCTACAAGATTCTTTACCGTATGAGCCTCCCAGCGAACCTTGTTGTCCTCATACTCGCCGAGCGACTTGGACATACTCCAGTTCTTCGGAAAAGGAATGATATTCACGCCGCCGCTGGTAGAGCCGGCGCTGCCGAACATATCGCTGTGCCGTATTCCCAGCCACAGACCGCCATGACCGCCCATGCTGAATCCTGTCACAGCACGACCCAGCCGGTCGGTGCGCGTGCGGTAATTAGAATCAATATAAGGCACAAGCTCCTCGGTTATAAAGCTCTCCATCTGCAATCCCGGCATTTCAGGCGAATCCCAGTACCAGCTGTTGAATCCCGAAGGGCAGACTATTATGCACCCGAACTCGTCGGCAATATCGTCAAGACTCACTATACGGCTCCAGTTGCGGTAGTCACCGCCATGGCCGTTAAGCAGATAAAGCACCGGATAGCGGGTAGTGTCCGCCTCCTGAAGGTATGACTCCGGTGTTACAACCGTTACTTTCATAGGTCTGTCAATATACTTTCCCGACACCGTAACAGTATCGCCCTGATGCTTTTCGGTAGCCGCCGCGCTCTGCGCGCCGACACATGCCACGGCTGCCACAGCCGCTCCGATAATAAATCTTGTCAAACTCATATTCACATAGTTTTGCAGCAAATGTACCAAAAAAATCCGCTTTTTGGGTACCTTTGCATAAATAAAATCAACTGTCTGACCGACACCCACAAAAAAACGACCAAAATGACTACAGGCATAATTGTGGCTATGGAAAAAGAGCTGAGACTGCTCACCCCCTCACTGTACATGCCACAGATTACAGAAGAAAAAGGATTCACATTCTACTCCGGCACTATAGGCGGCCGCAAGGTGTGCATAATGAAGTGCGGCATTGGCAAAGTAAATGCCGCGGTTGGCACCGCTGCAATGATTGACACCTTTCACCCACACCTTATTATAAATACAGGCGTGGCGGGAGGCACAGGCGCCGCCGGCATTCTTGACGTAGTGCTCGCCGACCGCATAGCCTACCACGACATCTGGTGCGGACCCGGCACAGAAGAGGGCGATGCCGCCGGATGCCCGCGCTTCTTCACCCCGCCCGCCGCTGTGCTGCGCCTACCCTGCGCCACCGTCCGGGGCATTAAACGCGGACTCGTTTGCTCCGGCGACAGATTCATCAGCACCCCCGCCGAAGTGAAACACATCCTCGGGCTATACCCCGACGCACTCGCCGTTGACATGGAAAGCGCCGCGATTGCCCATGTGTGCCACCTTCGCAATGTGCCTTTCGTTTGCCTCCGCGTAATAAGCGACACCCCCGGAGCCGCCGACAACATTGCCCAGTATGAAAACTTCTGGGAAGACGCCCCACGACACACCTTCGAGGCGCTTTCTGCCCTGCTCGCCGAACTGCCTGAACAATCAGAACTCTGAACATGAAAAAAATACCGAGCTTCACTATCGACCACAACCGCCTGTGCAGAGGGGTCTTCGTTTCGCGGCGCGACACAACCCCCGGCGGCGACTGCCTCACCACATTCGACATCCGCATGACCGAGCCCAACCGAGGCACACCCCTCACCGGACCGGTTCTCCACGCAATAGAACACCTCGCCGCAACATACCTCAGAAACCGCTCCGACTGGAGCGACAAAGTGGTCTACTGGGGGCCAATGGGGTGCCTCACCGGAAACTACCTGATACTCCAGGGCAGCCTCTCCCCTGCCGACATTCTGGATCTCCTGCGCGACACATTCGCATTCATACGCCACTTTGAAGGCGAAATTCCCGGAGCGACACCGCACGACTGCGGCAACTACTCCTTCATGGATCTTGAAGGAGCGAAAGCGGCAGCGGCAGCGTATTTCGATGAAATTCTTGCCAATCCAGCCCCTCAAAACCTCTCATACCCCCGCTGATACCTACTTTTAAGTAGCGGCGACCGGGCAATAACTGCGTAAAATACCCTCATTTAGGTATAGGCGGCGCGCTGTTTTGTATGTAATTTTGCATCGGATAATTATACGAATTTACAAGAACAGCGTTAATACGCGCTTCTGACACCTAAACACAGGCAGAGCGCTATTCGGTAATCTATTTGGACAATATTTCGTTGTTTTTACACGCATCGGCCGCGGGCTTCCGGGAGGAACCTCGCGACCGTTTTTTCATCCCATCCACCCGTATGCACACCCGGAAACACCTCCAAAACACACAAAAATCTTTTTTTTGAAACATTTTTTGCCAAAAAATTTGGAGATAGAAAAAATAGTCGTACCTTTGCATCGCTTTCGCAGCTGACAGGGCGCTTAGCTCAGCTGGTTCAGAGCATCTGCCTTACAAGCAGAGGGTCGGGGGTTCGAATCCCTCAGCGCCCACTCGGCAAGATTAGAGAATCTTGAACAAATCCCAAAGCCGCGAAAGCATACAAAACAACAATCCCGTTTCGGGCGCTTAGCTCAGCTGGTTCAGAGCATCTGCCTTACAAGCAGAGGGTCGGGGGTTCGAATCCCTCAGCGCCCACTTAGGTTTCAGAAGAAGGTATTTCCATTTTGGGAATACCTTCTTTTATTGTGCCGCGCGAGCCAACCAAAACCGCCACTCAGACGTTGTAAAAACAGCTCAGCCACCCCGCCGGGTGGCTCATAGGCTTCGCTTCATAAACCTGCTGTTATGTCATCACACACACCCGCCACAGTCACTCAGCCCGCGCCGCCCCGCCGGGGCAAACGCCTGCAAATGCTCATGAACCTCATAGTGCTGGCACTCTCGGTGCTGCTCATAGTGTGGATTTCCATAGACACCTTTGAAACGGTGCCGTTCATGGAAAACAACTCATACATGCAATTTCAGTTTTGGGTGTGCGTGTTTTTCATGCTCGACTTCTTCGTCGGACTCATTTACGCGCCCGATAAATCGCGCTTCTTCTTTCACCGCATAGTCTTTTTGCTGCTCTCAATTCCCTACCTCAACATCATAAACCACCTCGACATACCGCTCAGCTACGATGCCCTCTACTTTGTGCGCTTCATTCCGCTCGCTCGCGGAGCCCTCGCGCTATCAATCGTCATGGGCTACCTGTCGAGCAACGCCGTTACAAGCCTTTTCATGAGCTACCTCAGCATAATGATACTCCTGTGCTACTACTGTTCCCTGATTTTCTACGCCCGCGAGCATGGGGTCAATCCCGAGGTCAACTCCTACTGGACAGCCCTGTGGTGGAGCGGCATGAACCTCTCCACCGTCGGCTGCAACATATCGCCGATGACCGTTGCCGGAAAAATCGTAGCCGTGGTGCTGCCAATGAGCGGCATGATCATATTTCCGCTGTTTACAGTCTACCTCACCAACTATGTTACCGAAGCCATGAAGAAAAACCACTCCAAAAATCCCGACATCTGACCACACCACTCACAAAGCCCCATTGCTTGGTGCTTGTGTAATACTGTGCCGATGCCAGCCGAATGCCACTTTTTTTGCTAAAAATGCGGGATGTTTAATTTTTTTACCTAAATTTGACACCGCGATATTTTGCCGCAATATTTCATTGTCGGCTCTGTCGTACAGAGTTCCACTCATATTATTATACCACATTTGTATATGGAAATGCTTGATAGCGCACAAGCGCTTAAACCCACCGACGCTGAGGGCACTGCCTCCGCAGACACCGCTCAGGCTACTGTAACAGAAAAAGAAAACGTACAGTCCAAGGAAGAACTTCTTGGCAGTCTCGAGGCATTGTGTGCCGCCGAAACTGAAATCAACACCGACGACATTGCGCGTATCAAGCAACAGTTCTATATGCTCCACAACGAAGAGATGCGCAAAGCCAAGGCTGCTTTTGTCGAAGCCGGCAATGTCCCCGAGGCATTTGAGCCGCAGCCCGATGCCGTTGAGGCAAAATTCAAGGAAGCTCTTGCCGCCGCCAAGGACAAAAAAGCCGAGCAGAGAGCCAGAGTCGAAGCCGAGCAGACCCGCAACTACGAACGCAAGCAGGAGATTATAGCCGAAATCGACACCCTGAGTGCCGACACCGACAATGTAAACAAACACTATCAGAGAGTAAAGGACCTCCAGTCTGAGTTCAAGGAAATAGGAGATGTGCCCCCGCAGCACACCACCGCCATGTGGAAAAGCTATCAGGACACCGTAGAGAAATTCTACGACCAGTGGAAGGTCAACAAAGAACTGCGCGACTATGACTTCAAGAAAAATCTTGCCGAAAAGCAGCTTCTTGTGGCAGAAGCGGCAGAGCTGATAAACGAGCCTGACGTAATCACCGCATTCAAACGCCTGCAGGAGCTTCATGACAAATGGCGCAACATAGGACCGGTGGCAAAAGACATCCGCGAGGATATATGGGCTACATTCAAGGACCACAGCGCGGAAATTAACAAACGCTATCAGGCTCACTTCGAGGAACGCAAAAAACGCGAACGCGAAAACGAGGACGCCAAGGCTGCCATATGCAGCCGCATCGAAGAGCTTGACTTCAACGCTCCGTCAACTTTCGCCGCCTGGGACGAGATGACAAAAACCATACTTGCCGCGCAGGAAGAATGGAAAACAATCGGATTTGCCGCCCGCAAGGTCAATAACGAGCTGTTTGCGCGGTTCAGAGCGCTTTGCGATGACTTCTTCGCCCGCAAGGCAGAGTTTTTCAAACGCAGCAAAGAGGACATGAGTGAAAATCTCAGACTCAAGACCGAAATATGCGAACAGGCTGAAAAGATGCAGGACAGCACCGAATGGCGCAAAACCACCGACGCGATTCTCGCGCTTCAGGAAAAGTGGAAAACCATCGGCGCGGTGCCCCGCAAAAACAGCGAAGAGGTGTGGACCCGGTTCCGAACCGCCTGCAACACCTTCTTTGACCGCAAGAAAAAAGCCACAGCCGACATTCGCCACACCGAACAGGCAAACCTCAAGACCAAAAAAGAAATTGTGGCGCGCCTGCAACAGCTCAACTCGCCCGACGACACCACCGAGCGCACCGATGCCGTGAAACAGCTCCATGAGCTCAGAGCATCATGGCAGGCTACCGGACATGTGCCGATGAAATCCAAAGAAAAACTCTATGAGGAGTACCGCAAGGTTGTGGGCGAGCTGTTTGACAAACTTGACGTACATGAAACCCGCGCGCGCATGAACGCCTTCGAAGCCTCGGTAGAGGAAATCGGCGATGACAAGACCCGCCTGCGCAAAGAGCGCGACCGCCTTGCAAGAATATGCGAACAGCGCAAAAACGAATTGCAGACATACGAGAACAACCTCGGATTCTTCAACTTCAAGTCCAAGAGCGGCGACTCAATGATGCGCGAACTTGAACGCAAAACCCAGAGACTGCGCGACGAGATAGCTGAAATATCCCGCAAAATGGAGATGATTTCGTCCAGACTCTGAAAAGACTGAACATACAATAGCGGAGGCAGCCTTCCTCCGCTATTCTTTCACATACACAGCTTAAAACAAGGCAATGACAGGAATTGAACGCAGGAGGAGATATGGGAAAATGGTGCCGGTGGTGCTGTCGGGATTTGACATCTCGGCAATGGCTGCCGCATACATTGTCTCATCATTGCTCATGTCTGCCTCACAGGCGCAGCTTTGGTTGAGTGGCGCGGTGATTGCTCCGGCACTGCTCGCATGGATACCCGCCGGGTGGAGGCTCTTCGCCCGCTCGCGTTACAGAGCGCTGAAAATGGAGCGTACCGCCACCGATGCCGTTCATGCCGCCGGATGCCATGCCCTGGTATTCATAGCCCTGCTGTACATAACCGCCACCGACGGAGTAGCTTGGGACAGCCTGTGCTATTTCTACGCGTCGGCTCTTGTACTTCTGCCGCTAAGCCGCACCATAGCCCGCTCACTGCTGAAGTTATTCAGGCGCAGAGGGCGTAATTACAGCCGGGTGGTAATAGTCGGCAACAACGACACTGCCTCCCGGTTGCTTGAACAGCTCAACTACGACCCCGGCTTCGGCTACAAGGTGCTGGCTGTGTTCGACCAAAGCCACCCTGACGGCGGCATTGGTGACATTTACTACGGTGCCATAGGAGAGCTTGACAGATATGTGCGCGAGAACAGAATAGACGAGATTTTCTGTACATTGCCCGGCGATGACCAACAGGGGCTCAGAGCTGCTATTTCGGCGGCTGACGCAAACGGAGCGCAGTACTACTATGTGCCTCAGATGTCCAGATATGTGGCATGCGGATTCGCGTTGGACACCCTCGGCAACATGGCTGTGATGCCAGTCTGCCGCCCTCCCCTCGACAACTTCACCGCCCGGACTGCCAAACGGGCGCTTGACATAGCGGTAGCAACGGTAGGAGCAATTCTGTTTCCGCTGATTTTTGTTCCGGTGGCAATAGCCATTAAAACATCTTCAAAGGGTCCGGTGTTTTACAGACAGACACGCACCGGTTATATGGGCAAGCCGTTTTCCTGCCTGAAATTCCGCACCATGCGCTACAATCCTGCCGATGAGTCTCCGGTTGAGAAGAATGACCCGAGGGTAACAGCCGTAGGGAAGTTCCTAAGGCATTCCAGCCTCGACGAACTGCCGCAGATTTTCAACGTGCTTGTCGGCAACATGTCTGTTGTGGGCCCTCGGCCGCACATGGTCAGCCACACCGAATACTACCGCGAGATTATCGACCGGTACATGCTCCGTCACTCGGTGAAGCCGGGCATTACCGGCTGGGCGCAGGTAAACGGCTACCGTGGCACCACCGACCATCTGTGGAAAATGGAACGGAGAGTGGAACACGATGTATGGTACATAGAAAACTGGTCGTTCATGCTTGATTTGAAAATAATAGTCCGCACGGCGATAAACATGCTCGCCGGTGACGAAAACGCTTATTGACACACCATTATGACTCGCATCCACACCAGCCTGACAGATCTTATCGGCAACACTCCCCTGCTTGAGGTCAGAAACATTGCGCTTGAAACCGGAGCACATGCCCGCATTCTCGCCAAAATAGAATTTTTCAATCCCAGAGGCAGCGTCAAGGACCGTATAGCCGCCGCCATGATAGAAGAAGCCGAGCGTTCCGGCGCTCTCAGCCCCGGAGCCATGATTATAGAGCCTACAAGCGGAAACACCGGAGTAGGTCTCGCATGGGTAGCAGCTGCGAAAGGCTACCGCCTCACCCTGACCATGCCGGAGACCATGAGCGTGGAGCGGCAGAAACTGCTGAAAGCACTTGGAGCCAACCTCATCCTGACACCCGGAGCCGAAGGAATGGCGGGCGCTATAAAAAAAGCGCAGGAGTTAAAAGAAAACACACCGGGAGCATTCATACCCCAGCAGTTTGAAAATCCGGCGAACCCTGAGATACACCGTAAAACCACCGGCGAAGAATTATGGCGCGACACAGACGGCTGTGTCGACATATTTATTGCAGGTGTCGGCACCGGAGGCACCCTCTGCGGCACAGCCCGCGCACTCAAGGCGCACAATTCCGAAATAAAGGCAATCGCAGTGGAGCCTGACAGCTCCCCGGTACTGAGTGGAGGCAAACCCGGGCCGCACGGCATACAGGGAATCGGAGCCGGATTCATACCGAAAAACTACAGTGCGGATGTTGTGGACAAAATAGTGCGCGTTACCGACAGCGATGCCGCTCGCACCGCGAGAATGCTTGCCGCCAGGGAAGGGCTGCTTGTAGGAATATCTTCCGGAGCAGCCATGCACGCCGCCATAACCGAAGCCTGCAAAGAGGAAAACTCCGGCAAGACAATAGTTGTGCTTCTGCCCGACACCGGCGAACGCTACCTCTCCACCGAACTCTTTGATTTTGACCGCCTGTAGCGGAAACGCGCGTCTACCCGGCGACGCATACAGCCGCTGAGCGTTGACATTTTTTGAAAAAGAATTAAACGTTATTAAGAGCCGCTTGCCCCGGCTCTTTGTTTTTATATCAAAGGTTTCTAATAACTATTTAAAACACCGCTCTATGAAAACTCCTGATTACAATCTTAAAGAGCTCCCGGAATACGATGATCCGGTAGAAGCAAAGGCACACAGACAGAGTTGCGCTTATCCACCTGCAACACCACCCCCTGCCGCAGCAAATTCAAAAACTAAATCCGGATTCGGCTGGATTGGCTGGGTTTGTGGATTTCTTGTAGCCGCAGCCATCTTGGTTGGTGCTATCGGACTTGCCCGACACCACTACAACAACCCCGCGCAGCAGCCGCTCGCATACCAGAAAGCCATGAACGCCGGAGGCAGACTCAACGGCGCCAAAGCAGCGTTTGGCAACGCCTCGGCTGTATTCAACCGGGCAGCCGGGAAAATGGTGGCGGTACCTCAGACAGTTGTGCGCAAGATAGTGCCCAAAGTCAAAGGTCGTCCTGAAAACTTTGTTTACTTCTTTGCCAAATCCAACAACAGCGTACCTGAAAACGCCACCCTTAACAAACTCGCCGATGAAGCCTCAAAGAACGGCGCCAGCATAACCGTTACCGGATATGCCGACCCTTCAGGCTCGGCTGACTTCAACAGACGTTTGAGTGAACGGCGAGCCAAGAGCGTAGGCGACTACCTTGTATCTCACGGAGTTCCTGCCGAAAATGTGAGCGCCTCCGGAGCCGGAGTGACTACCGACTACGGCGACGCGCCCCACAACCGCAGAGCAGAAATTCATGTAGATTACTGATTGTGATACACATTCACAGAAAGAGCGGAGCCCCGGCATTTGCCGGGAGCCCCGCTCTTTTATCTTCAGTCAGCGGTGTCGGGTATCTCGCCGCCGTTCGATGCCGAAATGCGGCGCGCCTCCTCAAAACGGGCTTTCATAGTAGGATTGCCGTATGTGAGTTTCTTTATAGTGAAGTTATTTTCCGCTGCATCGCCTGCCTTAATGATTTTTTGATTGGATGTCTCGAATATGCCTTTCACTTTTCTCAACGCGGCAGCCTGTTTTTCCAGAGCCGCTATCACCTTGTCTATCTCATCCATCGCATCGTTGTGCTTTTTCTGGTGGTCGTTCACGAGCTTGGTGAACTGTTCGACAAACTGGTCTCGGCGTTTTTCAAAATTGGTGATGTCTATGCTCTGCGACCGCGCCACGGCAAGCTCGTCTTTAAGCGAAGCTATTTCTTCAAAGCCTTTTTTTGATGCCTGACACAGCAGTGCGGTCAGCTCTATGAACATAGACGGGCGTATTATATACATTTTCGGATATCGGTGCGACATATTGACTATCCCCTTATTATAAAGCTCGTTTTCTTTCTCAAGCATAGTCACCAGAACCGCGTACTCGCACCCCTTTTCGGTTCTGTCCTTGTCAAGTTTGGCAAGGAAATCTATGTTTTTGTGCTTGTTGACCGATTCGGGATCCTCGTTTTTCATCTCAAACATTATCGAGATATACTCCACCCCACCGATATAGTCGCGGAAAATGAAATCGCCTTTAGTGCCGCCCGGTCGCGTGTCATTGTCTTTTCCGAAAGCTGCACAAGGGAAAAGACCGTTTGCCTGCGCCCGCTCGAACTCCACGGCGCAATGCTGCTCAAGGTCTTCACCGATGAGCTTTACAGACAACCCCGTGCGAAAACTCTTGTAAAGGTCTATCTCTTTGTCCTTTGCCTTTATAAGATTTTGATGTTCAACCTCAAGCGACGACCTTTTCGCTTCTGCCTCCAGGCGTTGACGCTCAAGCGAGTTTCGCAAATCGGCAAGCTCCTCGTCTTTTCTTTTCAGCAGTTCATCATTCTCTTTCTGCTGTTCAAGCAACACAATCCGCTGTTTGTCATCTCTTTGCTCAAGCTGCCGCTTCAAAGCCTGTATATCCGCATCTTTTTTTGCCAGCAGATTGGTCATTTCAAGCGATTTCTGCGAATCTATTGCCGCCATACGCTCTTTTAGCAAAGAAATTTCATTGTCTCGCTTCTGCAAATCACTTTCACGGCTAAGCAATTTCTTTTCAAACTCATTACGCACCCGCTCGCGACTCACCTCAAAGTCAGCTGACAGACTCTTTTTCAGCTCTTCTGCCCGCAGATGCAACTCGGCTTCAAATTCAGCGCTGCGTACTTGCGACGCAATAGACTCAAAGGCGGCATCATCTACCTGAAAAACTTCTTTGCAGTGGGGACATCTCAGTTCTTTCATATACAAGGCTTACGGAAGTGTGGTTTTGTAAATTCTCCTGCAAAAATAGCAATTGTCTGTGGAAAAAGAAGCCTGTACCGGGCTTGGGCAGCCATAGCCTCTGTGTTTTTTTGTAATTTTGTAGCAGCGTTTGTCAAACGCCGTTTTGAAATTATGGAAAATAGTAGTACACGCTCCCGGAACGAACTGTTGCGCAGATATTTCGTTTTTTTGGTCTCCCTGTTTATGATATCGCTCGGAGTCAGCCTCATAACCAAATCGCTGGTAGGCACATCCCCTATTTCGAGCATTCCATACGTTCTCAGCATCAACACTACTCTCTCCATGGGAACATTCATTTTGATTCTTAACCTCGCTCTTATGGCAGGACAGATGCTTATGCTCGGCAGGCAAGGGATAAAAGACAACAAAATCGGTCTTATAATGCAGCTGCCGGTGTCGGTGGTGTTCGGTCTGTTCGTTGACATTACAATGGGCATGCTGGGCTTTTACCACCCTGAAAACTATCTCATGAAACTTTCTACCATAGCTCTCGGATGTGTCAGTATGGCTGTCGGCATCTCGCTTGAGGTTATCGCAGATGTGTCAATGGTAAGCGGTGAGTACTTCGTTCATGTGGCATCAAAACGGTTCAAAAAAGAGTTCGGCACTGTAAAGATTATGTTTGATATCTCGCTTGTGGTACTTGCAGCGGGCTGCTCATGGATTCTTGCCGGACAAATTGACGGAGTGCGCGAAGGAACCCTTGCCGCGGCTCTGTTCACCGGACCGCTTATAAGAATTATAAAACCAAGACTCGGTTTCATAGAAAGGTGGGAGAGAGATGCTGCTGACAGACCGGCTCTGCACGGCATTACTCCGGAAAGGGAACACTGCGTCATCACAATTGCGCGGGAATACGGCAGCGGCGGTCATGACATAGGCAAGATGATTGCCGAAAAACTCGGTATACGATTTGTCGACAATGCCATGATGGCTATGGTTGCGAAAGAATCCGGGTTCAGCGAGGCAAAAGTAAGGGAGTACGACCAGAAACTTTCGCACAGCCTGCTTTACGAAATGATTTTTCATGATTATTCGGTGCCGGTGGAGCGCAGCATCAACATAAACGACGCTCTTTTTGTAGCGCAAAGCCGGGTAATTAGACAAATTGCCGGACAATCATCGTGCGTTATAGTTGGCAGATGCAGCGATTATGTTCTTCAGGACAAGCCCGACTGCCTGCACATATATCTTCACGCGTCAACAGAGTACAAGGAAAAGAGAGCCGTGGACTACTACGGAATAGCACCTGAAAAGGCTCGCGCTACAGTAGCCCGCATAAACTCAGAAAGGAGTTCTCACTACGCTTACTACACCGGCAAGCGGTGGGATGACCCGCGCAACTACCATGCTGTGTTTGACACATCCAGAATGAGCGCCGAATCTATTTGCGATTCAGTGGTGTCGCTGTATTACAGCCTGCTTGACTCCCGTACAACCGTAGAATACTCCGGCAATATGCCTCAGGAGAAAAACGTTGCCGCGCCTCAGATGATATAGAGGCATTGTCCCACGGCAATTTAAGGCTCTGCAATATAGCACGCCGCATTGACTCCTCATTGCCGGCGGAAAACAGCAGCCCGTTTTCCGGACTTACCAGCTCTGTGAGTCCGCCAAGCCGGGACGCGACTACAGGTGTGCCGCAACAAAAAGACTCCCCTACCGACAGCGGATTGTTATCATAACAAACAGAGGGCATTACGCTCACTTTGCATTTGCGCAGCACCCCCGCCACCTCATGCTCTCCAAGCTGCCCTGCAAAACGGATGTTCTCGCAGCTGCCATAACTGCTTTTGAGGTCTTTTTCCAATGGACCGGTTCCGGCTATTGTCAAAGGAAATGCCGCTTCTGCCGCTACCTTTGCAAGAATATCCACCCCCTTTTCAGCAGAGAGACGCCCGATGTAGCATACCCCATCACGCTTTTCACTGCCGGCATTAAACACCTCTGTATCAACAAAGTTGTTTAGCACATGCAGCCTGTGTGATTCAAATCTGCCCTCAATCATTTTTTCTCGCATGAACTCGCTCGGACAGATAAAGGCATCTACCCATGACGATATTCGACGACGGCTCCACACCTTGGCTTCGGCATAGGCAAGCACCGAAGCCGAAAGCGAATTTTTCATACATCTTCGCCTCACCATGGCAAACGGAGAATTGGCTATGCAATCAGTACAAATCTTGCCTCCGCATAAAAATGAGTATGCTCCACACAGCAGCTTGTAGTCATGAAGAGTCCACACCACTCTACAACCCGCCTCGCGGGCAAGTTGAGCCACTCGCGGCGAAATGTATGAATGTATATTGTGTAAATGCACCACATCGGGACGGAACTCATTCAAAGCGCGCCTGACAACCTTGTCTATCCCCCAGCCGAGTATGCGGCAGGCAGCCTTGAGCGTTGATGTCACAGTCCCGGTCATGCTCACTTCGCCAACCTCATAATCGTCTGAACGCAAAGGCATATTGCTGCCACTGCGCATTGTCAGCACCGCCACCTCATGTCCGGCATTGCGCAACAACTTCTCCAATGCGAGAAAATGAACGCAATCGCCGCCACGACGATAGTAGAATTTATTGACAAGAAGAATCTTCAAACCGAGGTTTCTGATGTCAGTTGTTCCAGGTTCTGGCGAGTCCGCCCTCGCCGGTCTCTTTATAAATGGAAGGCAGGTCATGTCCGGTCTGCTTCATGACCTCCACCACTCGGTCAAAAGACACCCGGTGTCCACCGTCTGTGAATGCCGAGTACAGATTGGCGTCAAGCGCGCGTGCGGCTGCATAAGCGTTGCGTTCTATACATGGTATCTGAACGAGTCCGCACACCGGGTCGCATGTCATGCCGAGATGATGTTCAAGCCCCATTTCCGCCGCATACTCTATCTGCGCCGGGCTACCTCCAAACAGTTGGTTTGATGCCGCAGCCGCCATTGCACATGCCACACCGACCTCACCCTGACAGCCCACTTCGGCACCGGCTATGGAGGCGTTATGCTTGACCACGTTGCCAATAAGCCCCGCTGTAGCGAGAGCACGGTATATGCGCGCATCAGAGAAATCGCGGCTCTTCTTGAGGTGATAGAGCACAGCCGGCACCACTCCGCACGAACCGCATGTGGGTGCGGTTACTATCTCGCCTCCGGACGCATTCTCCTCGCTTACAGCCAGGGCATAGGAAAATACCAGCCCGCGACTCTGGAGATTGCTCTTGTAGCCTGACGCTCGCACATGGTATGTGGCTGCGCGCCGCCTGAGATTCAACGTGCCGGGCAACACGCCCTCCTTGTCAAGCCCGCGTTCCACTGCCGCACACATTGTCTGCCACACAGTCGCAAGAAAATCCCATATTTCCGGGCCTTCGCACTCCTCGACATACTCCCAGTACGACTTACCGGTTTCATTGCACCATTCGAGAATATCGGTCATTGTATTCATTGTGTACACATCCGGCGACAATGTGCCTCTGTTGCCCTCTTCGGCAAGCTCTCCGCCACCGATGCTGAATACAGTCCACTCATCAGTCTTATTGCCTTCAGCATCCATCGCGGTAAATTTCATGCCGTTCGGATGATATGGCAGAAACACATTCGGCTGCCACTCGATTTCAACCGGGGCGAGCGGAGAAAGGGTGTCGGTAATGGCGACATCCGTAAGGTGTCCTTTGCCTGTTGCGGCAAGAGCGCCATACAAAGTGACAATGTATTTTGACGCGCCGCCGGTTCTTTCGGCAAACATTGCTGATGCCCTGCGGGGACCCATGGTATGACTGCTTGACGGTCCTGTGCCGATTCGGTAAAGCTCTCGTATGGATTTCATCAATATTAATAGGTTGTTTAAAAACAGCCCGACGGAAGATGTTCTACCGCCGGGCTGAGTGTATGGTTTGATGTCCAGCGACCTTATGGCTTAGTCGCGGAAGAATTTCATAAGGTTGTTTTCAACTTTCTGGTTTCCGAGCAGCAACAGCTGAAGATTGTTTCCGAGCATTGCGGCACCACGAGTGCGGTTGTAGTTGAGCGCGTTTTCCTCAAAGCTGTAGGGTCTGCCCTCCTTGTCCACATTCACAACATTGAACACAACCACACCGGTGCTGCCCTTTATGGGGCCCGCAAGTTTGCCGGGTTCGGTAACATTTACTGTAGCTGCAAAATCAGGACCGCCTACTCCGGGATTGTAGATTGAAAGCTGACCGAAGTTTACCATTGTGGTGTCGACTTTGGCATCCATGAGGCTTGCATAGCCGGCAAGGTCATTTGCTTTGCCTTTGTACTGCTCTATAAGGGCAGCAGCCTTTTTGTTGTTTCTAACCTCCGAAGCAAGGTAAGATTTTACATTAGGAGCGGTGGCAGGCATATAGCCGTCGTAGATGTCGCTGAGAGCCACAACGATGAACCGGCCGTCGGTTTCCTCGCCGAATATCGGTGACACGCTACCTTTCTTGGCATCCATTGCCCAGTGTACCGCAGCGCGGCTTGCAGGGATGTTGTCAATCTGAGGTGTTGACGAGCTCACTATTGTGGGGAATGTCTGGTAACCGGCTTCCGATGCGTTAGCCACGAAATCGGCAGCGGTCTTGTTGTTGTTTATGAATGTCTGGAGATCGGCTTCGAGTTTGTTCACAGTAGCGCGTGAGGGCTCTGCTGTGTAACGGATTTCCGCGATGTCATAAACTGTTACCGGTGCCTTGCGGCTGTTTACTCTAACT
Organism: Muribaculaceae bacterium Isolate-104 (HZI); assembly: GCA_003762715.1. Taxonomy (GTDB): domain Bacteria; phylum Bacteroidota; class Bacteroidia; order Bacteroidales; family Muribaculaceae; genus Paramuribaculum. The sequence continues at coordinate 18,878 of RIBJ01000063.1, read as the reverse complement.
ACAAGCGCGCCTTCGGCGGAAGTTGTGTCAGGAATAAAGTATGTGCCGGTGGTAGCGCTCGCGAGAGCGTCGCGCAGTGATGCTACCTGCGGGTCAAGGAGCGAAAGATTGAGGTCCTTCTGAACCGATTCCACGCCGGCGATAGCAGAAATGCTGTCTATTGACACTCTGCCGCCATTGAGTTCGCGGATAATAGAGTCGGCTGTGGCACGGCTGCCGCGAACCGCAAAGATATTTACACTGACAGAGTCTGTCTCCACAGACTTGCCGATAAGTTTTGCAAGAGTGAAATCATTGCCGATGCGCGACACCAGAGCGGCATTGCCTACAGATGTGCTGTCGGCAAACTTTTTCAGACGGGTGTCAAGTATTGAAGAGGCTGCCACCTTGTTGCGGTTTACTATAAAATCCACTTTGTCGACAAGGCCTTCTGTAGCAGGCTGAGACTTAAGAGCGTCGATTGCGTCCTCAACCTCTTTTTCTGCAGCGGTCACATCCTCTGCCGAGGGAGCGATTTCAACTGCGATATAGCTGATAGCTCGCTGGGGCGCGTCAAGCACATAGTTCTGTTTGTTTTTCTCCCACTCTGCCTGAATTTCCTTATCGGTAACTGCATAGTCATCGTCGGAAAGAGTAGAGAAATCTTTCATTGCATACGCCACAACAGCTGTAGCCGCATTTTCTTCGTACAACGCTTTTGCGTCAAGCTCGTTTGCGGTCAGTGTGCCCATGAACAGGTTGTTGAATTTCTGACGCAGCAGGCTTTCTTCCATCTGCGCCTCAAGCGACAGCCAGTACTGGCGGAGCTGCGCCGCGCTTGCCTCGTCTATACCGTAGTTCACCGGGTTGTATGCCATATCGTGTAATGCGCGGGCACTTTCGATACCCTGCTGGCGAAGCATGCCGTCAAGATAAAAAGAGCCGCTGCCGAGCATAGCGTCGGTAAGTTCGGCATCGGTTACTTTCAAACCGAGATCTTCCATCTCTTTCTTGAAAAGCTTTTCACCTACCATGGCGCCGAGCACCTGCTGCTGAAGCACAGCCTGGTCCACTTTCTGACCGCTCTGCTGAACCTGCTGGTTGGCCTGCTCCATGCGCTGCTGGAATTCCTGAACGTCTATTTTCTGTCCTCCGACTTTTGCAACGGTAGTACCGGTGCCGAAGATAGTTCTGCCGGATGTGAAGAAGTCACCGATTATGAACGCCACAAGCGCCAGACCGATGATTACAAGCAAAAGCACTGATTTGCTTCTGATTTTTTCTAATGTTGCCATTGATTTATTTGATATTTTTTTGATTGGCTTGGATTATAGCGCACAAAGATACGCTTTTTTCTGTTTTTTGGCAAAATTATGCCGCATGTTGCCGCCCCTTTTAATAGGTTTGCCGCCGGTTTTGCATCTTTTAATCTCTTTTAGTGGATAAATCACGTCCATTTGACCTCCGGGGTTGTTATACTCATGAAAGTTGGAGATTATGAACGCATAATCCTAAGAATGAGATTTTTCAAGCAGTAAGCAGCATTAATTTTCAACATCCCTCGTCTCTGCGAGTCGGGTAGTGATACCGGGCGGCAGAGCTCTCATAAATAAATAGTTGAAACGTGAGAGGAGGAGCCGGGCAACCCGCGGCTCCTCCTTTTTCGGTTTATATACGGTGGCGATTATTGCTGCACTACACATTAAACAGAAAATGCATGATGTCGCCGTCTGCCACTACATACTCCTTGCCCTCGACCCCCATTTTGCCGGCGGCGCGCACAGCCGCTTCCGAACCGAGTTCAACATAGTCGTCATACTTGATTACCTCGGCGCGTATAAATCCTTTCTCAAAGTCGGTGTGTATCACGCCGGCACACTTTGGAGCCTTGCTGCCGCGAAGAAAAGTCCAGGCTCTTACCTCGTCGGCTCCGGCAGTAAAGAATGTCTGGAGGTCAAGGAGAGCGTATGCCGCACGAATCAGTCGAGCCACGCCGGACTCCTCAAGCCCTATTGACTCAAGAAATTCCTTTCTGTCCTCAAAAGTCTCGAGCTCGGCAATCTCCGCCTCGGTCTGCGCCGCCACAACCAGCACCCCGGCATTTTCCGCCTTGACTGCTTCCCGTACAGCATCCACATAAGCGTTGCCGACAGCCGCTGAAGAGTCGTCGACATTGCACACATAAAGCACCGGCTTGGAAGTGAGAAGAAACAACTCGCGCGCAAACTTTTCTTCATCCGGTGTTTCAAGCTCCACCGAACGCGCCGGCTTGCCTGCTTCAAGCGCATCTTTTATTTTTGCAAGCACCTCATATTGCATTTTCGCGGTTTTGTCACCACCGGTCTGCGCCTGCTTATAGGTTTTTGCGATACGGGCGTCTACCGTCTCCAAATCTTTTATCAGCAGCTCATAATCAATGATTTCCTTGTCGCGCACAGGATTGACAGAGCCGTCCACATGGGTAATGTTGTCATCATCAAAACAGCGGAGCACATGGATTATGGCGTCTGTCTCCCGGATATTGGCAAGAAACTTATTGCCGAGACCCTCGCCTTTGCTCGCGCCTTTGACAAGCCCGGCAATATCTACAATCTCCACTGTCGCGGGCACTATGCTTCGCGGATTACAGATTTCTACAAGCCGGTTCAGACGCTCGTCCGGCACCGTTATCACCCCGACATTCGGCTCTATGGTACAGAATGGAAAGTTTGCCGACTGGGCTTTGGAGTTTGACAGACAGTTGAATAGGGTGGATTTGCCTACATTCGGCAATCCGACTATGCCGCATTTTAATGCCATTGTATTTAGTTTAATTCGTTTTTTGCTACTGCAAAGTTAGTATTTATATCCCGAATCCACCCCTCAACGCTTCGCAAACAGCTTAGACAGATTGTAACCCACCTCCTTTACGCGCGACATCATGGGTGTGATTATCGGGCGGAAAGGACGCTCTGCCGAAGGAGTGTAAATGCGCAAAGCGCCAGGATGACTTTCTATACGCGTAGTGACTCCCATGGTCATAGGCTCGCCGTCTATATGAGCGGGGCCGGGCGATTTGCGTGTAATCGTAGCCTCTGTGGTGCGGAATGTATGTATCAGAGTATTCCGGTCAATATAGCCGGTAAGCAAATCAACCCCCACAAGGGCTGTTGTCAGCGGGTTACCCGAATGTATTATGGTGACATCCAGCAGCCCGTCGGTCATCGACGCCCGTGGAGCTATATAAGCATTGTTGCCGTACTGCGACGCATTGCACACAGCCACAACAAAAGCTTTTTCAGTAAGCACCTTGCCATTTGCCGAGATAATGTACTCCTCGGCACTGAACTTGAGAAACTCCTCAAAAGCGCTTTTTATATATGTGATAAACCCGCGCTGCTTCTGTGCCGCAAATTTCTGGCTCACTGCCGCATCAAACCCCATGCCGAAAGTACAGAAAAAAGGCATGTCGTTTGCCGTGCCGTAATCACACGCCACTATATGGTTTTCTGCTACAATATCCAGCGCCGCCTCTATATCTACCGGAATATCAAGATGACGGGCAAGCCCGTTGCCCGAACCGCACGGCAATATTGCCAGCGCCGTCTGCGACCCGCACAGAGCCTTCGCAGTCTCGTTGACCGACCCGTCCCCGCCTGCCACCATAACAGTGTGATAGCCTTTTTCCACACTTTCGCGGGCAAAACGAGTGGCATCGCCACGGGCTGTTGTCCATGCGGCATCTATCTCCATACCGCTGCCCTGCAGGCGCTCGCGCACCAATTTATCAAGACCACGCTTGTTTGTGGTACCTGATATCGGATTTATTATCAATAAGCAGCGTTTGGTTTCCATTTCGCCCGCAAAATTACGGCTTTTATCTCACATTTCTCTCAACCCGCTAAAAATTATAAATTCCAATGACGCCACACACCTTATTATATATAGGCAATCCACGGTACAGCGAATCTATTTGGCTCTTACAATGACTGAGGGCCGACCTCCCGGTCAGCCCTCAATCATTTACACATAGTACTTAACGTCAGTGGATTTTATCTGAATGTCTAATCTTACGTAGTATGAAAAAGTCTTATTTGTTTTGTTTTGCGTTACAAAGATATAATATTTTCAGCCGATTTATATATATGAAAATCATGTTTTTAAACATAGTTTTGCAGCGCATGCACCTTTTATACGTTATAATATGAAAGTTTAAAGCCAAAAAGCACGTCATTTCTTTCATTTCTGAAATCAATTTCACCTATTGGCTTACAAAATGAAACTCAAAATTAATGTTAAAACACCGACACCCCATTTTCGCCGCCTTACATGCAGTATTTATGAATAAACATACACCTTTCTTACATAATTCATCAGTCATCAGCCTTTCGCAAATTTTTAACACTAATATTCCGGCTCATCAGCGACATTTTGCTACCTTTGCGCCATAATTTCTGACACCTGCCAGAATCAACCCGTCAATCAGATGAAAGAAATCACTTTCACCAAGATGCATGGCATCGGCAACGACTACATATACATAAACTGTCTGGATGAAGAGCCGGACAACCTGCCGCAGCTGTCAATGCGTCTCAGCGACCGCCACACAGGCATAGGCGGCGATGGCATAATACTTATATGCCCCTCTGACTGCGCTGACTTCAAAATGCGCATTTTCAACGCCGACGGCTCAGAAGCAAAAATGTGCGGCAACGGCAGCCGATGCGTAGGAAAATTCGTTTTTGACAAACGGCTCACCGATAAAAAAACGATTACACTCGAAACCCTCGCCGGAATAAAGACTCTGGACCTTCACACAAAAGACAATCTTGTAGAATCTGTGACAGTAGACATGGGATGCCCGAATCTAAACCCCGCGGACATTCCGGTTATCGCGACTGCCGAACGAGTTGTCGAGGCTCCGGTCGAAACATCTCGCGGCACAACGGCAATCACTGCCGTGTCAATGGGCAATCCTCACGGAGTCATTTTTACCGAAGACCTATCAACAGACAACGTCCACCATCTTGGAGCCGAACTCGAAAAACATCCCATGTGGCCCGACAGAGCCAACATTGAGTTTGCCCGCATCGACTCGCCCGAACACATCACTATGCGAGTGTGGGAGAGAGGCAGCGGAGAAACTATGGCTTGCGGCACTGGAGCCTGCGCAACAGCAATAGCCGCGGCGGTTACCGGACGCGCCGGACGCAAAGTGACTGTAAGTCTGCCTGGCGGAGACCTCGGCATTGAATGGAGCACAGACGGGCATGTATACATGACCGGAGGCGCCACCACTGTATTTGAAGGCACAATTGAAATCTGACAGACACATGATTAGAATAAACGACAATTTCATCAAACTTCCGGCAAGCTACCTCTTCTCGGAGATAGCCAGAAGAGTCGAGACATTCGCATCGACCCACAAAGGAGAACCGATTATAAGAATGGGCATAGGCGATGTGACACGCCCCATTTGCCCCGCTGCGGTAGAAGCCATGCACAAGGCTGTCGCCGATGAAGCCGATGCCTCCACGTTCAAAGGCTACGGACCTGAACAGGGCTACATGTTTCTGCGCGAAAAAATAGTAGAACACGACTACTGGAAACGCGGCATAGACATCTCTGCCGACGAAGTGTTTGTCAGCGACGGAGCAAAAAGCGACACCGGCAACATAGGCGATATATTTTCCTCCGAATGCAAGGTCGCTGTAACCGACCCCGTATATCCCGTGTATATCGACACCAACGTAATGTCCGGAAGAGCAGGCTCTCTTACCGACGGCAAATGGAGCCGCATAGAATACCTGCCGTGCAGCGAAGAAAACTCTTTTGTGCCCTCACTGCCCGCTATGGCTCCCGACATCATATATCTTTGCTACCCGAACAACCCCACCGGCACCACTCTGACCCGCACTCAGCTGAAAGCCTGGGTAGATTATGCTAAAAGCCACAACGCGCTGATTCTGTTTGACTCCGCTTATGAAGCATATATCTCCGAAGCCGATGTGCCCCACTCTATCTACGAGATAGAAGGAGCAAAAGAGGTGGCTATCGAATTTCGCAGTTTTTCAAAAACCGCCGGATTCACCGGAGTGCGATGCGGATACACCGTCGTGCCCCACGAACTGAAAGGCATTGATGCCGACGGCAAAACCGTGGAACTAAACGCATTGTGGAACCGCCGCCAGTGCACCAAATTCAATGGCGCAAGCTATATTTCACAACGTGCCGCCGAAGCCCTTTACAGCGAGGAAGGGCAGAAACAGATACGCGACACTATTGACTATTATATGGAAAACGCGCGTATGCTGCGCGAAGGCATCGCCCAAGCGGGCATAAGATGCCGAGGCGGCATAAACGCGCCATATATCTGGATAAAGACGCCCGGCAACCTTTCTTCATGGCAATTTTTCGACCTCATGCTGTCAAAATGCCATGTTGTAGGCACCCCCGGCGTGGGATTCGGACCCTCCGGCGAAGGATATTTCAGGCTCACTGCCTTTTCTTCCCGCGAAAACACCGCAGAAGCGGTGGAACGCATTAAAAGGCTCGCCGCACACATGTGATAAACAACAATTGGAAATCTCAACGTGATGATTAACCGAAACCATTAGAGAGATCGAAAATTTCAACAAAAATCATTTAAAACCAAATTAATCGCTAACGCTTATGTCGCAACTGAGATTTAAAGTAGTCGATGAAGCCTTCAACCGCAAGGCAGACCCGGTAGAGATACCGGCAGAAAGACCTGAAAAGTACTACGGCAAGTATGTGTTCAACCGTCAGAAGATGTTTGAATACCTCCCCGCAAAAACTTATGAGGCGCTGTGCAATGCCATTGACAACAAGGAACCGCTGCCCCGCGAAGTGGCAGACAGTGTTGCCGAAGGCATGAAAAAATGGGCTATCGACAACGGTGCCCGCCACTACACCCACTGGTTTCAGCCCCTTACCGAAACAACCGCCGAAAAACATGATGCGTTTGTAGATCATGACGGCAAAGGTGGTGTTGTGGAAAACTTCAACGGCAAGCTGCTTGTTCAGCAGGAACCCGACGCGTCCAGCTTCCCTAACGGAGGAATACGCAACACTTTCGAAGCGCGCGGATACAGCGCCTGGGACATCTCGTCTCCCGCGTTCATCCTCGGAAACACACTGTGCATACCCACTATCTTCATATCATACACCGGCGAGTCGCTTGACTACAAGACCCCCCTGCTGCGCGCCCTCAACAGTGTTGACCGCGCGGCAACAGCAGTGGCAAATTATTTTTACCCGGAGGTAAAACATGTAAAAGCGTTCCTCGGCTGGGAACAGGAATACTTTCTTGTCGACGAGTCTTTGTACTCTGCCCGTCCCGACCTGATGCTCACCGGACGAACCCTCATGGGACACGAATCCGCCAAGAACCAGCAGCTTGAAGACCACTATTTCGGGTCGATTCCCTCAAGAGTGGAAGCATTCATGCTTGACCTCGAGATTGAAGCGCACAAACTCGGAATTCCGGCAAAGACCCGCCACAACGAAGTCGCGCCGAACCAGTTCGAGCTGGCACCGATTTTTGAGGAATGTAACCTTGCCAACGACCACAACCAGCTCATAATGTCGGTAATGGCAGAGGTTGCCCGCCGCCACCATTTCCGTGTGCTGCTGCATGAAAAGCCGTTTGCCGGCATCAACGGCTCCGGCAAGCACAACAACTGGAGCCTCGGAACAGATAGCGGCATCCTGCTTTTCTCTCCCGGCAAAACCCGCAAGGACAATCTCCGGTTCCTCACCTTTGTGGCAAACGTAATGGCAGCAGTCCACCGCCACAACGCACTGCTGAAGGCTTCCATAATGTCTGCGACAAACGCCCACCGTCTCGGAGCTAATGAGGCTCCCCCCGCTATAATATCCATATTCATGGGTTCGCAGCTGTCACAGATTCTCGACACCGTGGAAAATTCCACCAATGCCGAACTAGCTGACCTTGACAACCGCGAGGGTCTCAACCTCAATGTGTCACAGATTCCTGAAATCACACTCGACACTACCGACCGTAACCGCACATCTCCGTTTGCGTTCACCGGCAACCGTTTTGAATTCCGCGCAGTAGGTTCAAGCGCCAACTGCGGAGCCGCAATGATAGCGTTGAACGCAGCCGTTGCAGAACAATTCATTGACTTCAAAACAAAAGTGGACGCCCGCATAAAAGCCGGAGAAAATCTGAATCAGGCTTTGATTGAAGAGATTCGTTCGCTGATTAAAACGAGCAAGGCTATTCATTTTGACGGCAACGGATACTCTGACGAATGGAAAGAGGAAGCGGCGCGGCGCGGTCTCGACTGCGAAACAAGCGTTCCGCTTATATTCGATGCCTACCAGCTGAAATCATCCATCGACATGTTCCGCACAACCGGCGTGTTCTCAGAGGTGGAACTCGCTGCCCGCAATGAAGTGAAATGGGAGATGTACACCAAGAAAGTACAGATTGAGGCACGAGTGCTCGGCGACCTCGCCATAAACCATGTGATTCCTGTTGCCACCCGCTATCAGTCGATACTGCTTGACAACATCTGCCGCATAAAGAGCATTTTCTCCGCCGAAAAGTTTGACAGCATTGCCGGAGCCGACATAAGCACCGTGGAAAAAATCGCATCGCACATGTCTGTAATAAAGGAAGAGGTCAGCGCTATGGTTGATGCCCGCCGCATTGCAAACAAGCTTGAAAGCGAACGCGAAAAAGCTATCGCATACCACGACACAGTTGTGCCCCACATGACAACAATACGCTACCACATTGACAAACTTGAACTTATGGTAGACAACGAGATGTGGCCTCTGCCAAAATACCGCGAACTCCTGTTCATCCGGTAACCGGCATAACGTTTTAATTGAAACCGGGCATCGGCGCAACGCCAATGCCCGGTTTTATTATGTGAAAGTCAATTCAGCGCCGCATCCAGCATTATCATAAGTAGAAATCCGGCAACAAACCCTATGGGCCCGAGATTTGAATGAGGTCCATGAGCAGACGCGGGAATAAGCTCCTCGACAACTACATATATCATTGCACCGGCGGCAAACGCAAGCAACAAAGGCATAAGAGGCACAATAACCGATGCGAGCCATATCGTCAACAGCGCAGCGACCGGCTGCACAACACCGCTCAGAAAGCCTATACCGAAAGCTCTGTTTTTGGAATTTCCCGCATCGCGCAAAGGCAATGACACTATAGCACCTTCCGGAACATTCTGTATGGATATGCCTATGGACAAAGCCAGCGCCCCGGCTACAGACAGGTACGAACTGCCCTCCATTACCGCAGCAAAAGCCACACCGATTGCCATGCCCTCAGGAATATTGTGCAGTATTATGGCAAGAACGAGCTTCCATGTACGTGACATTTTGCTTCGCGGCCCCTCGCTTGACGAATCCGCACCATGCTGATGAGGCACGGCATAATCCATAGCAAGAAGAAACACTACCCCAAGCACGGATCCGCCGACAGCAGGCATTACCGCGGCAAGCCCGTCTCCGCCCGTCATCTCCATACTCGGTATAAGCAGCGACCATACAGCAGCCGCAATCATGACCCCGGCGGTAAAACCCATGAAAATGTTATTGATTTTCGCCGGAATACGGTCTTTTAATGCGTAAACAAAAGAGGCTCCCAACGTTGTTCCGACAACCGGCACAAGCAGCCCCACAGTCAGTCCGTCCATTACAATTCGTATATATGCTTATAACGCCCGCCGCGACACAAAGTTAGTCACACGCCCGCGCATTGCGCCTGAGACCCTCCAGTTTCGCCCTTTTTATCGCCGACCCCTTGAACAACTTTGAATACTCCTCTTGTGTCATGTTTTCAACTTGCTCCTTTTTGAGATTCAGCAGGCTGCTACGTGGTTTGAACTCAGGAAGAGGCTCCGGAGCGGCAGTCAGCCGGTTGTGGGGACATGACGACTGGCACATATCACACCCATACAGCCTGTCGCGCAGCCTGGTTCCCTCAGGCAACTCCCCGCGAAGCTCTATTGTAAGGCACGACAGGCATTTGTTGCAATCAACAACCGTGCGACCGTACTCCGTATCCTTTATAGCACTTGCAGGACAGCACGCAATGCAACGCCGACAGTTTCCGCAGTTCATTTCCAGAGGCTCTTTCGGAGATACAGATACGGTAGACAATATTGTGCCGAGAAAAAAACAGCTGCCGGCTCCGGGCAACATCAGCAGACCATTAAGACCAATATAGCCGAGACCTCCTTTCACCGCCCAGTAGCGTTCGCGCAACGGTGCGGTGTCCACACACACTCTACACTCGCCGCCCCACATCCGTTTTATTTCAGCGGCAGCTATGTCAAGACGGCGCCTCAGCACTTCGTGGTAATCATCGCCGAGCGCGTAAGAAGCTATGCGCAACGCTCCCTCTCCCCATTCAATACTTCCGGGGCGCGGATACGCGAACGCACACACTATTACAGTTTTGGCTCCTTCAAGCAGTTTGTCCGGATTTGTTCTGACATCGGAATTGCGCTCCATATAAGCCATGCCGGCATTATATTTCTGCGATAGCCAGCCGTTATAAAGAGCGATATCGGCAGCATCCACGCTTTGAGCCGAAGCGACACCATAGGCGTATGCTCCCACCGCGCTGCCTGTAAGCACCGGCGCCAGCTCCGTATAATCACATTGGCATCGGGAGAAACTCATACCCTTCGGATTTCAGCCATTCTATAGCCGCAGGAAGAGCGGACCTGAGATTTTTTTCTGCCTTCAACGAGTCATGAAACACAATTATTGAGCCATCTCTCGTATATTTCCTGACATTGTCGAGAACATCCTGCGGGGATAGCCTCTTGCTGTAGTCTCGCGTCACAAGGTCGTACATCACAATATTGTAATGTCGTTTTATAGCCTTTGCCTGCGACCACCTCACCAGTCCGTGCGGAGGTCGGAACAAACGGCTGTCTATCAGAGCAGCTGCCTCGGTTATGTCCCTCATGTAGGTAATGCCGCGCACTTTAAATCCTTGAAGATGATGCATTGTGTGGTTTCCGTAACTGTGCCCCCTGCGCTTTACCTCCGCAAGCAACTCGGGATTGCGCCTCACATTGTCTCCCACCATAAAGAAAGTAGCTTTTATTCCATGGCTGTCAAGCAGGTCAAGCACCCATGGAGTCACCTCCGGTATCGGACCGTCGTCAAAAGTCAGATAAACAACCTTTCGTCTGTTGCGGCGCAAACGCCATATCGCCTCCGGAAAAAGGAGGCGATACAAAAGCGGCGGCTGTTCTATGAAGTGTGCCAATACGGTTGCTCTATTTGGTACGCTGCTGGAAACGAGCCATGCGGGCAATATCCACTCCCAGATCCTCAAGATGCTGCTGCATTTCGTCGGCATCGCCGCCTCCTGCCGCATAAGTCTGGAAAAGAACAAGCAGATATGTCTGGTCTATGTAGCGGTCTGCCACTGGAAGAGTATTGTACTGAGACGGGGACAGACTCTGATAGTAGACAACATTGCGTGCGTACCGGTCTATCTCCTTGCGGAGGATTTCAAGCCCGGTTTCTGTCGCGTCATCATTTCCGGTAGCCTCGCCGATACGCAGGTAAAGGTCTCCGATGCTCTGCCCTACCGACACAGAGTACGGCATAGCCGACTCCGGAAGTTTCTCGCGCATGAGATCAAGAATCTTCAGGGCGCGGCTATAACTGTCTGCTTTTATTTTTGGCAGCTCCGCCCGGGAGAAATCATTCAGGTATGTACCGGCACTGTCGCGGTCAAGCATCATCTCGCTTTCAAGAGCCTGCATCAGATAGGCTGTGGCAAGGTCAAGCATAGCAGAACGATGGGTCGTGACCATACGGCGGACTGTTTCATCAAGATATATTTTTGAAGGGTCATCTACCTTGTCAAGTCCTCCCCACTGCCACTTTTCGGTAATATTGGTGTACATCTTGTCAAGATTGACACCGACTTCACCGTTCGGATTACGTATCGGTCCTACTTCATAAGCGAGACCGGTGTTGCGCAGATATGGCGACAGCCCGAGGTAATACCGCTCAGGCACAGTCATGGCAAAATACACCGGACGGTTCCAACCGTTTGCTGCAGAAGTGCCAATCATGTCAAGAGCCATAACCTGACTCAGAGTCAGCCCGCGTGTGGCTGTCATGTCTATCGGTATCAGCTCATCGGCTGCGGCAGCCTCGTCGGCGTTTATACGTCCGGCTTTTACCATAGCCTCCGTATCGACAGGCACATACATGTTGGCATATTTTATAATGGGGACACCCCATTCATTTGTCCTCGCCTCCGGAGAATAAAGATTGCGAAGTGATGACAATACATTTACAGACATGGTGTCAGGGCTGAGCACATAACTGTACTGCAGCTTGTCATAGGCATAGTCGGTCGGCTTCGCCTGCATGTCAATGCCTGGAGCCTCATACGACGGCATACGAATCTGGTCGACATACCACGGCGTGGTAAGATACGACAGATTCACAACCTTCACATCGGTACGGGTACCCTCGACTTCCTGAGCGTACCACAACGGGAATGTGTCATTGTCGCCATTGGTGAATACAATGGCGTTCTCATCAAGTGAATTAAGATAGTTGTTGCCAAAATCGCGTGTGGTATAGCGGTTGGAGCGGTCATGGTCATCCCATGTCTGCGACACCATCTGAAGCGGCACAAGCAGCCCGATAACACATGCCACAGCCGCGCCTATAAGTTTCATTCTGTTTTTTTTCGACTCTGTCACCTTTTTTGAATCACCGGCAAACAGCGACATGAACATGCGCCATAGCCCTGCCACTCCCATGCCTATCCAGATAGCATAAGCGTAGAACGACCCGGCAAACGCATAATCACGCTCGCGCGGCTGAGAAGGAGTTTGGTTCAGATATAGAACTATCGCTATGCCGGTCATGAAAAACAAGAAGAACACCACCCAGAACTGTTCTATCCCCCTCTTCGAGGTAAACGCCTGCCAGCCAAGTCCTATTATACCAAGCAAGAGGGGCAGCATGAAGAACACGTTGTGACCTTTGTTTCCTTTGCCATACTCGTCAGGCAAAAGCGACTGGTCGCCAAGACGGAGATTGTCAATAAACGGAATGCCGCTGATCCAGTTACCTTGATTAACTTCTCCGTTGCCCTGTATGTCATTCTGACGCCCTGCAAAATTCCACATGAAATAGCGCCAGTACATGTGATTGAGCTGATATGTGAGGAAGAACTGGAGATTTTCGGCGAATGTCGGCTTTATAAGTGTCTTTTTCTGAATCGCATTGCCGTCGGCATCCACATAGGCAGTAGCCTCGACAGGTCTGCCGCGCATGCCAATCCAGTCGCGGTAAGCGTCAGGATGAGGATCAGTACTGCTGTATATACGGGGGAACAGCATGTTCAGCTCCGGAGTCATTGTGTAGTCTTTTTTATATCCGGTGAGGGTGTACGAGTCCGGCTCGTCATCAGAGCTCTTAACCGTTTTTTCATACAATGCCTTGCCCTCTTTAACAACAGGCTGCTGCACTCCGTTTGCAATCTGATATACCGGCTCTGAGTTCAGAGTCATGCCATAAAACAGCGGGCGGTCGCCGTACTGCTCGCGGTTAAGGTACGAAGCAAGCGAAAACACATTGTCCGGAGCGTTCTGGTTCATAGGTGTGTGCGCCGACGAGCGGATGAGCAGCAACGCATATGACGAATAGCCGATAAATATGACGAATGTGCTCATCACCACTAATGTAAGGATGCGCACAGGAAGTTTTTTTGCTGTAAACAGCCACCAAACCAAAGCCGCGGTGAGTACAAACGCAATCCACAGGCTGTCACCGATAAACAGCATTCCGCTGAGAGTTATACTCACAAGAACGGACCAGCGTATGGCTGAGAGGTTCTTCTGCCGGTAAAGCGAGTGTATTGCCCAAACAAAAGAACACACAAGCAGAAATGCGTATATAAGTGTGCCGCTGTTAAACCCGAAATGGAACACATTTACAAACAACAGCTCAAAATACTGCGCTATCTCTATAAATCCGGGCACAAGTCCGTAAAGGATAAGACCGACAATGACACAGCTCACCAGCAGGGCTGCAAGCGAACCTTTGCCGGTTGTGTTCTTCCACTTGCGGTAATATACCACAAGGACTATAGCTGGTATGCACAGGAGATTTAACAGATGAACCGCTATGGATATGCCGATAGCGTAGGCTATGAGCACAAGATACTTGTCGCTGTGAGGCAAATCAGCTCGGTTTTCCCATTTAAGAATGAGCCAGAATACCAATGCCGTGCAGAATGAAGAAAACGCGTAGACCTCGCCCTCTACCGCCGAAAACCAAAAGGTGTCGCTCCATGTATAAGCGAGTGCGCCGCAAAAACCGGAGCCGAATATAACCGCCATTCGCGGCAAAGACACCGCCACTGCATCGTCTTTGACCAGCAGCCTGCGCACCAGATGAGTTATAGTCCAGAACAACAGCAGTATAGTAGCGGCGCTAAGCAATGCCGACATTGTGTTTACGCAAGCTGCCACCTTGCTGACATCTCCCCCCGCAAAGTTTACAAAGAAACGCCCGGCGAGCATGAAGATAGGGTTGCCCGGCGGGTGTCCGACTTCAAGTTTGAAAGCTTGCAAAATAAATTCGGGACAGTCCCAAAAACTCGCAGTAGGCTCTATTGTAAGCAGATAGGTAACAGCGGCAATGACAAAGCAGAGCCAGCCAAAAACATTATTAAGGATATTGTAGCGCTTCATTTTGGCTATTAATGGTAATCAATTCATAACCTGCGAAAACAGCACGCATCGCAGACGCTGCAAAATTAGCCAATTAATGCGAAAGACCAAACCCAAAATTTACTAAATGCGTGTGCCGTCAACCTTATCCAACCAAGAATCATAGCCGCCGCATAAGCTCCCTCTGCTCCGCCACAAGGGCGTGTTGTATAATAATAAAACATTTATTACATTTGCAACAGATTAAAATGCCGAAATATAACCTGTTTTCACAATTATGAATAAGCGCCAATCTCGACTAACCACTATTGCGGACATCTTATTGAACAACATCGTCGGTAGCCAGGAAGAGCTCCTTGATCTCCTTCGCAAACGAGACTGCCTGGTGACGCAGGCAACCTTGTCACGCGATTTAAAAACTCTCCGCACTTCTAAAGTGGCAACGGAGATGGGCGGTTACAGATATGTTATCGGCAACGGGCTGCCAACCGACAAAGTCATTGAGCAGGCGACTGTAGACAAAGTGAGTAGGGTTGCGATAGAATCAGTTGTGTGCAGCGGTCAGCTTGTGGTGGTGAGAACCCGCAACGGCTATGCTGGAGGGGTGGCATACGACATTGACGACCTTGATTCACCATATATTCTCGGAACCATTGCGGGAGCAGACACAGTGTTTGTCGCCTTGCGTGAAAATTCTCCGATACCGGAGGTCTGCGACACATTGTCAAAGGTTATCCCACCAGCCATAATGCAGAAAGCAGCGGAACTCTATTGCGAATAACACCCTTTTACATAAATAACCACACGAAATATGATACGAGCTGGAATAGTCGGCGGAGAATCAGACAGCGCCGGCGAGCTGATAAGAATTCTCATAAATCACCCCGATGTCGAGCTCATGTGGGTATCGGCTCCTTCTGAAGACGGAGTTTTGCTCTCACAACGCCACAAAGGCCTTAACGGAGAAACATACATGCGTTTTTGCGGAGACCGCAATCCTTCCGACATTGATGTTTTGTTCATGTGTTTTACAGAGGATGGTGACTCAGAACGGTATATGTCACATCACGATATACCGGACTCACTTAAAATCATAGACATGTCTCCTGATTTCAGGATGCCCGAACAGGATGATTCCCCCTGGATTTACGCGCTGCCGGAACTCAACCGCAAGCCGCTTGTCAGAGGAGCCACAAGAGCGGCAATTCCCGGACCGTTTGCCTCGGCTATGCTTCTTTCTCTGTTGCCGCTTGCAAAAAACCTGATGCTGAATAGTGACATCCATGTAAGCTGCGTGTCATCTGCCACTACCGGAGACGAAGCGCCGGGCGAGGCATCTGTAATTCTTGAACACGAGGAGATTGAAGAAACCAAAAAGGCTCTGCGCTCACTACAGTCAAGTTTCAACAGCGATATACGCCTTGTAGCCACCGCAGGCGGCTGGGATTCCGGACTTGCCGCCAATATATACCTTGACACCCCTATCGCAGAGGATGAAATCAAGGATTTATACGATACTTTTTACGAAGACCACGGTTTTACCTTCTTGAGTGAAAGCTATCCGGACCTCGGAGAGGTGCGCGGAACAAACAAATGTCTGCTGCACATAGGCAAAACAGGCGGCACAGTGGTAATATCATCCGTAATAGACGATTGCCTGAAGGGCGGCGCCTCAGCCGCAGTCCATGTCATGAACCTCATGTTCGGACTTCAGGAACGCGTGGGTCTTATGCTGAAAGCTACCGGAAGATAACTTCAGCAATCCGTCATCTCTTTTTTGGAGCTATTATACGCTCGCCCAGATAACGGGCGAGCTCTTTTTTCATTTCGTTATACTTGGCTTGCTTTGCCATAAGCTCAAGCACCTTCGCATCGTTTCGGGGTGTGACAGCACACTCTGTCTGTATCTGCCGCCGGAGTTCCCTTATGCGCAGTTCGATTATAGCTTCCTGAAGGTTGTAATACGCCATGGGTACAAGATCCTTGAGCCGGTCGCGTTCTGTCTCTACAGAAGAAAATTTGGTGTGTATCTTGCTTAAGCGATGTTTCTCGTCTGCAAGATCGGAGGCGATACGGCGCACTGTATCGTCAGGACTTGATGCCAATGCCTTGACCATATACATGCTCTCAAAATTATTTCTCATGTCTTTTAATTCTTTTTCGACACGTTGTTTGAGCTCAAGTTCGAGACGATGTATGTCGGACAAATCAATTGCTTCGGCTTTGATTTTAGCTATACCTGCATTCATCTTTTCCTGTTCTTCCGCCTTTAGTTTTTCCTCAAAATGCGTTTTGTCGTGAATCCAGTGCAGACTGACGTACTCCTGCGCAATTTCGTAGGTCCGTTTAATGTCCGGCGTAGTAAATTCAATGCCATCGTCAGCCATTGAATTGCGTACAAAATCGAGAACATTGAACTGTATTTCCTCGTCGCCCGCCTCGTTTGTCATATCTCCGAGGTAGAGCATTCCATAACGCACCACATAGCGCAACAGCTCCTTTTCGTATGGTGTAAGATAATTGGTACCCGTATTTTGATGAGTTTCCAATGCCCGGTTGTTGTCAGCTACAGACGGCTGAGCCTGACCGGCGTGCGCATCTTCATAATTCTTACGGCGCACTCCGTCATTGTAGTCTTTTTCCGCCTTTTCGGCTATGAATTTAGTGACCTGGAGGGCGAGAACTTTTTCGTCGATACCAAGAGTACGGCTGCATTCGGCAATATATACCGTACGCATTATCTGGTCGGGGATAACAGAGATTGTACGGACAATATCCGTTATAACATTTGAACGCCTGATCGGGTCGTTCTCAACACCGTCAAGCAGTATTTTCGTTTTGAAAGCGATAAAATCGGTTTCGTTGTCTCTTATGTACTCTTCAACCTGCGAAGAAGAATGACTCTGCGCAAACGAATCCGGGTCATCTCCGTCCGGGAGCAGCAACACTTTTATCTTCATTCCCTCCGCAAGAAGCATGTCTATACCTCTGAGCGACGCTTTTATTCCTGCAGCATCGGAATCATAAATAACCGTGACATTCTCTGTGAAACGGTGTATGAGACGTATCTGGCCCTCGGTGAGAGCTGTGCCTGATGAGGCAACAACATTCTCAACTCCCGCCTGGTGCATGGAAATCACATCCATGTAGCCTTCCACAAGTATGCACTTATCCTGTTTTACAATGGCGGGCTTTGCCTGATACAGTCCGTACAGTTCATAGCTTTTCCTGTACACAACCGACTCAGGACTGTTGACGTACTTGGCAACATCCTTGTCTTTCCGCAGGGTACGCCCACCGAATCCGACAACTTTTCCGCTGATTGTAAATATAGGATAAATCACTCGCGCCCGGAATCTGTCACGCCAGTCACCTCGCTCGCTTTTGATTACAAGTCCGCTCTCCTCCAGAAATTTTTCCTTGAAGCCAGCCTCAATAGCATCCGAATACAATGCGTCTCTACGCTCAAGTGAATAGCCGAGCCTGAAACGCTTTATCATCCGGTCATCAATTCCCCTTTCTCTGAAATACGAATACCCGATATTCTTACCTTCCTGGGTATCGGTAAGATTATGCTCAAATCTTTGCAGCGCAAACTCATTTACAGCAAGCAGACTCTGGCGCGCATTCTCCGCATCCTGCTCTTCCTGCGTGAGTTCCCGCTCTTCAATCTCTATATTGTACTTTTTGGCAAGAGTACGCAGAGCCTCGGGATAGGTCATCTGCTCTATCTCCATAATGAAGCCGACGGGAGTGCCGCCTTTGCCACAGCTGAAACACTTGCAGAAACCTTTTGCCTTGTTTACGGAAAATGAGGGATTTCTGTCGCTGTGAAACGGGCAAAGCCCAATGTATCCGCTGCCCCGCCTTTTAAGACGCACATAATCGCTGACAACTTCAACAATGTCAGCTGCATCCAAAATCCTCTGAACGGTGGCGTTATCTATTCTTCCGGCTGCTCCCATACAAATCTTTTAAGTACAGTACAAAATTACAACATAATGAGCATATAAAAAAAAGAGCCGCGGCTCGTGTGAGTCGCGGCTCTTCTTAAGGGGGCGGTTACCTACTTTCCCGCTTTCGCAGTATCATCGGCGTGGTAAGGTTTAACTTCTCTGTTCGGAATGGATAGAGGTGGAGCCCTTACGCTATCACCACCTGAATAAGGTTAAAGAGACC
>RIBJ01000062.1 GCA_003762715.1 Muribaculaceae bacterium Isolate-104 (HZI) | reverse complement strand
CCGCTTGGGGAACTCTTTGACAAACCTAACAACAATATTATCAATGAGCTTGATGATTCAAGTGAACCAAATTTGTTTAATTGTTAAACTTATATAAACCGTCCACAATTTTTAGTGGACACACATGATATTCCGATTTAATTCTTTTGAAAGTATGGAATTATATAGTGTCTTGAAAATGTCCTCAATGTTAAAATCAACCTAAGTCGCTGATTTGTCGCTTATTGTTCTCAAAAGTGTCCAATCCATCTTAATGTTTCACTCGTTATCATTGCATCCACCGCCTAAAAAACGGAAATGATGACACTAAATCCAACGTAAGATGAAAAAGAGCACTTTCAAAGTTTTGTTCTTGATTCGTCGAAACCAAGTGAATAAGGATGGCAAATGTGCCATAATAATAAAAATCACTGTGGACGGTGAATATGAACGACTAAATTCCACGCTCTCAATAGAGCCAGACCTCTGGGACGCTGCTGCGTCTAAGGCTATCGGCAGGTCTTCAAAAATTGCCGAATTCAACAAGCGCATTGAGGATATGCGCCATGTTCTGAAGGAACACTACTATGACCTCCTTAATCGTCATGGCTACGTTACAGCCGAAATGGTGAAAAACGCCTTTACGGGTGTTACTGCAAAGGAGGAATCACTCGTAACTCTCTATCTTCAGCATCTCGAAGATACAAAAAAACTCATTGCCATCCGCTATTTCCAGTATGATGGTGAGGGGACTCTTAAACTCGTTGATGGCCCCGTGCTGGTCAACAACGACCGAGTGCTTCTCGAAAGCAAGACCTTCCGCGTGAACTATACTGCCCAGTCCTCCGAGGCAGTGAAATTCGGGATATGGATCGAAGACAACTTTGGGTCAACACCGAGGCAGCAGACCTTCGAGTTCAACAGCAAAGACAGCGATGATGACGGCGGCAAAACACCCGGCATTATTAGTCCCGTCAATCCCGGAACCATAACACCCATCGGCTTATGAAGAAACTACTGATATTCCTCATGGCGTTAGTGACCCTCGCGGTCTCTACGCCAACCTTCGCCGCAAAGAGGTCGATTATGGAGCTGCCGCTCTTTGAGCGGGCAGCTCCATAATCAAAAAGTTTGAAACGCTCCATAAACCAAAACACTGGCCTTATGTAGGATACGGGCATCAAGTCCAGCCGGGCGAACCCTACCACCTAGGCTGTCAGCCCACCTAGGCACAGGCTGATGCATTACTCCGAAAAGACCTCCGTAAGTTTTGCGCTCTTTACGCCCAATATGGCAAAGACTCAGTTCTTCTCGGTGCGCTTGCCTACAACTGCGGTCCCGGCGCAGTCAACAAGAGCAGCATCCTGAAAAAACTGAAATCCGGCGACCGCAACATCTTCAAGTCCTACACATCCCACTGCAAGTATAAGGGCAAATTCCACTCCGGCCTCCACACCCGCCGTTGCCAAGAATTCGCCGCCCTATTTGTTTATTAGGTTATTGCATATCAAGACTGCTCAAATATATCTGTTTTGAGTGGGCTTTTTTTGTTTACCTTATCTGATATTTGGTATTACACATTGTAACGACATAAAACTTCACCAAGTTATGAATAAAGTAATCTCAGTTATCATCGCACTCATGACGACTTTTAACGTTCTCGCCATAGATCCCGCAGGAGCGAAAATTGACCGAGAAGGTGGGATCGATATTCCGACACCGCTCATGGTAATCGGACTGATAATAGCAACCATTGGTTGTTTCGCAATGAGCCTGTCAAAGGATAAGAAAGGAAAACGAGATTCTTCGGGTATGATATGGCTCGGTATTCTCGGTCTCGGAGGACTTGTCTTTATTTTCAGTCATATATTGTGAGACGCGTAAAATAGTAAGCAATAGTCCCTACGAGTAAAATAATATAGCCATTGTTAACGTGTGTTTGACAAATTCTTTGTAACTTTGCACTTGTAGTATGCCCATTTTTGAGCATATTGCAGACATACCGAATATGAGCGTCAGACACTCGGTTATCTGATACTGAAAATCTGGACAATTTTCAACTCTACGCAGATGACAAGCAATGGCGCTCACGCTGATGTGTATATATCGGTTCTTGGAACTGTCATATATGCCCAAAAGCGTGAGCTTTTTACTTGTTACTCGTAGATAGGCAGTCCAGAGCCTCAGTATGGTAGCATAGTGATTAGGTCACGCTTCTTTTGTAGACATATAGATAATTAACCAACCAATAATCATAAGATTGTATGAACCGATTATTTCTCTCAGCCATTCTGCTATTGGTCAGCTCGGTGGTCACTTTCGCACAAGCAGAATGGGAATCAGCTATTCCCAGCGGCTTGGCATGGAAAGCAGAACCGAGACTCACCACATTTTCAACCACATTGTCAGGACTACGCACATCCAACCTAACCACGGAGTCTTACGACAACAAGAAAAACAAGAAGGTAGGTTGCCTCTCAACCTATTTAACTCAGCAGATTCCTCTCGACCGCCCTTGCGAGATAAGTTTCACAGTTCGTAATACCAACAACTATGTGACAGGACCTAAAACCCATATCACCTCCACTAAGAAAAAGGTGAAGGGCGGGCGCGTCGTGGCTAACATAGCTCAATCTCTATTGTTATTTCCGTTTGGTCTCGGGTCCTGGTTGTGGAATCCTGCTCGCGAGACCATCCAATACGGATACAAGGACGATTCTCCATCTCAGGTTTACTGGGGCTATACAATCACAGTTAAATCGACAAAAGGGTCATCGACAACATTCTTTAAACGTTTTTGTCACAGCGATGGATATAGAGTCGATGAACTTAGTTCCGACAATAATAATTGGCATAGAGTTTATGGGGCATCCGGCACTGAGAACTTGAAACTTGTTTTTGATAAAGATAAAACTCTAAAGCTATACTCCGGCAGTGAACTCCTGAAAACATTTCCAGACGCTGCGGCGATAACATACCTCGGCCTTGATGCTGGATGTAATGCTAAGTTGGAAACTTCCAACTTCTCTATGCAGAAGACTACCAATTACGGCACCGCCAAACCTATGATTGAAGAAGCCGTGGCCATGATACAACAGGAAAACTATTATGGTGCTTCAAAACTTCTTACAGAGGTAATGGACAAAATCGGTTACAGAGACTTCAATACATATTACATGAAAGGCTATTGCCAGATGGCTCAGAATAACCTCCGTACTGCAATCGAAGAACTCACTAAGGCTATCAACCTCCCGTCTTCAACAGCTTCAGAGCGGGAAGGCGCATATTATCTCCGTGGCTACTGCAAGGCGCAGCTCGAAGATATAGATTGCGTAACTGATATGCGCAAAGCCGGAGAGGACGGCAAGACATGGCTTAAAGAAATGCAGTTGGAAGATTTCTATTCCAATCAGAGTGTGATAAGAGAAACCTCTGTTCCGACTAAGTCCAACAGCCGTCCCAAGAGAGCATTAAATACCTCAAAGAAACCACCATTGAGAAAGTAACGAATGAAAACCTTTGTTGCGTTCATTATTCTCACTATGAGTATGGCTGCCCAAGTCCAATCTGTCATCCCTTTGATGTTTGCCAATGTAAAATACTCCAAACTTGAAGATGGTAACAAACCGCTTCTTTCACCGGAGAAGAAATCGGAGGGGTTTTATGAGAATGTGAAACTTTTGGAAATAGAAAATACGTTGATATTCAGGTGCGAAAAAGGCAAATCTGATGAACATGGATTTGTCACTGAAGACTCCATGCACCCTATCATGTTCAAAGTTTCCGGACTTACATATGAATGGATTGACCCGGTAAAGCAAGAAGGAGTTCTTTTCAAAGGGACGTGTTCCAGCAAGCAGTTGGGTTATGACCTGCCATTTGTCTTGCAATTTAATGCAACCGGTTCTGGTATGCTTTCTGTCGGGCAAAACGTGAAAGCTCTCGGAGAAGTTCGCAACTACGACTTAAACAGGCTTTTTGAACTGGGAACTGAGGCTGTAAATAAAACTACCACTACATCGAAGGCATCCTTCAAGAAAAAAGTCATAAAGATACATAAACCCAAACTAACAAAGTAACGATGAAACACTATGCTAATATCATCCCCATATTAGTTGGGCTGATACTTGTATGCACCGGGTGCTTCAACTCGCTTCAAAACATTATTGAAGATACTAAGGAGGCTACAGTAACCATTTATACCTTCGATGAATACGGCTCACCATCTGGAGAGGGATCCGGTTTCTTTATCGACGATAAAGGAACCTGTCTTACAAACTATCATGTCCTTGACGGAGCCACCAAGGTTATCCTCAAAACTTCGGAAGGGTTGGAATTTGAAGTGGATTCAGTGCTTATTTCTAACAAAAAGAAGGATATTGTAAAGTTCAACATCAAGAATCCGGATAAGAAAAAATTCGCATACCTCAGTTTTGCCAACTCGGAGTTAAAACAAGGAGATAAAGTCTATAACGTCAGCTCTCCTGTCGGTCTGGAGCAGACCGTTTCCGATGGTATCATTTCGGCGTTGCGAAGCGATTCACATGGAGAAATTGTGCAGATAACTGCCCCAATATCTCCGGGCAGTAGCGGAAGTGCCATAGTAGATGTGAACGGAGATGTCATAGCCGTTGCCACATTCCTCCATCGTGGCGGTCAGAATCTCAACTTTGGAGTAAAGATGTCTGACGAAATATTGGCTCTGATTAAAGATAATGAGTTCAGTAAGAAGAATCCGAAGTTCAACAAGAAAGCAGATTTCGTGATTGTCAATGTTCCGGCTTCCAACGCTCCTCATGTTCGTCTGAACGCCATAGAGTTCAAACCGGATGCGACCATTGCTTATTTGTCGTACTCGAACCTTGATATGACGCGCAATCCTGCACAGGTATCGTTCCAGACAGAGGACAAGACAAAATCATACGCCTTGACAGATGTGGCAAATGACAAGAACTATGCCATGACCTCCTTCTCGACCGCCGACCATGAGGAAGAGACCTTGATTGTTCCCCTTGCTTCCACAACCCAATTCCGGATGGTCTTCCCGGCCATACGCAACAATGCCGATTTGACCGATCTCGAAATCAAACCTCAAGGAAACACTGTAGGTTGGAAATTTGAAGGGGTGAATATTGCTGATGCTCGTGCTGCACTCCACTATGACATGGAGACATATCAGAAAAACTATGCGTACGCCATGATGAGAGAAGGTGAACTTGATTATGCTCAGGAGTTATTTAGCCAGATACTTGAAGAAACACCCGATGATGAGGATGTTCTCAATGCGATGGGCATACTATCTTATGTTCAAGGCAATCTGAAGGATGCACTGACTTACTTCAATGAAGCCATTGAGAATCATCCTTCAAGCGAAACCTCATACAACAACCGAGCGAAGTTCTATGCCGACAAGGGCGATTTGAAAAAGGCCAAAGCCGACCTCACAAAGAGTATCGGTATCAACGAGTCTGGAGAAAACTATCTGAACCGAGCCGAGGTCAACATGGGGCTTGAAGATGTTGAAGCAGCCCGCGCCGACCTGACCAAAGCTCTGGAGAAGGGAGGTCTTACAGAGGATCCCTATACCTATTACAAACGCGCCTGTTGCGCCATATATCTCCGAGACTTCCGTCAAGCTAATGAAGACATACGTATGGCCTACAAGCTCAACCGAGACCCCGACTTCGACAAGCATCTTCAAGAACTATACAACGCGATACCATAGTATTGTCAGTATTAAGCAGATCGCAATCTATAATTTTAATATGACGCACAAACTACAAAAAGAAGGTTTGTGCGTCATTATTTCATACATCTACTGTAAATGGCGTGCTTTGATTTTCAAAGCAAATAAAACTTTTTATTTACCTTTCGGAAAGTTTGGTATAATGATATAGAGGCAAAGCTGCTTTGACAACCACTTGTTGGGCTGATTCGATGAAAATCAGTGGCTCAGCATGATAAAACATCAACAACAGCCCGTATGTTTGGCAGATTATTTGTAAATTTGCATACTTGGATTCGACTATACTGTTCGGATAGCAAATCTCACGGCGGTGAGGCTACTGCCGGACAATGGATTCAGGAGCAAACATATGAAGGTGTTATTCGCCGACTGTCTTCTACATTCAAACTTGGCCGTCTGAAACGAGATGAAGATAATCGAACGATAGCACCTGCATCTGTTGCATATAGCCGTCAACCTGATTGGCGATTCTATACGCTTCATGGTGTGGGGCTGTTGTTTTATCCATCTCGTAGGCAAGCCAAGGCCTGAATGTAGGGTAATTCGATATCTCACACCATTTTTTACAAAAAACAATTATGAAACTAAAACCAGGACATTTCACTCTCGCTGCAATACTTGTGTTCATGGCAAGTATTGCAGCATTCTCCGCATCTGCTCAATCAGAGCAAAAGGTTACGGAGATTATGATTGTCGAGGATAAGACCCCAGACTCTGTCAACGTCAATGGGAAGGAGACCTCTGTTTATGAATTGCAGTCTCTTGACTGCGAACCAGAGTACCCCGGCGGCATAAGTGGCCTTATGTCGTTCTTGGGGCAGAATCTCGTATATCCTGAAAGCGCGATGCAGAACAACATTCAGGGCAAGGTACTGGTTAAATTTGTCGTAACGAAAGAGGGCAACGTGACCAATGTCGAGGTTCTCCAATCGGTAGACCCGGCCTTGGATGCCGAAGCAGTGCGCGTAGTCAGTCTCATGAAGGGTTTCACTCCAGGTGTCTTGAATGGCGAGAAGGTAAATGTCTGGTATGTACTGCCTGTGAACTATAAACTACAAGATGATAGCCATAATATTCAGTATGAAGGATTTGATGCGGTGGAGATTGATTCCATAGGCTATAAAGAGATGATGGATCTTGGTGTTAAGGCACGGCAGGAAAACAATATGCCACATGCCATAGCCTATTTTAAAGAGGCATATCACATTAATCCTTACAGCATTGTGCCAATTGAAAATATCACGGCAATGAATAACGCTGTCGGCAAAGATGGAGATAACACCGCTATCTATGAATATGCCATTGACGAACTTTCTCGATGGAATAGATTTAACGGAACCGGGAACAGTGCCGTGGAGCCTATGGAATACTTTTCGGCAAAGATGAAGTCTATTGATGCCGCCGACTTATATCCTCAGACATCCTTATTATGGACATATCTGGAGACTCGCAATCCGGAATACGAAACAAAGGTAAAAAATCTGTTGGATGAGCTGATTCCGGCAACCGAGCAGCAGGAGTTGTGGCCTCAGTATGGCTATCTGATGAGTCTTAGGACTTGTTTCATTGATAATGAGGAGGGCATAATTCCGTTTGTCGAGCCAAATGCAGACAAGCTCGCCAAATCACCTCAGGGCGTAGGCGCACTTATCATGCTCAGCCGCATGTATCGCGAACAAAACGATAATGTCAAGGCCGACAAATACATGAAAATGGCCGAGCAGGCTGACCCCGAAAGAGTGGAACTTTCCAAATGGCTGGAATAGGATGAAAACGGTTCAATTTATACTCTTCATGATTGTGACCGCAACTGTACTTGTTAGTTGCGATGAAATAGGACTTGTAGAAAAGAGTCGGCTTGATAGTGCCAATCGGGAAATTTCTCAATTAAAAAATGAGTTGGAACAATCTGGCCAGACAATCCGGGCTCTTGAACAAGAAATGGATAGACTAAAAAAACGTTTGGATGAAGTTGAGGAGGAAAACGAAGAATATCTCAGCATCCTTAAAACAGCGTGTGATAAATCTGAACGTCTGGAGAAAATTATAAACAATGAAGACCATGTCTCGTTTTGGGAATTAGATAATGCCGTGACAGAGTTGAGGGAAAGCCTTGGTTATAAGCAAGTATACTACAATTATTCATCTCAACCGTTCCAATCTCAACAAACTATTGTAACGAAACAACCTGACTATCTTTTCAAATGAGATTGTTACTTCCTTCAGCATCCGTTTTGGCCGCCATTTTGATGGTGGCCTTTACTGCTTTCGGACGGGTTAAACCACAACCAGTTGACGCAGAATCACTCCTGATCGAGTATTTTCGCATACTTGAAAGCAGCAATACTGAGGAGGAGATGAACAGATGGGCAAGTTCAAAGTCAGAAACGGAATTGGCCGCAATACCAATTGTGGTTGGGAATGGACTATTAAATCAAATTGAAGGCAATGCGCTGGCAGACTCTAAACACTACGATGCTTACATATCGGCAATAGGATTAATAGAAAAGGGTGTCATAGCCATAGAGAAATCCGGCGTAAATGACGCGCTGTATCTGACTACTGTCGATGCCGGTCTCGTTCCGGTAAGATTTATTTTAGCAAATGTCTATGACAAGGTTTATAAATATATGGAGGCAGATTCTGCCTATACTCAGACAGCAAGGGAAATAGGACGTGACTTCGGTCAAAATTCCGAAGAGTTTGTCTTCTGGAGCAATCAGTGTGCTGAAAGCTTACAGCGAAAAAACAAAAACTACGAAAAATCTATAAGCCTATTACTGCCTGCAAAAGAGGCGGCGTTACATTCGCCCGAAGTATCGGACTCCACGGCTTGTGAGTATCTCATATCCCTTGCTCAGAAATATCAGCGTTCGGGCAATCATAACGAAGCAAAACATCTTGCTCATGAAGCTGAAAAACGGATGGGTAAGAACCACCGTCTGATCTTTTTCGTTAGCAATATTTTGGGTGAACTGTATTGGATTGAAGGGAATCACGATACAGGCCATTCGTACTTCAAGAAAGCTGAAGCCAATGCGCCCTCATTCGATGATTTCTTCGCAGCAGGGGTGAATAGTGCCAATATATTACGCCAGACCGGATTTGTTGAATTGGCTGAAACGACGCTTCTCGCATTGGAGAAATATCTGACCTTGAGTGAGCTCAACATTGAAGCTCTTTTTAATTATTACGAATCATTGGGTGTATTATATACATTCAGCGACCCAGTAAAATCAGCCGACTATTTTCGCAAGGCCGAAAAATACATTGATTGGGTTACGTATACCGAAGTGGTAAGGCATATTCTTAATTCTCAAGTGTATCCCAGCGAGGGAAACAGCTTCAAGATTATATCAGCCCTTGAGCGTGCCGAGAATGTCTTTAATTTGCTGATTGGTAATGAGCCAAGACTCCTTAATGAACTGCTTGTGCAGAAAGGATATTACTTGATGGATATCCGCGACTATAAAACAGCCCGAAAATATCTTGAATCTGCATATTTTCGTATGCTTGATTATGCGCCAGGAGACCCTCAGCTATTGAGAGTCCTGAAATATCTGGCACAACTTGATGAAACGGAGGGGGAGAATATACGCAGGGGATATTATCTTGATTTACAACTTAGAAATGCAAAGTTGCATGGTGAATCTTCGGATGCCTATCTTGATGCTATTGCCGACAGGTTGCATTTTCATCTTCAAACAGGGAACCTCGATGGCGCAAAATACAATCTTGACATATACCGGAAACAACGACCAAATGATTTCGACACTCGCTGTTATGAATACCGGGTTAAGCTCCTGGAAGGTAACATAACTGAGGCTGAGAAGGCGTTGGATTCCTTATATGAAAATTTCCCGAAAGAGCGTTCACATGTCAATCTTATGCGTCAACGCTTTTATGCCAGACAGTGGTCCTCAAAAATTACAAGTATAGCAGACAAAGTCTTTTCAGACTATAAGAGTGAGTTGACTCGTCAGTTGCTGTTCATTAGCAACAACGAACGCCGCAACTTGGATAAGGAACTCAGGTCAAGAAGGGATGAGGTTGTGTCTGCTATAAAGTTTGCCCCCGATTTAGCTCAATTGGCTCTGGACTATACATTATTTTCAAAAGGATTGCTCTTCCATACACATAATGAGATTCTCGGATTATTGACTGATAACGATTCCGCGAAGGTGGAAATCGCGAAGATTCATGGTCTCAAAGCAGAACTCACCCGGGCTATAAATTCAGCAGAAAAAGAACGTGCACACTCACTTCAACAAGCTATAGACTCCCGTGAGCGTTATATGATTGATGATTATTTGAATCAGGAGAAATTCAATCTCCGCTTTGACCGTTACAATACTGCGACATTGCTGGAGCAAATATCTCCAACAGTTCAGATGATAGATTTTGTGGAATATGAAGATGCCGGAAAGTCATGTCTCGGAAGCTTTATAATTGAGCATGGTCAACCCATAATTTTTGTTGAATTTGGAGAGGCGAATGGCCAGAGCAAAAATCAGATTGGAAAAATTATTTGGTCACAGCTCAGGCCTTATATCAAACAAAATCAAAGAATATATTTCTCCACCGACGGCATTCTGAACACTATTCCGATTGAATTTGCCGAAGATGAGGATGGAGTGCCTATGTGTGAGAAATATGAAATGCACAGGGCGTTTCATCTATCGGACATTCGTAAGAGCGAGGGTATCGGCAACAGAGTGGAAGCAATCGGTGTGGCTGACCACAATTCACCTAATGGTCAGGCCCGCGGGCTTGATGATGGCTATAGAGGCAACTGGAACGATCTCGCCGGAGTCGAGACGGAACTATATCGTATAGCAGAGAGCCTCAACGGTATCAGCGAATACCATAGGGTGTTCAATGACGAAGCGACCGAAGCCTATGTCAAGAGTTTGTCGGGCCAACCGATAACAACTCTCCACATATCGACCCACGGCTTCTATCGCGGAGAGAATGAACTGATAAAGGCATTCAATGACACCACCGACTTTGACCATAATATCGCACGACGCTTGCTGATGGGCAATCGCACGTCGGCATCCGGCCTGGTTATGCGTAATGGTAACTTATCATGGAAAGCTGAGACAATCACAGAGGATGAGGACAACATACTGACCTCGGAGGAGGTGGAGACACTTTCGTTCCCCAAGTTGAATCTTACTGTCTTGTCGGCTTGCGAGACTGGGCTCGGCGAACTGTCGGCTGACGGAGTGTGGGGGTTGCAACGCGCTTTCCGCATCGCCGGGAGTGCGTCCCTCATTTGTTCTCTCCGTCAGGTAAAGGACAATGGAGCCGCCGACTTCATGGCCGAGTTCTATCGTCAGGCGGCGATAGGGAAAAGTGTCCACGACGCTTTTTATAATGCAAGAAAAGAACTACTTTCGCATGACCCGGCAAATAAGGATGTCTGGTCATCGTTTATACTCATAGAATAGACAATGGAAGAAAATTTTGAAGATATAGTCCGGAAATACTACAACCGCTTGAGGGAGCCGTTCGTGCGAAAGCTGACACGGCAATACCCCTCCATGCGGCTTGATACGGCCGAAGACCTCTATCAAGAGGCATTCATTGCCGTGCAGGATAATATAAAGCGGGGCAAAGTTCGACCCGACACGGACTGGAACGCCTATATCCTTACCATCGGACTTAATATGGCCTCCAAAGAGCAACGTCATGGCGGGATTACCAATCCCTTCGTAATTATATCTGATGAAGACGAGGGAAACGGCAATAATCGTTTGGCTCGTAAGGTTGAAGATATGATAAAGGAGATGCCCGAAGAGGAAGCAGCCCTGTGCAACAATCCGGAGGTATTATCTCGCTTGGGCAATGAGTTGGACCATACTCCTGAGCCTTGTGGCAAAATCATCCGATTGTTCTACTACACTGATGCCACGATGGAGGATATTGCCGAAGAAACCGGCTTAAAAAATGCCCAGACCGCCAAGGCTAAGAAGAGCCAGTGCATGACCGACCTCATCAATCGCGTCACCGAGGCACTGCGTCGTGCAGGATTCGATGTCACACCTAAAAAACGCAATCGCAATGGAAAGAATTGAACTCTTTGACAAATATATAGCCGGAACGCTATCGAAGGCAGAAGTAGCTGAATTTAGAACCCGACTTGATTCAGATGAAAAATTCGCTACTGATTTCAAGGTGTATCTTATTTCAGTGAGAGGCATCTGTCAGGAGGCCGAGCAGGAAAACATCGAGTTCGGTCATGCAATGAAGTCATTGACAAAAGCACAGCTTCAGTCGATAATAGGGAAGAATGAAAAGCCACGCATTGTCCGCCCTAATATCTTCCTTGAGCGCATGATGTGGATTTCATCCATGGCCGCGATGCTCGTTGTGGCAATCGGAATCGGCTGGAATCTCTACACTTCGTCGCAGAATCATATATGTGATGTAGTCTACAGCTTAACTTATCAGCCAATCGATGGCGACCGTAGTGATGGCTCTGAGTATCTTGATCTAAATGAACTGACAGCCGAGCAGATTGAAATGCAATTACCAGATATGACGGCCATCTTTGAAGCCGACGAGATTGACTCACAGGATTGGCACATCGACGGCATGAATCTCGCCATGGCCTATCTGAAACTTCATCGAAAGAGCGATGCTGTCAAAGTTCTGGAAACCATGGTCGCAAATTCAAGTGAGCCAGATGAATATAACCGTATAATCAAGCAACTCAAATGAGACTCATCATCGTTATTGTACTTACATGTCTGTCGGTTGTCGGTTTGTTTGCCGATAACCGTGCATTGCTTGTGGGTATAGGACGCTATCCTGTATATACCGGCTGGTCGGAGATTCATGGTGACGCAGATGTAAGGTTGCTTGCTCCGGCACTGAAGGATAAGGGTTATGGCGACGTGAAGACATTGGTAAACTCCGAAGCCACTAAGGCCGCCATTGTAAGAGAACTGAAATCGCTCGCTAAAAGATGTAAAGCGGGCGATAAAGTTTATTTTCACTTCTCCGGACATGGGCAGCCCGTAGTGGATATAAATGGAGATGAGGGCAAAAAAGGATTTGACGAGGCAATTGTGCCTTACGATGCCTGCAAGACAATCACATCCAAAGTAAAAGGCCGCTTTTATAATGGAGAGAATCATCTGATTGATGACGAGCTTAACCCTCTGTTTTCTGCCATTAAGAACAAATTGGGAGCAAATGGAGAATTGTTCATCGCAATAGACGCTTGTTACAGCGATGATATGGAACGAGCCCCCGGCACGGAAGAGGCAGACCTGCCCCCAACTCGCGGTACAAACGAGAAACTAGATGTAAAAAAGACAGCCGATTGGACTTCTATGCCGAAGCCAAAGGCATACACTCCAGGAGCGAGGATGTATGTGGTCAGCGCATGTAAGTCCAACGAACGCAACTTTGAGTACAAAGCCAAGGATGGCAAGACTTATGGCTCCCTGACCTACTTTTTCTTCAATGAATTAAAAGATTCGGTCAACTTCAAAACATGGTGCGACCGTATAGAAACAAAGGACTACAAACTTCACGTTTTTAAGTCTTTTCAGCACCCGCAGGTGAAAAGAATTAAATGATTTTGTCAATATGGTAGATGAATTTGAATCTGATATTCAAGAGACCACATCAATTTATTTCAACAATATCATTCGTCGTAATGTCTCGCCTAAAACTGTAGATGAACTGGATTCGTCTGTGCTTGATGAATTCACCCGACAGCTTGGAATTGCATTTACCGATGAAGCCGAAGAGGTCACAAGACGAGTTCGTTATCTCGTGCCTTACATCCTTCAGAATATTGACTGGGACGAATATGGAATCCCGCTTGAGGCATGGCAACTCCGCTACTATTATCAGCGAAACAGATTTATAAAGAAAACCAATATTGACGACAACAGATTCCTGGAGCATGAGCCCTTGCAACGATCAATTGAGAAACTCGGACTTGAGCCGGAACCGGTTTTTGAGTTTATACTGTTCCTTAAATACTACTATGGTCTCAGGTCGGATTTAAGGTTCTCGTGTGTAGAGCAATTCGACAGGTTATGTAAGGAGTTGGAATACAACCGAGATGATTCTGTTGCAATGGATATTTCCATCGGAGGCAAGCATTTCAAGATTAATAACGGGGCATTTCTTCGAAGAATGTTTCAAGCAGTAGACCGCAGACAGTTCTCAAGTGGAGCATTTGTCAGCGATTTTACACAGGGGGCATCGCGCGACAAAATTCGTGCTTTGGACTATTATATGGTCAAAACACTGCTTGACTATCTGCCAATCGATAGGACTACGCCGTAACGGACGCTTTGTCCAGGCAGAGCGTAATTTCGGTCTTTCTGTGTTAAGCTTGTGTGGGCGTCTACCCGATATTGACCGTGAAGGAGAGTGCGGGCAGGAAAACAACGCTACATTCGATAAGCTGATGCGCGATTTCCAAGGTGTCCCGATTCCCTTTGCCATGGAATTATTTCTGTAATATACAAGGTGTTTTGAATACGTAAATCTGTTTAAACTTTTTTACTCTGTTTTTGAGGCTCCTGCCGATGTAATTTTACATCGTAAAATCAAGGTCAAACTAAAAAACAGAATCAGACATGACAGATTTCATCAACAATTTCCGTGCGATACATCACTTCGTAAAAGGTGTCCTCAGCAATGGCCGTGGCGAGTACACCCTCACATTCGTGCAGGATTCCGACGACCGCTGGTATATCGATATGCCATGGGACGGCAACCGTGACAATCTTGAGATGGTAGCTGGAGCCGACGATTCGCTCACTTTCCTCGACACGGAGAAATCTCACCGGGTGACAATTCATGTGATCCCCTCACAGACACCACTGCAAGTCGAAGGACACACCGAACTTCGACAACTCGACAAGTCGCTCACCGGCGGGTCTCACTATGACGCCACCGACTTCACCGGTTTTCGCATGCGCCGCATTTGGGTGTGTCCCGTGACGCTATGCGTTCTTGGCCGTTATCCGAAGTACTTATATATCTAGAAGGTGAAGGAATGAAACAGACGCCATCAAGAAGTTTCATAACATTTACCTTTCTCGGATGCCGGTATTCATATATGTAAACATTAACTGCATGAATATGGCAAACGACAAAAGAATTATCGGCATAGAGACCGCCTTTGGTGCCCTCCGAGAAATAAAGATAGGTAGAAGTATCCTCAAATGCGGTGACAACGCTCGATTTGAGAAGTTCCATGGTGAAAAAGAAACACTATCCTGCTGGCAGGATTACGGCCAATATAACGAAGACCGTATCCACATTCTACAAAACGGAGAAGAGTCTTCTATAAAGATTGGTCAATGGGAGTTCTGGCCTGTAGTAAAAGATATTCACTATTGGCAGTTATCGACTGAAGCGCATAACCATCACCGTGTCACACTCAGCGGTCGAGATGGCAACGGCAAGTTGTTTGAAGAGACATTCGTAATGTATGGAGAGGAATTGCTTCCGGGTCTCGTATATGCCATGATTCTCTTCAGCGCCACAAACGATATAGCGTTAGGTGTGGAATATTGGAAAGCTTTATCGGGCAGATTTTCGCTGAAGTATGCAAGCGTCGGAGAACATCTCGATAAGGTAATGGCTTTGAGAAAGCTTAGTGAGAACATAGTGAAGGAGCATCCATACACGGAGCTGTTTTTTCAAAACGGGATGAAGAAGATTGTTGAGCGTTTCAAGGGATCAATATCGACACTTGAAATCCTGAAATAAAATTCAAGTACCACATTTACCTTTTTAGCCATCATGGGATAACCTGATGTAACACACTAAAAAACTACTGAAATGAAAAAGTTTATTCTTCTGCTCGTCCTCCTTGTAAGCGCAGTCGCAGTGAACGCCACCACTTATCGTGTCAAATACGATGTGCAGAATCAGCGTTCTACAAACTTCACCGTATCCGTCGGCTATGACCGCCTGACAATCAATCAGACTGATTATTCACTTCGTCGCATGGGCACAATCACCAGCTCCGGTATCACATTCGACAGCTACGCCTATGGCTCCGGAAGCAATGGAATGTTCTGCGTATCCACAACGTCTATCAGCATCAAGAAGGATTGGCTTACCACTCTCTCTGGCCACGTCATCATGATTGACAACAAGGCATATCTCGCCGATAAAATAAACTGAACTATGGGAATCAGGACACTTATATTGAATCTCATCAACTCGTTTCTCGATGGTTCGTTTGAAAGAGTAAGAATCATCAGCCAGATGAACGCGGCATTCAAGGAATACTTTACTACCGGCGAGTTCAATAGACTTTGCAAGGTGTCAATTTCCGCCGGGAAAAGTCAGTTTGCCCACGAAATGAGTTCAATCTGGATGAGAAGCGGCTTCAAGATCACGATAGAGAATGACTCTGCTCTCCGTGAGTCTGAAATCAACGAATTGTCATCATATATCACCGATAACCCTCAGTTTGTGCGTCAGCTTATGGCAATGGGGTTCGACACACTGGTAATCAAGGGTAAGACTACCGGGGTCTGCAAGGAATACGCCTTGAAAAAATACGCCAATCTAAATCAATACTTCATCAGATGAACTTAATTACCCGCTTTCTTCATCGTGTCAAATTCAGAAGAACCATAAAGGAAGACCAAAGCCGGAATGTGGTGGAAGGTATGGTTAAAGCCCGACGACTCTACAAAGAACTCAGCGTTGCCGCCCATCCAGACAAACATCTTGATGATTCAGGATGGGCTAA
This sequence comes from Muribaculaceae bacterium Isolate-104 (HZI), assembly GCA_003762715.1. GTDB lineage: Bacteria > Bacteroidota > Bacteroidia > Bacteroidales > Muribaculaceae > Paramuribaculum. Next base: position 33,949 of record RIBJ01000062.1, on the reverse strand, counting down.
CGACGTCATGAGCCGCATAGTGGCCAATAGGCACAACTACAGTGCTCTTGTAGAACTTAGCGAAGAAATCGCCCGGCATACAAAATAGTCATTTACCATTTCAACGAATTCGGTATAACATCATAAACAACATCTAAAATCAGCATATATGGCAACTCATTTTCAATGCCCCAGCTGTGGCAGCTACAATACAAGTAAGACAACCAACGGTAATGTAAGCGACGTCCTAGCCAAGACAGGAGCCGTGGTAGGTGGAGCACTCCTTAATATGGCAACAGGCGGTGTAGCAGCCGGACTGCTCGGCGCAAACTTCGGATATGGCCGGACATGGCATCAGTTCTGCTGCCACGAATGTCAGGAGGCGTTCAAAGTGAGAATGGGAGTGACCGGGTCGGTTAAAGAGGTGAAAAGATATTGAGCGATGGAAACAATCAAACTGAACTTCGATGCAGAAGTGCTTGGAAAAGGCAAAAATATAACTATTGAAATGCCTTACTCTGATGGCGTTGTAGCCACAAGCCGATTCTGTCCGATGGAGCTGCTTTCAGGAGACGTGGAATTACTTGCCGCTCTTAACGGAGAACCATTAGAAGACTTCGTAAAAGACTGCAAACTTCAACTCGCATTCGCTAATGAGGCAAATGAACAATCGGCAATGCACGAATCGTTCATCGCTGGATTGATGGCTTCAGTCATGGAGCATCACGCCCGTACCGGCAAGTTAAATATGAAAGATTATCTGCTCCACATGGATGCCTTCAGCTATCTAATCAACTCCTGCGGTGTATCGGCCGACCAAGTTATCCGGATGTATCCAAAGGTACTTGAATCAGTCATTCATACAATCGAAAACCGATGAAGGTGGCATGGATACTTTTCTCTATATATTCTTTGGCGCTATCGCCATTATCTCAGCCATCCGACATTTTGTCGAATGGCGGCAAGAAAAACAAGAAAGTAGATTGTCATCAGAAGATTATAACGTTATGAACGAAGCACATAACACAGAAGCACAAGAAGAGCCATCTACTGCCGCTCCTGACACAATAGGGTTAATGTTCAAGACACTTGTTAACATCGGCTGTCAACCGACTGCTAACTAGGACGGTACCATATCTGTGCAGTATCAGGGAGAGAACTTTCATATGGAGTTCGGAGGAATGTACGCCCGTGTGTGGGATCCGATGTGGGCCGGTGTAAAAGCAGACGACCCGGATATGCCTAAAATCCGAGAGGCTGTCAACGCGGCCAATTTTAACTTCGGTCCGACTGTTGTGCTTACGGCACCTAATGAGGAAGGAGTTATCGGTTTCCATAGCCGCAGAGACATAATGCTTCATCCTGTGTGTCCTGACAACGTACCTTTCGTAAAGGCTGTTCTTGACTCATTCTTTGATGCAAAAGAACTGGTACGTAGCAATTATCAGCAGATTAACGCAAAGCAAATGGAGGCTCAAAAGAATCGTCGCCCGGTAGGTTTCACCACAAACACTCAGGAATAATCAAGAAAACCAGTTTCTATTTTGTCCATTGGATTCTGATTTGGATTCGGATCATTCCAATACTGGGACTGTTCAAAAATATATTTACCTTTGTGATGATAAGGGTATATAGAAAATAGAAATATAACATATAATCATTATGGCAGATAGATATTATTTGGCGAGATTCAAGAATGCTCAAGATTTCGGAGTGTATGAGAAGGCTCTTTCAGAAATTAAGAATGGCCGTAAGATGAGCCATTGGATGTGGTACATCTTCCCTCAGATAGTGGGCTTCGGTCATTCATACAACACGAAGTTCTACGCTATCAAGTGCGCTGACGAGGCTCGCGCCTATTTAGATGACCAGCTGCTGGGCAGCCGGCTGCGCGAAATTTGCGCAGCACTTCTTGAACTTCCGGCTTCCGACCCCGGACAGGTTTTCGGTTCGACCGACTGGATGAAACTCGGTTCATCGATGACACTATTTGACTATGTGTCGCCCGGTGATGTTTTTGAAAAAGTGCTTGACAAATACTTTGCAGGAAGTCGTGATCTGAAAAGCCTGGCAATAATCCGTGAAAAAGGCATACAATAGAAAGAGGTACCAATCCCGAAAAAAAATTGAATTGACTGTCAAAACAACTCAACACTCAATATGAGAAAAATAACAATAACTGCGATTTTAGTATCGCTCATTACGGTTGTAGCCGTTTATGCACAAACCGGGCTCAACAACACAGAGGATAGTGTGCAACTCGCAAAATGGGAAACCCTCGCAGAGCAAGGAGATACTGCCGCTATGCACCGACTGATTGAGTTTTATGACGAAAATTCCACTATTTATGTTGAGGTGGAAGATGTTATAGAACCCGATGGCTATGAATGGACTGAGGAAGAAGTTGACAGTCTCAATCTTGCCAATAAAAGTAATGCGGACAGGACAAAATTGTATTCCAATCGACTGAATTATTGGCTTGACAAAGGTATTGCTATGAATGACCCGGTAGCTCTTGCTACTAAAGGGATGCGACTTTACTACGAAGATGAGGCGGAAGCGGTCTCTTATCTTTCAAAAGCAGCTGATGCAGGAAACGCCCAAGCCGCTCTCTTTTGTGGCTCGGCCTGCCTGAATCAGCGCAGAGGAAATGATGCGTTCAAATATCTCTCGTTAGCCTACAAATTAGGAGCACCGAGCGCCGGATGGCATCTTGCCATGTGTTATGCTGCCGGAATAGGCACCTCCCCCGATAGAGAAAAAGCCATTGAAGCAATGCGCCATTCGGCAATGATGAATTATCCGGAGGCCGTACTGGAAATGCAGCGCATTGAGCCGGACAATAAGATGTGGCAGCACAAAGCCGACAGCCTTGACATCCAATTCTCCGACTTCCCGATTATTTCTGATTAACTTCCCTTATGAAATGTCTGCTCAAAATAATTGCCATCGTTCCTTTGTTATGGATATTGCTGTCTTGTGATGGTAACAACAAAGTCCAACGAGAACTGATAATGCCGTCATTCCCTTATCAGGCTTATCTTGATTCGATGGGAGGAGACCAATGGGCTCCAAATATCGGAGATGACGGCGAAGGATTTGAGGCGATCAGCCACAATATTCGTTATCCGGAAATGCCGGACACTCTAACGCTCAGTCATTTTGCTGATTCGTTGCTTCAATGCTATAATATAGCATTGGCTTTCAACACTATGGCGTATGACGTTAGTACCGCTGAACGCTATATGTCAGAACCGAACTTCGGATTGGCGCAAGCCGATGCACTCGACTCAATAAATGTTTCCGGAATTGGAGAGCGAGAAATCAGAGAGGCTCTACTTGCCGCCTCCAAGACGGCCGCAGCTTGTATAAGAAAAGGTGTCAAACCAAATTCCAAAGGAAACCCTGCCGTAGATAAATTCTACGAGGCGTACAACAAATATTCAACAACCTTTATCGAAAACCATATATCAGACGAGGAGTTTAAGCCTGAAACAATCCTTGAGGAGTATTCAGAGATTCACGCCAAAGCACTGGCTGACACCGCTTCATTCCGACAGGAACTATTGAGAATGACTCTTGAGGAGCCGGATTTCTCCAAGCAGTGTGTTCTGGCCCGTGAGTTTGCTTATTGTAACTATCGCCATCCGCAAAGAAGTGACAAAGAAATGGTCGCTGTAATTGATAAGTTACTCCGGGAAAACAAGTATTCACCACTATTGGGCGAATTATGGAGGATGTGGCGAGTAGCACTTCAGATAAATATTTTAGGCAGTAGAAGCAATGACGGAGCCATGTATAACCTGTTCTACAACGATATGCGAAATCGTGTGGCACTGGTATATATCGCACATCTGAAGACACATCCATACGATAAAATTGCTTTTAAGGAGTTCCTTCGATTGGCTCAGGCTTACAACATTACACGGAATAGCCCATGCTTGTTTGGTAATAACGCCAATCTGGAAGATATGGAATTGTTTTACTCAGTTTATAATGACGATTCAGCCGATGAGAGCAACAGCTAACACTCTCTTTCTTTTTGTTTGCATGATAATTTTGTGGGGATGCAATCAGAGTAGTACAAATAAAGGTGCACGTACTGGTTTTGATTCCGACAAGGATCTTGTCGCCCAAAACGATTCCGTTGCATTGTATATTCAAGTTGTCGATTCAGCAAAAGATGAATACGACATTCCTGAAGTTGCACTATGGATAAAGAATAAAACAACAGAGGAGGAAATCAAACTGTATCAGACTACTCGACCTGACTGGCATTGCTGGTATATGGGAGACGGGAACAAATTTTATCCTGTACCAATTGACTCGATTCTTGTCACGAGCAGGGTGACAATTTACAACTATGATCCTCTTCAGTTGATTGTAGAAGGGTGTCCGGATATGAGGAATGAGTTCTCATACTTCATCGATGTAGACAAACGTAAAGCATGGTATGTCCCGGCAAATCAAGGGTACATTGGTTCGACCTCCGAGGAAGGATATATGATATTTCAGTCATATCGCTATGTGTCAGACCCTGATATTGCCGGCAGATATACTTTCTTGCAGATATTCGACGAAACAGGCAATATGGTGGATTCTCTCGACCTTGAACATTTACATTTGTAAAGAGAAATACAATAGTTAAATGAAAAAAGAAATTATCAGAAGATTGACAATAATAGGTGGCGTTGTTTTACTATGCTTCATAGGTGTAGCTATATGCGATATACTTGTAGGTAACAATGCGAAAGGTCGGTTGTACGATGATGTGGACAGCATCCCTCATCGCAAGGTTGGGTTAATTCTGGGAACTTCGCCCATTTCAACATGGAATGGGCGTCGCAATTACTATTTTGACCACCGCATAAAAGCGGGAGCCGACTTGTATAAAGCCGGTAAGGTTGATTGGCTTGTCGTCAGTGGCGGAGATTATCGTAACACTGAAAATGGATATGATGAGCCTGTGGCAATGCGTGATTCCTTGATGAAGCAAGGCGTTGATTCTACTCGGATTATTCTTGACTATGACGGCACCCGGACGCTCAATTCGATTGCGAAGATACACGATGTCTATTGTCAGGACTCGATAACCATAATCTCTCAGAAATACCACAATGAACGTGCCTTGTATCAGGCAAAGCATCTTGGCATTGATGCAATTGCATTCAATGCCAAGACGCCGGGGCGACGCACTTCATGGTGGCGTAACCGAGGTCGTGAGGTATTAGCCCGTGTGAAATTGTTTATTGACGTGGCTCGTGGTCTTCATCCAGATATAAAAGAGTCAATTATCAGAGATTTTACGAATGTCGATGCTGACGTACTGGCTGTTTCACACATCAAAACGGAGTATGGAGACCTAATCTGTCTTACACCGAATATGGCTGGCTTGCAAATGGATATGGTGTGTGGCGAAATTCCTTCGCCAGAGAACGATTCAATCATCTTAGCCTTTGCAGGTGCTTTTACCGGGACAGAGTTTGATAAAGGACACGAGAATGTGGCAGGAGATCACGTCGCCGGAGGCAAGCGTTTCAAGGGTTATCGCTGCAAGCGTAATACCGGAGCATTCACATGGTCTCTTGTTTCAGGTCCACAATTTCATTACAAAGATTATACCTCTGCATTGGATAGTGCTGCACAAGAAGGCGGCATGGGGTTCGCGCAAGAGATGATGATTCACAATGGCAACGCTGTTAAGACAACACGCCCACTTGGAAATAGAAACGTATTCCGCGCCTTATGTCTTGATTCCGACAATCGGTTGGCTCTCTATGAAAGTCAAGGCATCGTAACATTTGGAAATTTCATTGATGCATTACTATATGTGGGCGTGAAAGAGGCGTTATACACCGATATGGGACAAGGCTGGAATTACTGTTTCTATCGCGTCAACCAGTCAGAAAAATCTCCCAAATTTCTTCACTCCACATCATTACCTTACGCATCCAATTTCATTGTAATTAAAATTATATAGGATATGAAACATATTAAGACTATCGCATTGTGCCTGATATTCATGATGGCGTCCTCTTTCGCTTTTGCGGAAAGTAGCTACGATATATCAGAACTATATTCTGTAATCAAAGCACCGACTGGAACAAAGGCAGTTGGCTCATATGATAAGACCATCGAAGTCAAATATATATTGACACCAACAAAAGTTGATACTGGGAAATATATTGTTGAGGTAAAGAAAATCGGAGATAATCTTTACCAAATCAAAGACTCAGAAATCTGTGTCGAAACCCGATATTGCCATGAATGGGCATCATTTTCCGAAAAAGTAATTTTGATAATTGAATCAAACTACGGATATTCAAAAGGAAAGATTATCTTTGACTAATTTTAGTACCGAAAATCACTATGGGAATATTTGATTCATTCAAATCAAGAAATAGTAGACAGATAAAAAATAATGTATCTTCGGAAAATAAAGATAAAAATCAAGCTCCCGGAGTATGTGACAACTCTCTTGACACTAAATATACGCCTGAGAAAATTTCGACTCTGGGCCGAAGAGATATTTTCGTGTTTGGTAGTAATCTTGCCGGACATCATGCGGGTGGTGCCGCAAGAGTCGCCTTTAATCGTTTTGGCGCAGTATGGGGGCAAGGTGTGGGCCTCCAAGGCAATTCGTATGCTATTCCGACGATGCAGGGAGGGATCGATACGATTAAGCCATACGTTGACAAATTCATTGAATTTGCAAAATATGAGAAGGCTCTTACATTCTATGTAACTAAAATAGGATGTGGTATTGCTGGTTTTAAGTTGAATGAGATTGCCCCCTTGTTCAAAGAGGCACTGGTGGTTCCAAACATACGCCTCCCCAAAGAATTTGTGGATATCATCGGTAAAGACAATGAAGAGGTACCGAATGAAGATCTATTGCTTCATTCTCACGGGGTCACAAGGACTTTTGCAGATTTAGTGATTGCGCGGAACAATGAAGTCAAATTCAGATCTCCTGACGAGGTTATATCATTTTTAAACCAATATTTTGAGAGGTTCAAACGGAATGGTGATGACGTAGCCTTCATTGCGGTACGCATCTTTTGGAATATTCTCCATGAAGAGGATATGTTTAAGAATGGCCGACTTGATGTTGATGCTTTGAATAAACATCTTTTTGAATTCCCTTCTTATAGTAGTGAGGTGGATAAAGCGTATGATTCCTATTGCAGAGAGAAGCTCTTCAATATTATAGTCTACCTAAACCGCTTCCGCAAGTATCGTTCTTCCGAGGAAATCCTCTATGATGTTAATCGTTCCGGAATCACTCACTTCTCTCATTGTGGGCCTAACCGCGATTATTTAATGTCTCCAATCCGCGCAGGACACGGTTATCCGTTATTCTATTTTGAACGATTTCTTAAGGAAAACTGGAATAAGATTCAAAAAGCTGACGGAATACTTGATTCGCATCGGCTTGATGAACTTATGTTTAACAGACATAAACGTGGTGTTCGGAAATATGGTCTTGAAGCGGTATTGTCACACGACTATACCCCATATTCATGTTGGGGTGCATTTATACCCAAAAGCATCGGATCCGGGCCGGTGTACATTGGGCTTGAAAAAGGAGGGTATGCCATTTCATGTGGAGAAGGTGCCGGTCCCAATCATATCCCCCACTATCTTGAATACACTATCGCAGCTGGGATATTAGAAACAGATTCACGATACGAATGTATTAGAGGTTATTTCATTCCAAAGGATGACATATCACTGCCAATTCTTGGAACATGGAGAGATGCCGGAATAATGGAATTTGCCAATCTTGAGGAGAAACGAAATTTCATTACAGATCTCAGACTAAAACGGGATACTAATTTGTAAAGCTATGGGCAACATCTTCAATCTTATCAAGAAATTATTCGGACGTAATAGCGCGTTAACGAATGATGTGCCTTCAGCTCAAGAGATATTCATTTCGGAAACCATAGATGAAACTCCTATACCCATGAGTATCAATTGGGAAAGACTTGTAAACTGTATACTTGAAGAAGGTTATGCTCTTGATCATTTCGATGTGAATGATTTGAGAATAGTAGCTGGAAATAAAACGCTTACTGTCATATACGATAGGCACGAGTTGGGTCTGCATAGTTTCGGCATATACGATTACTGCTCAACATCAGACGAAGAAGGTCATAAGTTAATGGCACAAATCATTCGTGAAAACGAAGATGAAGCATATAAATCTTTACTAATTGAATCGTCCGAGGATGGGCTATGGCTTAATATCGCAGATTGTACAAATCGAGGGAATGGAATATATCATAGACTACATGAACAAATGATTGAAGTATTTGAGCCGATTATACTTAAATTTGTCAAGGATAATGCTGTGTTTGATAACGTTGGCTTTTGTGTTGCTGATTTCGGAGATTACGGAACGTCTCATGTCGCACCATTTCTCTGCCGGAAACTAAATGCGTTGGGACTAAATGTACATGTTGCTATTATTGAATCAAATTTGGACATAAGATTGAAAAATAAATTTATTACGGTGTCTAATCAACTGAAGGAATTATCTTGCACATACAAAGTGTTCCACTATCCTGAGGATAGTGATTATGAGTGGAACCGGATTGATGAACATTCACGGAGTATATTATCGAAAGCTGTTTCTCATCTGAAATCAGTAATGTCAGAATAAAATGTGTGCAGTGATTTTCGACAAGCATATACAATTGAAGTCAATGAGTTGTGCTCATGGACATTGTCAACCACAACCTATTCCAAAGGCAGTAAATGTCTTCGTTAAAGTGACGGATTGCTGCAATGCTCGTTGTGCGTTCTGCTCAAACGGCGGTTGCCATAAAAATATCGAAGCATTTAATCATGTTAAGTTGTGGGAGGTTATTGATGAACTAAGGGAAAAAGACATAATTATAAATCGCATCAATATAACCGGAGGAGAACCCTCTGTGGCCTCTGAAATAGTGAATCAAATCCTTGCGACAGCCAGCACAGAACAGTATCTTAATATTCATTTACATCTGAACACGAACGGACTTGTTCCTGCCTCGCAAGATATGATGCGTCAACCTCGTTGGAACTCCATATTTATGTCCTTACATCATTATGACCGTGATAAGTTATCAGAGATATATGGCGTTTCTATTTCGGAAAAGGCATTAGAGTTTGAGGATATAGATTTGGAGAGAGTTAATGCCAGCTGCAATCTGATTCGAGGTTTCATCGATAATTCTGACGAAGTTGAGAATATGATGAAGTTTGCTATCGCATTGAGGTTACCTCGACTTGGCTTCGTCGCTTTAATGAAAGTCAATGATTATTGTAAGAAGCATTATGTTGATTTCGATGAAATAAACTTTACAAACATTCCTCACTTATATTTTACTGAGTCACGCAATCGTGGTGCAGACTGTAAATGTAGTAACTATCTGTATAATCACAATGGAAGGATTTTGGAGGTGTATATGCGGAATTACTCCAATCCGAACTATTGCGAATCCTCACTGCTGTATGACGGACAATATTTAAGACAAGGGTTTCATGATGACAACATCATATACTGATATACAGCGTTTGTTTGAACAACGGAAGAACAATCCATTGTTCAATACGTCATATCCATTATCGCCTGGTGAGTGGGCTAAATACTCAACGTCTGGCACTTTGTCGTTTGATGCCTCAAAACCTATTGCGTTTTACTTACACATCCCTTTCTGCCGTCAGATTTGCTCTTTCTGCGAATACACAAAGATGTGTGTGCCGGACACTGAAAAACAGCGCAACTATATCTCGACTTTAATCAGAGACATTGAACGCTTTGTCGAGAAATACCCTGAATGGAAGTTTTATGGCTTCGACATCGGAGGAGGAACTCCGACAGCATTAGACTCAGAAGTATTTTCAGAGTTGATGATATGGTATAAGCACTTTATCGGAGAGAGAACGGTGACTGATAGATTTGAGCCAAGCATTGAAGGGACATTCGATTCTATGGTCTCAGATTATCAAGGCTATCATAAGAGCCGTTTAATAGCAAAAGCCGGAATCAAGAGATTATCGTTGGGAATACAATCCACCTCAAATATAGTGCTAAAGCCCTTGCATCGAAACCCTATCTCATGCAAAGAGATGGCGGAGGCAATAGAAGAATGGCATCGACTTGGCATATCAAAAATCAACCTTGATTTAATGTATGGCTTGCCGGGACAGACAGTGGAGAATATCCGAAAAGATATTGAAGTTATTCGGATGCTTAATCCGGAGCAAGTCACCGTTTATGAGTTCCGGACGAACCAGCTTCACGCTCCCTATAAAACTGATAATGACACGTGCTTTACGCAATATTGCGAACTTTACGAAGGCTTGATTCGCCTTGGGTATTACGGCGAATTTGGCCGCAACACTTTTAGTCGAGATGCTCATGATATGGGATTGTCATCTTACCTCCGACATCGTATGTTTGACGGCTGGCAATACAAGGGGTTCGGAATTTCTGCACAGAGTATGTCTGAATATGGTGTCTCTTATAACATGGGCAAAAATGAATCAATTGGCAAACTAATTGATAATCATTCTTATGAGTCAATCGCTTATTACAATTTGCCGTCAAATGAATTGCTAAACAAGTTCATTGCAATATCCGGTTATTCAGGAGGCTTTTCCATTTCGGTTGCCAAAAGGCTATTCGGGGAGGATTTTGCCACACGTTATAATCATATATTGCACTTCTTGATTGACGAGAAATTGGCAACAATTTCAGGAGACCGACTTCAACTGGCAAAAATAGGATTTCGTCATTATGGAGCTATCTTATCGCTATTCTATTCTTTAGGTACTGTATGAATATCATATTTCTTGACTTTGATGGAGTTATGGATACGGCATCATATGATATGTATCTTGTACGTAATGGTATGTCGGAATGCGATGAGAAAGGGCGTCCGGTATTCGACCCAAAGTGCATCGAGAATCTGAAACATATAATAGTGGCAACTGGGGCAGACATTGTCGTTACTTCTGATTGGAAATATATCGACTCATATAAGGATTTATTGGAGATGTGGCGACAGAGGGGAATGCCGGGCTTTATGATAGACACAACACCAAATGTCAGCAACCACAGAGGTGACGAGATAGCACGTTGGCTGAACGAGTGTAAGGAGGATTGCAATTATGTGATAATTGATGACCTCGATATAGCTAATTTCAATACTGACCAACTTGATAAATTAGTGGTTGTAAATCCATTCTATGGACTTAACGAGAATATCGCTCAGCAGGCTATAGACATCATCAACAAACAAAACCTTAAACAATGATACGCAATTTCATTCTTCAACATAAGATATTATTTATTACAGTATTATCGCTACTTCTTGTCAAAGTTATATGGGTGGCGTGGTCGAGCTGGGGCAATGGCTCTTTTGATAAGGAAAAGAATGATTTGCTCCAGCGTAAGAATTTTCTTGTCAGTAAGATAATGGTTGAGCCACGCAAACTGCTCAGCGAAATGCCGAGTGGTATAGGATTTCAGTTTCAAGGGGAATGGGCTTTGTATTCATGCTCAATGCTGACGGAGGCATTATCAAATTTGGCAGAACTATACCCTGAAACAAAAGATGAAGCCATTGTAACTATTGACAGTTTGATAAAAATTGTCAAGTCCCCGGAATTAAGATTATATGATAAAATACGTTGGGGAGAGGACCCGATTGAATCATTGGACGGTGACTCAAGCCATGTGTCATATCTCAGCCATCTTGCGTGGATGATTGGCAACTACAGGCGGATTGGAGGAGTCCACAAGTATAATCAGTTGCATGACTCTGTCTGCGAGACGATGAACCGACGCATCCTGCAATCGCCACTTCTGAACATTCCGACATATCCAAAGGAACCTGTTTATGTCCCGGATATGATGGTGGCTATTGTTGCTCTTTCTGATTACTCAGCTCTTAACAACGGCAAATATTCTTCAACGGTCACGGGTTGGATAAACAGGGCGAAATCTGAGTGGATTGATGCCAAAACTGGACTTCTCGTTTCATTCCTTGACAACAACGGGCAAATCGAGGCACCGATAAAGGGTTCATACTCCGCTCTTAATTGCTACTACCTGACGAAGATAGACTCAGTATTCGCAAAAGAACAATATGATAGGCTGAAAACTCATTTTCGCCAAAGTTTTCCAGCTTCCGGAATTAAGGAGTATCACGACCGTGCTTGTCGGTTTGGCATGGACATAGATGCCGGGCCGATAATCCTCAATCTTAGCCCCAGCGGTACAGCCTTCGCCATTGGTTCTGCTACCTATTTCAGTGACACAATCTTTCGGAAATCACTATTGAGAACGGCTGAAATCGCGGGACATACAATCAAATGGAATGATAAGCGTCATTATCTTCTTGGAGACATAGCATTAGTTGGAGAAGCAATCACACTTGCAATGCGAACAAATTATAAATCCCCCAACTGTTTATAGATACAGTTAGTTGGCATAGGAATTGGCATAATATATATATGTACCCGGATATTTCATAGATTTAGCAGGTCTTTTCATACATTCTACGTAAGTTAAGTATCATACCTCGCTCATTTGTTGTAACTTTGCGAAATAAAGCTCATGAATAAGCGTCTTATTTTCACCACATCTGCGGAAATAGTTCGCATTCCGCCCGAATCGGTTGTTTTTATAACTGCCGATGGCAATTACTCTGCCATAACAATGGCAGATGGTGAGAATTTTGTCCTTACCCTTCAGTTGGGGCATATAGAGAGACGTATTGCCGAAATGCTTGATAAGGATGACCATCGATTTATCCGTATCGGTAAGAGCTTAATTGTTAACCGTGATTTTATCGCCTTTATCCATCCTGTACGTCAGAAGATGATTCTCTCCGATTGTCGTAGTTTCAGGCATGAAGTATCTGCATCAAAAGATGCATTGAAGGCTTTAAAAGAACTTTTGGAAAAGGAGGAAACATTATGAGCAAAAAGACAAATGATATAACCGATAACGAGATCCGCATTATCACTGCATATGAGCCAAAGGTTCAAAAAAAGAAGAATAGATTCTTTCGTGTATATTTACCTATCGTTGCTATGGTGCTGTTATTAGCTATACTTGGCTGGATATTCATACCGACAGCAGATGACACAGAAGAAGATTTAATGTCTCAAACTCAAGATGAACTAATAATCAATCAACCAATAATTGAGCATGAAGATCCATCAGTAATTGTAAAAGGATGTATCTCAGCCATTGATACAGTAATCAATAAGAGAGGGCTTTTAATCATATACCCTGAAAATCTCCGGCCAAGATTGGTGTTAGGGAGCGATAAACTCAATGATTCCACCATTGTACTTGCTACACAAGCGGCAGATGTAAGGAGAGATAATGGCCAGATTGCCGGAACGTTTGTTATGGATGGCGAGGTAATCAGTAAAGGGGAAGCCAAAGCCGGATTCTGTTCTATTATCAACGAAGAAATAACTATTGGCGTATCTGACGCTACTCCTATGTTGGAACAATCTCTTATGAAGGACGGGTATTTCTTTAGACAGTATCCGTTAGTTGTGGGTGGACAAATAGTCGAAAATAAACCAAAAGGGATGGCAATACGGAAAGCTCTTGCTGAAATAGATGGAAAGCTCTGCGTAATAATGAGCAAAGAGAAGCTCACGTTCCACGATTTTTCTCAGTTACTGATTGATGTTGGAGTCAGAAATGCGGTTTATCTTGTAGGCTCATCTTCTTATGGTTTCTATATCAATGAAAATGGTAATAAAATATTAACCGGTGTAGCCCCGAAAGCTGAAGCAGAAAACGTAAGTTATATAATCTGGGAAAAGCGTTAAATAAGTTTGATACATTGAACCTATCATTTCATACAACGCCCGGCAAATCACTATGTCGGGCGTTTACTTTGCGCTAATTTTGGTATATAAAAATAAAAAACTAAAAGATCCCAGTATGTCGTTCAAAATTTCGTTCCCCACGAAACGCATCTTCGCGTTTTCGTTGATTGCCCTCTTGTTGATAGCCGGCGCAATCTTAACAGCCATAATCAGTTTCCCTAAAACCATGTCTTCGGAAGAAGCTGCTCAATGGATTGCAGCTTATGCTCCGGCGCATATCGATCAGGATTCAAAAATCAGGATAGAACTGACTGATTTGATGAAATCCAAAATTGATACCACTCGCTCATTGGAGAAAGTGTTCAAGTTCTCTCCCAAAGTTAATGGAAAGGCTGTTTACTCTTCAGACAAGCGTTTCATTGATTTCATTCCAATGGAAAGCATGAAACAGGGTCGTCAATATAAGTGCCGTATAAATATGAGGGCTATAACTGCTGTTGATTCTTTGACAGATTTCGCTTTTGACTTCTATGTTGATAAACGAGAAGTACGTTTTAAGAATGTAAATGCTATTGTAGATCCGGACAATATTGCATATATGACTGTTAAGGGACGACTGGAATATAATGTAGCCGCAGGTGACAGTATAACCAATGACAGTACTTTTCTTATCTGTGACTACCCCGGAGCAAAAGTTATTATGGATAAAAAGCCTGAAAATCATAGTAGGGAATTTAAGATTACCGGGATAAAGCGCCAATCAAAAGATAAGAAACTCAGTCTATCTATCAACCAGATGAGCGGTTTCTCTACTAATGGCTGTGTAGTTACTGTACCATCGGTGTCTGATTTTAAGTTGCTTAATGCGGAACGTATTGAAGCAGCAAATCCTTACCTTAATCTGGAGTTCAGTACGCCACTTTCTTCCACACAAGAACTGGATGGAATAATCACCATCGACGACATCTCGGATATACGTATTGAACGCTCAGGGACAAATGTAAAGATATATTACCCGATAAATGGGATAAAGGACATTACTCTGAGAATTTCAGATTTGCTAAAAAATAATGACGGCAGGAGTCTTGATGAGGATATTGAGCGACATTTCACCCAGGAAGTAATTTCACCTGCTATAGAAATTCCCTTTGACGGAAATATCCTTCCGGACAACAGAAATCTCAAACTCCCGTTCAGAGCTGTAAACCTTGCGGCCGTTGACGTGGAGGTCGTTAAGATTTTCCCGGCAAACGTAATGTCATTTCTTCAGGAAAGTAATCTTGACGGAACATACGAACTCCGTAGATTTGGACGCCTGATATACCGTCAGACTGTAAGATTGAATCGAGACAAATCCCTGAATCTGCATCAATGGCAGAATTTTTCTATAGACTTGAAAAATTTGTTCGCAAAGGAAAGAGGTGCTATATATAATATACGTCTTACTTTCCGCAAAGCCTACTCACTCTATAACCGAACAGAACCTGACAATTTTGAAGAAATATCAGGCGTATCAGAGCATGATAGAGATACGTGGGATCGTGATTGCTCCTATATATATCGTGATGCTCCGGATTACAAGTGGTCAAAGTATAATTGGAATGAGACTCATGATCCGTCAAAAGACAGCTACTATATGAGAGAATGGGATCGTATGCCGGAGGTTAACTTGGTCGCCTCCAATCTCGGATTGATAGTAAAGCGTAGCGACGATAACAATATTAAGGCAGTGGTAAATGATATTGTCTCAGCACAACCTGCCGCCGGAATACATGTAACTGCATATAACTATCAATTACAAAGAATCGGATATGGCATGACTGACGAAAGAGGTTTTGCCGATTTCAAAACCGAAGGTAACCCCTTTATGATCACAGCCTCTGATGGACTAAGTACAACTTATCTCAAGGTGACTACAGGCAGAGAGCTATCAACAAGTAATTTCGATGTGTCAGGTAAAACCATTACTGACGGAATAAAAGGATTTACATATGGAGAACGTGGTGTATGGCGTCCTGGGGATGAGATACACCTTACTTTGATTGTTGAGGACAAAAGTAAGAAATTACCCTCAAACCATCCTGTAATCATGGAACTGTATAATCCCTCAGAGCAGTTATATGATCGGCAGATACTTGAGAAGGGTATTGACGGGTTTTACGTTTTCCATATATCCACAGAAGAAACTGTACCGACCGGATTATGGACTGCGCATTTCAAAGTAGGAAATGAAACATTTTATCATCCAGTAAGAATTGAAACTATAAAGCCCAATAGACTGAAAATAGATATCAATACACCGGCTGTTATACAGGCCAACAGTAACACTCCTGTCGGACTGACTGCACACTGGTTAACCGGGCTGGTGGCAAAGAACATGTCAGCTTCTTTGGAGATGACTTTTTATACTAATTCCAATCCTTTCGAGAACTATAAGAATTATTCTTTCAAAAATCCGTTGATGTCTTATACATCATCTGATAAGCAACTATACACCGGTATAACGGATAGCCTTGGATATATTATGAAAGATTGCACTATTGGCGCCGATGTTAACTCTCCGGGTATGTTACAAGCTAACATAACTGCAAAGGTCACAGAACCGGGTGGAGATGCAAGTATTGTTTCAAAATCGGTGCCTTTCTCACCTTTTGGAGTATATGTGGGAATTGATCTGCTTTCTAAAGATTTCGAGACAGATAAGGAAATCAAATTTCCGGTTGTGGTTTTGAATCAGGTTGGCGCAAAGATGAAAACACGTGAACTTGATTATAAAATTTACAGGCTTGACTGGAACTGGTGGTGGGAAGGTGGACCGAATGATCTCAGCCGCTATGTCAAAAGTTCAACAGCCGATGTAGTAACAACCAGGACGATTACAGCCAATAATGGCGTTGCAGAAATTCCATTCAAAGTTGATTATCCAAACTGGGGCAAGTATCTTGTTTTAGTTAGGGACACTAAAGGAGGACATGCTACGGGAGGAGTGTTTTCCGTTGACTGGCCGGAATGGAGAGGGCGAAGTAACAAGGAAAGCGCTTCGGGTAGTACCGAATTGTCGTTCACTCTTGATAAGTCTCAATATGAAGTAGGAGAAACTGCCAGTGTGTTCCTCCCCAAATGTAAAGGTGGTCGTGTACTGCTCTCTTATGAAAATGGTTCGCAGGTTTTGAAGCGTCAGTGGGTAACTTTGTCCGCTGATAAAGATACCAAGTTTCCAATCTACATTGATAAGAGCATGGCTCCAAATTTCTATGTCACGGCGACAATGCTTCGTCCGCATAAAGAAACCGATTTTGATACCCCAATCAGGCTATTCGGTATTCAGTCGGTGAAAGTAGTTAACTCACAATCTATTCTTCATCCAGTCATCGATATGCCTGATGAACTACATCCACAGCGGCCGTTTGTAGTAAAGATTAAAGAAAAAGATAATAAGCCCATGACCTATACACTCGCTATTGTTGACGAAGGACTACTTGATATAACTAATTTCAAGACGCCTCGTCCTTGGTATGCGATGAATCAGAAAGAGGCTTTAGGCATAAAGACATGGGATATGTATGATGATGTTATCGGTGCGTTCGGATCCAATTTCCGTTCAATATTGAGCGTAGGAGGTGATGAAGCTCTCCGTAAAGCCGCCGGTAAGGAAAAACGCTTCAATCCGGCAGTCAAATTCATTGGTCCGTTCACCATAAAAGGAGGATCTAAAACCCATAAGATTATTTTGCCAAATTATGTCGGTTCGGTGCGTGTTATGGTCATCGCGGCTCATGGAGGGAGCTATGGAAATGCAGATAAAACCGTAAAAGTCACATCTCCGATTATGTTGCTGTCAACATTACCGCGTACTCTCGCAAATTGTGACACAGTTGATATCCCGGTAAATGTATTTGCAATGGGAAATGGCATCAAGAACGTTGATGTCAACATAGACGTATCCGGTCCGGTTAAGGTATTAGGCGCCAAAACGAGAAATGTCGTGTATAAAGAAGCTGGTGAACAACTTGCACGCTTCCGCATAGCATGCGATAAATCAAAGGACGGCAAGGCAAGAATCATATTTACTGCAACCGCCAATGGTCATGTAGCAAAAGATACAACCTTTATTGATGTGTCCAATCCAATGCCAATTATGTATGAAACAACTGAAAAGACCTTGTCTTCCAATGCCACTACCGGCTTTTCATGGTCATCAAATAATGTAGATAATGTCACACTCCAGTTTTCCTCAATGCCTACACTGAATTTCAGTGGAGTATCAATGTTTATGGAATATTATCCGCATCTGTGTACTGAACAGCTATCTACAAAAGCATTGTTTATGTTGTTCGGAAGGAAATTTCTTGATACAGAGGAAAGGAATAAATGTGACAAACTAATACCCGGTATCGTTAAAGCAATACAATCTCGACAAATATCCAATGGAGGATTTGTCTATTGGCCGGGGAACTCATCTGAAAATGACTGGGTAACATCAATGGTGG
This sequence comes from Muribaculaceae bacterium Isolate-104 (HZI), assembly GCA_003762715.1. GTDB lineage: Bacteria > Bacteroidota > Bacteroidia > Bacteroidales > Muribaculaceae > Paramuribaculum. Next base: position 15,629 of record RIBJ01000062.1, on the reverse strand, counting down.
GACTTGTTCTGTCCGAGGCCTCACGTCAAGGATTCAGAATCGAAAAAACTTGTTTTGAGAAATGGAAAGATCATCAGGAAACAAAAGCTCGCGATTATAAATATTCTATTGACTCCGACTTGAATCAGGCTTTTAGACTATATTCATTGACTATTGCCGGCGCGACACAAACGGCAGCAATGAACCGTCTTCGTGAATCCAAGCGGCTTTCACAGAATGCCGCATATTGTCTCGCCGCAACTTATGCAGAAACCGGGCGAAAAGATGTTGCAATCAAGCTCATTGAGCGCGCCAACAGGACGGAACAATCTAAGTCAAACGATATTTTCTCTTCAGAAGTGCGCAATAAAGCTATTGCTTTAGAGGCATATACACTTTGCGACATGACCTCAGAGGCTTTGACAATCGCCCGGAAAATTGCATCAACTTGTTCTGCTTCATGCTATGTCACTCAAGACATTGCTTTTGCAACCATGGCTCTTAATCGGTTGAGCAGCCTGATGGGTAATGGATTGAACTCGGTAAAAATTATACAGCCGGGTAACCCCCCGATATCTATCACCGGTTTTAATGGTGTTAAAAATATCTCATTGGATAGTAGCGCAGGCAAAATAAGCATAGAAAATCTCAACAATAAGGGGTCTCTTGAGCTTTCGCTCCTAACGTCATATCGTCCTTCGCCGGACAATATAATTTCCTCATCTGCAAAAAATCTTAATATTACAGTTAGTTACTCTGATATAAGTGGGAAACCTATAAGAATAGACAACTTAAAGCAGGATACTGAGTTCTATGCGGAAATCAAAGTTGTAAATCTCAGCGAAGATGTGGAGAACATGGCTTTGACTTATAGCATTCCTTCCGGATGGGAAATCTGGAATGGAAGACTGTATGGCTCATCTGATAATAACTATGACAATTGTGATATCAGGGATAATTCCTCAAATTATTACTTTGGTCTTAAGACCAGTGAATTTAGAAATATCAAAATAAGATTAAGAGCCGTTTATCCCGGTAATTATGTACTCCCGCCCACAGTATGCGAGGATATGTATAATCCGGGATGCTGGGCAATGACGTCTAACCGGAGAGTATCTGTTCTTCAATGAAACGAAAAGACATAAAAATAGCGATGGCTATATCAGCGGGAGTTATCCTGCTGGTATGGCTGTTGTGTCTACCAAAACAGTTATTCAACAATACTCCATATTCAACAGTTGTTACGGCTGAAAGTGGCGAATTATTGGGCGCACGAGTAGCTGATGACGGTCAATGGAGATTTCCTCCCTCTGACTCAATTCCCGATAAGTTTGCTAAGGCTGTAATTGAATATGAGGATCGGACTTTCTATACCCATTATGGCGTAAGTATGCGAGGTATATGTCGAGCGTTTTGGCAGAATATCTCAAACCGGCGCGTTGTAAGTGGTGGTAGTACAATTACAATGCAGACAATCCGACTTCATCGACAAGGCAAAAGGAATATTCTTGAAAAGTTAATTGAGATATTCATGGCAACCCGACTTGAATTGCGGTATTCAAAGTATGAGATTCTGAGATTATATGCAGCCCATGCTCCTTTTGGTGGAAATGTCGTCGGGATAGATGCTGCTGTCTGGCGCTATTTGGGCAATAACGGTAACGAAATGTCTTGGGCTGAAGCTGCAACTCTTGCAGTTCTTCAGAATGCTCCGTCTTCAATTCATCTCGCAAAAAACCGCGAAAAATTACTTGCCAAGCGCAATCGATTACTGAAACGTCTGTATGATAAAGGGGACTTGACGGAAGATGAATATGAACTTTCGGTTGAAGAGCCGCTTATTGGGAAGCCCTATAATATGCCTCAGATAGCACCTCACTATGTGGCGCATTTCAATAAGATAAGCCACGGCAGATATACAAGAACGGCAATAGATTTTTCTCTGCAGAAACGGTTGGAAGCTGTATGTGCCCATTGGAGGAATGATCTTTCATTGTCAGGTATCAACGACCTTTCTGCCATGATTATGGAAGTCGCGACAAATCAAATAGTCGCCTATTGCGGTAATGCTGATATGAAGTCTGACCGCTCCGGCAAATGGGTTGACATTGCCAATGCTCCCCGTTCTTCGGGTAGTATATTGAAGCCCTTGCTATATTGTGCATCTATACAAGAAGGTGTAATCTTGGAGAATACGATTCTTCCGGATATCCCTACGGATTTTGGGGGATTTGTACCTAAAAATTTTGATGGCAGCTATTCGGGTGTTGTGGACGCAAAGAGCGCATTGGCACTCTCGTTAAATATACCCAATGTATGGCTATTAAAGGAATTTGGTGTATCTCGTTTCGCATCATTACTACAAAAATGCGGATTGAGTACCATTTCAAAGTCTCCTGACAAATACGGGCTATCTTTGATACTGGGTGGAGCTGAGGTTTCATTAAAGGACGTTGTGAATTGCTATGCTAATTTAGCAAAGTTCAACAAAGATTTTCCATTGAACGATAGTATTGCAATCTATCAAATGCTTGATGCGATGCGTGAAGTAAACCGTCCGGATCAACTTGATTGGAGTCGTGCCGGTTCCGTTCAGAATATTGCATGGAAAACCGGAACAAGTTATGGTGCTCGAGATGGTTGGGCAATCGGAATTACCCCGGAATATGTTGTTGGAGTATGGACTGGAAATGCAGATGGAAGCGGAGTAGCTGATTTGACCGGAGCAAGGACTGCCGGTCCTGTTATGTTCGATATTTTCAATCTGCTACCTTCATGCGGCTGGTTCAAAGAGCCTCAAGGCAAAAAAGAACAGATTTGCATTCATTCAGGGCATCGTGCCTGTAAGTATTGTAAGGCCACTCGAATAGAACGAATAGCTCAAAACGGGTCAAAAAGCAAGGAATGTCCATATTGCACGGAAATCCCTATTTCTATCGACGGATTGCGTCGCGTGGCTGATGCCTCTGAACCAACGGTTATGAAATCATTTTTTCAGTTGCCCCCGGTGCATAAATATTATTACATCCAATCTCATGCCGACTACATTGAGCCACCGGTAAATAAATATGATTCAGAATCAAGTATGCGATTCATTTACCCTGCTAATGGAGCAGTTGTTTCGTTGCCTCGAAGAGCCGACAATAGTCAATCACAGCTAATTTGTAAAGCTGCCCACTCAAGCTCAAGTGCAGAACTTTTCTGGCACCTTGATAATAATTTCATAGGTTCGACAAGAGATATTCATCAAGTGCAAATCACACCATCTATCGGTGTTCATAAACTTACAATATTTGATAATTATGGCGCCCAAAAAACAGTAGAGATAGTCATCAAATAATTTTGTCCCAATCGTTAAGAGTATGTTTACTTTTAACTTTATGAAATCTTTAGATGCCTTTCAGGTCAGTTTGAAGATTTCGTTCAGTCATTATGGAACCCCATAACTCCTTCTCTCAATCTCCAAACATACTCTGAAATCCGCTTCTTAACATAAGCCAAAAGTAAACATACTCTTAATAAATTTGGTATATGAAGCAATTTTACAAATAAATTCCGAGGTATCGTTTATATCGGAATGAAAAAAATGGCAATTACAGGTCAACAATTTCTACATTGAAAGCAAAATGCGACCGCCTTCTTTGACAAAGGTTTCCGGGTGGCGGCACACTGCGGCATAGACTTGTTTATCGGTGACGGGGTTGCCGTCAACACGAATGTGGAGTTTTTCATTATTGATAACTTCCGCTATCCGTTGTGTTGTCATTCCATATCCGGCGGTGGCAAGAGCATAGACCATCGCATCTTCAAGTCTCATTTTAAGTCTCATATAACCAAGGGCTTTTCAATATACTCAAAAACTGAACCATTCTCGTACAGATAACGATAATCGCATTGTTTCAGGAATGTATAACCATCGCGGATTTCATCGTTATATTTGTTCGGATTATCTGACGCATCGAGTTGATGTTCTCTGACATCAATCCCCAAGCCGTAAAACTTCATACCCTCATTGCGTGCCTTTTGAATCAGTTGCATGTTTTCATTGGAAATATAACTCCAGATAAAGTCGGATATTATAAGTATGTCAGCCCCTTTGAATGCATTAGCAAAGAGTCTATACTTGGAAATTGACGGCAACTTCTTGAAAATAAAATAAAAAAGTTTGTTTTCGTTGTTGCCGCCGTCGTAAGAATGAGACAGGAATGCAAGGAATTTTTTGCGCTGGCGGTGCAAATTTGTGAGGATAAAAAATGAAAGATTATGGGAGTAGGTTATCATGCAGATTGGTCTTCTATCTCGCTGAGCCACAATAGCAACAGCGAGAGCCAGTGTTTTTGCTGCCACCTCCGGGGTTCCAGTCATGGAGCCGCTTGTGTCAACGCATATATAGATTGGTCCTGATTTATCATTGGCAACCTCAAATGAGTGTGATGCTGATGAAAACAGTTGAAGACGATTCTGAACATATCGCTGGTAAAACAGGTTTTCCGTAGATTTTGCTCCTAAAAGGGCAAGTTCTGACGGCAACAGGCAATTGAGGTCATTACCGATGGTTACGCCGCTTATGTCGCTGCGTGAGGCTGACTGAAATTTACCGGAAACCACGTGATTCATGCCGCCGCTGCGACCTATCTGCTTGGCAAGTTCAACGATTGTCGGATCAAGTTGTTTAAGATATTCGGCTTCCGCCCGGTGACTTTCGGTCTCCATGCCAGGAGAACTCCCTTTTGAAGACTGTGCATAGTTTGCAATATCTTCAGGTAGTGATTCACCGATTTTATCCGGACTATCGGATTTATCTGTGATGCCGGATTCTATCTGGACATCTTGTCCTTCTTCACTTTGTTCCCCTGTTCCATCCATGCAATCTTCGCCAAGAGGTATCGGTTTGCCGGAGTCACCGGCGGTAAGCTGCATGGATTTTGCAATTCTTTTTTTCTCTTCAACGTTTAGCGGCAGTATGTGCTTGGATAGCCATGCGTTCAGGAAATCTTCCTTTTTCCCGGTTCTTTGCTCTTCATTTTCCCAGTCTTCCGACGAAAGAGAATCAATAAAATGGCGAATGACTGCCGTCGCGTAATTTTTCCAGAACAGGTCATCCTCCACAACGCAGTAAAAGCGTGAATCACAGACAATATCCCGTATCATCTGATAAACAGGAATCTTGCCAGCCTTCATTTTGCCAATTATTTCAAACATTCTTGCTCCTACCTTTATGGAAGAGGCTATGCCAATGGTTCTGCGCAGATATGTCAGATGTTGCTTTTTCATCACATCAAATCTATTCTTGTTCTATAGACTGCAACAACTTCTTTTATGGGTGTATATAAATCGGAATTCGCAATGAAAGGATTATGATTCATTTCAACATATAGTTTGTTTGCAATGCCGTCAATTGTATCTCCAATCTCTGCGATAAAATCTTTACTGAACTGATTATCAGACTCTGTCCGCAGAAAATAGTTATAGTTGTTGATACAAATGACACCGTCTTTTACAAACTTCATCACGAACTGTCCCCGGGAACGAAGCATAAGGGTACTGTCTGTAGTCTCTGAACCAAAGAAAACTTCATCGGGAGAGGATTGCATACGTTGATAATCCTTGATTTTGATTTTCAGTGGGGAATCATCACATTGAATAATATAGTGTTCTCGGTCTGGAGAGTAAAGACGTGTGTCGTTATTCTCAACATTCGCGTGTCGTTTATAACTTTTGTATTGCTCCAAAATGTCGCTGAACAATGACGCAACAACGTTTTCGGCAATAATCTGTTTTACAACCGGAATTGAAGGCTCATCATTCCAAAGCATGTGCGACAATAGAAGCAGGTCTGAAAGACCTATCTCACATCTTCCATTAAGATAAGCCGACATTTTCATGACTCCGACAGCTTTTTTCCAACGTCTGTCAGAGACGTAATACTTTAGATTCTCAGGGTCTGGCTCGCCAGTAACCACGTCTTTATCGTTTATCTTTTCGTTCAGTTTTTCTCTTAGTGTATAAAGTATTTCAAGAATGTGTCCTGGGATAGTCACCTTACGGCTCTCTGATTGCAGTGAAAGGAAGTCATCATGGGTCAATGGTTCAAATTCCTCTGGAGAAGAGTCTGATGCAGTTGCAGAGAGTAGTCTGAAAAAATTCTGTTTCTGATCAATAGGATTGACTACATATCGCAATAAGAAGCGATCCCATAGCGCTTCGAGACCTTCGTTTTTAGCCGGGAGTTCATTTGACGCGGCTATTATGCCTTTGAGTGGCAACTGTAACTCTTGATTGCCGTTAAGATAGATTTTTTCGTTCAGAACAGTAAGAAGAGAGTTTTGAATCGCGGGGCCGGCTTTCCATATCTCATCGAGAAATACCACCTCTGCTTCGGGCAGGAAGCCGGAGGTAACGCGCTCATAACAGTCTTCCTCTTTGAGTTTGGAGATGCTGACGGGTCCGAAAATCTCATCAGGTGTCGAGAAGCGTGACATCAGGTACTCAAAGACGGTGGCTTTGTCGAAAGCCAACTTCAATCGGCGCGCAATCATTGATTTACCGACACCGGGCAATCCGAGGAGAAATATACTCTCCCCGGCAAGAGCGCTTAGCAGACTAAGTGCAAGAGCCTCATCGCGCTCAATGGTGCCATATTTCATGCGCGACAATATTGTCGTGATTCGGTTTTTGATATTAGTCATTATTCACTCCGGACCTATGGACCATAATTTTACCATTGATAATGAAGTCTCCGTAAGGAACCTGAACGCCGTTCTCTCCGTATATTTCTATTGAGGGTGTCTGGCAGTAACGATTGCCATAGACAAGTTCTGCCGATTCTTCGGTTACACCTTCGGGAAGAGTCGGGAAATGCAAGTTGATTTCACGTCCGTCGTAGTGCTTAGTGCCCTGATACTCACGCGCAACTTCTTCATACCGCTTACGTCCGATACCCTTCTTATATATTTTGAAGGCATTCTCGTTGTTATCCATTTCGCCGATGTAGCCGGTGTCGCCGGGTCTTACTTCCTCAAACGGTAAACAGATTCTTTCAAAAGTATAGTCCGGATTCCTGAACCAGTTGATTAACGGGAGCAGGGTATCCATAATTACATTTTCAGTAAGGCGATGACCACCTTCGAAAATTGACCAGTAAAAATAATTATTCCGATACTCATCCAGGCAGTTGCATAGCTCGTCTTTATCGCCAAAAAGCCCGATTACCGATTTAGGAGTAGCGTCATTGACATTGAACAGGTTGGTCTCCATTTCTTCAAACTCATGAATCAAGGATTCCGAGACATCGAAATAATCACAGCCATCTTCTCTTTCTGAGAAGAATTGCAGCCTCTTTCCCTTGTTTTCTTTCAGAAGGTCTGAGACGTGAAAAGCGGGATTGACAAGGATTCGGCGATAGCCTTTCATCTGAGAGGCATACATAGCACCCATAGATGTGCCGATTACGATTGTGTCGACGGGCCGATACTCTCCGGCAAGACTCAGTAGCAATTGAAGTGCCTTTATGGGGCTGACCGGTATGTCGGGAGTGACAACATTGTCGTCCGGAAGCAACTCCCGAAGTCTTTTTGCGGTGTTGGACTGTCCCGACGAGGAAAGTCCGTGTAGATAGATTATATTCATAAAACTTTTTGTATTTTGACTATACCTTGTTTTTCTTTCCTCTGAAGACATTTGAACCTGCTTTTGAGCTTACGATATGTAGCGTCTTCTTTGCCCTTTATCATTTCGAGATAGTTAATTTTACCATCTATTACATTGGCAAGATTCTTTTCCATACCCTTGCAGAAATTCCTTGTAAAGATGATTTGTGCCTGTGCATAGCCATATTTCTCCCACAAGTGCAGAAGCACTCGCAGCTGTTTTATGTAAGAGCGCGGGACGTTGATTTTATCGCTTACAACGACTCCGGTAACCTCTCGACGGGTGCCTGGTACAAATGTCTTTGTCTTCTGTTCATTCACTTTGAGTCCATACTTCGCAATGACATTATGAATTCTTGATTGCCAGAAAGGACTCATTCTGCGAATTGATTTGCTATGACTGAATGTTATATCATCGGCATAACGCGAATATTTACATTCCATTCTTTCAGCAAGTTTTGACATATCTTTGTCAAGGCTTTTGAGAACTATATTGGACAGCACCGGCGATGTCGGAGCGCCCTGTGGAAGCACTTCGATACCCGAACTGTCAGGCACGGTGCATATTCGGCATATAATATTGACTACCTCATTGCTTTGCAGTTTGTTTCCAAGCTCCCGATAGAGAGCATGACGTACCATAAGTTTGGTTATGCTCGGAAAGAAGTTTTCGAGGTCTGTATTAAATATGCAGGTTTGACCCACGTGTATCATGGCGTTATCCCTGACACTTTTCTCTAATACAAAGCCGGTGGCATGTTCGTCAGGAACGAATATGGATTGCAGAAGTATGTTTATTGCCGACTGTATAGCCTTCAACGGTTTTACAGGTGCACTGATTTTTCTTTGTCCGCCTGATTTCTTAGGTATAGTAAAATCAACATAGGCGGACTTTCTTGCTTTGGCTGACGCAAATCGCATTATCTCTCTGCCTGACTTGGGTTGGGCAAGGCTCCAACCGTCTATAAGCGGCGCAATAAAATTCAACACATCAAATAACTCTTTTCGGTTACTGATGGTCAAGTCCTTGAGATATTCTGCTATTTGGTCTCGCATAGTTGGTCAGTTTGCAAGAGCAGTGAAAACATCGGTCATACTTTCGTGTGCGCCGGATGGTCGAGGCTTCGACAATGTGCGCTGTGAACGAGGGAGTGCATTCCACATCACCGAGAGCGAAGCGAAGGTGATGGAACATGCACGACCGGAGTGAACAGCGTGCAGGGTTGATGCCGAGTAATAAACATTGGGGTGCGTTCCGATGACTCGAAACGAAGTCTGCCGGATTCAGCAGACAGGTGGCAAAGGTCTGACCGATGTTTTCAAAGTCCTCTTGTTTCTTTTCATTGGCAAAGTAATAGAGGACGTATGAAAAATCGTTTCATATACGAACACGATTTGCAGAAAAATTTGAAATTACTTGTATAGCGCTGCCAGAGAGGCGGATTTTTCTTTTAGAAGATTACGAAGCCACACCGGTGTAAGAACCTCAATATCATCGCCATGACTCATTATCTCCTGAATAAAGTCGTATGCAGGCGACATATAATAACCGAATGTGATAAAATCTTCCCCATGTTCTAGTTCCTCCTGCGATGGATGCAATGGAAGAGATTTTACATATTTAGGAAATTCACGATAGCACTTCAGGATAACACGTGTAGGTTTGGAATATCCGTCAGAACAAATCCCATAGAAGTTTGCGAAATAGTCCTTTGCAGAAAAATCTTTGGGATAAACAAATTGCTCTGATGATAGTTCAAGCTTAGTAATGCGATCCAGAGCAAATATCAGTAGCTTACTGCTTTCAACAGTTTGACCGAGCATGTACCATCTTCTTTTGAACAACTTTAAGCACAACGGCTCCAATATTCTATCACTCGGATTATTCCTGGCTGAGTTAAATGAGGTGTATTGAAATATTATGCGCAGATTGTCTCTCAAAGCCTGTGAAAGAGCGGGGAGCCATTCACGACCACCGGGAACGGACTCCAGTACAATCTTGTCGGATATAGCCTTGTTCTCAAGCAATAAAGTCTCGGTAGCCATGCTGTCTATGAGCCAGTTCAGCACTTCATTATTTTCAAGTTCCTCCTGGTTGGCTATGAAATACTGACTGTTTTCTCTCATTGAAGAGCATTGTATGTCAACGCCCAACTCCGTGAGAATAGCCTGTCGGTGATTATGAAAGGTGCGTTTGGACAACACAGTACCCTTATAGTTAAGGGTTGAGTTGTCCCATTTGTCGCTTATCTCCTTGAACGTTATTTTACCGGCATCAAGAATGGTGTTTATAAGCCAGATGTATTTGCGAAGTGTTGAGTCTGCCATACAAATTTCTTTATATGACAGCAAAGTTAATCGTAATGTGTGAAAATCATTTTCATACGATATGCAAACTTTGCTGTCAGTCGCCGCAACTGTCGAGTCCAAGCTGTACTGCCGCGTCTGCTTCATTGGAGGCAGAACATTCGGGCAGCGGCTGGATGTGCTTGATGAATTTAGCCGGATTTCCAGCCACTATTGTGTCGGCAGGAACGCTTTTTGTTACGACACTGGCGGCACCGACAACGGCATTGTCGCCTATGGTGACACCGGGAAGGATTGTGGCTCCAGCTCCAATCCATGCGTTTTTGCCTATATGGACAGGCTTGCACGTTATGACCTGATGTTCATAAAGGTCGTGATTGTTGGAAATCAGCTGGACATTGGCAGCTATCATAGCGCCGTCGTCTATTGTTATGCCTCCGGCAGACATCATCAGGCATCACAACCACGTTTTTGCCAATGGTGACCATGTGGGGGCGCACGGCTGTCAGCGGAGTGCTGACTATGCTGCCATTTCCCATGGAACGAAAAATACGGTGCATAAGTTCGTCATACTCGGCAGTGCCGGGCATGGTGTGGTTGAATCTGAATATGAGTTGTGCCTGTTCGTTGGCAAGAGCCAGCTCTTCAGGGGTCTGCTTTGTTACGTCAATTCTGATTTCTTCCATTATTTTCTCAGTCTGTTGATGATTGCAATAGCGAAGTGAGCGAATATGCCATAAACCAGAGTTGCAAGCAGAGCCATCCCTTCATTGATTAGGATGATATGCGACAACGGCATAGACCATTCCGGTCGTGCCTGCTGAAAAGCAGCGACTATGGCGCATACCGACAGGACGATGAAAACAACTATAATCGACAGTGGTGCGAAGCCTAATTTATATTTGCCTATCTGTATCATCTGAATATTTTGACTCTGCCAAAGAGATTGACACGTTTAACCTGCTTTCGATAACACATATAGAACTTTGCGCATAGTGCTGTTATGATGATGGAGGATAAAAGGTTCCACCATTCAACCGAGCCATCCACAATGCGAACTACTTGGTCAATCACGGTCAATCCTGACATGATAGTCAGCGTCAACCAGATATTCCGTTTTACTCGATTGCTCAGCATAATATTTCTATATTGGGATTGATAGATTTAAGTTGTGTCATGAATCCATCGCGATCTTTAGGGGAGATTTCAATCGGAGCAAAGCTTTTCAACACCGAGCGGTCTGTGAAACTTATCGAGACTCGCAGGTGTGACATGCCGGCTGTAGCGAGATAACCGGAGGTTTTCTTAACGTCCTTGATTTTTGATATTGGCAAACGGGTTGGTCTGAAAAACTGATAAATCACGAGTTCTTCGCCGTCTATTTCATACCAGCAACCGAACATCAGCCAAGCATAAAGCAAGGTCATACCTCCGCAAACAAAAACGATATACCACCATGACATGCCAATAGCCGACAGCCATATAACAGCGAGAAATCCTACTGTTACAAGCCAGACCCACCAGTCGATTTTAGAACGATAGACTGTCTTTGTCATATTTTCCTGTTTAACCGTTCACAATCCATTCCGCTGCCGGAGATTCCCTTTCCGCATAACTGCCGCAAGGCATATCTTTCAGCAGACCGACTGAATGGTCAAGCTCATAAATATATCTCAGGGAGACGATTCGGGCTTCATCTTCCGAATGCTCTCCGCCACAAAGAAATTGCCACATACCGTCATCTTCGTCATGCGAAACATAAAGCACGGGTGCGCCATCGTCTGTCACATGGCAACATGTGATTACTGCCGTGTCGGGAGCATCGGTGAAGGGTGTCAGTTTATTTTCTTCCATCAGTTTTCGGTTTTTTCATTTGAGACCTTGCGAAGCACGATGTATTCCAACGTATTATGGCTGTTAAGGCGGGCAGTGGAGTCGTTTTCGAAGTTTACGGCAACGATGTTCGGAAGAATTTGTCTAATAGCGTCCTCTGTTACCATGTTGTCGCACGCCATTTCCGTCATGGCTCCGTCGCCGAGTGTTATAGAGTCACCTTTGATAGTATAAGTGCCTGAGAAGCTGTTGCAATTTGTCTTGATGAAGTATGTGCTGTCCTCAAAGGTGATGTACTGACGCACGCCCGGCACTTGCTCCGCAGGGCGTATATAGTCGGAGTCGCTTAACGCGATGGTTTCTATGGTCCACTGACCTTTGATGTCTGCACAAGCGGCTATATCCTGAGGATTACTGTTGTCTGTTGTAGAGTTATCGCATTTGCTGCCCGTACATGATGTGTAAGTAATGGCAGCAAATGCTATTAGCGAAAGTGTGATTTTGTTATTCATATTATATTTTGTCATTAGCTGTATTGCCATATTTCCTCTCGAAAAAGTCGTAGTGCTCCGTTCCCCATTTGAGCATCAGGTCAATAATAGGTATCAGAGACAGACCGAGTTCGGTGATTTTATATTCTGAGCGCGGCGGAAGCTCCGGGTAAATGGTTTTAGTGACGAGCCCGTCCTCGACCATCTCTTTGAGTTGAATATCAAGCACTCGGGGAGCTGCTTCCGGCAGACATTTGTGTATCTCGCTTGGTCGCATGGAAGTACCGTTTCTCAACTCGTCAAGGATACAGGACTTCCATTTCGACTCAATCAAACTCATTGTAAGTCTCAGGGGGCAATCCATATCCACCGGTATTTTCTTTTCGTATGCCATTAGCTTTATTTTTGGTACAAAGTTAGTCAATAACTGTTTAATTTCCATATACAGAAAATTTTTTCGGTATATGAATAATTTTTCGGTACTTGATTATATATTATTACTGTTATAATTTTGCATTTGTAAAATCAAGCTAATACAATAAAAAAATGCGAAACGAAATCAAAGAATACGAATCAGTTGCCAAAGCCGCCGAAAAGTTTGTGAAGAGTGTAGCCGAGGGCAACAGTGAGTATGCAAAGACTCTGTTCACCGACGATGCCGTGCTGTTCGGCATACTTAACGGCACAGTCGAGCGCGGCTCAATCAAGCAGTTCTACCACAATGTCGATACCGTAGGTGCCGGAGCAGACTTTAAAGCCCGCATAGATGTCCTTGCCGTTGAGGAGACCGTAGCCGTTGTGCGGGTTCTCGAAGAGGGGTGGGGCGGTTCTATTGACTTCACTGACTTCCTTCTGCTCCTCAAACTCGATGGCGAATGGAAGTGCGTGGCAAAAGCCTATAACCAAAACTCAGACACAATCTGTAAATAATTGGCGGAATTCGTCCTCCGCCGTATCTTCTGTCCAAGGCATACATCCGGCGGCAGGTCAAAGAAAAACACGGTGTCGCGGTTTCTTAGAGGTTGTTTTTAAACGACCTCTAACGGTTTAGTATGGCGGAGAAAGCAGTCAAAGGATATTGTTTACACATAACATTTTGGCTAACTTTGTGCGGCATATGAATTTCTATAATATATTGCGGTTATGGGCAGGGAGGATACCTCGACCTTTGAAATTTCTGGGTCTGTGGTACATGCATGTGTCCGGACGCCGGATGATAGGTGTTTATCTTGATCCGGTGCTGGGGTGCAATCTCAGATGCCGCATGTGTTATTTCAGCGATTCTGAAAAGCGCCGGCAACTGCATGGCTCTATGACCGGTGAGCAGCTTGGGCATTGCGCTGACGCACTCTTTCACAGAGCTCTAAAGCTTCAGATTGGCTGCGGTGCTGAACCCACTCTCTATAAGAGGCTGGATGAGGTGATTCGCCGGGGCAAGGAGTCGGGCATACCATATGTTTCATTGACAACGAACGGTATGCTGATAGTCTCCGGCAAAACAGCTCTTGATACATTGGTCAAATCCGGTCTTGATGAATTAACGCTGTCAATGCACGGTACGTCACGAAGCATATACGAAGAGCTTATGCCCGGAGCCGATTACGACAGCCTCCTCAAGCTCCTGAATATTATCGCAGAAATCAAGCAGACATACCCGAGTTTTAAGGTGAGGGTAAATTTTACGGTCAATTCGCTCAACAAAGATGACTTGAGAGACAATCGCTTTTTGGGAATATGGCAGGACGGCTGCCTGCCTGATATTGTTCAGATTCGTCCGGTGCAGAATATCGGTGATTCCGAGTGGCGGGATTTCGACCTGACTACCATTGTGGAAGACTATGATGCGACTGTCGGCAATGTTGTGGAACGGTGTAGGCAAGCCGGCATAACATGTATTGCTCCGACCCGCGATAATCTACTGGAGGTGGCGACACCTCAGGATGGTTATGATTCATTGCTTGAAAGTGTGTGCTATTGCTATGTATCGCCGACACACTGCTACAAAAACGATTTTGACAGCGTAAGCGACAGTTATGAGAGCTATCACAGACGCCGGCACACGGCAGCCGTTTTGCTCGGAGCAGTATTCCGCAACCCCGGCTCAAAGAAACGCAATGTCTCCAAAAAACTAAATTACAAGATTAAATAAAGGCGAAATTGTGCCGTGCGGCAATCGGGCGGGCAAGGCAGTCGGGAGCAAACAAGATATTTCTTGAGAGCAACACTATTCTCAAGCCGGCTGTCAGTCTCTATCGCAAACTCGGTTTTATCGAACTCAAGGAGCTTCATCCCGCCTATGAGCGTGGAGACATACAAATGGAACTGACTCTTGACATGCAAAGAAATCAGGGATTATTTTGTAACTTTGCACTGCCGATTCAAGACAGAGTTTTGTAATCCTCATCGGAGGGCAATGTATAGTTGCCGGATAAGATGACCGGGTAAAACCATGATTCTTATCCGGCTATTTTCATGTGTTACCTGAAAAAAGATTCATTATGCAACGAGATTCAATTGATTTGGGGCGTGTGAAAATTTCCCGACTGTTCCGTCTTTATCTGATTCCGACTCTGCTCGGCATGCTTTCAATCTGTGCGGTGACGGCAGCAGACGGCATTTTTGTCGGAAGGGGAGTCGGCAGCGACGGTCTTGCTGCCGTAAACATCTGTATAGCTCCCACTATGGTTATGATGGGTATAACTCTTATGCTCGGAGTAGGAGCTTCGGTGGTATCGTCAATTCATCTTGCCAACAGCAATGTCAAGGCGGCGCGTATTAATGTAACCCAGGCTCTTGCCGTTATTACGGTCGTTGACGCGGTGTTTCTGGCTCTTACCCTGATATCGGTTGACACCACTGCAGGACTGCTCGGCAGTTCGAAATCGCTTATGCCGCTTGTAAGGGATTATATGCCGTGGATATTTCTCAGTTGTCTGTTTCAGTCGTGGTGTGGCATCGGGCTGTTTGTTGTGCGGCTTGACGGTTCGCCCAATTATGCCATGTGGTGTAATATTATTCCGGGCTTTCTTAATGTTGTTCTTGACTATTTATTCATTTAAGTTTCGCAAGTAATGATTTCCTGAGACAGAGGCATAAAAAAACGACATGGATTCTTGCCTAATTGCAAGAAAATGAGTAATTTTAAGTACCACCAAAAAACTAACTCAAAGCCATGTCGATACACAAAATTACTCCTTTTCTCTCGGATATCAAAGACTTTTTCAAAAATTCCCAGGGCTGACGCACGGCTCTTTCATTTAAAAAAGTCTTGTGCTTCCGAAAAGCCTGTTATTTTATAGCGGGGGAAGTCTGAATGGGAAAGGGTGATTTTCGCATTCATTTCTCTGATTTTCAATAAAATAAGTGGTAT
>RIBJ01000030.1 GCA_003762715.1 Muribaculaceae bacterium Isolate-104 (HZI) | reverse complement strand
ATGCATATGCCATTCCACGTTGGTCTGGCAAAGATAATTTCAAATCGGCGCGGTCTCAAAACCTTTGTAACAACCTAACTTTCAATATTTTCAAAGAACTTTTATGATTTTTTAGTGGACACTAATGATCTGTCACTAAAAAATGTCACTAAAAATATGTCTGCATCAACACAATATTTAATAATATATTTTTAAATTTGCAACTTGAATGCTTTGGCGGCAAGTACGCCTTGTGTTCATTTTGCAACATAACGACAATAACTTTTTATTTTATAATCATGGATATTTCACATATCGAACACGTGGGCATCGCAGTGCCCAGCCTTGAGGAAGCAATTCCTTTTTATGAAAACATGCTTGGCATGAAGTGTTTTGCTATTGAAGAAGTGGCTGACCAGAAGGTTCGCACCGCATTCTTCAAAGTCGGACAAACCAAAATCGAGCTGCTTGAGCCTACCGCCGAAGACAGCGCGATAGCCAAATTCATAGCAAACAACGGTGGTCGCGGAGGCATTCAGCACATTGCATTCGCCATACAGGACGGGGTTGCAAACGCTCTTGCCGAGGCTGAAAGCAAAGGATGCCGCCTCATAGACAAGGCTCCCCGCAAAGGCGCCGAGGGTCTTAACATTGCGTTTCTGCACCCCAAATCCACATGCGGCACTCTGATAGAGCTTTGCGAAGACCCAAACAAATAAACCGGAACATTCACATCATTTCAATAAATATATAATGAGCAACCAACTTGAAAAAGTTCAGGAGCTTATAGCGCTCCGCAACGAGGCTCGTCTGGGTGGCGGCGAAAAAGCTATACAGAAGCAGCACGAAAGAGGCAAATACACCGCTCGCGAACGCATTGCGCAGCTCCTTGACGAAGGTTCTTTTGAAGAAATTGACATGTTTGTACGCCACCGCTGCTACAACTTCGGTCAGGAAAAGAAAAGCTATCTCGGCGACGGTGTTGTGACAGGCTATGGCACAATAGACGGTCGCCTTGTTTATGTTTTCGCTCAGGATTTCACTGTATTCGGCGGTTCTCTCAGCGAAACCATGGCACTTAAGATATGCAAGATCATGGACATGGCAATGAAAATGGGTGCGCCCGTCATCGGACTCAACGACTCCGGCGGCGCTCGTATCCAGGAGGGCATCAACGCACTCGCAGGCTATGCCGAAATTTTCCAGCGCAACATTCTTGCATCGGGTGTAATACCTCAGATATCAGGCATTCTCGGTCCTTGTGCCGGTGGTGCCGTTTACTCCCCCGCCCTTACCGACTTCACTGTAATGACCAAAGGCATATCCTATATGTTCCTTACCGGTCCCAAGGTTGTAAAGACTGTAACCGGAGAGGATGTGACACAGGATCAGCTCGGCGGCGCCGAAGTTCACTCTGCAAAGAGCGGTGTGGCTCATTTCGCTGCATCAGACGGTGAAGAAACCCTCAAAATCATCCGCAAGCTCTTCAGCTTCATCCCCCAGAACAACCTTGAAGAGCCCCCGTTGGTACCCTGCACCGACCCGATTGACCGTCTCGAAGACTCTCTGAACGAAATAATCCCCGACTCTGCCACACGTCCCTACGACATGTACGAAGTCATCGGCGCGATAATCGACAACGGCGAATTCCTGGAAATACAACGCGACTATGCCAAGAACATAATCATAGGTTTTGCCCGTTTCAACGGTCAGGCAGTCGGCATTGTGGCAAACCAGCCCAAGTTCCTCGCAGGTGTGCTTGACAGCAACGCATCAAGAAAGGCGGCTCGCTTTGTACGCTTCTGCGACGCGTTCAACATTCCTCTGGTAACTCTCGTGGACGTTCCCGGATTCCTGCCGGGCACCGGTCAGGAGTACAACGGCGTTATCCTTCACGGAGCCAAACTCCTTTATGCATATGGCGAGGCTACTGTGCCCAAAGTGACAGTAACACTCCGCAAGAGCTATGGCGGCAGCCACATTGTGATGAGCTGCAAACAGCTGCGCGGCGACATGAACTACGCATGGCCCACCGCAGAAATCGCAGTTATGGGCGGCGCAGGCGCGGTTGAAGTGCTGTATGCCCGCGAAGCAAAAGAATCGGCAGACCCCGCAGCGGTTCTGAAAGAAAAAGAAGCCGAATACAACAAACTGTTCTGCAACCCGTACAATGCAGCCCGTTACGGATACATCGACGATGTTATCGAGCCCCGAAACACCCGCTTCCGCATTATACGCGCCCTGCAGCAGCTGGCTACCAAAAAGGTTGTCAACCCGGCTAAGAAACATGGTAACATACCCCTCTAAACGGGCAAAAACACTAATAGTTAAGAAACAGACTATGAATAAAAAATTGCTATTAGCGCTCATTGCCCTGTTCGCATGTGCGGCAAGCATAAACGCCCAGGGGCGTCGCGGACTGCGCATCAACGAGGTCATGATTGCAAATGATTCAAGCATAGTCGACGATTATGGACAGCGTAGCGCGTGGGTTGAACTGTTCAACTCCACATTCGCTCCGCTTGAAATCTCAAGCGTGTTCATTACCGACGACCCTGCCAACCCGACCAAGTATCCGGTGCCCATCGGCGATGTCAACACAAAAATCCCAAAACGCCAGCATGTGGTGTTCTGGGCTGACGGAAATCCGACCAAAGGCACCTTCCACATGAACTTCATTCTTGTGCCAGGCAAAGACAACTGGATCGGCATATATGATGCAGACGGCAAAACGCTCATTGACGAAGTAACCGTACCCGCAAGTCTGAAAGCCAACCAGAGCTACGCCCGCACAAGCGAAAACCAGCTTCAGCCCGGAGCCGATGCCTGGGAAATACGCGACCGCTGGACAGAAAACCCTGTAACCCCAAGCAGCAGCAACAAAATCAAGGACACAAACGACAAAGTAGACATGTTTGCAGCCCGCGACGAAAACGGATTCGGCATGACAGTCATGGCTATGGGCATTGTGTTCAGCGCCCTGCTGCTGCTCAGCGTATGTTTCTATATTATAAGCAAAATCGGAGAAAGAGCATCTAAAATAAACAAGGCCAAAGCCCACAACATCACTCTCGCAGCTACCGACAAGGAGTCTCACCCCAGCCACGACAGCGGAGAAGAGATTGCGGCTATAGTACTGGCTCTTCACGAACACCTGAACACCCACGACACTGAAAACACCGTGCTTACAATCAACAAAGTAAAGCGCGCTTACTCACCGTGGAGCTCGAAAATATACAACATGCGCGAGATGCCTCGCCGATAAAATCCTTTTATCACCAGTAAAAATTACAATAATGAAAGAATACAAATATAAAATCAACGGCAATACATACAAGGTGGCTGTCGGAGACATTGACAACAATGTCGCACAGGTAGAAGTAAACGGCACTCCTTACAAAGTTGAGATTGACGCGCCGGCAAAACCCGTAACAATAGTAAACGCGCCGCGTCCCTCTGCCGCACCCCGCACAGCAGGCGGCGAAAAAGTAATCAACACCCCCGCCCCCACCGGCTCAGGGCACAAGGTTGTGGCTCCGCTACCCGGCACAGTACTGTCAATAGCAGTGAAAGCCGGAGATACCGTAAAGGCATCCGACACCGTGCTCGTGCTTGAAGCAATGAAAATGGAAAATGCCATTCACGCCGGTCGCGACGGCAAAGTTGCCTCTGTAAACGTTGCCGCAGGCGATTCCGTTCTTGAAGGCGCCGTTCTCATTACACTCGAATAATCAAGCCAAGTGACTGATAAAAACGTTCCAAACACCAATTTAAACAACGTACGCTATGCCATCATTTGGTGATTTTCTTATGCAGAACCTTCAGCAGTTCTGGCATCTGACAGGTTTCTACAACGCAACCTGGCAGCACTTTGTAATGCTGGCCGTCGGGCTGTTTTTCATATGGCTTGCCATAAAGAAAGACTTCGAGCCTATGCTGCTCGTACCCATCGGCTTCGGCATTCTCATAGGCAACATTCCCTTCAACACTGAAGCCGGACTTGAAATAGGCATCTATGAAGAAGGCTCTGTGCTCAACATTCTCTACAACGGTGTAAGCGCCGGCTGGTATCCCCCGCTGATATTCCTCGGCATAGGTGCCATGACCGACTTCTCCGCTCTGATTGCCAACCCGAAGCTGATGCTTATAGGCGCTGCCGCCCAGTTCGGCATATTCGGCGCTTACATGGTGGCTCTCCTTCTCGGATTTGCCCCCGACCAGGCAGGCGCTATTGCAATAATAGGCGGAGCCGACGGTCCCACAGCCATATTCCTGTCATCCAAACTTGCTCCCAACCTGATGGGCGCAATTGCGGTGTCGGCATACTCGTACATGGCACTCGTTCCGGTAATCCAGCCCCCGCTCATGCGACTCTTCACAACCAAAAAAGAGCGTTTGATAAAGATGAAACCGGCAAGAGCCGTGTCGCAGAATGAAAAAATAATCTTCCCGATTATAGGTATGCTCCTCACATGCTTCGTAGTTCCAAGCGGCATACCCCTCCTCGGCATGCTTTTCTTCGGCAACCTACTCAGAGAATGCGGCGTAACAACACGTCTTGCCAAAACAGCCTCAAATGCCCTCACCGACATAGTGACAATACTGCTGGGCATGACAGTCGGCGCTTCAACCCAGGCTTCCGAATTCCTTACTGCGGAAACAATATTTATTTTCGCACTCGGATTCATGGCATTCATCATAGCAAGCTCAAGCGGTGTGCTGTTTGTCAAGATTTTCAACCTGTTCCTTCCGAAATCCAAGAAAATCAACCCCCTCATCGGCAATGCCGGAGTCAGCGCGGTGCCCATGAGCGCCCGTATCTCCAACAACCTCGGTCTTGAATACGACCCGTCAAACTATCTGCTCATGCACGCCATGGGTCCGAATGTCAGCGGTGTCATCGGTTCTGCCGTAGCTGCCGGTGTCCTCCTCGGATTCCTTGCCTGACATACGGTTATCGGCTAAACATTAAAAATATCGGCACCGGACCCAGCACAAGGCGGTGCCGATATTTTTTTAAACAAAACCGAACAGATTCCACTGCCACACGTTATATAAGTAAATACAGAGCCGACAACTGTCACGCCCTACCTTATACACCGGCAAAAACATGGTAACAAAGAAAGTAATAGAATCGCTATACAAAATGTGCAAGAATCGTCCGGAAAGCCCCGACGACCTTGACATCGCCCTGCTTTTCGAGGACGTGGCAGACAAACACGCACTCATGCTCGACGAAGGATACCTGACCATAAACAGTCTTCCGCCCGACAACCCCTTTCACCGTATAGCACTGAAACGCATTCACGGCATTATAAACTTTGAGGAAGATGTAGCCATTGCATTGCACTCATCCATTATTTTCCTTAGCAAAAAAGACTCCCGGGTCAATATCCACATAAAGCAGCAAAAGCCCTCATTCATGGACAGAATTCGTTACAGCCTCTCAAAAGGAGAATGACAAAACCCGGCGAAGACAAAATCCGGGTGAACCGAAATAAAAAAACACAAGAAAAGTTTCGTTGGTTAGTCCGATAATTCGTATCTTTGCACAGTCAACAGACATCGGGGCGTAGCGCAGTCCGGTTAGCGCACCTGCTTTGGGAGCAGGGGGTCGAAGGTTCGAATCCTTTCACCCCGACAACATAAATTCAACGAATACCCGCCGGTCACACTTCACCGTGTGCCCGGCTTTTTTATGATACATCTGAAATGAAGCGGCAGGAGTCCGATTGGGATTCCTGCCGCTTCTAAACTTTAACTTTGGAGCTTCGTGTTAAATTCAAACATACTCTTATTTATTTGCGCGCTTCCGCTCTGTTTCATCAAGAATAATCTTGCGTATGCGGATATGGTTTGGGGTCACCTCCACATACTCGTCACCCTTGATATACTCCAAAGCCTCCTCCAGACTGAACACCACCGGAGGTATAATCTTCGCTTTGTCGTCGGCTCCGGAAGCTCGCATATTGGTCAGTTTCTTGGACTTTGTCACATTTACTACAATGTCGTTGTCCTTCGCATTCTCTCCGACAACCTGACCGGCATAGACCTCCTCCTGCGGAAAGATGAAGAATTTGCCGCGATCCTGCAACTTGTCTATGGCATAAGCATAAGCCGTGCCACTCTCCATTGCTATCAGCGAACCGTTTGTACGCCTTTCAATATCTCCCTTCCAGGGCTGGTACTCAAGGAAACGGTGAGCCATGATGGCCTCTCCCGCGCTGGCGGTGAGCACATTGTTGCGCAGACCGATGATGCCTCTCGACGGTATGTGAAACTCCATGTGCACCCTGTCGTTCTGAGTTGTCATGCTCACAAGATCACCCTTGCGGCGTGTCACCATATCAATCATTTTGCTTGAATATTCCTCGGGCACATTTATTGTAAGCAGCTCTACCGGCTCACACTTTCTGCCGTCAATCTCACGGACAATAACCTGAGGCTGACCCACCTGAAGCTCATAGCCCTCGCGGCGCATAGTCTCTATAAGAACCGACAGATGAAGCACGCCTCTGCCAAACACAGTCCACACATCCTCGTGGTCAGCCTTGTTCACGCGAAGCGCCAGATTTCTGTCAAGTTCTTTGGTTAGACGGTCTCCGATGTGACGTGATGTCACAAACTTTCCGTCTCTGCCAAAGAAGGGGCTGTCGTTGATTGTAAATGTCATTGACATTGTCGGCTCGTCGATAGCTATGCGGGGAAGAGCCTCCGGCTCGTTAATATCAGCTACGGTGTCTCCGATTTCAAACCCGTCTATGCCGACAAGAGCGCAGATGTCGCCGCTGCTCACGCTGTCCACCTTCTTGCGCCCCATGCCTTCAAACACATGCAGCTCCTTGATGCGCTGCTTGACAACAGAACCGTCCTTTTTGCACAAGGCAATATCCATGCCCTCGCGCAGGGTGCCGCGATGCACTCTGCCTATGGCTATTCTGCCCACATAGCTTGAAAAGTCAAGCGATGTAATGAGCATCTGCGCGGCACCGTCTATTGTGGTCGGAGCGGGAATATACTTCACTATGGCATCTAAGACAGCTGTTATGTCTTCTTTGGGCGATTGCCAGTCATCGCTCATCCAGCCCTGCTTCGCCGAACCGTATACAGTGGGAAAATCAAGCTGCTCTTCTGTAGCGTCGAGATTGCACATAAGGTCGAAAACCATCTCCTGCACCTCGTCGGGACGGCAGTTGGGTTTGTCCACCTTGTTTATTACAACAACCGGCTTCAGACCCATCTGGATAGCTTTCTGCAACACGAATCTTGTCTGAGGCATTGGTCCCTCAAAAGCGTCTACGAGCAGCAGACACCCGTCTGCCATATTGAGCACTCGCTCCACTTCTCCGCCGAAATCGGCGTGACCCGGAGTGTCTATGATATTGATTTTTGTGTCTTTGTAGTTTATGGACACATTCTTTGACAATATTGTTATGCCTCGTTCCCTTTCAAGGTCGTTGTTGTCAAGAATCAGCTCTCCTGTTGTCTGATTGTCTCGGAACAGGTGTCCGGCGAGCAGCATTTTGTCAACCAGAGTTGTTTTGCCGTGGTCAACATGTGCTATGATTGCGATGTTGCGTAGATTCTGCATCTAAGAGTATGTTTGTAAAACTTGTGCAAATAATTTACATTGACCTTTCGAGGAGGTTTCCGTGATGAGAGAGAAATAAATGAACCCGCTCAAAATCCATATAAAAAATTCGGGCGCAAAGTTAGGCATTTTTTCCCAATCATAGGCTATAATTGTTTAACTTTGCAATCCCTATTGTCACGCAGCAGCGCGACATAACTAAAAAGACTATGAGTGAAGTAACTATTTTAGGTATTGAATCTTCCTGCGATGACACCTCCGCAGCAGTAATCACCGACGGCATACTGCGCAGCAACGTAATTGCAAGTCAGAGCGTTCATGAAGAATACGGAGGCGTTGTGCCCGAACTCGCCTCACGCGCTCACCAACAAAACATAGTGCCGGTTGTAAGCGCCGCAATGAGCCGCGCAGGCATTGAAGCGAAAGACGTAAGCGCCATAGCGTTTACACGCGGGCCCGGCTTGCTCGGCTCGCTGTTGGTAGGCACCTCGTTTGCCAAAGGCATGAGCCTCGGGCTGAGAATACCCATCATAGATGTCAACCACCTGCACGGGCATGTGTTGAGCCATTTCATAAAAAAACAGGCAACCGACACCGTTCCTGAATTTCCTTTCCTTTGCCTGCTTGTAAGCGGCGGCAACAGCCAGATTATTTTGGTAAAAAGTCACGACGACATGGAAATCCTCGGACAGACAATAGACGACGCCGCCGGAGAGGCGTTTGACAAATGCGCCAAAGTAATGGGTCTGCCTTATCCCGGAGGCCCGCACATAGACCGGCTTGCCGCCGAAGGCAATCCCGACGCTTTTAAATTCGCCAAACCGCGAATCCCCGGACTCGACTACAGCTTCAGCGGGCTAAAGACATCTTTCCTTTACACCCTTCGCGACAAGCTCAAAGGCGACCCGGACTTCATTGAGCATAACAAAGCCGACCTTGCCGCCTCGCTACAGCGCACAATAGTCGACATTTTGATAGGCAAACTCGAAAAAGCAGTAAAACAAACCGGAGTCAGAACAGTAGCTATAGGAGGCGGTGTCAGCGCCAACAGCGGAGTGCGCGAAGCCGTGGCAGCCTTCTGCGCAGCCAACAGCCTGACCGCATTCATTCCCGAAAGAGTATTTACCACCGACAATGCCGCCATGGTGGCTATAGCCGGCTACTTCAAATACCTCAAAGGCGAATTCTGCTCATACTCCGAAGTTCCTTACGCGCGCGTAACCATATAATATAATGAAAGTATCAGTTATAGCGATTGGCGACGAGCTGCTTGTCGGTCAGGTTACAGACACCAACAGCGGCACTATCGCGAGAACAATCGCCCCGGCGGGATGGCAGATTGCCGGAGTACAGGTTGTCGCCGACAACCGCAATGAAATACGCAACGCAATAGACAAAGCGTTTGCCCAGGCGCCGATAGTACTTACCACAGGCGGGCTCGGACCCACAAAAGACGACATCACCAAAGGTGTGCTGACAGAAATTTTCGGCGGAAACCTCGTTGAAAACAGAGATGTTCTCGAAAACGTGCGGTCAATAATGACTGCCAGAGGTCTGGAAATGAACGCCCTTACCGCAGGTCAAGCCATCGTTCCATCCTCCTGTTCCGTAATAAACAACAAGCTCGGCACAGCACCGCTGATGTGGTTCGACTCCCCTCGCGGAACCCTTGTCGCCATGCCCGGAGTGCCATTTGAAACCGCCGGAATGTTCGAGAGCGAGGTATTTCCGAGGCTTCTGGATAAATATCACTCCGACAAATGTATACTTCACAACACATTCATAACCACAGGCATCAGCGAAAGCGCTTTGGCTGAAAGTCTTGACAAGTGGGAAAGCTCCCTGCCGGAAAATCTGCACCTTGCCTACCTGCCAAATGCCGGATACATACGGCTGCGGCTCGACTCCACCGGCAGCGACAGGTCAGCCACAGAAAAAATCACACGCAACGCCTGCGCCAACCTCATAGAACTACTTGGCGACAACCTGCTCGCGATAGGCGACCTTACTCCCGCCCAGATACTGCTGCATGAAGCGGCATCCTGCGGCGCTACAATCGCCACTGCGGAAAGCTGCACCGGAGGCAATATCGCAGCCGCCATAACCGCGATACCTGGCAGTAGCGCAAACATGCTCGGAGGCATTGTGGCATACAGCAACGACATCAAAGTCAAGCTCCTCGGCGTTAGTCCGGAAACACTCTCGGAAAAAGGAGCCGTCAGCGAGGAAACAGCAGGGCAAATGGCTCTCGGTGCCTGCACTGCAACCGGCGCAGACCTTGCAATGGCAACAAGCGGCATTGCCGGACCCGACGGAGGAACACCCCTGAAACCGGTAGGCACCGTCTGCATCGCCGTAGCTTATAAAGGAAAAGTCCGTACTACCACCATGCACTTCCCGGGAAACCGCGCTCGGATAGTGCAAAGAGCCGTCAACCAAGCCCTGATTCTTGCCGCATCAACCATTAAAGAGCAAAAAAAGACTCTTAAATTTGGCAAATAGACAAAAAAGTGCTTACTTTGCACTCTGTTTTGTGGCTCATCCTGTAAAGCGGCTAAAAATGATGCATTTAGCGGCGATATGAGAACTGAGATGGCGGCCACACAACCACGTTAACAAAATTAACATTACGAGCTAAATAACATCAACAGCCATGTCAAAGATTTGTCAGATTACAGGCAAAAAGGCGATTGTGGGAAACAACGTGTCTCACTCTAAGCGCCGCACCAAGCGCAAATTCAACGTGAACCTCTTCACCAAAAAATTCTTTTGGGTAGAAGAACAGGCTTGGATTACACTCACCCTTTCAGCAGCCGGACTCCGCACAATCAACAAAAAGGGTCTTGACGCAGCTATCAAAGACGCTGCCCGTCAGGGTTATTTAACTGAAATCAAATACTTAGCATACTAATAACGATGGCAAAGAAAGCTAAAGGCAATCGCGTACAGGTGATTCTTGAGTGCACTGAGCACAAAGCAAGCGGCATGCCCGGCACATCGCGTTACATCACCACAAAGAACCGCAAAAACACTACTGAGCGTCTGGAACTGAAAAAATACAACCCGATTCTCAAAAAAGTAACTGTACATAAAGAAATCAAATAAGATCTGAGATATGGCAAAGAAAACCGTCGCATCACTCCAGAAGGGTGAAGGCCGCACCTACAGCAAGGTCATAAAGGTTGTGAAATCTCCCAAAACCGGAGCTTACACTTTCCAGGAACAGATGGTGCCTAACGATGCCGTTAAGGACCTTCTCAAATAGTAGACAATCAACTATTTGTAAATACAGAAAACGCTCTGCGATAATTCGCAGAGCGTTTTTTTTGCTTATTACACACCTCCGGCGCATCAGTAATTCTCCGGATGTATTTCATAAAACGCCTGAGGCTTGAGGCACACCGGGCACACCTTCGGTGCATCCGTAGACAAAATGATGTGACCGCAATTGCGACATTCCCATACACTGACTCCGCTCTTGCGAAACACCTCATGAGCCTCGACATTGTGCAGAAGTGCACGATAACGCTCCTCGTGGTGCCGTTCTATCTCGCCTACCCTACGAAACTGCCTGGCAAGCGCCATGAAGCCCTCTTCTTCCGCCTCCTTGGCAAAACGGTCGTACATATCCGTCCACTCATAATTCTCACCCTCGGCGGCATGCAGCAGATTAACCGCTGTGTCATCGCTTATACCGCCAAGAGCCTGACACCACAGGCGCGCATGCTCGCGCTCGTTTTCAGCAGTCTTGCGAAATATCGCGGCAATCTACTCAAACCCGTTGCGAGAAGCCACATCGGCGAAATATGTATATTTGTTTCGGGCCATGCTCTCTCCGGCAAACGCCTCCTGCAAATTCTTTTCCGTGCGCGTACCCGCATACTTGTTCGGCTCGTCAGGTCCTGCCGCGGCCATTGCAACCTTGGCAAACGCTGAAGTAGGCTGCTTGCACACCGGACATCTGAAATCTGCCGGAAGCTCCTCTCCGATATACTCATATCCGCACACTTCGCAGCGCCACACAGTCTGCCCCTCGTCATTCCGACCCTTTACAAGCACCTCCGCCGCCGCCTCCGGCCGCGGCTTCACATACTTCTGATAATAGCTGTAAGTCATTGAATCGCTGTTGTCAAAAGTCTCCTTTTCAGTTACCTTGCCGATATACAGCACATGTGAGCCGAGGTCAAAACTCTTGTCTACCTGCACGGATATAAAAGCATTTGTACCCGCTGTTATAGCAAGAGTACCGTTAGCCACTCGACGTACATCGCCAAAATCGGCAAACTTGTCAACAGACCGGCCGCTTTGAAAACCGAAATTACGAAACAGCGCAAACCCCGCGTCCACACTGATGATTGACGCGGTAAACACCCCGGTTTCGGCAATCATCTCACATGTATAGCCTGACTTGTCAAGACACAGAGACACCTGCTCCGGCTCTACCGTAAGCTGACAAAGAGTGTCGGATATACATCCGTTGTCGCGGCCGTTTTTATTTGCCGTGACTACATATAGGCCGTAAGAAATATTGAACAATGGATTTTTCATACAATCTGTCTGATGTTTAGTTTGAAATGTTTAAACATATAACACCGCGACAATCATTTTTTGTTCTGCTTCTGCAAAAAAATTCTTATCATATAATTTATTATCACTAACTTTGTGGATATTACATATATTTAGAGCTTGACAGTCATGACAATACCGGAAATAATAAAAGCCAAAGGCGACCGCTGCTTCTCCATTGAGGTTCTGCCCCCGCTGAGGGGCAAAGGCATAGGGCAGCTTTTCGGCAACATTGACTCCCTGAGAGAATTCAACCCCGCATACATAAACATCACCACCCACCGCAGCGAAATGGTGTATAAAAGCACCCCCGACGGACTGTACCAAAGAGTGAGCGAGCGCGCCCGCCCCGGAACAGTAGCGGTAGCGGCGGCAATACAGCAGCGTTACGGCATTACCGCTGTTCCGCACATAATATGCAGCGGATTCTCAAAGGTTGAAACCGAGTACGCGCTTATTGACCTGAACTTCCTCGGCATCACCAACCTGCTGGTTCTTCGCGGAGACAAAGCCAAACACGAGCCTTCCTTTAAGCCAAACGACAACGGACACGCCCATGCAAGCGACCTCGCCTTGCAGGTAAACTCGTTCAACAGAGGGCTGTTTCTTGACGGCACTGAAATGGAAATTGTAGCAGAGACCCCTTTCAGCTACGGAGTTGCCGGCTATCCTGAAAAGCATGACGAAGCCCCAAACTCCGAGCTTGACATGCTTTGGCTTAAGCACAAGGTTGATTCGGGTGCCGACTATATTGTGACACAGATGTTCTTTGACAACAGCAAGTTTTTTGACTTTGTCGACAAATGCCGTGCCGCCGGAATAAATGTGCCCATAATACCGGGAATCAAGCCTATAGTATCTCGCAAGCAGCTCACTGTGCTGCCAAAGATTTTCCATGTGGATATTCCCAGCGAGCTCGCCTCGGCTTTAATAGACTGCAAGAACGACGATGACGCAAAGGCAGTTGGCGTGGAATGGTGTACAGGTCAGATTCGCGAGCTATATTCACGAGGTGTTCCAAGCGTACACATCTATTCTCTCAACGCCACAAAAAGCGTTCGCAGTATACTTGAAAACATAATGTAACCACGCGCTATAAAACATGCTGTTCAAAGAGATTCCGGTTCATGAAAACACCAGACAAAGGCTTTTGTCTCTTGCCGACAACGACAGAATACCGCATGCACTCCTGATAGAAGGACCCTCAGGCACAGGCAAATTCGCTCTTGCACGCGCCTTTGCCCAATACATACACTGTACCGGACGTAAACCCGGTGACAAAGACAGCTGCGGGGTGTGCCCGTCGTGCATACAGCACCAAAGCATGAGCCACATTGACACACACTATGTGTTTCCGGTGGTCAAGCTCGACAAAATGACTAACGCCCCTGTGAGCGACGACTTCCTGACCGAATGGAAAGAGTATCTCGATGGACGCCGTTTCATGGACTTCAGTGTCTGGACAGAGACTTTTGACAAAAAAAACGCCCAGCCAATAACATACGCCAACGAAAGCGGAGCGCTGCTGAGAAAACTGTCTTTTGCCGCACATGGCTCCAAATACAAAGTTGTACTGTGGTGGCTCCCTGAAAAAATGAACGAGGAGGCGGCTAACAAAATCCTCAAGATGCTTGAAGAGCCATGGGAAGACACCCTGTTCATAATGGTCAGCGACAACCCTAAAGAGTTGTTGCCGACAATATATTCACGAGTACAAAGAATATCCACCGGAAGGGTTGCCGACAGTGTAATAGCCGGCATACTTGAAACCGAGAGAGGAATCGGCAGCGAGGACGCCATGTCTATAGCCCACAACGCAGACGGCTCCGTGACTGCGGCACTGAGAAGCATCGGAAGCCGCAGCGACGAGAACGAATTTTTCAACATGTTCGTAACCCTCATGCGTCAGGCGTACCAGCGAAAGATTGCCGACCTCAAAGAATGGAGTGCGGCTCTTGCCACTCTCGGCAGAGAAAAAGAGATTAAATTCTACGAATACTCCGTGCGTCTGATTCGCGAAAACTTCATCTACAACTTCAAATTACCACAGCTAAATTACCTGAACTCAACTGAATCCGCTTTCAGCGTAAGATTCGCCAGATTCATAAATGAACGCAATGTGGAGAAACTCATTGAAGTGTTTGACAAAGCCCGTATAGACATAGCCGGCAACGCCAACGGCAAGATTGTGAATCTTGACGTGGCAATCAAGGTAATCCTTCTGCTGAAACAATGACCGACAACCCGCATCACCACACCCCGTTTCTGCGTCAGGTTGCAGATATATACGCAGCCAACGAAAGCGAACACTTTTCTCAGCTGTGCTTTATATTTCCCAACAAGCGTTCCGCTACATTTTTCAGACACTATCTGTCAGAAAACAACGGCTCCGGCACAGCACCGAATATCAGAACCATAACTTCCTTTGTGTCTGAGCTGTCTCGCACAAATACCGCATCAAAGCTCGAACAGATTTTCATTCTTTTCGACGAATATCGCAAGCTGTCGGGAGACTCTGTCGAGTTTGACCAGTTCCTGTTTTGGGGAGAAATGATTCTAAGCGATTTCGGCGATGTGGACCGTTACCTTGTAGATGCCGACTCTTTATTTGTCAACCTGAAACGCTACAAGGAAATAAGCAGTAACTACCTCACCCCCGAACAGATTGAAATAATACGAAGATACTGGGGCGAGGAGCCGGGAGTGGAGTATGTGGACCGCTTTTGGAAGCATTTCGGCAACAGCGACAAAGACAAGAAAAAACCGAGCGACAAATTTCTAAGGCTGTGGGAAGCGCTCTGTCCGTTATACCATGCCTTCAACGACCGTCTTGACCGCGAGGGCAAATCATCCGGCGGTATGATGTACCGCAAGGCGGCAGCCGCGCTGTCGGATGCCGTGGTTAAAGGAACACTTAAATTCAAACGCTATATCTTCGTAGGGTTCAACGTTCTGACTCCGGTAGAGCTAAAGATATTCTCCACACTCAGAGGCTGCGGAGCGGCAGATTTTTACTGGGACTACAACTGCCCTGCCTTCAGCAACGGATTCAACCGCGCCGGTCGTTTTATAGAGCGCAACATAAAGGAATTCCAGTCGCTGTACCCTCTGTCGGAAACACCGATTACCACCCTTCCTGACATAGAAATCATAGGAGTTCCCTCGGCTATAGCCCAGACCAAGGTAACAGCGTCCCTGCTGTCCGATCTGGCAAAGTCAAAAGACATAGCCGACCCTATGAACGCGGTTGACACTGCCGTGGTACTCCCCGACGAATCGTTGTTTGTAGCGCTCCGGCGGGCTATACCCTATGACGACATTCCAAACATCAACGTGACAATGGGGCTTCCGATGAAGCTCACTTCAGTGGCGTCACTTATGCGCATGATTGTAAGTCTGCAGCTGAGGGCACGCCACACAGCCGGGGCGGAATCTTTTTTCTATAAAGATGTTGCCGCACTCCTTGCCGACCCAGCCATTAAAAACATAGCCGCGGATCAGGCAGATGCCCTTGCCGAAGCTATTATAAAAGAGCGTCTTTTCAGAGTCACTCCGGCACACATAGCGGAAATAGCTCCGGATCTGACACCTGTTTTCACCGTACTCGGCGACCATGGCTCGGCAGACTCCGTTTACAACTATATATCGGATGTAATAAAGTGCATAAGCACCGGCATGTCAGGTGCCGAGCTTAAATTTCTTGACGCTTATACCGCCGCTGTGGATAAAATCAGGGAACACAGCACATCGTTTGGGGTCAGGCTCCTGCCTGCTACATTTTTCAGAATGGTTGAGCGCATAGTGGCTTCTGAAAAAATCAATCTCGTCGGCGAGCCGCTCAAAGGACTCCAGATTATGGGTGTGCTTGAAACCCGAGCGCTTGACTTTGACAACATAATCATGCTGTCGCTTAACGAACGCATCTTCCCAAGAAAGCACTATTCCGGAACATTTATTCCTGATGCGTTGAGGCGTGGCTACGGCATCGCCACATCCGACTTTCAGGAAAGCATTTTCGCCTACTATTTCTACCGGCTGATTTCAAGAGCCAGAAAGGTAAAGCTGCTGTATGACGCGAGAACTATAGGAGTAAAAACCGGCGAGATGTCAAGATACCTGACACAGCTTATATATCTGTTCGGAAAATCCGGAAAAATAAAACAGAGTCTGCGTGTATTCGAGCCGAGGAGCTTTGCCGACAAGCCAGTTTGCATTGAAAAAAACAATAGAATCATAACCAGGCTGAAACAATACTTGCATGGAGCGGAGAGCCCGAAATATCTGTCGGCAAGCGCCATAAACAAGTATGTCGCGTGTCCCCTGCAATTTTATCTCAGTTATGTGGAAGGTTATAATGCGGATGAGGAGATGAAAGACTGTATAGACTCGAGCATGTACGGCACAATTGTGCATGACACCTGCGAGAGCCTGTACAAGGCATTGCTGAAAAACTCGCCGGACCACAAGACCGTGACCCGTGCAGACATCGAAGCTCTCATAGCCAGAAACGACACCCGCATAGAACGCACTATAACCCGCATAATCAACAGCCTCTACAATAAGTTTGACAACGACCGGCTTGACACCGCGCTTAACGGTCAGTCGCTCATCATGGGCAATGTCATAAAGGAATCGGTAAAAGCCATACTGACCGAAGACCTGAAGCTGACACCGTTTATTTTCGAAGGTGCGGAAGAGAACATGATTATGTGCTTTGATGTCAACCCGAATCTGAGAGTCAATTTCAAGCAGAAGATAGACCGTATCGATATAGTTGGCGGGGTGAGGCGCATTGTCGATTACAAAACCGGCGATGAAAAGACCTCTGTCACCGACCTCGGCACCTGTTTTGACCACGCCGCCGCCGACCACCGCAAGGCTGTGGCACAGATTCTGCTGTATTGTTACGCCTACAATATCAAAAAAAACAGCAATGTGCCGTTAAAGCCTTACATCTACAATCTGCGCAAAATTCTATCGAGCGGACCGCTTGAAATAAAGATAAACCGTCGCGTGGTGGAAGACCACCGCACTGTCATGGATGAGTTTGTGCCGCTGCTGTTCGGCACTATAGAAGAGATTTTCAATCCAGACATACCTTTTGTACAGACCGACAATGAAGCCACATGCAAATTCTGTGGATTCAAGACTATGTGCGGTCGCTGTAACGAATGATTTTAATTACAGGTCTATGGCTGGGATATATGTACATGTGCCGTTCTGCCACGCTAAATGCGCTTATTGCGACTTTTACTCTAAACCGGTTCATGCGGCAGATGCCGAAAAGTATGTAATCGCGTTAATCAACGAACTTGCCGCACGGCGCAACGAATTGTCGGAGTCTGTAAAAACCGTGTATATAGGAGGCGGCACTCCGAGCAGCCTGCCTGCCCGCAGTCTTTTGAGGCTCATGGAAGCGCTGCCATCGGATGGAATTACGGAGTACACAATAGAAGTGAATCCGGAAGATGTGTCGCACAAATTTGTGGACATGCTGAAAAAACACACTCCGGTCAACCGCATAAGCATGGGCGTACAGTCACTCCGCGATGATGAGCTAAGATACATAGGGCGCCGACACTCGGCAAAGCAAGCCATAGACGCGGCAAATATTATTAAAGGAGCAGGGTTCAGCCTCAGCCTTGATTTAATATACGGACTACCCGGACAAACCGCCGGCAGCTGGCAATTTTCGCTCGACAGCCTGCTGGCTCTGACTCCGGAGCACCTGTCATGCTACCTTCTATCCTACGAGCCCGGAACCAGGCTGAACGCCATGAGGCTATCAGGTAAAGTAACCGAGGCTCCCGATTCTCTTGCGGCAGACATGTACGACATTCTTACCTCCGCCACCGCGCGCGCAGGCTACAGACATTACGAAATAAGCAACTTCGCGTTACCGGGTCATGAGGCAGTGCATAATTCGTCATACTGGAATCTCACTCCATATCTTGGTCTGGGACCGGGCGCCCACAGTTTTGGCGGGCACGACCGCAGCTACAATCCGTCAGACCTCAAAGGCTATATTGAAGCATCGGGCATCGGATTTGCTATAAAAGAGACCGAAACCGACGCCGAGAGGTTCAATGACTTCATAATCACCTCACTACGCACTACCAACGGAATAGACCTGGAAAGATGTCGGGTTTTGTTCGGCGAAGACAGGCAACGTTTAGTATCTGCGACAGCCGGGCAATTTGTCAAGTCAGGAATAATGTGGCTCGCAGACGGCAAGACAGGAATATGCGAAAAACACTGGCTGCGCTCCGACAGCATAATGGTGGAATTTATCGAGGTGTGACACACGCCCCTTCCCGGCTAATCATGATGATACTTCTCGCCCTTCAGTATAGTCATGGCTCTGTAAAGTTGTTCAATGAACAGCAGCCTGACAAGATCGTGCGGAAATGTCATTGCCGACAACGACAGCCTGGCATCTGCCCTTGCATACACTTCTTCAGAAAATCCATAAGGACCGCCGACAACAAAAACAAGACGCTTCACACCTGCCGACATACGTTGCTGAATGCGTTGTGCGAATTTGCGGGATGTAAGCATTTCGCCCCTCTCATCAAGCAGCACTACCCTGTCGCCCGGATTCAACGCGGCTATAATGCCCTGCCCTTCACGCACTTTCTGCTGGTCGGCACTCAGTGCCGCGGTAGACTTCAAATCAGGAATGCTGACAAGTTCAAACGGCACATAGTGGCGAATACGCTCCGTGTACATCTCGATGCCTGAAACAATATTTTTCGCAGTGGTCTTGCCCACTGTCAGCAATACAATTTTCATTTTCGGGTAGTGTGGGTGATAAATGACTCTGTTTTACGACAGAAACACAGATTTATTTGGTTTTGAGCCGTACTTATTCGTATTTTTGCGCAAAATTAATAACATATTGTCTAAAATCAGAGAAATATGAAGACAAACGATGAACTTATAGATGACCTGCTCACACTTGCATTTGCCGAAGATGTCGGTGACGGTGATGTAACCACCATTTCCACAATTCCCGCAGATGAAAAAGGCAAGCAGCGCCTTATAATAAAGGAAGAGGGTATTTTAAGCGGGGTAAACATAGCCCGCAAAGTGTTCGAGAAATTCGACCCTGACATGAAAATGACTGTATTTATAGAGGACGGTTCTCATGTCAAGCCCGGTGACATCGCTTTCGAGGTTGAAGGGTCTGTGCGCTCTCTTTTGCAGACCGAGCGCACCATGCTGAACATCATGCAGCGCATGAGCGGCATAGCTACTGTCACAGCCGAGTACCAGAAGCGCCTTGCCGGTCTCAAGACAAAGGTTCTTGACACCCGTAAAACCACCCCCGGACTCCGTGTGCTCGAAAAGGAAGCTGTAAAAACCGGCGGCGGCGCAAACCACCGCATGGGGCTTCACGACATGATTCTGATAAAAGACAATCATGTAGACTTTGCCGGCGGAATAACCAAAGCTGTCGATGCAGCCAAGAAATATTGCCGTGAAACAGGCAGAGACCTGAAAATAGAGGTTGAAGTGCGCAACACCGATGAAATAAACGAGGCGCTGGCTGCCGGTGTTGACCGCATCATGCTTGACAACTTCACACCGGAGCGCACCCGCGAGGCTGTGGCTCTTATAAATGGCAGAACCGAAATTGAATCATCAGGAGGCATTACCCTCGAAACACTCCGCGCATACGGAGAATGCGGAGTCGATTTTATTTCCGTCGGGGCACTCACCCACTCTGTCAAAGGTCTTGACATGAGCTTTAAAGCTGTATAATATCAACGGTTCCAATACACGCAGGGCGATGCAAACAGTTGAAGCATCGCCCTGTTGTTTTTAATCAATTCCTGCGGGAAGAGTCATACAGGCTTTGAGGTGGCTAATTTATAGCCTACACCCCGAACATTCAGAAGTTCCAGTGAAGTTGATTTAGACAGGTATTTGCGGAGTTTATATATGAATCCGTGGAGTCGGTTAAGGTTGTTATAGTCATCGTTCTGCCATATACGATACATCAGCGTTTTAGCCTCAACCACTTCATTGGGATGACGAAACAGTTCATCAACGATTACAGCGTCGGTGTGGCTCAGTTCAATAGTAACGCCTCCAATTTCAAGACGTTGGGAAGCGAAGTCAAGTGTGCAATCGCCAATGGATAGATTAGTGTCCTCGGCAGCACCCTGAAATCTGCGTTTCAATAAAGCCTTGATTCTTACCACAAGTTCAAGTATCTGAAACGGTTTGCGCAAGTAGTCGCCGGCTCCGAGTTCAAAACCTTTCACCACATCATCAAGGGCGGTTCTTGCTGTCAGAAATAAAACGGGTACAGACGGTGATGTAAGACGTATAAGCCTCACCATCTCAAAACCGTCCAATTTAGGCATCATCACATCGGCAACGATAATATCCGGTACGGACTCCCTGAACAATCTAAGCCCAATGGTGCGTAAGTCATTCTTCAATAATAATCTTTCTCTGACGCTGTATGCGACTGACTTGTTAAATAATTATCACGACAGGGCTACGATGTATAGCGGCGATATAAAGACATATATTTTTGACCGGTTTGAAAGTCGAGCCATTAGATTTGCCATAAGGTACAAGTTCAACGCTACCCGTTAAAAATATCGTGGCACGGGTGCCGGTGAGAATGAAAAGCTCCGTATGTGACAGCCACAATGTCTATGCGGCGGGATAGAGAGATGCGCGTAATACAAAAGAACAGAGTCGGCAAGTTGCCGACTCTGTTCTTTCAAATCAAGTAGCGGGATCGAGAATTGAACTCGAGACCTCCGGGTTATGAATCCGACGCTCTAACCAACTGAGCTATCCCGCCAAAGGTGTGGCTCAAAAACCGAGTGCAAAATTAATCAGTCTTTAGCACATACACAAATTATTTGCGTATTTTTTTAACAACATTTTCTTAATATGCTGATTTTCACAAGCAAATAATTTGAGAGCTACAACCATCCGACTATATTCAACAACCGTAATGCGCCCTTAAATTTAACACTTGCTCCTTCACATTTTAACATTTGAAGAATCTATACTAGTTAAGTGGTTGACAATTGACATATTACAACTTTAACATTTACAAGTGTGAAAATTAAGACAACATCCGGCATTTTCGCATCGTAACTTTGCACTCACACAAACACACAAATAACTCTTAAACACACAAACATGAGAAAGAAAACACAAATCAGCCTGCGCATTGAATGGATTGAAACCATCGCAACCCTCATCAAATCGCTGCAACTCGAAGTTATGAACGCCGTAATAGCCTATCTGACAGACGGCACCGTAACGAAGATTGACAACATCGACGCCGCCGAGATGTTCATGAGCATAAAAAACGATATTGATGCCCGCGCCGAACAGCGCCGCCGCAAGGCTGCCGAACGCCGTGCCAAAAAAGCCCCCGTACCCGGCTATCTGCCTGAGAAAGCCCCCGAAAATCTCGAAGAGCTTGTGCAGGCTAATGAGGTTGTAGCCACGGTTGTCAACAACTCCTCTGTGAAAAATCTGAGAATGTACCACAAGCCGCTGCTAATGGAACTTGCCTTACAGGTAGTCGCGTGGTGGCGCGAGCATCCCTCCGAAGAGCTGCCCACACCTGCACGGCTTCAGGCAGAAATCTACCGCCGGTTCAGCGCCGTGGCTCGCGAGCTTGCTACAGGCACGGTGGTTACCCGCGAAAAATGGGTTGCCTACATGGCACCCTTCCAAAAAGTGAAAAAGGTTATTAACAATTATTATGCAGGCAGGTAAAATGCTTTTTGTATTTTTGCAGCTGAAAGTGTGGCTTATGCATCACCACATCTTCTAAAAATTGTTTTACATTTTTACCTTTCTATCTCCATGTATAAGAATGACAACAGAGTAGTAATTACTCTCGATGCCGGAGGCACCAATCTGGTTTTTGGCGCTATGCAGGCAAACAAGTTTATCGTAGACCCGATAACACTCCCTTCGCGTGCTCAAAATCTTGACGAATGTCTCGCCACTATGGTAGATGGGTTCAAACAGGTAATAGCTCGTCTGGAGCAGAAACCGGTGGCTATAAGTTTTGCATTTCCCGGTCCGGCTGACTATCCGAACGGAGTGATAGGCGGTTATCTGCCCAATTTTCCGTCGTTTCGCAACGGAGTGGCATTAGGTCCATTCCTGTCTGACACATTCGGTATTCCGGTGTTCATCAACAATGACGGCGACCTTTTTGCCTACGGCGAGGCTATCGGCGGAGCTCTGCCGAAAATCAACTCACGCCTCAAGGCTGCCGGAAGTTCCAAGCGCTACCATAATCTGCTCGGATACACCTTTGGCACAGGACTCGGTGTGGGCATGGTGGTAAATGACGAGCTCAACAGAGGAGACAACAGTTGCGTGGAGACTTTTTGTCTGCGCCATAAAAAACAGACCGAAATATATGTGGAAGAGGGTGCTGCCATACGAGCCATAAAGAGAGTGTACGGCGAAGCGAGCGGCAACCCAACTCACGGACTTGAGCCGAAAGACATTTGCGAAATTGCCGACGGCAAAAGAGAGGGCAACCGAGATGCCGCACTCAAGGCGTTTGCCGAATTTGGCGAGATTGCCGGCGATGCGATAGCCACCGGAGTGACTCTCGTTGACGGTCTTATAGTTGTAGGCGGCGGTCTGACCGGAGCGCGCAAATACTTCATGCCCTCGCTGCTTGGCGAACTGCGCGGAAAACTGCGCTCGCTTGCCGGTGAAGAACTTGACAGAGTGCAGATGAAAGTCTTTGATCTTGACAACGACAACGAATTTGAAGCATTTGCCAAAGGAGATGAAAGGCAGATAAAAGTATACGGCTCGGAACGCACCGTGCCCTACGACCCCATGAAACGCGTTGGCATAACAGTCAGCAAACTCGGTGCGAGCCAGGCTATTTCAATCGGAGCATACAGCTTTGCGCTGTCTCAGATTGACGCGGCTGCCGAGTCTTGAAAACAGAGTATGACAAATGGATTATAAAGATATAAAAATAGTTTTTTTCGGCACGCCGGATTTCGCTGTGGCGAGTCTTGAAGCGCTGCTTGATGCCGGATGCTATATAAGAGCGGTTGTTACCGCGCCCGACAAACCCGCCGGGCGCGGACACAAGCTTCTTGAAAGCGCCGTAAAACAGGTTGCATCCGACAAAGGGCTGCCGGTACTCCAACCGATAAATCTTAAAGCGGAGGATTTTCAGGAACAGCTACGCGCCATTGGCGCAGACCTGTTTATCGTGATAGCCTTCAGAATGCTGCCGCAAAGCGTATGGGCTATGCCTCCCATGGGCACATTCAATGTCCATGGCTCTTTGCTGCCGCGATATCGCGGTGCGGCTCCGATAAACCGGGCTATGATGAACGGTGAGACCAAAACCGGAGTATCAACATTTTTCCTGTCTCACGAAATTGACACCGGCGACATAATAGGTCGCCGCGAAACAGATATCGCACCGGAAGACAATGTCGGCACTCTTTACGACCGACTCATGAAAATGGGTGCGGAGCTTGCGGTTGACACAGTCAAGGACATAGCAGCCGGCAATGTAAAGCCTATAGCACAGAGCGAGCTTGAAAAAGAACTCGCACCTTGTCCTGCTCCGAAAATATTCAAGGAAGACTGCAAGATAGACTGGCGGCAGCCGGCTGTAAGGGTACACAATCTTGTACGCGGGCTGTCACCCTACCCTGCCGCCTGGACCGTACTCTCAGACGCCGGAGCCAAAACTACCGTAAAGATATTCGAGACATCGCTGTGCGACACCCCCTCCTCCATGCCCGGAACAGTGACTGTGGAAAACGGTCGTATGTGGGTTGACTGCGCCGATTTCAGAATCGAGATTCTATCGCTCCAGGCTCAAGGCAAAAAAAGAATGAACACGACCGACTACCTGAGAGGCAGCCGGCTGTCTGAACCGTTGTGCGAATAAGAGCGGTTTTAGGGCTTTATGCCGTCGCGGCGCAGCAGCGCCTCTATCGAGGCATCGTGTCCGCGAAAACGCCTGTACAGCTCATCGGGAGCCTCGGTGCCGCCCTTTTCAAGAATATTTCTGCGAAAAGACATTGCTGTGTCTCTGTCAAACACACCCTTCTCCTCAAAAGCGGAGAAAGCGTCCGCGTCAAGCAGTTCAGCCCATTTGTAACTATAGTATCCGGCGGCATACCCGCCCGAAAAAATATGGCTGAACTGCGGTGAGACCAGAGAGTTTTCAAGCGGCTCAAACATCTTCACGCACTCGGAAGCCTTGTTTTCGAATGACTCCACATCATCCACAGGCTCTGTAATGGTGTGCCACTTCATATCCAGAATGCCGAAATTAAGCTGCCGCATGCAGGCGTATGCGGCGCCAAACTGCCTTGCTTTCACAAGCCGGTCAATCATATCCTGCGGAATCGGCTCCGAAGTGCGCCAATGACGGGCAAATGTCTTGAGAAATTCAGGACATGTTAGGAAATTTTCATTGAACTGAGACGGAAGCTCGACAAAATCACGGTACACATTCGTGCCGGACAAAGAGGAGTACTTTGTTTTTGCAAGCAGTCCATGCAACGCATGTCCGAACTCATGCAGAAATGTGCCGACTTCCGATGTTGAAAGCAGTGCGGGACGCTCGCCGGACGGTTTGGTGAAATTCATCACTATCGACACAAGCGGACGATGAGACGTGCCGTCATCCTCCTGCCACTCCCCTCCGAAATCAGTCATCCATGCGCCCGGGCGCTTGCTCTCTCTGGGAAAGAAATCGGTGTACAACAACCCGAGATAGGAACCGTCGGCATCGTTTACCTCGTACACCTTCACATCAGGATGGTATACCTCCACATCATCCAGTTCCGTGAATGTGATTCCATAAAGCCGCGTAGCCAACGAGAAAACACCTTTCTCCACAGCATCAAGAGGGAAATACTGCCGGTACTGCTCCTCATCACACTCATACTGCGTCTCCTTCAGCTTGTTAGCCACATAGCTGTAGTCCCACGGCTGCATATCACTGTCTATAAGCGAATTTTCTTTCGCAAAAGCATTCAGGCGCTCAAACTCGGAATGCTGCGCCGGACGATAGGCATCGGCAAGAGACTCCATAAGCTCAAAAACCCTCTTTTTGCTTCCTGACATAGTATGCGCAAGCGAGTAATCGGCATAAGTGTCATAGCCGAGCAAACGCGCCTTTTCAAGCCGCAAAGCTGTTATGCGCCTTACAATATCAGTGTTGGAAAATTCTCCGCTTATGTTTCTTCCGGTATAGAGCCTGTACATTTTTTCCCTTAAATCGCGGCGCGAACTATATTTCATGAACGACATGTACACCGGCTGTGCCAGCGTGAACAGATACTTGCCGTCATGACCCTTTGCGGCAGCTTCGGCAGCTGCCTCCTCCACTATCCTCTGAGGCAGTCCGTCAAGCTCGTCAGCGCCGAGCTGCACCTCACACCGGTTCAGCTCCTGAAGCACATTCTGACCAAACCTTGTTGTAAGTTCAGTAAGCTCGGCATTGAGTTGACGGAGTCGGTTCCTGTCCTCATCCTGCAGCAACGCTCCGCTACGTCTGAAAGAATCGTAAGTTTCTTTGAGCAGCATAGCATCCTCGCCGTCAAGACTCCACTTGTCCCGATTGTCATACACGTTTTTAATCCGTTGCCACAACTGCCGGTTGAGTGTTATGGAGGTAGAATACTCCGACAGTTTCGGCGCCATTTCAAGAGAAATATCCATAAGCTCCTGAGTTGAAAGCGCGCTCAAAAGCGGATAAAACACATTAAGCGCCTGCTCAAGGCTTCTGCCCGCACGCTCCAGTGCCACTATCGTATTGCGGAAATCCGGCTCAGCCTCATTCTTGCAGATACCGTCAATTTCAGCA
Organism: Muribaculaceae bacterium Isolate-104 (HZI); assembly: GCA_003762715.1. GTDB lineage: Bacteria > Bacteroidota > Bacteroidia > Bacteroidales > Muribaculaceae > Paramuribaculum. The sequence goes on along the minus strand of RIBJ01000030.1, from coordinate 199,775 downwards.
AGAGCCTCCTCAATGCCTTGTTCTATCGCCGGAGCAAAATGCCCGGTCTTTATGCTCGCAAACGGCACCTGGTTATATCTGCCGACAAACGGCTGCAACAGCGGGTTATTGTTATTTATGTCCATATCAAGCTACAATTATCATGATAATACTTTGTCTGCCATAATCTCTATCATTACCGAATCGGCTCCGGCTTTTACAAGCACCGGCACATCTTCGGCAAACATCTTTTCAAAATCCTCTACAGAAGACATTTCCAACGCCTTGCGGTAATGTTCCAAGGCATCGGCAAACCGACCTTCGGCAACAGCCACATGACCTACATTCAAAAAATCGGAAGCCGTCGGATCCGAAGCAAGAACCTTGTCATAGTATGTTTTCGAGCGGGCATAATCGCCAAGCAGAAACGAACACCACGCTATGGGCCTCCACGCCTTTGCCGAATCGGGGGCAAGGTACTCAACCTTAAAGTACATTTTCAAAGCTCCTTCTATGTCGCCGGTATCAAGCAGACAATGACCGATTGAGTAAGCCACATTCAAATCATCGGGACGAGCCGCCTCGACCTTACGGTAATAGTCGAGAGCCTTGCGATGGTTCCCGGCAAGACGGTGTGAAGCGGCAAGCCTTCTCAGAGTCCACAGGCTGTCAGGGGCAAGAAACTCGGCTCGTTCATAGGCTTTGATTGCCTCGTCGACATCGCCAAGCGCGGCGTGACAATAACCCGCCTTCTGCAAAAGCTGGCAATCGTCGGATTTTCGCGACAACAGAGTATTAAAATGGCTTAGAGCCTCGTTGTAATATCCTCTTTTGAAATAAAACTCCGCAACAAGTCTCAGATTGTCAGTGTCACCGAGTTCATCACCAAGAAGCCGGAGTGCGGACAAATCGGGGGTTGTCGCAAACATGTCTCCAAACTCAGCCTTGCGCCTGAAAAGCTTGAAAAACCTGTACAGATTCTGCACCAGAATCCTTACCACTCCGGCTCCGGCGCTGTCCGTGCGGTCTATAGACCCGGCTCTCAGCTCCGCAGTGTTTATGTTCTGCGCCTTTATCTGGTCGGCAAACATTGCGCGCTGCTGAGCCGGTATGCGCTCAAGAGAGAGTATCATGGAGTACTTGTCGCTGTCGCATAAAAACGGTGAGGCTGTGACAAGCTCGGCAAACTCTCCGAGACTTCCTTTCAGAATCGGCGCTATCTCCGAGCGGTCAGAAGAAAATGGCAGAAACCAGTTTGCCACCTCATTGAAAAAAGGAAAGTTTTTCAACGCTGAAAATGTAGCCATCATCAAATCCGCGCCCTCGCTCTGAAGCTCGGTAAGCTCTTTCAGCTTATCGGCAAGTCCGCTTTTGTCAAGCAGCTCCTCCCACTCGGGATTATTCTCTGGTTCGGTAAGCTCTGTTTCCTTTGACAAGTCACCCAGCTTTTCAAGTCCGGGGCGCAGTTTCATCATAGCCGGAAACACCTCCGATTTCAGCTTGTTGGAAATACGTTCGGTGTCACGGGTGCGCACCAACTCCATCGCCACTGTGCGCACATCCTCTCTCCATGTTGCGTTTCCGCGCATCGCATCAAGCACACCAGTCAGTTTCACTCCGGCAGGCACTGCACGGTGATTCCACAGCAATATCATAAACGCCGTTAGAGAAGCCAACCGCAGCCTTGTACCTGAAGCAGCGGCATAAATCTTGCCTAAGACTATCAGACGGGATTCCTGAAAATACTCGCCGCCACCGAGCATCAGCGCCCAGACCATCTGCTCACGCACAGATTCAGGCACTCCGCTGTCTGCCAAAAAATCTTCCACAGCTCTGAAATCATCCGCAGTAAGAGCCGGATTGGTCCAGATTCTGTTAAAAATTCTGGTAGCAAGCGCCTCGGCGAGCATTCTTGTCGATTCTCCGGTACTGGTTCTGACGTCGGAATTACCTGCAAGCAGAGCCAGTCCGAGAGCCGAGTTATACTCCCGATACATGCCAGTCAGTTCAGACAGAGACTCAGGCTGCATCCGTTCATAGCGCAACTTTGCAAAACAGAGCTGCGGCGACTCGTCAATCCGCGAGGCATGCAGGACATTGTCGGCAAGCTCGACCGCGGCTGCCGCTATCTGGGCACGCATCCGTTGTCGCGACGGGTCGGGAGCTCCGGCAATAGCATAGCCGCACATGGCATCGTACTGGGTGCGCAGCGCACGGCTCCGGTCAAACCAATCCGGCCTGCTGCCCACCATATTGTCAAGAGTGTCAAACATTCTGCCGAAACGCCCCGCCACGGCATCTTCAAGCACACTTCTGCGAAGCGATGCAAGAGTATCTTTGTTTATCCGATTGTTATTTTGCATTTATAGGGTGTGGTAATATCTGTAATAGCACAGGGGGTTCATAACTTTGTTTTAAATACTTGTCATGACAAAGATAACAAAAAGTGTGCCACTTTGCAACCGCAATCGCTTGCATGTGACAGCTATTTATGTTAACTTTGCGCATAATATATATATATCGTTCTCGCGCTGCGGGTACATACTGATATAAACAAACGATTATGCCAAAAATGTCAAGACGCGGCGAGGCAATGCCCGCCTCCCCTATACGAAAACTCGTACCGCTTGCGAATGCAGCCAAAGCCCGAGGCACAAAAGTGTACCAGCTGAACATCGGTCAGCCGGACTTACCCTCGCCTCAGGTAGGGCTTGACGCGCTGAAAAATATTGACCGCACCACTCTGGAGTACAGCCCCTCCGAAGGGATACTCTCTCTCAGAGAAAAACTTGCCGAATACTACCACCGGTTCAAGATAAACGTAGATGCCAACGACATCATCGTCACTACCGGAGGCTCGGAAGCCGTACTGTTCGCATTTATGGCTTGTCTCGACCCGGGCGATGAAATCATTGTGCCGGAACCGGCTTATGCCAACTATATGGCTTTTGCGATTTCCGCAGGCGCAAAAATTGTCACAGTGCCCTCAAGCATTGAAGAGGGGTTCGCGCTGCCTCCTGTTGAAAAATTCGAAGCGCTGATTACAGACCGCACACGTGGCATTCTGATTTGCAACCCGAACAACCCCACCGGCTATCTCTACACACGCAAAGAGATGAACCAGATTCGCGACATCGTTAAGAAATATGACCTGTTTCTGTTCTCAGACGAAGTGTACCGCGAGTTTTGCTACACCGGCGCGCCTTACATCTCGGCATTCCACCTGTCAGGAATAGAGAACCAGGTTGTGCTCATTGACTCCGTGTCTAAACGCTACAGCGAGTGCGGCATTCGAATCGGGGCACTGATCACAAAAAACGAAGACCTCAAACGCAACTTCATGAAATTCTGTCAGGCGCGACTAAGCCCGCCTCTGCTCGGACAGATTGTTGCGGAAGCATCCATAGACGCCGGCGACGAATACATGCTGATGACATACAACGAATATGTTGAACGCAGAAAATTCCTCATTGACGGACTGAACCGCATTCCGGGGTGCTACTCACCCATACCTATGGGCGCGTTCTACACCGTTGTCAGTCTGCCGGTAGACAATGCCGATAAATTCTGCGAATGGTGCCTTAGCGAATTCGAGTACGAAGGCGCCACTGTGTTCATGGCTCCGGCAAGCGGATTCTACACCTCCTCCGACCGCGGACGCAATGAGGTGAGAATGGCGTATGTGCTCAACAAGGAAGACCTTGGAAAAGCACTGAAAGTACTGGCGGAAGCACTGAAAGCATATCCCGGTCGTACAGAAAACAGCGCGCAATGAAACTTGAGCTTGCCATGGCAAGTCGCCTGAGCCTCAAGGCTCCGGGCATTTCTGTAGCTGTAGCCGGCATTGCGCTGTCGGTAGCGGTCATGATTGTGAGCCTCGCCATTGTGTCAGGCTTCAAGCGCCAGATTCGTGAAAAAGTAACCGGTTTCGAGCACGAAATAAGCGTGTTTCCTCTTGACAGCTATGGTGCCGAACACACAAGCTCCGGCATAAGACTCACTCCTGAACTCGTCGCAGATATACAATCGGCAATTCCCGGCGCGGAAATATCGCTCGGATTGCGCCAGCCTGCCATTCTGAAAACAGACTCCGACTTTGAAGGAGTAGTGATGATGGGCGTTGACAAAAACGGCAACGACTTCATAGACAACCAGCTTATTCAAGGTTCGGCTCCCGACTGGGCATCTCCCGGCGAAGGAAATCCGGTGGCTGTCAGCGCTTCTACAGCCGGGGCGCTGTCGCTTGAATGTGGCGACCGCCTGTTTGCCCATTTCTTTATCGGCGACAACCTGTACACCCGAAAAATCACCGTTGCAGCTATATATGACACCCATTTCGGCGAGTATGATAAATTGTTTGTTTTTGCGCCTGTCGGCATGCTGCAACAACTGTGCGGAGTAGACTCCCTGACAGGAAGCGTTGTCGAAATAGACAAAATCAGCGGCGATATAGACGAAGCCGCAGCCAATCTGCGCTACGAACTATGTCGGCGCGAGGCGGCTGACCCCGTTGACGCTCCGGCTTACCGGGTGGAAAGCATCTCGACCACCGCCGCCCTGTACTTCAACTGGCTTGACCTGCTCGACACCAATATCATTGTCATAATAACACTTATGGGGTGTGTAGCCGGCTTCACACTCGTGTCATGCCTGTTCATTATAGTGCTCGAACGAGTGAGAATGATAGGGCTGCTGAAAGCCCTCGGCGCAACGGACTCCCTGATACGCAGGCTGTTCATATACATGGCGGCACGGCTGGTAGTACGAGGACTTGTTATCGGCAACGCCGCTGCCCTTGCCATTGTCGGCATCCAGTATTTCTGGCACATATTGCCGCTCGACCCTGACGCCTACTATCTAAGCTATGTGCCCGTACATGTCAGCTGGGCGGCAATTGCCGGGCTCGACATCTCCGTAATAGCAGCCGCCCTGCTGCTGCTCGTCCTGCCGTCCCATATCATTTCCACACTCTCCCCCGCCGAAACAATGCGCTATGAATAAAAAAAATGTCATATTACCTGTCATGCCGACCCATTTTGGCATAATATTTGTTTAACATATTAAAGTATTCATTTATTATTAATTTTGCGGCACCCGACCGCATTGTGAAACATTCTCACATATTCGTTTAACCAATGACCACAAACACTGATATCGTCAGACTTATTACCGAAGGCATCCAGGACAAAAAAGGACGCCACATAACACACATCGACCTCAGCGGCATTGAAACCGCCGCCGCGTCAAACTTCATTATATGCGAAGGCTCTTCAACCATGCAGGTAAGCGCCATTGCAGACAGTATCCGGGATTATCTGCTTGAAAACGCAGGTATTAAGCCATACAACTACGACGGATACCAAAACTCTAAATGGATAGTGATTGACTACGGCGACACTCTTGTCCATGTTTTTGTCAGAGAAATGCGCGAGTTGTACAACCTTGAAGAGCTGTGGAGCGATGCGCCCCTGACCGAAATTCCCGATTTGGACTGAACACTTAAGACTAACCGACACAACAAAATATGACCCCGACACCACAGAAACCGAAAAAACCGGTTGTACGTTTCAGCATGTACTGGATGTACGCAATTATTATAATATGCCTTGTAGGACTGCTGTACTTTGACGACAACTCCATGAGCAAGGAGGTGTCCTACACCGAGTTTGAAAACTATGTCAGCGGCGGAGGCGTAACCAAAATCGTAGTTGAGCGCGGCAGCAGTGAAGCAGAAGCGTTTCTTAACGATTCGCTCGCGGCAAAGGTATTTCCCAACGCCTACAAAAAAGACAGCGGCGTAAAAGCCATTGTCGTTTCCAAAATTCCGTCAGCCGACCGGCTTCAGGACAAGGTTGACGAATGGAACCAGACCGGAGTGTTCAAGGGTGAGGTTCAGTACCGCAACGACAGCAACTTCTCAGGACTCTTGTGGACATTCGGGCCCGTGATTCTGCTGATTGTCTTCTGGTTCGTGATGATGCGCCGCATGAGCGGACGCGACGGAGGCAACGGCGGTGTGTTCAGCGTCGGCAAAAGCAAAGCCAAGATATTTGACAAAGACGGTGACATTCAAGTGACATTCAAGGATGTGGCGGGGCTCTCCGAAGCCAAGACAGAGATAGAGGAAATTGTGGAGTTTCTGAAAAACCCGCAGCGCTACACCAACCTCGGAGGTAAAATTCCCAAGGGTGCGCTCCTTGTCGGACCTCCCGGAACAGGCAAGACCCTCCTTGCAAAAGCAGTGGCAGGAGAGGCAAACGTGCCTTTCTTCAGCATGAGCGGCAGCGACTTCGTGGAAATGTTTGTCGGAGTCGGAGCCTCCCGCGTGCGCGACCTCTTCCGTCAGGCAAAAGAAAAAGCTCCCTGTATCGTGTTCATTGACGAGATTGACGCTGTCGGTCGCGCTCGCGGACGCAACCCGAACATGGGTGCCAACGACGAACGCGAGAACACCCTCAACCAGTTGCTCACAGAAATGGACGGATTCGGAACCAACAGCGGCGTGATAATACTCGCCGCCACAAACCGTGCCGACATTCTCGACAAAGCATTGCTCAGAGCCGGACGCTTCGACCGTCAGATATATGTGGACCTGCCCGACCTCAACGACCGTGTGGCGATATTCAACGTACACCTGCGCAAAATAAAAACCGATTCAACCGTCGATGTAGACCTTCTTGCAAGACAGACTCCCGGATTTTCCGGCGCAGACATAGCAAACGTATGCAACGAGGCGGCTCTCATTGCGGCGCGTCACAACCATCAGGCAGTAAGCCGACAGGACTTCATCGACGCTGTTGACCGTATTATAGGCGGACTAGAAAAAAGGTCTAAAATAACCACTGACGAAGAAAAACGCGCCATCGCGGTGCACGAGGCGGGACACGCCACCATTTCATGGCACCTGCAATACGCTAATCCGCTTATAAAGGTAACCATTGTGCCGCGAGGCAAAGCCCTCGGAGCCGCATGGTATCTTCCCGAAGAAAGACAGATTACCCCCTCGCAGGCTATACTTGACGAAATGTGCAGCACCCTCGGAGGTAGAGCGGCTGAAGAACTGTTCCTAGGTCGCATATCCACCGGCGCTGCCAACGACCTTGAACGTGTAACCAAACAGGCTTACGCCATGGTGGTATACTACGGCATGAGTGACAAACTGCCAAACCTGTGCTACTACGACTCGACCGGTCAGGACTACGGATTTTCCAAACCTTACAGCGATGACCGCGCCAAGCTGATTGACGAAGAAGTGTCGCGCATTATAAGCGAGCAGTACGAGCGGGCAAAAGCAATATTGCGCGAACATGCCGATGGACACGCAAAACTTGCCGAAACCCTCATAACACGCGAAGTGATATTTACCGAAGATGTCGAACACATATTCGGCAAACGCAAGTGGGCTTCACGCACCGACGAGATTCTCGCCGCCAAAGAAAACGCATCAAAAGCGTTGCCAGAAATTCCGGCAGAGATACCGCAGCCGGAAAATAACGACAGAGAACTTCCGCCCCCTTTCAAGGGGTTGCCGAACCCCAACGATGAACCGGACAACGCAGTCAACAACAGCCCGGCTCCCGAAAACTCTGGCAAAGACGACTCCAAAAGCGAATGAATCAAAAACACAAGACTTGAATCCGGATAAATATTACCTTAATAAGCGGCAATGCGCCTGTTAAAAAACAACAAGCGCATTGCTGTGTCACAAACTCCGGTTCCTACTCGTCAAAGGATATATAGGAAAAGTAAATTTTCAATAAACCTCTCACACATGAACCTTCTTAAAGTATCCATAGGAGCGTTACTGTTGTCGCTGCCTGTGCTATCCATGACAACCGGGTGTTCCCCACAAGACAAAGGAAACGGAGATGTGACGATAGTCGATATGCTCGCCGAGCTTGACCGTCCTGACTTTAGCGAGACCAATATAACCGATGTCAGATACGCCCTGCTTGATACAGCCTCTGCTGCTCTGCTAAGTGAAAACAGCCAGATTATGGGAGTGATTGGCGACACTGTGATAATCCATGATAATACAAATATGGGAGGCGGCTCCAGACTGCTGCTCTTTGATGCCGACAACGGGCACCTTATCCGCGAGATAAGCCATATCGGACAGGGACCGGGGGAATACTCCTGGATAATGAATGTCGTGACTGACCGGAAACGTGGAGAACTCATACTTCTGACAGGCGGAGCCAAGGCTCACCGCTACACTACCGGCGACAGATACATAGAAAGCTACGATATGGGTAGCACTCACGGCGGAAAACTCCCTGTCGGCTCTGCCGAGCTGGGCATAAACGAGACAGATGCCTACGACGGCAACCTATACATTTACCAGTACGATGACCGTGTCAGCCCCGTCGACACTCTCGTCATCAATGACTATGAACCAAAATGGATTTCAATTGCATTCAATCTTTCCGACAAGGAATCACTGATAAATATAGTCGACACCGTGTACTCTCTGGTTCCCGGAGGAATGATTCCGGTAGCAGTGCTGTCACGCGGTTCAAAGGCACTCACTCCGGAAGTGGAGCGTAAAGTATATATAGGACGCAGCGACTATGAGCAGGCACAGAAAGAACGTGACGGGTATATAGAATTTCTTCATTTCACCAATGACGGACCACGTTTCTCCGTAGCATACTCCTATAGCGGGCGTATTGTATTCGACACCTACTCTCACAGCAGCGGCAAACTCATATCGCGCCGGTCATTCTCTTATGACGATGAAGATTCCGGATTTCCGGTTCCGTATGAAAGCCAAACAATACATATCAAACGAGCCTATCCATTCCCATTCCTCAACGACGGTCGTTTCTATGCCATTGTACACGAGGACGAGACAGCCGGCTCCGATGGAGAACTGTCGGAGGACTTCAACGGCGCTATCATATCCTGGCGCGTGGAAGGAGAATAGTAACATATTTCAAATATCAACATATAGGGGTAAAAGCCGACTTCGGCTTTTACCCCTATATGTTGATATACGCACTCTTTTTAGCTAATCCGTCTTTATTATTGCTTAAATTCTCCACAAATATGAATACGCGCTCGCTGTTGCGCCCAAATTGTATTAACTTTGCACTCCCAACAACCATAACCATATTTCAATTGTGGCTCATAGCTGTCGCATTCTACTATTAATCATCCTGCTGGTTTTCTCCGGAATGGGAGCATACTGCCGTGACACAACGGCTGTTGAGCCGGCACGACCGACAGCAACCTTTATCGACTCCATTTCATTCATGGAAAAAGCCCCGGCATGGATGAAAAAATATCTGAACTCGCTTATTCAGGGCAACATTGACCGCACAAGAGAAAAAGCGATTGACATCAGCTTCGGAGCTTCGCCGTCATACACACGCGAGGCATCCTTCGGGCTCGGAGCCATCTGCACCGCGCTTTACAGAGTGGACCGCAACGACACATTGCCTCAACCAAGCGACGTTGTTGCCTGCCTGAACGGATCTCTGAACGGATTCTTCGTATTCTTTGCAAGAGGCAACACCCTCTTCCCCGACAACCGTTCACGTATCAACTACCATATTGACATATACCGTAAACGACTTAATTTTTGGGGCATCACATCCGAAGCCTCGGCTAACAACGAAAAATCCATTTACGACCGCCGCTGCTTAAGCGCGAGACTGTCATATGTGTACCGCCTCTCACACAGCCTTTACACCGGAGTAAACATCAACGCCAACTACACTGACGCTATAAACATGAGCCGCCCGGAATACCTGCTCGGTGAAAGAAAAAACATATACGTCACCGGAGTCGGTCTGTCGCTTGAAATAGACAACAGGGACAACCTCCTCAACCCTACATCGGGAATACATCTGTCCTACACAGCAATGGCATATCCCAAATTCTTAGGCAGCGCACCCTCGTTTTTCAACAGCCACACATTAATAGGCAACTACTATTTAAAGTTATGGCGTGGCAGCGTACTGGCTTTTGACCTGTACTCTAAACTGACAAGCGCCAAAGCACCATGGACAATGAGAGAAATGGTGGCTTCCGACGGCATACGCATGCGCGGATACTACATGGGTTCATACATTGACAACAGCCAGATAGCCCTGCAGTCTGAACTGAGACAGCACATATGGGGGCGCTTCGGAATGACTGCATGGATCGGCGGCGCGACTGTATTTTCTTCGTTGAGAGACTTCAAATACAAGGAAATAAGACCGCAGTGGCTGCCAAACGGCGGACTCGGATTAAGATTCGAGTTCAAGCACAATGTAAATGTGCGCATCGACTACGGCATCGGCAGGCACACAAGCGGCTTTATTTTTGCCATAGGCGAGGCTTTCTGACAAAACGCTGTCAGTCAAGATTTATCTCACACTCGCACATTTCATCATACTCCGCCCAGTTCGGGTCATTTTCTGCATATATTTCAAGCGGCAGCACAGGAAGAGACTCCAGAGCCGCATTAAGTTTTTTTCCGAAAATATGAGTACTCAGGGTATAGAACACCCAATTGCGCTCGCCATCTCCGGTATATACACCCGTCAGAACAGCTACCGGGTCTCTGTCAAACTCGGCGCACAGCAGTTCCTGCACCTCTTCCATCTGCCGTGAATCCTCCAGACCGGGCATTCCGTCTGCTCCCGACTTATATTTCCAGCTCACCTCGACACGGATGCCGAAGCGGGGATTCTCCCTGAATTTTTTTACATCGCGACGCCCTGTCACCATTATCAGTTTGCCGTCCTCCGCTGTTGCCGGAGATGTCCACCAGTCTGCCATAAATCTGCAAATTTGTTGTTTGAGGCGTAAAGTTATTTAAAATTATCTTCACTACGGCACTTTTTGTCTCATTTAATTTGGAGCTTACCTTTGCGGTGACTAATTTTGCATAAAAGAATATACCTATATAATAAAAACATATAATGGAAGTAAAAGGCAAAATAATAGTAGCCCTCCCGGAAGTGTCCGGTACATCACAGACAGGCAAAGCATGGAAAAAAAGAGAATATGTGCTTGAGACCCAGGACTCTTTCCCCCGTAAGATTCATTTCGATTTCTTTGGCGAACGCGCCGACCAGTACCCCCTGAACCTGGGTGACGACATAGTGCTTTCTTTTGACATCGAGAGCCGTGAGTACAACGGTCGCTGGTACACCAGCATTCGCGGCTGGAAAGCAGAAAAAGCCAATAGCGGCGCTGCTGCCGGAATGCCTGCCGACACAAACTACCCTCCCGTTGACAACCTGATGCCTCCGGCTCCGTCTGCTCCCGAAGCAAACGATGACCTGCCCTTCTGAGCGGAACACTCCATTCGGTGGCGCTTGTCACCGTCACTCTTGAAAATATTTTTTGAAAGGAACCCCCACTGTCGCGTGCGAGTTCCTTTCAACATATAATGATAATCACTTAAATTTAATATTTTTATGAACAAACTTCTGTGCAGCATTGCCGGAGCCTCCATGATTTTCGGCTCGGCAACAGCTAATGAAATTCCCAACTATGTACCGGCTCCGGAAAACCTTCAGGCAAGACAGGAATTTGCCGACAACGGATTCGGAATCTTCCTGCACTGGGGCATCTACAGCATGTTTGCCCAAGGCGAATGGTACCTGAACTATGACAATATCACAGCCGAAGAGTACGCAAAGGCAGCCTCCGGCTTCTATCCGGCAAACTTCGACGCAGCCAAATGGGTCAGTGCCATAAAAGAAAGCGGTGCCAAGTACATAACATTCACCACCCGTCATCATGACGGCTTTTCTATGTGGCACACCGGTCAGAGCGACTACAATATCGTAGATGCAACCCCTTTCAAGCGCGACATCCTCAAGGAACTGGCGCAGGAATGTGAAAAACAGGGTATCAAACTGCATCTTTACTACTCGCACATCGACTGGACCCGCCCCGACTATCCAAGCGGACGCACAGGTCTAAACACCGGCAGAGACACCACTCTGCGCAACTGGGACTCCTACTACGGATTCATGAACCGCCAGCTCACCGAACTGCTCACCGACTATGGTAAAATAGGAGCTATATGGTTTGACGGTAAATGGGACCACGATGCCGACAGCGTGCCGTTTGACTGGCAGCTGCCCGAACAGTACGCCCTCATACACCGCCTACAGCCTCAGTGTCTGATTGGCAACAATCATCACGAAACACCCTACGAAGGCGAAGACATTCAGATTTTTGAGAGAGACCTGCCGGGCGAAAACACCGCCGGGCTCTCCGGACAAGCAATATCGCGTCTGCCTCTCGAAACATGCCAGACCATGAACGGCATGTGGGGATACAAAATCAAGGACCAGAACTACAAAAGTACTCCCGAACTGATTTCATACCTTGTAAAGGCTGCCGGAATGGGTGCCAACCTACTGTTGAACATAGGTCCGCAACCCAACGGCGAGCTACCCGCAACAGCCCTTGCACGGCTCAAGGAAATAGGACAATGGATGAACAAATACGGAGAAACATTCTATGCCACAACCGCAGGCGATTTTGAAGCCCAGGAGTGGGGCACATCCACCCGCAAAGGCAACAGACTGTTCCTTCATGTGCTTTCGCCCGCCGGCTCTGAAATTGTAGTGCCGACAGCAGCCAAAGTGAAAAAAGCAGTAAGCTACGACAACCGCACTCCGGTCAAATTCAAAAAACGCAAAGAAGGCGGAGTTGTCATTGAATTGCCCGAAATACCCGAAGGCACCGTTGATTATATTATCGAACTGGAAACATCTGCCAAATGAGCAATATACTTGAAGTTTGCGCGGGCGACATAGAGAGCGTTCGCGCGGCTGCCGAAGGCGGAGCTGCAAGAGTGGAACTGTGCTCTGCTCTCGGAGAAGGCGGTGTGACCCCCTCGATAGGATTCATACGCCAGGCTTTGAAAGTGACCGGAGTGAAGGTCCATGTGCTGATACGTCCGCGTGGAGGCGACTTCCTTTACACCGACGAAGAGGTTGACTGCATGGTCGATGACATCACTGCCGCACGCGAGGCAGGAGTACACGGAGTAGTGATAGGAGCGCTTGACGCAGACGGAAACGTGGACACAAAAGCATGCTGGCGCATGGTAGAAGCCGCCGGCGGAATCAATGTCACTTTTCACCGAGCGTTTGACCTGTGCCGCGACCGCAAGACTGCGCTTGAAGAAATAATAGCACTCGGCTGCAACCGGGTGCTCACCTCCGGACAGGCATCCTCGGCAAAAGAAGGCGCAGCCGTGCTCGCAGAGCTCGTGACCCAGGCGCACAACCGCATAACAATTCTTGCGGGAGCCGGTGTAGGACCCGACAACGCCGCCGGAATAATCGCCGCCTCCGGTACAAGCGAGGTACACGCAAGTGCAAGACACACTGTCGGCAGCAAAATGAGATACCGCCACGAAGGTGTTTCAATGGGAGTGCCAGGCAGCGATGAATACTCGCGCAAAGTAACCTCCGCAGAAATTGTAAAGGAGATTGTAACCAACATTAACCCACAGAAATGAATCTAAGAAAGATTATAATATCGTCCATTGCAGTTGCCGCATGCGCTGCCGCACACGCGCAGATAGCATCGCCGACTGTAGAAAAAGACTTTGCCGAGCGCAGGCAGAGCTTAGACCGCAAAGAGTACTTCAGCATCTTTGACAGAAAGCTGTCGCCTGAACAGGAGCAGGCACTGAAAGTTTTGTACGCCTACATGCCGGTGCCTGACATGGCAGACAATTCCGGCGAATTCTTTCTGCAAAATGTAGACTACTCGCTTAAAGCCCGCAACGAAATGCCTTGGGGCAGCAAGATTCCAGACCGGGAATTCCGCCACTTTGTGCTGCCTGTGCGCATAAATAACGAATATCTTGACGGGTACCGCAAAGTGTTTTATGAAGAGCTCAAGGACAGGGTCAAGGACCTGTCTATGAAAGACGCCATACTGGAGATTAACCACTGGTGTCATGAAAAAGCCACATACCAGCCGTCTGACAGCCGCACCCACTCCCCTCTCGCCACTGTGTACACGGCTATTGGACGTTGTGGCGAAGAGTCTACATTCACAGTCGCCGCACTTCGCTCCATGGGCATACCCGCACGGCAAATCTACACTCCGCGCTGGGCGCACACCGACGATAACCACGCCTGGGTGGAAGCCTGGGCAGACGGCAAATGGTACTTTTTAGGAGCCTGCGAGCCTGAGCCTGTACTCAACCTCGGCTGGTTCAATGCCCCTGCATCGCGCGGCATGATGATGAACACAAGAGTGGCAGGCAATTACGACGGTCCCGAAGAGGTGATTTCAAGACCGCCGGGCTACACCGAAATAAATGTAACTTCAAACTACGCGCCGGTCGACACAATTACAGTTACTGTAAAAGACTCCAAGGGCAACATAATGCCGGATGCCACAGTCACCTTCCGTCTGTACAATTATGCCGAGTTTTACCCGATAGCCACCAGACGCACCGACAGCAACGGCACTACATCGTTGTGCGCCGGAATCGGTGACATCATAGTCTGGGCTACCGACGGCAAGGAGTTCGGATTCGCCAAGGCTTCGGTGGGCAAGGAACGCAACGTCACTGTCGTTACAGACAAAAATCCGGCAACAGTAGGAGTCTACGAATTCGACATCATTCCGCCGGTGCCGTCAAACATCCCTGTATCCGTAACACCCGAACAGGCTGCGCTGAACGAACGCCGCAAGGTGTACGAAGACTCACTGCGCGGAGCCTATACAGCCACATTCATGACTCCGGCTCAAAGTGCCGCGCTCGCGTCGGCGCTGAGCGTCGATGCCAAGCGCCTTACCGCTATAATGACTGACGCAAGAGGAAACCACAAAACCGTAAGGCAGTTCCTGGAACAGACTCCCGCCAATGACCGTGACCGAGCAATGTGCCTGCTCGAAGCAATATCCGTAAAGGACCGCAGCGACGTTACATTGCCGGTACTGCTTGACCAGATGAAAACTCCGGCAGGCACAGGCAGCCTGTATGTCAATTACATATTGTGTCCGAGAGTGGACGACGAAGCCCTGTCGCTTTTCCGCTCTTATTTCACTGACAACTTCAGTGCCGGACAGCTTGACGCGTTCAAAGCACACCCGCAGTCACTGATTGACTATGTTGCCGACAACATTAAAACAACATCAGCAAACTGGTATCCTGCAAACGTGAGAATGAGCCCGGAAGCCGTTCACAAGTCAAAGACAACCAATGACGCATCTCGCGACTTTTATTTTGTGACTCTCGCCCGCACTGCCGGCATTGCCGCTCGCATAGACCCTGTGACCGGCAAAACACAGTGGGCTGACAGTGAAAACTCGTGGCATGACGTAAA
Source organism: Muribaculaceae bacterium Isolate-104 (HZI) (assembly GCA_003762715.1). Taxonomy (GTDB): domain Bacteria; phylum Bacteroidota; class Bacteroidia; order Bacteroidales; family Muribaculaceae; genus Paramuribaculum. Next base: position 184,488 of record RIBJ01000030.1, on the reverse strand, counting down.
CTTTGCCCCTAACACAAAAGTTGCGGACAACACCCGTCCCGGCTCACTGAAACTTGAATTTGCAAAAACCGGACGCATAGACGATCCCCGCTACTACACCCAGTTTTCTCTTTCAAAAATTGTTGACGGACAGCCCCAGCTGATGGGCTATCCCGAAGATGCCACATGGAAGAGCATTTTCGCCGACGGCACAGAGGTAGACGCCGGACAATACATGCTTGTGACCGGACAGCGAATGGCTGACGGAGGGGTGCTTGCTCGCGCCGACTTCATAGAAGTGGCTCCCGGACAGGCTGTGACCGACTCGCTTGTACTGCGTCAGGATGACAAAGGGGTGCAGGTTATCGGCAATTTCAATTCTGAAAACCTATACACCGACCTTGCAACCGGCACCTCAAAGTCAGTACTGTCTACAACCGGCAGAGGATACTACATAATAGGCATACTCACCCCGAACCATGAACCGACCAACCATGCACTGCGTGACATTGCTGCTCTCAACCCTGAGTTTGAGAAATGGGGTCGCTCAATGATACTGCTGTTCAAAGACGAGAAAGATGCCGCCCGCTTTGATGCCACACAGCTGCCGACACTCCCCTCTACCGCATCTTTCGGCATTGACACCGACGGCAAGATTGCTGCCGAAATTGTATCAGGTCTCAAACTGCCCGAAAGCGAGCGCCCCATATTCATCATAGCCGACACATTCAACCGCATTGTATTTGTGTCGCAAGGCTATACAATAGGTCTCGGCGAACAACTTGTTGACACAATCCACCAGCTCAAAGAATAGGATTCGACCTGACACATTACATTACAGGCTGCGCTGTTTCCATTCAACAGGAACAGCGCAGCCTTATTTTAACCCTTAAAAAGTTTTGAATGTGGTGTGCTGTATATCATGTTTTTCGATTTTGCCGGGGCATGAAATAGCGAAAGCGGCTTGGAACTGTCTGCATCCTTGCCGCTTTCTGCTTTTGGTCGGGGTGACTAGACTCGAACTAGCGACCTCACGCCCCCCAGACGCGTACTCTAACCAACTGAGCTACACCCCGATTTGTTTTCAAAAGCGATGCAAAGGTAGGCACTTATTTTGACACTTGCAATACCCTCGCCAATTATTTCACATTTTTTCACTAAAACAAATCGTCCGAATTTATTGGCAAAGCCACTTAATCTATTGATATTCCGTTAGTTCTATCGGGCTTGGTTACGGCAACAAATTTTGCAACAAAGCGCTTATGATCCATCCTGCCCTGCTTATTATAAATAGGTGTAAAAAAACGCCCGGCGAAAATTTCGCCGGGCGCGTACTGTGAATATTATCGCAGTTTATCAGTTGAGCACGCCTGAGAGATTGAATTTGGAGAATTCAAGGTCCTGAGCGGCGCGGCTTGCATAAGCGGGGTCAAGTTTGATAGCCTGACGGAGGTTTGAGGTTACTATCTGAGAGTTGTTGGTGCGAGCGCCTACAACAGCGTTAAGATAGTATGTGGTAGCGTCAGGAGCGGGGATTGCAGCTAGTGTTGTTTTTGCCTTGCTGTAGTCCTTGGCGAGAATCTGCGCGAGAGCGGCGTTGTTTGTCTTGCTGTTGCCAAATGCTTTCACAGCAGCGCTCACATCACCCTGTTTGAGGTAGTATACACCGAGAGCATCGCCAAGCTCTTCGAGACCGCCTGCATTGCCGAAGCAACGGTTTGCAGTAGCATAGTCTTTATTAAGGAGAGCTATGAGACCGAGGTTCATCTGCACTTCTGCATTTTTGGGAGCGAGCTTTTCGGCTTTCTTGAAGCTTGCCTGAGCAGCTGCATAGTCTTTCTCCTCATACTGCACTGCACCGAGGTTGTTAAATCCGCGGAAGTCGTTGGGATAGTATTTGGTCACTGCCTGGTAGATTGCTTTGCGACGGGCAAGGTTGTCGGTGAGAGTAGCTGCATAGAGCATTTCGTCGACAGTGAGTTCGGAGGGGTTAGTGTCGAAGAGCTTGTTAATCTGCTCGTCGCTCTTGCCGATAACGTCAACAGATGCTGTTATGCGAGAGTAGCGGAGCTGGGGAAGAATCTCTGTAGCGAGGGCTTCGAACACAGAAGAGAGGTTGCGGATTTCCTGCTCGCGCTGTTCGGGGTCTTTGTACATTGAGAGCACGCTGAGGATAAGGTCTTTGTCCTGGATGTTGCTCTGAGCCACAAGTTTCTGGAAACCTTCCCAGTCTTCAGGGGTGAACTGGGCTGTGAGTTCGCCGAATTCGGTGATTTTATCTTTTTTGAGCTGCTTTTCAACATACGCGGTGGTGTTTGCCTCACGTTTTTCAGCAAGCTGGGTGTTGAAGGCGTATGAACCGTCGGGAGAAGCGTAAGAGGAAATGTTGATTTCCTTGATTACCTTTGAGGTGTCGGAGTTTACAGAAACGAGGTCTTTGTTGAACGCTTCCATCTGTGCGGTGCGCAGCTCTACGGGGCGGATGTTTGCCTGGTTGATGAGGAAGCGGATGTCAGCAGCATACTTTTCGTTGATGATGCGCTGGAATTTGTCGGGAGCGATTGCGGGAGTCACAGACTCGGCGCTTGCAAAAGCTGCTGTAGCGATAACACCGTCAGCTACTTTCACACGGGGGAGCGCATACTGTTTTTTACCCTGAGCCACTGCGAAATCAAGATAGAGCTCGCTCTTTATCATTTCGGGGGTGTAGGGATAGTTTACGGGAATTGTAACGGTACCGCCGTTTGCGTAGCTGACAACAGGGTTGTTGCCGCGTACTTTCTCGCCCTGATATGCCACGGGAGCGCCTGCTGTCTGGTAGCTGCCGTAAACGAGAACGGGAGTAACGGTCACGGTTGCGTCCTTGACAAAAAATTTCTGAGGCACATTGCCTGTAACGGTCGCAGGTACGGATGTTCCCACCACCTCGAGGGGATTGGGGTTGGTAGAGAAATAATCAGCCGCGAACTGATTCATCTTTTTGCCGCAGCCAGTGAGCGCTACAGCGGCACCGGCAGCAAGGATGATACCAAAATTCTTTTTCATAACTGGTAATGTTTGGATGTATTAAGTAATATTGATGTTGAAACGTTGTTTTTTGGTGATGCAAATATAAGTATTAATTCTATTCGGTGTGCAGCAAACACCCGCGATTTTAATTTTTTATCATGCTTATACAGATTTTATTGTGCGCTCACGGGAAATATGATTAATTTTGTAAGCGGATTTTTATACACCTAACTATTCATTTTAGCGACAGATATGAGAAAATGGCGCATAGAAGACAGCGCTGAGCTGTACAATATAAACGGATGGGGCCTCAAATATTTCTCCATCAATGACAAAGGACACATTGCCGTAACGCCCAAGGACGGACATGCCGCCGTAGACCTCAAGGAGGTCATGGACGAGCTGCAGGTGCGCGATGTGACCGCACCGGTGCTTCTGCGCTTTCCGGATATTCTTGACAACAGAATCGAAAAAATCTCCAACTGTTTCAGCAAAGCGGCAAAAGAGTACGGCTATGAAGCGAAAAACTTCATCATCTACCCTATAAAGGTGAACCAGATGCGCCCTGTGGTCGAGGAGATTGTGAGCCACGGCATGAAATTCAACATAGGCCTTGAGGCGGGTTCCAAACCGGAGCTGCATGCTGTTCTTGCCACAAACATAGCCGACAACGCCCTAATTATATGCAACGGCTACAAAGACGAGAAGTTTGTGGAGCTTGCGCTTCTTGCCCAAAAGATGGGTCGCCATATATTTCTTGTGGTGGAAAAACTCAACGAGCTTGAGCTGATAGCCACAGTTGCCAAACGCCTCAAAATTTCACCCAACATCGGCATAAGGATAAAACTCTCGTCGGTAGGCTCAGGCAAATGGGAAGAGAGTGGAGGCGACCAGTCCAAGTTCGGGCTCAATTCCAGCGAGTTGCTTGAGGCTCTTGACCTGCTTGAAAAGAACAAGATGTCGGATTCGCTGCGCCTTGTTCACTTCCACATAGGCAGCCAGGTGACCAAGATACGCCGAATAAAAAACGCGCTGAGAGAGGCGACACAGTTTTACGCCCAGCTGTCCAAGATGGGATTCAAGATTGACTTTCTTGACATTGGAGGAGGTCTCGGCGTTGACTATGACGGCACAAGAAGTTCGGCATCGGAAAGCTCTATGAACTACTCCATACAGGAGTATGTGAACGACGCTGTGTCACAGCTTGTTGACGTGTGCCGCAAAAACGGTCTGTCGCAGCCGAATATTATAACGGAGAGCGGCAGGTCGCTCGCGGCGCACCACTCCGTTCTTGTGTTCGAGGTTCTCGAGACAACACAGCTGCCTTCGTGGAAAGAGACTCAGGAAATTGCCGACGATGCCGACGAACTCGCCCGCGAGCTTTATGACATCTGGGACAAGCTCGACCAGCCGCGACTGTTTGAAAGCTGGCATGACGCGCTCCAGATTCGCGAAGAGGCTCTTGACCGTTTCAGCCTCGGGCTGCTTGACCTCAAGACACGCGCGCAGATTGAAAAGCTGTTCTGGAGCATAGCCCGCGAAGTGGGTGAGATTGCTTCCGGCATGAAACATGCCCCCGAGGAACTTCGGAAGATAGCCCGTATGCTGCCCGACAAATATTTCTGCAACTTCTCTCTTTTCCAGTCACTGCCGGACTCGTGGGCGATAGACCAGGTATTTCCCATAGTGCCTATCGGCAGACTTGACGAGCGTCCGTCGCGCACATGTACCATTCAGGATATCACATGCGACAGCGACGGCAAGATTGCCAACTTTATCACCAGCCACGGCATTTCGCCCTCGCTTCCGGTTCATTCCGTAAAAAAGGGAGAGCCTTACTATCTCGGAGTGTTCCTTGTTGGTGCATACCAGGAGATTCTCGGCGACATGCACAATCTGTTTGGCGACACAAACGCCGTTCACATAAGTGTTTACGAGGACCGATACGAGATAGACCGTGTCATTGACGGCGAAACAGTAGCCGAGGTTCTCGATTATGTGGAGTACAATCCCAAAAAGCTCGTCAGAAATGTAGAGACATGGGTAACGGCATCAATGAAAGCCGGCAAGATTACCCCGGAGGAGGGACGCGAATTTCTCAGCAACTACCGTTCGGGGCTATATGGCTATACTTACCTTGAAAAAGACTGATTTTGCAGCGCTATTTTCTAAATCTCGCATTTTCAGGCGCGCCTTTTCACGGATGGCAAAGACAGCCGGGCGACATCTCGGTGCAGCAGGTTGTTGAGGAAGCGCTTGAAAAGCTGCTTCGCCGCCCTACCCCTGTAACCGGAGCCGGACGCACCGACGCGGGGGTAAACGCCCGCATGATGCCGGCTCACTTTGACGCGCCGGAAGAGATTGCCGATGCGGCAGCCTTTGAAAGAAGCCTTAATTCAATTGTAGGCAATGACATTGCCGTAAACGGACTCGTAAAGGTAGCGCCTGACGCTCACGCAAGATTTGATGCGACAAAGCGTACATACCGCTATTTCGCAACGCCGTTCAAAACCCCTTTTTTCAACAATCTGGCGTGGCGTTGCTCCCCTGCCCTTGACTTTGAACTGATGAATGAAGCGGCTGAAATTTTGCTTGCCACTGACGATTTCGCCGCCTTTGCCAAAACCCACACGGATGTAAAGACCACAATATGCAAGGTTACACGCGCGTTGTGGTCACCGTGCGGAGCGGGCGCGTGGATGTTTGAAATTTCTGCCGACCGTTTTCTCAGAAACATGGTCAGAGCCGTTGTGGGTACTCTGGTAGAGGTAGGGAGGCACAAATTGAGTGTCGACGGATTTGCAGAGGTGGTCGGCAGCCGTGACAGATGCAAGGCAGGCACCTCCATGCCGGCTCACGCCCTTTACCTATGGGAAGTCGAATACCCTTATCTGAAACCAAATAATTTCATTATAGATGCTTAAAAGACATTTACTGCTGATACCGGCAATGGCGGTTTTCTCCATTGCCTCCGCTCAGATTTACGAGCCTGATTTTGCTGACAAAGAGAGCTGTACGAGTATAATGGTGGGAAAAAGAGCTTCTGCCGACGGCTCTGTCATGACATCACACACCTGCGATGGAAATTACCGCGCATGGATGGACATTGTGCCTGCCATGAACCACCACCGCGACACCACCGTGACTGTTGTCAAAGGCAGAATGCACACCGACCACTCCTCCGGAGCGCGCGGCATGAAAGAGGTAGCAGCAATAGCCTCGCCCGGCAAAACATATTCGTTTCTGAACACAGCATATCCATGTCTTAACGAAAAGCAGCTCGGCATTGGCGAAACAACTATTTCCGGACGCAAAGAGCTGGAGAACCGCAACGGCCTTTTTCTTATCGAAGAGCTTGAAAGAATTGTGTTGCAGCGCTGCACAACAGCAAGAGATGCTATTAAGCTGATTGGCAGACTTGTAAAAGAACACGGCTATGGCGACAGCGGGGAATGCCTCACAATAGCCGACCCAAACGAGGTGTGGCAGTTTGAGATTTTCGGTGAAGGACCTGATAAAATCGGCGCTGTATGGGCTGCCGTCCGTATCCCCGACGACGAGGTCGGTGTGTCGGCTAATATTCCGCGCATTTCCACACTCAACCTTGCCGACACGGCAAACTACCTAGCATCCGACAATGTTTTTTCTGTCGCAAAGAAAATGAAACTTTGGGACGGCAAGGAGCCATTCAAGTTCTGGAAAGCCTACGCCGGTGGCAACTATTTTGGCGAGCCAAAGGCATTCAGCATAAGAGAATACTTCATACTCAACAAAATAGCGCCTTCGCTTGGTCTGAAATATGACAGCGAGGAGATACCTCTGAGTGTGCGCCCCGAAAAGAAACTGTCTGCCGCAGATGTGATGAATCTGCTTACAGAGACATACGAAGGCTCTGACTGGGACATGACCAAAAATCTCAAAGTTGCTGTAAAAAATTCAAAAACTGGAGCAACCGACACCATTACAAGCCCGGTAGCCAATCCCTGGATGGGTCGCGACTACATAACTCTTTTCAATGCGATTGCCGACAGCACTGTTGTCAATGTGCGCAATGTGTCTGTGCCTCAGTGTGCCTACTCTACCGTGATACAGCTCCGCAGCTGGTTGCCTGATGCCGTGGGCGGCGTTGCCTGGGTGGCTTTTGACAACCCCGGACAGAGTCCGCGCATTCCGGTTTTTGCAGGAGTGACCGACCTGCCCCAAAAAATGAAGGTTGACGGGCAGTTGCGATATGACGAAAACTCGGCTCTATGGGCATTCCGAAAAGCCAACAAACTCGCAACAGTAAAATGGGGCAACACCAAAGAGGAAATGAACGGCGCACGCCTGCACTATATAGACAAAGGCGTGAACGAACTGCCCTATGTGGAGTCAAGATATAAAAGCCTTCTCGAAACCGACGGGAAAGCTGCCGCCGACCGGTTCATAACCGGATATACGGCAGACTTTGCCGGTGCGGCGATGAGCAAGTGGCTCGAACTGGGCGACAAATACTGGAGCCGTTTCGGCCGCGGTTTTTAAACAACCTCTAAACAAGCTATAAAAATGAAAAGAAAATACATTATTGCGGCTGCTCTGCTCGGAATGTCAATGGGAGCCACCGCTCAGGGATATGTTTTCAAAAATGATGTCATTGTGCCTGTGACAAGTGTCAAGAATCAGGCTGCAAGCGGCACCTGCTGGTGTTTTGCGACATGCTCTTTTCTTGAGGCAGAGCTGATGCGCAACGGCAAGGGCGAGCACGACCTTTCTGAAATGTTCATTGTCCGTCAGAAACTTCTGAATCAGCTGAACGACAATTTTTTACGCCGCGGCAAAGGCAACATCGGGCAAGGAAGCCTGAGCCACACATTTCTTAACGCGTTCAGACAGGCAGGCATAGTGCCTGAATCGGTTTACTCCGGCATCAACTATGATTCGGACCGCCACAACCACGGCGAAATGATGTCTATGCTCACCGCTGTAGCGGACGCCGCAGTCAGAAACAAAAAACGCTCGCCTCAGTACGATGCCATTGTAAACGCCATTCTGGACACATACCTCGGCAAAGTGCCTGAAAAGTTCACATACAACGGAAAAGAGTATACACCTGCAAGTTTTGCCGAATCGCTCGGCTTCAACCCCGACGATTATGTAGAGCTTACCAGTTTCACACACCACCCCTACTACAAGGCATTCGAGCTTGAGGTTCCGGACAACTGGGAACATGCGAGCCAGTACAATCTGCCTCTTGACGAGCTTATGCAGGTGATGGACTATGCCCTTGACAACGGCTATACCGTGTGCTGGGACGGAGATGTGAGCGAAAAGGGATTTTCACATGCCAACGGCGTGGCTATCAACCCGGAGGTGGCAGACCTGTCACGGTACCAGAAGAAAGACTCCACCGCGTTTGCCGCAAAAAAAGAAGCCGAGCGCCTTGAGGTTGTGTACAAGTTTGAAAAACCGTATCCTGAAGTTATTGTTACTCCCGAGTCGCGTCAGCAAGGGTATGAGACATTCACCACTACCGACGACCACCTGATGCATATAACCGGCAGGGTCAAGGACCAGAACGGAACAAGCTACTACCGCACCAAAAACTCATGGGGCACCGAGCGCAATGACAACGGCGGCTACCTGAACATGAGCGACAGCTATGTGCGCGCAAAGACAATCTACATCATGGTTCATAAGGATGCCATACCAGCCGCTACACGCAAAAAACTGAAAATCTGAAACGACCACAACCGCATGTATATAGTAAAGAAACAGCTGGAAATAGCAGGATGCCACAGACTTGACTTGCCATACAACAGTCCTTGCACCAATGTACACGGTCATAACTGGAAAATCACGGTACATTGCAAGGCTGACACCCTTAACGAGCAAGGCATGGTCATAGACTTCAAGCACATAAAGGAAGCTGTGCACGATTATCTTGACCACGGCAACTTCAACGAGCTTCTGCCGTTCAACCCTACCGCCGAGAACATAGCCAAATGGGTGTGCGACAAGGTGCCGGGATGTTTTCGTGTAGATGTGGAAGAGAGCACAGCCAACATAGCCACATATATCAGGGACTGAGACATGTTAAAAATAAATGAAATATTCTACTCGCTTCAGGGTGAGGGTTATTTTGCAGGAGTACCCGCTGTTTTCGTCAGATTCAGCGGGTGCAACCTGTCATGCTCTTTCTGCGACACCAACCATGGCTCCCATACCATAATGACCGAAGAGCAGGTTGTGGAGGAAATAAGCAAATACCCTACCCGCCACATAGTTATTACAGGAGGCGAACCGGCGTTGCAGCTGAGCGCCGGTTTTGTGGCACGTCTTCACAGTCACGGCTATTTTGTACAGGTGGAAACCAACGGCACTTGTCGCCTGCCTGACGGCATTGACTGGATTACATGTTCACCGAAACAGCCTGTAGTTGTTCCTGACAGAATAAACGAGCTCAAAGAGCTGTTTGACGGAGAGCGACCAATATTCAATCCTGAAACGGATGCCGACGTGTATTCATTGCAGCCGCTTGACACAGGAGACTGCGTCAGGAATGCCGCGATTACTGAGGCGGCGGTGGAATATGTCAAGAACAACCCCCGCTGGCGCCTGAGCCTTCAGACTCATAAACTGCTGAATATCCGCTGAAGCGGACCAACAATAAAATCCCCCGCCATGTCTAAGACCCGGCGGGGGATTTTGTGTATGAGTCTGTATCGGAACTGTCCGTTACTTATTCAGGGATTCAAGGATGAATTCCACCTTTTCATCTCCGCCGGGACGGAGTGTGAGATAGTCTGTGAGATATTCCTTTGCTTTAGCCTTGTCTACATCCATGTAGTAGATGCCGCAGAAGTAGTCACCGGCAATGTAAAGGCTCTTGCTTTTTTCACGGTTTGCAGGATCTGCGTTTAGCAGGTCGAGCATTTTTTCGTATGTTGCGGCAACTTCAGGAGTCGGCACGTTGTTTGAGCCGGTAAGAAGAATCTGGCTCTTGATTGCATATACGATAGGTGTGTTGGGAGCCTTTTCGATAGCCCTGTTGATGTATTTCACGCCTTCGGCTGCAGCCTCCGCTCTTTCAGGAGATTCGGGTTCAAGGCTGCGGGCGAGACCATCGTAGCGCTGTGCCATTTTCACAAAATCGTTCACTTTGCCGTTTCCGCCGTCAAGGTAACGCTTCATTGTAGCCACAGCCTCTTCGTTCTGACCGTTTTTCTCATAGATAGAGCTGAGGTCCACAAGCAGTTCGGGTTTGTCAGGATTGAGCTCAATAGCCTTTTCAAACACTTCAACGGCTTTTTCAGCCTGACCGTTATCGCTTAGAGCGTTACCATAAAGAATATAGTCGTTGGGAGTAAGATTGGCATCGGGGTGGCTGAACAGTTTAGTACCCCACTCCACTGCACCGGCTTTGTCACCTTTTTCGTGAAGGTCCATCATGATTATACGGTACATGAAGTAGTTTTTCGGGTCTTTTTCGAGCACCTTCTGAGCGATTTCCAAAGACTTGTCGTATTCGCGTGCCGAGTAAAGCAGACCTGCGTAGCGCTGTTCGTCGCTCTGGAAGTGATTGGGGTTCTGCATATAGATGCCATACTGCTGACAAGCGCTGCCAAACTGGTCGTTGTCATAGTATTTCTCAGCCAGTTCGCGCTGAGCCAGTGCCGATTCAGGTTCAAGCTGGTTAAGCTCTTTCAGTTTGTCGATTGCAAAGCTGGGAGCTACCTTGAAATATGTGTTGGCATATTTTACATAAGCCTCGCGGTTAACAATCTGTTTAGCCTTGTCACTTTCAATAGCCAGCTCGTACAGCGCCGCTGCCTCACCGGGATTTTCCTTAGCCTTCATGTCGCCCTGAAGCAGGAAAACAGCGCTTTCGGTGTTCTTGGAGTCCTTAAGCGCTTTGGTTATCTGCTTGTCTATCTCTTTAGCATAGACAACGGGGTCAACCTCATAGTAAGCGCGCGCAATGGCAACCATTACCTTGGTGTCTTTTTTATTGAGATCCTGAGCCCGTTTGAAATCAGCCTCAGCCTGACTCTTGTTTCCATTGGCAAGCTCTACTTTGCCAAGTCCGATGAGATTGTAAGCAAACGATGCGTTTGCAGCCTCGCCTTTCTCATAATTCACTTTTGCCTGAGCCACATTGCCTTCGCTGAAGTCTATATTGCCAAGATAATAGTAAGCTACAGCCTTGTCTGTACCGGCATCATTGAGTGTGTTGCCCAAAATTGTCTTAGCCACATCAAGACGACCGGCATTGTAGTTGTCAACGCCGTCCTGATAGCCTTGAGCCGAAGCTCCGAGCGCTCCGGCAACAAGTAAGGTAAAAAAGAATTTTACTTTCATGAGTTGGTTTATTGTTAAAGTTCAGTATTTGTCAATTCACATACACCATAGTGGGCTGAACCACTTTTGGCAGCACACCGGTGTTAAGCATTATTTTCTGACCGTGAAATCCGGTTACGAAAGAGTAGAAACCGTGGCTCAGACTGCCGCCTGTGCCTGTGGAAATCATGTACACCTGCCTATACAGCGGGTAGTCGCCGTTAAAAATGTAGTATTGATACGGCAGGTATGCTGTCACCTCGTCATTTCCGCGCACCTTGAGCACTTTGACATCCTTGGAGAATGTTATGTCCGTGCTGTCGTTTCGCTGGACAGACTGCGCGTATTCCTCGCGAGACATTTCTCTGGTTTTCATATCGGAGCTAATCCAGCTTACACCGATTATGCCTACGGCGTTTTTGTTTGCCGCCACTGCCTTGAATACCTCTTCGGGAGTGTTCTGTGCAAAGACATTCGGACCGAAGTTGCCACCCGACAGCAGAGAGTCGCGCATGTACTGCACCGTGCTTGAGCCCTGATGGTCAAACACTACTTCAATGTCACCGAGGTGGTCGTTGCCGGGCTCAACCTCACTCCATTTCTGTAGCTTGCCGCTAAGAATCTCCGCTATTTCAGGCTTGCTAAGCACATTTATACTATTCTGGGGATTCACTATCATTGCAAGTGCATCAACAGCTATCTGACTCTGCCTTACCTGTTTGTCGTTTGATTTAAGATAGCTCATCTCCTTTTGTGTAAGCGGTCTTGTGGTTACGATGAGGCGTGTCTTGAATTCAAGCAATGAGTCTATGGCTGAGTTCTGGTCAGTGTAGTAGGGTATTATATTTGCGTTCGGATACACATATTCGAACACATCTATTTCCTGGTCCATAATGTTTTCAAAGCTGGCATCACAGACAATTGTCGCAATACCGCTTGAAGATGTCGACTCGGCTTTTTTGCCGCAGGATGTCAGCAGTGACAATGACAAGGCGAGACCGCCGAGCGCGTACGCCCCGGCAGTCATAGCCTTAGTTATTCTGTTTTTATTCATTTCATTCATCAGTTGGTTCAGACAGCTGTTTCGCCGATGCTCATCGTGTCATATCGTCTATGCCGGTAAACTGGCGATAGCCTCTCCAGATGCCGTAGGCTATAAGTATGCCACCGGCAACCCATCTGAGCCATTTAAATCCGCCGCAGATGCTTTCGAAAAATCCGGTCAGGAACAGAACGCCCACACCTATGTACACCAGTATCATTATGATTCCGAAGATATTGCGCATCTTTTGCGGAGTCCCGGTCTGTCTGTAATCGTTGCTCATAAATTTATATTTTAAAACGTTAAACTTCTGTCTGCCGGGCGGCTGAGACCGCTGGAGGTCTCGTTGTTGCCGGTTTATACAAGTCTAACAAGTTGCAGCGCATTAAGTTCGCTTTTCTGCGATTTACCTGTGCATTGCGGCGTTAAAGTTACTATTTTTTTTTGATTCCGTTACATGAGTGTCACACATTATAATCTCTTAACACCGCATGAATCCAACCGTTGTGTTTTTTCATTAACTTTGTACTACTCTTAGTCTCAGAGCTTGTTTAATAATATCTTCATTCTCAATAAAACATGCAATTACCTTTGGCAGAACGTCTGCGCCCGCACACGTTGGAGCAGTACATAGGACAGACGCATCTTGTGGGACCCGGCGCAATAATGCGCAGAATGATAGAGAGCGGCAATATAGCCTCTTTTATTTTATGGGGACCTCCCGGAGTGGGCAAAACCACTCTGGCACGCATTGTCGCCAATACCGCCGGGGTGCCGTTTTACACTCTGAGCGCCGTTCATTCAGGAGTAAAGGATGTGCGTGAGGTTCTCGAAAGGTGCAAGCATGAAGCGTTCGGCATGTTCACCACAGGCCGCCCGATACTGTTTATAGATGAAATACACCGGTTCAACAAGAGCCAGCAGGACAGTCTGCTCGGTGCGGTAGAAAACGGAACTGTGACTCTGATAGGCGCCACAACGGAAAATCCATCGTTCGAGGTTATCCGCCCGTTGCTTTCAAGAGCTCAGGTATATACACTTTCGCCCTTATGCAGCGAGGATTTGAACACTCTGCTGCAACGCGCAGTAAACGAGGATCAGATTCTTAAAGAGCGTGAGATAAAAATAGAAAGTACGGACGCTCTGTTTCGTTACTCAGGCGGAGACGCGAGAAAATTGCTAAATATACTCGACCTGCTTGACCAGTCCACTCCGGCAGACGCTCCTATTATAATATCGGATGAAGTCATAACCGAAAGATTGCAGAAGAATCCGGCAGCATACGACAAAAACGGCGAGATGCACTACGATATAATATCCGCTTTCATAAAGAGCGTGAGAGGCAGCGACCCGGATGCGGCTATCTATTGGCTCGCCAGAATGATTGAGGGTGGAGAGGAACCGGAATTCATAGCAAGGCGTCTGCTTATTCTTGCCGCCGAGGATATAGGGCTCGCCAATCCAAACGCGCTGCTGCTCGCCAACGCCACTTTTGACGCTATACATAAAATCGGGTGGCCCGAGGGGCGCATCCCCCTTGCAGAATGTACTATCTACCTTGCCACATCTCCAAAAAGTAATTCCGCATACATGGCAATAAACGCGGCGCTTGAAAATGTCAGAAACACAGGGAACTGTCCTGTGCCGCTACACCTGCGCAATGCCCCTACCGAACTTATGAAAAAAATGAATTACGGCACGGACTACAAATACGCCCACAACTATCCCGGACACTTTGTGCGCCAGCAATTCATGCCATCGGAACTGGGACATCCGACATTCTGGCATCCGGCAGACAATGCCGCCGAGCAGAAATCTGCCCAGCTTCAGCAATCGCGCTGGGGCAATTCAGCCGACAAGCAGTAAGAGTATTCAGTCAGCTGTTCAGCGCGTCTGACTATAATTCAGCCCCGTTCCCCCGATATTTGTTGACGATGGGAAACGGGGCTTATTTTATTTTCGACAAAGGCGCGATGCGAGGTATCGCCTTACCGGCATGTCATAGACTCTTAACAGAATCCACGCGAGCAGTATGACTCCGATAAATATTCCCACCGCAACATACCAGACCTGACCGAATGTGTAGCCGTTGCTCCACACCCACCAATAAAACAGATACATGGCAGGATAGTGAATTATATATACCGGATAAGATATATTTCCGAAAAACTCGCATATTCTGCCTGATGTTTTATCGGAAGTGAAGCCTGACGCGCCAAGGTATACAACCATCGGGAAGACTGCAAGTGTACAAACAGCGTCAAATATGCCGTTCATGACACTCGCCTGACCATCGGCAGTAATATACGGCACGCAGGATACACCGATTACGACCGCACTGCAAATCCAGAAGGCTCCGCGTATTTTCACCGGCTCAAACACCCTGCTCATGTACAGACCGATACTAAACGAGAACGCCAGACGGAGAAATCCGCCCAAGAAGCCGACACCTCCGGCACTCCAGCCGACACCGAGGTGGTAATCGCCGGAAATATTCATTACCGCTCCAAGGGCAAGGCAAATGCCGGACAGCAGCACCACACATTTCAGCGCCCGGTTGGAAAGTCGGTGAAGCACCAGCGCGTACAGTACACTGCCTATGTACTCAAAAAACAATGACCAGCTCGGACCGTTAAGAGGAAACATTTCGCCGTTTCCACGCACTTCCGGCAGTGTGCCGGGCAGTGACGGAAGCATAAACAGACCGAGAACAAGAGAAAGAACCACTGCCGAAATGCTTACGGCAGAACCGTCCCATTTCTCACAGCCCTGCACAATAAATGCCACGACTCCCAAAAGAACTCCGACAACGACCATAGGCTGAAGCCTTATTATACGCCTCAGCATGAATTTTCCTGAGGTCATGCCTTTGCGCCACCGGTCATCGTAGGCGTAACCGAGAACAAAGCCTGAGAGCACAAAGAAAAAGTCGACAGCAAGATAGGCATGGTTGAATTTCTGGTCTACAGGACTTGTGGCAAACGCTTCAAAGATATGGTACCATATTACTGCCAGTGCCGCTACTCCGCGCAGCCCGTCAAGCAGTTCATAATGAGGTTTTGTATCGGTACTTGATACGGAGGGTGTAGATTGCATATAAATATACTTAGAGTGAAACGATACTGCAAATTTACAGCCCGACTGAATCTTAAAAATTGACTTAAATCAAAAAAATATGAGCTTCCGCTATCTTTTTTTATTACGCAGCCGGCTCAGTGTGGCGGGAGTAATGCCAAGATAGGATGCGATGTATGCAAGGTTGGCACGGCGGATTACCTGCGGAAACTGCGAGCAAAACTCCTCGTAGCGCTGACGCGCGGACAATGTGAGCCGCTCCTTGTGCGACCTGTGTAGCCTGCGGTATTCATTTTGATGAATTATGCGCCCCCAGTTGGATATGTCTATGTCGGTTGCCATAAGGTGGCGCAGATTTTCTATAGATATGCGAAATGTCTTTACCGGCTCCATTGTCTCGACAAACTCTTCGCTCTGCCTGTCATAATAGAGTTCATCCATGCTGAAAACAATGCCGCCTTCTGTTGAAAACGAGGTGGTAATCTCCTCGCCGTCCACGAGCCAGAAAGAGCGTGTCAGGCCTTTTTCCACAAAATAGGCATGTCGACATCTTGTCTGCGCTTTGACGAGCTGGTAGCGTTTCGGAAAATGGTATTCTTCCAGACACTCGCACAGTTTACCCAGCGAGTCAACGCCGACCGCCCAGTCGCCACGCATACGCGTGACAACTGTCGGCAGCATAGAGGGGTCAACAGCCATTGTCGTCAAAACTTTTATCCCAGTCTTTCCAAACGGCTTCATAGCCGAGAGCCCTGATTTCCTGAGCCACCTGCGCCGGAGTTCGGTCGTCGCTGACTTCAAACTGCTCCAGAGCCTCCGGAGTAGACACATATCCACCCGGCTCTGTCTTGCTTCCGGCGCTCATTGATGTCACACCGAGTTTCATCATATTTGCCCTGAAAGCAGGCTTTTCACGGGTAGAGTAGGATATGTCCACATCATGGTCAAATATACGGAACGCCATTGTCAGCTGGGCGAGTTCCCGGTCTGTCATCACCACACTCGGCGAGTAACCGCCCTCAGCCGGACACATTCGCGGGAAGTTTACACTGTAGCGTGTTTTCCAATAGTTTCGCCGCAGATATCTCAGATGGCGTGCCATCATGACAACATCCGTGCGCCAGTCTTCAAGCCCTATCAGCACACCCATGCCTATTTTATGCACGCCGGCGGCTCCCATACGGTCAAATCCGTTGACACGCCATTCGAAAATAGACTTCATGCCTCTGGGATGATAATTGCCGTATGTGGACTCGCGATATGTTTCCTGAAAGCACACAACCCCGTTAAGTCCGCTATGCACGAGCCGTTCATAGTCACGCTGCTTCATAGGCATGACCTCTATTGTGAGATTGTTGAAATACGGACGCGCCACATGCAGCACTTTCTCGAGATAGTCGACACCGTTCAGCGCAGGAAATTCACCTGAAACAATCAGCAGGTTCTCAAAGGGTCCGAGCTTGCGTATAGCCTCGCACTCCGCCTTGACCTGCTCCATTGACAGCGTTACTCTTGTCAATGGATTGTGATGATTGAAGCCGCAGTACACACAGTGGTTTGTGCATGCATTCGACACATACATGGGTATGTACATGGATATGGTGCGACCGAAACGTTCAAGGGTGTACTTGTGCGCCAGCTGCGCCATCGGTTCGAGATAGGATGATGCAGCGGGGGAAATAAGAGCCATGAAGTCGTCTATGTCGAGGTGTTCTCTGACAAGAGCCCGCTCCACATCAGCCGCAGTTTTTGCGGCGATGCGGGCTGTGGTCTCATTCCAGTCGTATTTTTTAAGTTCGTCGTAAAACATAGCCGGAGTTATTTGGCGCATTCGTCTGCCACTTTCTGGCTTATGCGCATGGCACAGAAGTTAGGGCCGCACATGGTACAGAAATGGTCGTCATCCTTATGGCTTTCGACGTAGTACTGGCGGGCACGGGCGGGGTCAAGCGAAAGATTGAACTGGTCTTTCCACCTGAATTCAAAACGCGCCTTGCTCATGGCATCGTCGCGCACTTGTGCGCCGGGGTGTCCTTTGGCAATATCAGCAGCATGGGCGGCTATCTTATAGGTTATAACGCCGTTGCGAACATCTTCCAGATTTGGGAGTGCAAGATGCTCTTTTGGAGTCACATAACATATCATTGCCGTACCCATCCATGCAATCTGCGCGGCTCCGATAGCCGATGTTATATGGTCGTAGCCCGGAGCAATGTCTGTTGTAAGAGGACCGAGAGTATAGAACGGCGCTTCGTGACATTTTTCTATCTGCCTGTCCATATTTTCTCTGATTTTATGCATAGGTACATGCCCGGGACCCTCTATAAGCACCTGCACGTTGTGTTTCCATGCTTTTTCCGTAAGCTCGCCGAGTACATCGAGTTCAAGGAACTGCGAGCGGTCGTTTGCATCGTGAATAGACCCCGGTCGCAGACCATCGCCGAGCGACACCGCCACATCGTATTTTGCAAGAATCTCACATATTTCGTCAAAGTGAGTGTATAGGAAATTCTCACTGTTATGCAAAACCGCCCAGCGTGTCATTATGGAACCTCCACGCGACACTATGCCCGTGAGGCGCTCCTTAATCATATCGGCATGAGCTCTCAGCGCTCCGGCATGGATTGTAAAATAGTCCACCCCCTGCTCCGCCTGTTCAATAAGCGTGTCGCGGTAAATTTCCCAAGTCAGATCCTCTACCTTGCCGTTTACCTTTTCAATAGCCTGGTATACAGGCACGGTGCCCATCGGCACAGGGCAATTTCTAATAATCCACTCTCGTGTTTCATGAATGTTGTCGCCAGTAGACAAGTCCATAAGAGTGTCGCCACCCCAATAGCAGCTCCACACTGCTTTGCCGACTTCTTCCTCTATGCCTGAGGACAATGCCGAGTTGCCGATGTTTGTGTTCAGCTTTACAAGAAAGTTTTTACCTATAATCATCGGCTCGGCTTCGGGGTGGTTGGGGTTGGCAGGGAGTACCGCCCTGCCCGCCGCGATTTCATCGCGGACAAATTCGGGAGTTATATGGCTTTTTATGCCGAGCGCCTCGGCATTCATGTTTTCGCGTATCGCCACATATTCCATTTCGGGGGTTATGATGCCTTTGCGAGCCAATGCCATCTGAGTAATCTCGCAGCCTTCTTTTGCCCGATAGGGTGCATAACGGCGCGCAAACCTTATGGAATCAAGGCTTTTGTCTGCCTCGCGCTGACGTCCGTACTCGGAGGTTATGCCGTCAAGGCGCTCAAGGTCTTCTCGTTTTGAAATCCATTCCTCTCTTATGCGCGGTATTCCGGCGTTTATATCTATTTTCACATTGGGGTCGGTATATACACCACTTGTGTCATAAACATACACAGGCTCGTTCTGACGTGTGATTTTTTCGTCTCCGGATACTTTTACTGTCGGAGTAAGATTTACCTTACGCATAGCAACCCTTACAGGATGAATGCTGCCGTTCATATACACTTTTTCAGAGCCGGGATAGCTATGGACATCTATATTTTCTATTTTCATAATCGCGTTTCTATGCTTAATAGTTTGTTTATCAAAGGTTGTCAAGGAAAGAGGTGAGCGGACTTGACGCAGCCACTCTGTCGCTTACAGCTCCAAGGCCGGCGAGGTAAGCTTTTCTGCCTGCCTCTACTGCAAGTCTGAAAGCCACTGCCATTTCAACAGGATTTCCCGCGACAGCGATTGCCGTGTTTACCAGAACCGCATCG
The DNA here is from genome assembly GCA_003762715.1 of Muribaculaceae bacterium Isolate-104 (HZI). Lineage (GTDB taxonomy): Bacteria > Bacteroidota > Bacteroidia > Bacteroidales > Muribaculaceae > Paramuribaculum. The sequence goes on along the minus strand of RIBJ01000030.1, from coordinate 165,342 downwards.
GCGCCCATCTCCATAGCCTCGGCGGCGTGGCTCGGCGCTCCAAGTCCGGCGTCTATTATTACCGGCACCCGGCTTTCGGCTATGATTATTTCCACAAGGTCTCTGGTGCGGAGTCCTTTGTTTGTTCCAATAGGCGCACCAAGCGGCATGACAGCAGCGGTACCTGCCTCTTCAAGACGTTTGCACAACACCGGGTCTGCCTGAATATAAGGCAACACATGAAATCCTTCTTTGGCAAGAATCTCTGTAGCCTTGAGAGTCTCCACAGGGTCGGGAAGGAGGTATTTGGGGTCGGGATGTATTTCAAGTTTTATGAAGTCAGTGCCGAAACACTCTCTGGAAAGGCGCGCCGCCAAAACTGCTTCTTCTGCATTGCGCACTCCGGATGTGTTTGGCAACAACTGCACATGGTCGCGGTTGATATGCTGCAACATATCGTCCTCATCGCCGTTGTCCATGTCAACTCTCTTCATTGCCACGGTTATCATTTCTGACTCAGATGCCAGAATAGCCTCAAGCATCTTTTGATTTGATGCGAACTTGCCTGTACCTACAAAAAGACGTGATGTGAAGTCTCGATTGCCTATTGTGAGTATGTCTTTTTTCATTTCTGTAACAATTGTAATAGTTGTGCTGTATATTCAACCGGATTCTGCGCTCCGATAATAGAACCGGACACTGCAACGCCGTTTACGCCCGCCTCTTTGAGCGGCTTGATATCCTCTTTTTTAATGCCGCCTATGGCTACCACCGGTAGTTCGACCCCGGCGGCTCTTATGCTGTCCATTACGGATTTTACTCCTTCATATCCGAGTTCAGGCGCGAGCTTTTTCTTGGTCGTGGTAAAGTGTACAGGACCGAGCCCCACATAATCCACATCCTTGCCTTTGAAGCGTATTATATCTTCTGCCGTATTCGCCGTGACTCCGATAATGGCATGTGGTCCGAGCAGTTCCCTCGCCTCTAACGGGTCCATGTCGTCTTTTCCAAGATGCACACCGCTGACTTTAAGTTCATTGACCAGCTCTACCCGGTCATCTATTATGAGAAATGTGTCATTTTCCTTACATAACGGTATCAGTTCCAGCGCAACCTGACGCACTTCGTCATCCGTGGCGTCCTTCATTCGCAGCTGAATCCAGCGACATCCGCCCTCAATAGCCATCTGCGCTTCTTCGAGCAATGAGTACCGATCACTCGGATTTGTTATAAATTGTAGCATCTTAATTATATAATGTTTTGATTAAAATCTTCAGTCACCGCAGCTAATTCATCAAGGGTGCCTGCTTCTGACACTGCTCCAAGAACCGCGCACCCTGCAAAACCGAGCTGTTTCAGCAAGGCTATGCGCCGGGGAGTCACCCCACCCAATGCGATAACCGGCATCATAGAGGCTGCAACCCTCATATCTTCTTTTGTCAGAACCGGATTATAGCCCGGTTTGGACACACTTGGAAATACCGGGCTGAGAGTCACCGAATCGAAGCGACCGCCCGCACTTGCCTGCCGAACCTCATCAACGGTATGGCAACTTTTTGAAATAGCTCCTCTGAAGCCGGACGGCACCGCCGGGCACCGGCTGTTCAGGTGCAGCCCACCTATATTAAACTCGTTTATAAGTTCAAAATGTCCATGCAACCGTAATCTGCCGTGCCATTTCTGCGGCACGAGTTCAACAATTTTCCGTACCTGCGTCAGTGTCAGCGACGGATAGCGGAGGTGAACCCTGTCCCAGCCAAGTTCAAGCAAGCGTGTTATGCGTTCGCTTTCGCAATCGCGCGGCACCGGGGCAGTGATTGCTATCTTAATAAAATCAGCCACCGTAAAAAGCTGTAATGACAGTTACGGAGTCGCCTTCGACAAGCACCGTTTTGGGGCGCATGACAGCCGGCACCACAGCATTGTTCAAAGCGGTAGCAATACCGGTTGTTTTTATATTTGCCAGTTGCAGAACCTGCTCAAGGGTGGTGGCTTCTTCCACTTCGTAGGGTTTGCCGTTGACTGTAATATTCATATTCCTATATTATATATAAGGTGTGGGATTAAAATTCTTTAGTCTTCGGGGAGAGAAGAAATGATTCGCAGGTCCATGTCCATGCCCGCATGTTATGTATGCACCGGCCTCCAATGCCCTTGTAACAAACAGCTTGGCGCTTTTAATGGCATCGGACAGGCTGTAGCCAAGAGCAAGATACGATGAAATAGCCGCCGAAAATGTACAGCCTGTGCCGTGTGTGTTCTGCGTTACCACCGCATCTGCCCGTATATCAAAAACATCGGCTCCGCAATCAAGAGACACATAATCTGTTTTAAAATCAATTGCGTCGGAATCGCCGCCCTTAATGACAACGTTGGAACACCCCATGGCATGCAATGCACTCGCCTGCTTAGAGGTGCAGCGCTCTCCGGTGAGCGCCACAGCTTCATGTACATTAGGAGTTACCAGCAGAGCCTTGGGAAAAATCATCGTTTTCATGGCGCTTACCGAGTTTTCTTCTATGAGCATGGAGCCGGAAGTCGACACCATTACCGGGTCTACCACAAGATTACGCACACTGCTCTGCCCCAGTACCGAGCTTATCGCCTCAATGACTTCGGCACTGTACAGCATTCCTGTCTTTATTGCCATCGGAGGAATATCGGCAAATACCACCTCTATCTGACGCGCCACTATCTCGGGGTCTATGCCTTGCACCGCCGCTACTCCTGTGGTATTCTGGGCGGTTATGGCTGTGATTGCGCTCATGGCATAGCAGCCTATGGCAGAAATAGTCTTTATGTCTGCCTGAATGCCTGCGCCCCCGCTGCTGTCGGAGCCGGCTATTGTCAATACCGGATAATATTGTCTCATATCTCCTGAATTCTCATTAATACGATGTCGACTTCCGGGAGATAAACTGTCTTGACGGCAACCGATAACAGCTTATGCCGCTGTTGCCTGTCAAATTCCAACAATTCCTTCGCCGGTACTAACCGGATCAGGTTCTGAGGGTTTATCTCAGCCCGCCGGCTTAAAAAACAGCCGCGAGCACCCCTTTGCCGTTGCCGCAAAGGTACAACAATAGTATTCGATTTACAACTGCTGATATATTTTTTTGTTGAATCTGTTGTCTCCCGCTCCGTTACCTGTCAAAAAAAATGTATCTTTGCAGCCGGAAAAACAAAAAAGAATTATTCTACCGATGAATTTTATAGATGAACTCACCTGGCGCGGCATGATTCACCAGATGATGCCCGGCACCAAGGAACAGCTCGAAAAAGAGATGACAACAGCATATCTGGGCATAGACCCGACTGCCGACAGCCTGCATATAGGGCATCTTGTCGGTGTCATGATGCTTAAACACTTCCAGCGTTCCGGTCACAAGCCTATTGCTCTTGTCGGCGGTGCGACAGGCATGATTGGCGACCCTTCCATGAAAAGCCAGGAGCGCAAACTGCTTGACGAGGAAACACTCCGCCACAATCAGGAGGCTATAAAAAAACAGCTTTCAAAGTTTCTTGACTTTGACAGCGATGAGCCCAACGCCGCCGAAATGGTGAACAACTACGACTGGATGAAAAATTTCTCGTTTCTTGATTTCATCCGCGATGTCGGCAAGCATATCACCGTCAATTACATGATGGCAAAGGACTCTGTCAAAAAACGTCTGAGCGGCGAGAGCCAGCAAGGCATGTCGTTCACCGAGTTTTCATACCAGCTCGTTCAGGGCTACGATTTTCTAAATCTTTATCGCGAAAAGAACTGCAAGCTGCAGCTTGGCGGGTCAGACCAGTGGGGCAACATAACAACCGGCACCGAACTTATACGCCGCACCCTCTCCGGCGAGGCATATGCCCTCACATGTCCTCTGATAACAAAGGCCGACGGCGGAAAATTCGGAAAGACCGAAAGCGGAAATGTGTGGCTTGACCCAAGATACACAAGCCCGTACAAATTCTACCAGTTCTGGCTCAATGTTTCTGACGCTGACGCGGAAAAATACATAAAGATATTCACCGAACTGACTCAGGAAGAAGTCAAAGCCCTCATAGACGAGCAGGCAGCAGACCCCGGCAGACGTCCCCTGCAAAAACGTCTTGCCAAAGAGATTACCACAATGGTACACTCGGCAGCCGACTATGAGGCGGCAGTTGAAGCATCTCAGATTTTGTTCAGCAACAACACCGGTGATGCTCTTCACAGACTTGACGAGGAGACACTGCTCCAGGTTATGGACGGTGTGCCGCAGCACGAGATAGCTATGTCGGACATAACCTCCGGAGAGCTCAAACTTGTAGACCTTCTCACAGACAAAGCTCCGGTATTTCCCTCCAAAGGTGAAATGAGAAAGATGGCTCAGCAAGGCGGCCTGTCAATCAATAAAGAAAAAGTGACCGACCCTTACAGCATTGTGACTGCCGATATGTTGCTGGCTGGCAAATACATACTCGCGCAAAGAGGCAAGAAAAACTATTTCCTGCTCATTGCAAAATAAATAAAAGCGCAGACTTCTGTTTGTCAGATTAAAAAAAAACGCTAAATTTGCAACGCTTTAGAGCCGGATGGCTCTGGGCATACGGATTGTCTTATGGTGTAATGGTAGCACTGCAGTTTTTGGTTCTGCCTGTCTAGGTTCGAATCCTGGTAAGACAACAGCAGCTCGGAGAGCCGTGAAATAAATTCACGGCTCTCCGAGCTGCTTTATATGGTGTCTTGTTAAAATCTATACACCTCGATAATATACGGATGCTAAAAAAATAGTACTTTTGCATAATAATTAATGTGTTCTATAGATTTCAATAAAATATGAGCGAACTTTCTACAAAGTACTCACCTTCCGAAGTGGAGGCAAAGTGGTATGACTACTGGATGAATCATGACCTGTTCAAAAGTGTGCCTGACGCACGCGAGCCGTTTGTCATTGTAATTCCTCCGCCAAATGTCACCGGCGTTCTCCACATGGGGCACATGCTCAACAACACAATTCAGGATATACTTACCCGCCGTGCCCGCATGACAGGCAAAAACGCACTGTGGGTTCCCGGAACAGACCACGCATCAATAGCCACTGAAGCAAAAGTGGTTGCCAAGCTCGCCAAAGAGGGTATAAAGAAAAGCAGCCTGTCTCGCGAACAGTTCCTTGAACACGCGTGGGACTGGACCAATACCTATGGCGGCATAATACTGAAACAGCTGAGAAAACTCGGAGCTTCTTGCGACTGGAGCCGAACCGCGTTTACAATGGATGACGTGCGCAGCAAAAGTGTCATAAAGGTATTTGTGGATTTGTATAACAAAGGTCTGATATACCGAGGCAAAAGAATGGTCAACTGGGATCCGAAAGCCAAGACTGCCCTCAGCGATGCCGAAGTGATATACAAAGAAGAGCACAGCAAGCTGTACTATCTCCGATACAAGGTTGTCGGCGAGGACACATACGCCATAGTAGCCACTACCCGCCCGGAGACTATCATGGGAGACACCGCGATGTGTATCAACCCGAATGACCCCAAGAACACCCACCTCAAGGGCAAACGGGTGATTGTGCCGCTTGTAGGCAGAGAGATTCCTGTCATAGAGGATGACTATGTAGACATAGAGTTCGGCACAGGTTGCCTTAAAGTGACACCGGCTCACGACACTAATGACTATGCCCTCGGACAAAAACACAACCTTGAGTCCATAGATATTTTCAATGACGATGCCACCATATCAGAGGCCGCAGGGATGTATGTAGGAATGGATCGTTTCGCCGTGCGCGAACAGATTGCAAAAGACCTTGAAGCCGCCGGACTCATTGAAAAGATAGAAAATTACGAGAACAAGGTGGGGTACTCCGAGCGCAATTCCGACACGGTTACAGAGCCTCGTCTGAGCGACCAATGGTTTCTAAAGATGGAAACGCTTGCCAAACCGGCGCTTGAAGGTGTGGAAAACGGAACAATCCGCTTCATTCCTGAGAAATATATAAACACTTACCGCCACTGGATGACCGAAATCAGAGACTGGTGCATATCCAGACAGCTCTGGTGGGGGCACCGCATACCGGCGTACTACACTCCTGGCGGGCAGACAATAGTAGCAGAAACTCCTGAAGAAGCTCTTGAAATAGCCCGTAAAGACAATCCGGCAATAAGTGCCGAAGACCTGAGGCAGGACGAGGACACTCTTGACACATGGTTCTCCTCATGGCTTTGGCCTATCTCGCTTTTCAACGGCATTCTTGATCCTGACAACGAGGAGATGAGATACTATTATCCCACCGCCGACCTTGTAACCGGTCCGGACATAATATTTTTCTGGGTTGCGAGAATGATAATGGCAGGATATGAATTTGCAGGCAAGCAACCATTCAACAATGTGTATTTCACAGGCATTGTGCGTGATGAAATCGGTCGCAAAATGTCAAAACAGCTCGGCAACTCTCCCGACCCGCTGGATTTGATTGAGAATTACGGAGCCGATGGTGTGAGAGTAGGTCTGATGCTGTGCGCTCCTGCGGGCAACGACATTCTGTTTGACAAGAAATTGTGTGAGACCGGTCGCAACTTCTGCAATAAAATCTGGAATGCATTCCGGCTTGTCAAAGGCTGGGAGGTCAGCGAAACCGCAACAACCCCTGATGCGGCAAAATGCGCTATAGAATGGTTTAAAGCCAAACTGGGCAATAGTGTCGAGGAGGTCAACGACCTTTTCTCAAAATTCCGTATCAGCGAGGCTCTCAAAGAAATCTACCGTTTGTTCTGGGATGATTTCTCCTCATGGTATCTTGAAATGGTAAAGCCTGCCTATGGCTCTCCTATTGACAGTGAAACATACTCAGCCACCCTTTCATTCTTTGACTCGTTGCTCAGAATGCTCCACCCGTTCATGCCCTTTATCACAGAAGAATTATGGCAACACCTCGAAGACCGACGCGACGGAGAATCCATAATGTACGCCCCTGCACCGGAAGCGGTACAGACCGACGGCGAAATCATATCTCTGATGTCTCACGCCCAGGAAGTTGTCAACGGATTGAGAAACATCCGTGCCGAGAAAAACATTCCTAACAAAGAGCCGCTGACCGTCAATGTATTAGGAACATGGAACAAGAAAGAAGACGCGGTGATTGCAAAGCTGGCAAATGCCGGCTCCATAAACCATAATGCTGCCAAAGACCCCGCCGCAGCCTCCTTTATGGCAGGCACCACTGAGGTTAATGTGCCACTTGCCGGCACCATAGACACTGTTGCCGAACTTGAACGCCTGAACAAAGATTTAGCTTACTATACCGGCTTCAAGGCATCTGTTGTCAAAAAACTGTCAAATGAAAGATTCGTATCCAACGCTCCCGCTCAGGTGGTGGAATCCGAACGCAAAAAACTTGCAGACGCAGAAGCTAAAATCGAGAGTCTAACCGCAGCAATAGCAGCACTAAGCAAATAACGACGAATGGCACAGAAACCGTCAATACCAAAGGGCACCCGCGATTTCGGACCCGTTGAGACAGCCCGTAGAAATTACATTTTCTCCACAATACGCAATGTGTTCGAACTTTTCGGATTTTCGCCTATTGAAACCCCCTCGATAGAAAATCTGTCAACACTTATGGGCAAATACGGAGAAGAGGGCGACAAACTTCTGTTCAAAATACTCAATTCAGGCGAATGGCTGCGCGAAATTGAAAATGAGACATTTACCGCAGCTGATTCGGCAAGGCTCACATCAAAGGTAAGCGAGAAAGGACTAAGATACGACCTTACCGTGCCCTTCGCCCGCTTTGTGGTGCAGCACCGCAACGAGTTGACTTTGCCTTTCAAACGCTACCAGATTCAGCCTGTGTGGCGTGCCGACCGACCGCAAAAGGGTCGATACAGGGAGTTCTATCAGTGCGATGCCGACATTGTGGGCAGCGATTCTTTGGTAAACGAGGTTGAACTGCTGCAACTTATTGACGAGGTTTTCAAAAGGCTTGGCATACGGATTGTAATAAAATTAAACAACCGCAAGGTTCTTGCCGGCATAGCCGAAGTCATCGGCGAGCCGGAGCGCCTCACCGACATAACCGTAGCTATTGACAAAATTGACAAAATCGGACTGGAAAACGTCAAAAAAGAACTTGAGGAAAGAGGACTCGGCAAGGAAGCCATCAAAAAACTTGTCCCTGTGCTTTCTGTCTCTGGCACTGCCGAAGAGCGTCTCGCAAGCCTGAAACTGATTCTGGCAGAGAGCGAAATTGGTCTTTTGGGCGTTGCCGAACTTGAAGAAGTGATGCATTCATCGGCTGCCCTGGGCATGAATGCGGATGTAGAGCTTGATGTGTCTCTCGCAAGGGGACTGAACTACTACACCGGCACCATCATCGAGGTCAAAGCTCTGGATGTGCAAATTGGCAGCATATCGGGCGGCGGTCGCTACGACAACCTCACCGGAGTGTTCGGCATGCCCGGACTCAGCGGCGTGGGCATATCTTTCGGTGCCGACCGCATCTATGATGTGCTTACAGCGCTTGACCTGTTTCCCGCCACTGTAACATCCGCGCCGTCTGTCATGTTTTCCAACTTCGGCGCGGCAGAGGCTCAGGCTGCAATGTCTATGATGAAACAGCTACGGCAAGCCGGTATTGCCTGCGAGGTATATCCCGACGCAGCAAAAATGAAAAAACAGATGGGATATGCCGATGCTCGCGCCATACCTTATGTAGCGCTTGTGGGCGAAGAGGAGATGAAGGCTGGCAAACTCACGCTCAAATCCATGACAAGCGGCGAGCAGACCCTCGTAACCCCTACTGAAGCAATAGCCATAATCAAGGCATGACAGCAAAGCCCATGCAGCTTAATGCGGATGCCGTTATTGCATTCTCAGCCATAATTCTTACTGAAAATGCAGGTCATCCACATCTTGCCATAATGGGAAAAATAGAATAATTTTAAAAAAAACGGCGTTGCAGACTACAATTCAAAAATAATTCATACATTTGCATTGCAAAATAAAACAAGCATGACACGATTTAGCACATATTATTATTCGTATTTTTATTTTACCAAAAATAAAAACGGGATTTTATGTGCCTGAACAAACAACCGTACAAACAGAAGCAAGACAACATAACGAAATCCCGGCGCCATTGAGACGACGGGATTTTTTAATGTTATATGCCCATCTTTATTTTATAAATAAATGAAGCCAAAAGTAACAATACAAGGAGTTGCCGGATGCTACCACGACGCTGCCGCAAGAGCTTTTTTTGCTCCGCAGGACATAGACACAGTGCCTTGCGAAACATTTCCTGCCATGTTCGAGGCGCTTGACTCCGACGCATCCCTGCTCGGCATCCTTGCAATAGAAAACACCATTGCCGGCGCACTGCTGCAAAACCATGAGCTGCTCCGAAAAAGCAACATGAGTATTGTAGGAGAGCATAAAATGCGCATTTCCCACGTTCTCGCAGCTGTTCCCGGTCAAAAAATTGACGAGCTGACCGAAGTCAACTCTCATCCAATGGCACTGATGCAGTGCGAGCAGTTTCTACGCAAGCACCCTAATATGCGGATAGTAGAAAAACTTGACACAGCCGGAAGCGCCCACGACATAGCCGCAGGCAATCTTACCGGTCACGCTGCCGTATGCGGAGAGTACGCCGCCAATCTATACGGGCTGGAAATACTTGAAAAGGGCATTGAAACCAATAAGCGCAATTTCACAAGATTTCTGATTCTTTCCGACCCGCTCCTTGTGCCGGAGCTTCGCCCGAGAGAAGAGGAACTTGACAAAGCCTCTATCGTTTTCACATTGCCTCACACCCAAGGCGCCTTGTCAAAGGTACTCACAATCCTTACATTTTACGACATGAACCTGTCAAAGATACAGTCAATGCCCATAATAGGCAGAGAGTGGGAGTACCGTTTTTATGTTGACCTGACTTTTTCGTCATTTGTCCGGTACCGGCAGGCGCTTGACGCCATACGCCCCCTGCTTAACGACTTCAAAGTTCTCGGAGAATATAAAGAGTGCAAAAATGAAATATAATATAGACATACAACCGGCTCAGAGAGTCGGCTCTGTAAAAGAATACTACTTTTCGCGCAAACTTCGCGAAGTAGCGGAAATGAATGCAAAAGGTCTTGATGTCATATCTTTAGGCATAGGAGGACCCGACCGCATGCCTTCAAAAGAGGTTCTTGACACCCTTTTCTCGGAGGCGGCGAAAGAAAACAGTCACAGTTACCAGCAATGCGTCGGACTTCCGGATCTGCGTAAGGCTTTCGCCGACTGGTACCGGAAATGGTACTCCGTAGAGCTTGACCCGGACACTGAAATACAGCCACTCATCGGCAGCAAGGAAGGCATACTGCACATATCGCTCGCTTTTCTAAACCCCGGTGACGGTGTTTTGGTACCAAACCCCGGATACCCGACATATACTTCGGTCAGCAACCTGGCTCAGGCGCAGATTTTCAACTATGACTTAAAAGAAGAAAACGGGTGGAAGCCCGATTTCGAAGATCTTGAAAAATTGCCGCTGGACAAAATCAAGCTTATGTGGGTCAATTACCCGCACATGCCCACCGGCACCCCCGCCGACATTGAACTGCTGACCGAGATAGTGAATTTCGGAAGAAAACACAATATAGTCATTGCCCACGACAACCCTTACAGCTTCATCCTCAACGACAACCCGACAAGCATACTGTCTGTGCCGGGAGCCAAAGAGATTGCCATTGAGATGAACTCTCTCAGCAAAAGCCACAACATGGCGGGCTGGCGTGTGGCAATGCTCGCGTCCAACCCCCAGTTTGTAAACTGGATTCTGAAAGTGAAATCCAATATAGATTCCGGACAGTTCAAACCGGTTATGCTTGCCGCGGTAAAAGCGCTGCAAAGCGGCAAAGAGTGGTATGACGAGCTGAACACAGTGTACTCTTCACGCCGCAAAATCGCTGAAGAAATCGCTGTCGAACTGGGATGCTCATTCGACTCCTCCCAACGCGGACTTTTCCTTTGGGCAAAGATTCCGGACCACATGCCCTCAGGCGAAGCTCTTGCCGACGAAGTGCTGTACAAGGCAAATGTGTTCATAACCCCCGGATTTGTTTTCGGCTCCAACGGCAACCGGTTTATACGTATATCACTTTGCGCTACTGAAGACAACATGCACCGTGCGCTTGAACGAATCAGAAACATAAAACAGACAAACATTAACTAAACAAACACATACGACAATGGAAAATCTACAACCTATAGTACCTGAAAATTTTACTGCTGACCGACCCCTTGTTATCGCAGGCCCCTGTAGCGCGGAAACAGAAGAACAGGTTTTGTGCACAGCGCAGGAACTGGCGGCAAACGGCATCAAAATATTCCGCGCCGGAATATGGAAACCGCGCACCAAACCCGGAGGCTTTGAAGGCATCGGCTCCGAGGGTCTGCAATGGATGAAAAAAGTCAAGGAAACAACCGGCATGCTCACTGCTACCGAAGTCGCAACCCGGCAGCATGTGACAGAAGCCCTTGATGCCGGCATTGACATACTGTGGATCGGAGCACGCACATCTGCAAACCCCTTTGCCATGCAGGAAATTGCAGACACTCTTAAAGAACGAGGCGCAGACATTGCCGTTCTGGTAAAAAACCCTGTAAATCCTGACCTCGAACTGTGGATTGGCGCCATGCAACGCATCTACAACGCCGGCATCCGCAAAATCGGCGCTATCCACCGCGGATTCAGCACATACGGAAAACACCTGTACCGCAACATGCCTAACTGGCACATACCCATTGAACTGCGTCTGCGCTTCCCCAACCTGCCAATCGTATGCGACCCTTCACACATTGGCGGTAAAAGGGAACTGATAGCACCACTGTGTCAGGAAGCTCTCGACATGGGTTTCAACGGACTCATTATAGAAAGTCACTGCGACCCCGACAAAGCCTGGAGCGACGCCTCGCAGCAAGTCACCCCGGAAATTCTTAACTTTATACTGAACACCCTTGTTATCCGCGGAGACAAACAAAGCACCGAAAATCTCACCCTGTTGCGACAGCAGATTGACAAGGTTGACAACGACCTCCTTGAAATACTCGCGCACCGAATGAGAATATCAAGAGAAATCGGTCAGTATAAAAAAGAACACCGCATGAGCGTTGTGCAGGCAAACCGCTACAACGATGTCATCCGCACCCGTGTGAAACTCGGAGAGGAAATGGGCATGAGCGCCGATTTCATGAAAACCATTCTCCTGGCAATACATGACGAATCTGTTCGCCAGCAAATTGAAGTACTAAACGACAGACTCGGTAAATAATGAAGATTCTTATACTCGGAGCCGGAAAAATGGGCTCGTTTTTCAGCGACCTTCTGTCATTCGACCACGAAGTTGCCGTGTATGACCCCTCGCCGGAGCGGTTGCGCTTTGCATACCATGCGCTTCGTTTCGAGAGCCTGGATGAAGTTGACAATTTCAATCCCGACCTGGTAATCAACGCGGCAACCGTGAAATACACCATTGACGCTTTCAAGGCTGTGCTGCCTCACCTCAGTGCGTCATGCATAATATCCGACATTGCTTCCGTAAAAACCGGACTGCCTGAGTTTTATGCCAAATGCGGTCACCCGTTTGTCAGCACCCACCCCATGTTCGGACCCACATTCGCGTCTTTGAGCAACCTTGCCAATGAAAATGCAATTATAATCAGCGAAGGCGACTGCCTCGGCAAAGTGTTTTTCAAAGACCTGTACAACAGGCTCGGACTGCACATAGAGGAATACACCTTTGAACAGCACGACCTCACCATAGCCTACTCATTGTCCGTGCCCTTCGCATCTACCCTTGTGTTCGCTTCTGTCATGAAACACCAGGATGCACCAGGCACAACATTCAAGCGCCACATGAAAATAGCCAAAGGGCTTATGTCTGAGGACGATTTTCTACTCAGCGAAATTCTGTTCAATCCCAACACACCTGAACAGCTGGACAGAATAACCGAACAGCTGAGCCGATTAAAGGAAATAGTCGCTGCCCACGACTCCGAAGCGATGAAAGCATATCTGGAACAAGTGCGTGAAAACCTCAAATAATTTTGGGCAAATCGCACAGAATATATAACTTTGTGTGCGATGAGTGACGACAAAGCCAAAACAGCCGCTATGGGCGCGTTAACACAGTATCTTACACAGCACAAACTGCGCAAGACACCGGAACGCTACACCATTTTGGAAAAGGTTTTTGACATGTCAGACCATTTCTCGGTCGAGACCCTCAACGCCGCTCTTCATGCCGATGGCTACCATGTGAGCTGCACCACCGTCTACAACACCCTCGAACTTCTTGCCGAAGCTTCGCTGGTAAGACGACGCACTTTTGGTCGGCAACCTGCCCACTACGAAAAAATCGCAGGGCTGTCAAACCATCATCACCTTGTCTGCACACGATGCGGCAAAGTCCGTGAGGTGAAAGACCAGACCATCGACACAATGCTCTCCTCGCTGCGGTTCGGCACTTTCCGTCCGGCGTATGCGGATCTGTACATATACGGAGTATGCTCCAGATGCGCCAGAAAAAAACGAACCGCCGCTGATTCTCAGAGTTCAAAAGAAAACACTACTAATGTAAAGAAACAACACAACAGATCATGAAAGTCGACGTGTTACTCGGGCTCCAATGGGGCGATGAAGGAAAAGGAAAAGTTGTTGATGTGCTGACACCCCGCTACGACCTCGTGGCACGATTTCAGGGTGGACCTAACGCAGGACATACCCTCGAATTTGAAGGGAAAAAATATGTGCTGAGGTCTATACCGTCAGGCATCTTCCAGCAAGGACGTACAAACATAATTGGCAACGGCGTTGTGCTTGACCCCGTTCTATTCCGCGAGGAAGCTGAAGCACTCGGCGAATCGGGTGCCGACATCCGTCCTCTGCTAAAAATATCCAAGAAAGCCCATCTGATAATGCCTACACACAGGCTTCTTGATGCTGCAAATGAAAAAGCCAAAGGCGGAGCCAAAATCGGCACTACCGGCAAAGGCATCGGACCTACATACACCGACAAGATAAGTCGCAACGGTCTCAGGCTCGGCGATGCCCTCGCCCCTGATTTCAAACAGCGCTATGAAGCCGCGAGAAAACGTCATGTGGCACAACTTAATGCCATGGGCGAAAACCCCGACTTTTCTGAAGCCGAGGCAAAATGGCTTGATGCGATAGACTACCTCCGCACATACGATATTGTCGACAGCGAATTCGTAATAAACCGCGCGCTTGCCGACGGCAAAAAAGTGCTTTGTGAAGGAGCCCAGGGCACGCTCCTTGATGTTGACTTCGGCTCATACCCCTTTGTGACATCATCCAACACAGTCACAGCCGGAGCCTGCACCGGACTCGGAGTAGCGCCTAACAAAATCGGAGAAGTATTCGGCATCTTCAAGGCTTACTGCACCAGAGTTGGCAGCGGTCCTTTCCCGACAGAACTGTTTGACGAAACCGGCAAACTTATACGCGACCTCGGACACGAGTACGGAGCCGTGACCGGACGCGAACGCCGTTGCGGCTGGATTGACCTTGTGGCTCTCCGCTATGCCATAATGGTTGACGGCGTTACACAGCTGATTATGATGAAAAGCGATGTCCTTGACGGATTTGACGAAATAAAGGCTTGCGTTGCATACGAAATCGACGGAAAAACCGTAACCGACTTCCCCTACTCTGTCGACGGCGTGGAAATAAAGCCTGTTTATGTATCAATGCCAGGCTGGAAAACCGACATGACAAAAATGAAAGACGAAACCGAATTTCCCAAAGAGTTCAACGACTACATCGCATTCCTTGAAAAAGAACTCGCCACTCCGATTTCAATAGTCAGCGTGGGTCCGGACAGGCAGCAGACCATTGAACGCAAAAGATAATTTGCCAGCAAACTACCGAATCAAATACCTTAAAAACATTACTTTATGGCAAAAGTAAAGCCCTTCAGAGGGGTACGCCCCCCGAAAGAAATGGTGACAGAGGTTGCCTCGCGTCCCTACGATGTGCTCAACTCCGAAGAAGCACGCAGCGAAGCGCAAGGCAACCCGAAATCACTATACCACATCATCAAGCCGGAAATCGACTTCGAACCGGGCACTGACGAGCACGACCCTAAAGTCTACACCAAAGCCGCCGACAACTTCAAGGCTTTCCAACAGCAAGGATGGCTTGTTCAGGACGAAAAAGAACACTACTATGTCTACGCCCAGACAATGGACGGGCGCACCCAGTACGGCATTGTGGTTGCCGCCAATGTCGACGACTACATGAGTGAACGCATCAAAAAGCATGAACTGACACGCCGCGACAAAGAAGAGGACAGAATGAAACATGTCCGTGTCAACAACGCCAATGTAGAACCCGTCTTTTTTGCATTTCCGGACAACGACACTTTGGAAAACATTATAAAGAAAGTCACAGCCGGCACTCCCGAATACGACTTTGTGGCTCCCGACGGGTTCGGTCATCACTTCTGGGTTATAGACGACAACGATACAATCGACGCCATAACCGCCGAATTTGACAAAATCCCATACCTGTACATAGCCGACGGGCATCACCGCACCGCGGCTGCGGCGCTTGTAGGAAATGAAAAAGCCAAGGCTAATCCGGCTCACAGGGGAGACGAAGAGTACAACTACTTTCTTGCTGTCGCATTCCCTGCCTCTCACCTCAAAATCATTGACTACAACAGAGTGGTACGCGACCTGAACGGACTGACTGCGGAGCAGTTTCTCGCTGCGCTCGAAAAAGACTTCACCGTACAGCCAAAAGGGTCGGAAATCCACACACCGGAAGCCCTGCACAACTTTGCTCTTTATTTGCCCGGACAATGGTACAGCCTTACCCCTCGCGAAGGACGCTGCGACGACAGCGACCCCATCGGAGTGCTTGACGTCACCATATCCAGCAATCTTATTCTGAGAGACATACTCGGCATTCACGACCTCCGTAGCGACAAGCGCATCGACTTTGTGGGCGGCATAAGAGGACTTGGAGAACTGCAACGACGAGTAGACTCCGGAGAAATGGCAATGGCGCTCGCACTGTACCCGGTGTCTATGAAACAACTCATGGACATAGCCGACTCCGGCAACATAATGCCCCCTAAAACAACATGGTTCGAGCCAAAGCTCCGTTCCGGTTTAGTTATCCACAAACTCGATGACTGAACCCAAAGACACCACATCCTCCGCCTGTATCTGCACGGCGGATGATATTATTACTCCCGGCACCACTATCAGTACCGACATATACAAGACCCCGCCGTCCCGATATGTGGCTCTTGCAATACGCAGAGTCATCCGTAAAAATTGGTGGATTCTCGCACTCCCCTCATCTATTTGCATGTGCGCCTCGGCTGTCGATTTAAGATGGCTGCTGGTATCACTCATGATTATATTTCTTATAGCCCCGGTTATTATAGCCCGCGCGTTCACCGGTCAGCTGCTTACTCCTCTGGCTCAAAAAGCCGTATCTCCAAAAAAAATTGAGATAACCGCCTGCGAGCGAATGATAATAACCTCAAACCTTTACGAAGACGCCATCCCCGTTATCTACAACGTAAAATGGTCTGAAATTTCGCGCATAGACACCCTCCGCGACGGGTGGCTCATCCACTTCCATAACTTTCATGGAACAGGTCTGTATTTGCCCTTAAACGCCATAAACAATATTGCAAGACCTGCCGATAATATGTGCCGCGACACAGTCCGGTTCTAAAATTATCATCAGCAGAATGACACAAATTTAAACCGGTCTAAGAAACTGTTTAAATTTAATTGTGAGGTTTACTATATAAAAAATTTCGGATTAAATTTAAACAGTTTCTAAACATCAGACCACTTTTTTTGATTAATTTTGCAACGAAAACAAACCATTTCACCAACCATTATCACTCAGCATGGTAGTATTCTTTAAAAAAGGTAACTCAACGGTAATCGCCGTGGAGACAGACCACAAATTTTCAGAACTGGAAAACGAAAAACTTTCCTGGCTTTTTGATGGCGCAAAGCCCCTGGTTTCAAAGTCTGTAAAGGGAATTTTCGTCGGTCCCCGCAAGGAAATGACAACCCCCTGGAGCACAAACGCCGTTGAAATAACCCAAAACATGGGCATTAGCGGAATTACCCGTATAGAACAATACCTGCTTTCTAAAGAAAACCCGCCGCGCCATGACAAAATGCTCGAAAGAGTATACGATGGTCTCAATGGTTCCATTTTTAACCCCGGACGCACTGCCGAACCGATTGTCTACATAGAGGATATTGCGGAATACAACAAAGCGGAAGGTCTCGCACTGAGCCCGGAAGAAGAAGAATACCTGCGAAAACTCGCCGAAAAACTGGGACGCCCCCTGACCGACAGCGAAGTTTTCGGATTCTCACAGGTCAACTCAGAACACTGCCGCCACAAAATATTCAACGGCACATTCATAATCGACGGCGAAGAAAAACCGTCGAGCCTGTTCAAGCTCATCAAAAAAACATCACAGGAAAACCCCAACGGGCTTGTGTCTGCCTATAAAGACAACGTGGCTTTTGTAAAAGGTCCTGAAATAGACCAGTTCTATCCCACAAATCCCGACCGTCCCGACTATTTCGATGTAAAACCTATAAAAACCGTTATCTCGTTAAAAGCCGAGACTCACAACTTCCCGACAACCGTAGAACCGTTCAACGGAGCGGCAACCGGTAGCGGAGGCGAGATTCGTGACCGTCTTGGAGGCGGCAAGGCAAGTCTGCCCATAGCAGGTACCGCCGTTTACATGACATCATACCCCCGCATGTCTCCCGAACACCGTTGGGAACTGATGATGAACCCGAGGGTATGGCTCTATCAGACACCTGCCGAAATACTTATAAAAGCATCTAACGGAGCATCCGACTTCGGCAACAAATTCGGTCAGCCACTGATTTGCGGCTCGCTTCTCACTTTCGAACACCAGGAAAACGGTCGCATGTACGCTTACGACAAAGTGATAATGCTTGCCGGAGGTGTGGGTTTCGCTGCAAGAAAGGATGCCCTCAAAGGTGAGCCGGAAGCAGGACAGAAAGTTGTGATACTGGGCGGCGACAACTACCGCATCGGCATGGGCGGCGGAGCCGTTTCTTCCGTAGAAACAGGCAGCTATGACAACTCTATAGAACTCAATGCCATACAACGCGCCAACCCGGAAATGCAAAAACGAGTGAGCAACGTTATACGCGCACTCGCTGAAAGCGACACCAACCCCATAATTTCAATACACGACCACGGTGCCGGCGGTCACCTTAACGCACTTTCCGAACTCGTTGAATCAACAGGCGGCAAAATCTACATGGGCTCGCTGCCGGTAGGCGACCCGACACTCTCCGCAAAAGAGATTGTCGGCAATGAAAGCCAGGAGCGCATGGGTATGGTTATCCGCGAAAAAGACATCGAATATGTAAGCAAAATTGCCGAAAGAGAACGCAGCCCGCTTTATGTTGTCGGAGAAACCACAGGCGACGACCGGTTTGTATTCGAGCAGACAGATGGTGTACGTCCTATTGACCTCGCTATGGCAGACATGTTCGGCAACTCGCCCAAAACAATAATGACCGACAACACCGAGGTTCGCACCTACAAAGATGTCGAGTATCAGGACAGCAAGATAGAAGAATACCTCCGCGACGTGCTTAGCCTTGAGGCTGTGGCTTGTAAAGACTGGCTCACCAACAAGGTTGACCGTTCCGTTACCGGCAAAGTCGCAAGGCAGCAGTGTCAGGGCGAGCTGCAGCTACCGCTGAGCGACTGTGGCGTGGTGGCTCTCGACTATCGCGGACACAAAGGCATAGCAACCTCTATCGGTCACGCCCCGCAGATAGCGCTCGCCGACTCTGCAAAAGGCTCGGTAATGGCTATAGCCGAAGCCCTTACAAATATTGTAGGCGCCCCCCTCAAAAAAGGTCTTGAATCAATATCTCTCAGCGCAAACTGGATGTGGCCCTGCAAAAACCAGGGTGAGGACGCTGCGCTGTACCGTGCTGTAGAAGCATGCAGCGAGTTTGCATGCGCGCTCGGCATTAACATCCCGACAGGCAAAGACTCCCTGTCCATGACCCAGAAATACGGCGAAGACAGAGTGTTTGCGCCCGGCACAGTAATAATTTCTGCCGCAGGCGAAGTTAGCGACATCCGCAAAACAGTGTCTCCGGTGCTCAGAAACAGCAAGAGCACACTTATATATGTGGACTTCTCCGGCGACAGTCTCAGACTCGGAGGCAGCGCGTTCGCCCAATCGCTCAACCACATCGGCTCCGATGCCCCGACCGTAAAAAATGTAGCACAGTTTGCCGCTACATTCAATGCAGTACAGCGCCTTGTAAAAAGAGGAAGCATACTTGCCGCTCACGACATAAGCGCAGGCGGTCTTGTAACCACACTGCTTGAAATGGCATTTGCAAACACCACCGGAGGCATTGAAATAAACACCGACGCATTCTGCGCCGAAGGTCAAAACGACCTTGTGAAGATACTGTTTGCCGAAAACCCCGCAATAGTTCTACAGGTTGCCGACTCAAGCGTGGACAGCGCGATGAAAGTACTTGAAAACGCAGGAGCGAAAGCTAAAATCATAGGCAATACCTGCAAGGAACGTGTGCTGCTGATAAACCACGACGGCACACAGCGCCTTGTCGACATAGACTACATGCGCGACGTCTGGTATCGTTCATCCTACCTCATGGACTGCGAGCAAAGCGGCGAAAGCCATGCGCTGGCTCGCTTTACAAACTACAAGAGCCAGCCTGTGCGCTACCGCTTCCCTGCCGGATTTGACGGCAAGCTCGAAAGCCGCGGCATAGCGCTCGGCAAACATGAAAAATCCGGAATACGCGCCGCCATTATCCGCGAAAAAGGAGTAAACGGCGACCGAGAGATGGCATACTCCCTCTACCTTGCCGGATTTGATGTCAAAGACGTTCACATGACCGACCTCATGAGCGGACGCGAAACACTCGACGATGTAAACATGATAGTGTTCTGCGGCGGATTCTCAAACTCCGACGTTCTTGGCTCCGCAAAAGGCTGGGCAGGAGGCTTCAAATGGAATGAGAAAGCCAAATCGGCACTTGAACGCTTCTACAAACGCACCGACACCCTCAGCCTCGGCATCTGCAACGGATGCCAGCTCATGATTGAGCTCAACCTCATCAACCCCGACCACGAGAAACGTACACGGATGGAGCACAACGGAAGCCACAAATTTGAAAGCAACTTCCTTGGTGTAACAATCCCTCAGAACAACTCTGTGATGTTCGGCAGCCTCTCTGGCATGAAAACAGGCATATGGGTTGCTCACGGCGAAGGCCGTTTCAACCTGCCGCTGCCCTTGAGCAGGTACAACGTAGTGGCAAAATACAGCTACAGCTCCTACCCCGGCAACCCCAACGACAGCCGTTATGCTATCGCCGGAATATGCTCCGACGACGGTCGCCATCTCGCCATGATGCCTCACCTCGAAAGAGCCATATTCCCCTGGCAGTGCGGATTCTATCCCGCATCACACCGCAATGACGAGGTAACACCCTGGATTGACGCGTTTATCAACGCCCGCAAATGGATTGAAAAGAAAACATCTAAATAATATCAACTAAACATGGGAGGTTTTTTTGGAGTTGCCAAACACTCTAAATGCATAAACGAACTGTTCTACGGCGTTGACTACAACAGCCACATGGGAACAAAACGTGCAGGTATGGCAACTTGTCACGACGGAATCTTCAACCGTTCCATACACAATATTGAAAATTCCTATTTCCGCACTAAATTTGAAAGCGACCTTGACGAGTTTTCAGGAAACTGCGGCATCGGTGTCATCAGCGACACCGATGCGCAGCCTATCATAGTCAACTGCCACCTCGGCAAATTCGCCATTGTGACAGTTGCAAGAATAAACAACATCAAAGAACTTGAAAAAGAGCTTCTTGCAAAAGGGCATCACTTCTGCGAACACAGCTACGACATCATCAATCCCACAGAAATGATTGCCGCGCTCATAAGCGAAGGCTCTGACTTTGTCAGCGGCATTGAAAACGTCTACCGCAGAATAAAAGGCAGCTGCTCCATGCTCCTGCTGCTCGAAAACAGCATCATAGCCGCACGCGACAGACTCGGACGCACACCTATTATAATAGGACACAAAGAAGGCGCGTTTGCCGCTACATCCGAAACTTGCGCGTTTCCCAACCTCGGTTTCACAGTACACTACAATGTCGGACCGGGTGAAATAGTGGAATTCTCGGCTGACTCCATGCGCCAGCTCAAGGCACCCGGCAACGACATGCAGATTTGCGCGTTTCTGTGGACATACTACGGCTACCCGGTGTGCGAGTACGAAGGCAGAAACGTTGATGAGATGCGCTACGCCTGCGGCTGCGCAATGGGCGAGAAAGACTCCACCGAAGCCGACTTTGTAAGCGCCATACCCGACTCCGGCATAGGCATGGCTCTCGGATATGCCGAAGGCAAGAATGTGCCCTACAAACGCGCCATCGTGAAATACACCCCGACATGGCCCCGCAGCTTCACCCCAAGCACCCAGGAACGCCGCGAGCTTGTTGCCAAAATGAAACTCATCCCGAACAAAGCCTTGATGAAAAACAAAAAGGTGATATTCTGCGATGACTCCATTGTCAGAGGCACGCAGCTGCGCGACAACGTTGCCGACCTCTTTGAGGGAGGCGCCCGGGAAGTACACATGCGCATCAGCTGTCCGCCGCTCATCTACCCCTGCAAGTTCCTCAACTTCACCGCGTCCAAAAGCGACATGGAACTAATTACCCGCAGAGTGATTGCCGAACTCGAAGGCAACCCCGATGCCCACCTTGACGAATACGCCAAAACCGGAAGCCCCAAATACGAAGCCATGGTAGAGCGTATCCGCGAACAGCTGAAAATCAGCTCCCTCAAATTCAGCTCCATTGAAAACGTGATTGAATCAATCGGACTGCCAAAATGCAAGGTATGCACACACTGTTTCGACGGAAGCAGCTATGAATGAATTGCTTTTTCGCTGAAAATACCTAACTTTGCAGTCTAAATTATAAAAACTTACACTAAACTGATTACAATATGAGTCTAAACATCGTTGTGCTCGCAAAGCAGGTACCCGATACCCGCAACGTGGGCAAAGATGCAATGAAGGAGGACGGCACTATCAACCGCGCCGCTCTCCCCGCCATCTTCAACCCTGAGGATCTCAATGCCCTTGAACAGGCGCTCCGTATCAAGGACGCCAATCCCGGCTCTACAGTCGACATCCTCACAATGGGTCTTCCGCGCGCAAGCGAAGTTATCCGTGAAGCTATTTTCCGTGGTGCAGACGGCGGCATTGTTCTCACTGACAGAGTACTCGGCGGAGCCGACACCCTTGCCACCTCCTACTCCCTCGCCCAGGCCATCAAAAAAATGGGCAAGGTAGACCTTATTCTTGGCGGCAGACAGGCTATTGACGGCGACACCGCACAGGTTGGACCTCAGATTGCTGAAAAACTCGGTCTGCCTCAGGTAACATACGCTGAAGATATCCTTGATGTCAAAAACGGCAGCATCATTGTAAAACGCCGCCTTGAAAACGGTGTCGAGACTGTCAAAGCTCCCCTGCCTTGCGTGGTTACTGTCAACGGCTCTGCTGCCGAATGCCGTCCTCGCAACGCTATGCGCGTCATGAAATTCAAACACGCCACATCTCCCTCTGGCGTTGCTGCGCTCAGCGAATCAGCCAAAGAAATATACTCACGCCGCCCCGAACTTCACATCCAGGAATGGAGCGCGGCAGATGTCGAGGCAGATCCCCAGCAGATAGGCATGCCCGGCTCTCCCACAAAAGTTAAAAACATTGTGAACGTCGTATTCACCGCTAAAGAAAACCTGCGGCTTGAAAACAACGACGAAGCGATTGAAAACCTCGTCAAGGAACTCCTTGCAAACCACACTATCGGCTAATCCCCTCATATTTAATTTAGCATCAACATGAGCAACAAAAACAACCTTATAGTATATTGCGAATTTGAGGACGGCAAAGTTGCCGATGTGAGCCTTGAACTGCTTACAAAAGGTCGCCAGCTCGCAACCACTCTCGGAGTACAGCTCGAAGCAGTGGTTATCGGCGACAACCTCAAGGATGTGGAAAAAGAAATAATACGCTACGGCGCCGACACCGTATACAAAGCGGAAGACAAACGCCTGTACCCCTACACTTCCAACCCCCACGCGGCTGTTCTGATAAACCTCTTCAAGGAAATCGAACCCCAGATATGCCTCATGGGTGCAACATGCATCGGTCGTGACCTCGGACCCAGAGTGTCATCCTGCCTGCACAGCGGACTCACCGCCGACTGCACATCTCTTGAAATCGGCAACCACACCGACCCGAAGACCGGCAAGGAGTATCAGAACCTCCTTTACCAGATTCGTCCCGCTTTCGGCGGCAACATTGTCGCTACGATTGTAAACCCCGACTGCCGTCCCCAGATGGCAACCGTGCGTGAAGGTGTGATGAAAAAACAGATTCACGACAACAACCACAAAGGCAAAGTCGTGAACCTCGATGTGAAGAAATATGTAAAACCCGAAGACTTCGTTGTTGAGATTATCGACCGCCACATCGAAAAGTCTAAAGTAAACATCAAGAACTCCCCCATAATTGTAGCCGGCGGCTATGGCATGGGCTCTAAAGAAAACTTCGACCTGCTTTTCGAACTCGCCGACACACTCGGAGCCGAAGTAGGTGCAAGCCGTGCAGCTGTCGACGCCGGATTTACTGAACACGACCGTCAGATTGGACAGACAGGTGTTACCGTACGTCCCAAACTGTACATTGCATGCGGCATCTCCGGACAGATACAGCACATCGCAGGCATGCAGGACAGCGCTATGATAATATCTGTCAACAACGACCCCAACGCGCCTATAAACGATATTGCCGATTATGTGATTACTGGAAATGCTGAAGACGTTATTCCCAAGCTAATCAAGTATTACAAGAAAAACTCCAAGTAATACCACCCGGTGATAAACTAAAATTAAAAACGAAACAATGGCAAACTTTTATACAGACAACCCCGATCTCAAACATCATCTCAGTCACCCGCTGATGCAGAAGATCGTTGAGCTCAAGGAGCGCAACTACACCGACGCTGAAAAATTCGACTACGCGCCGGTGAACTTCGAGGACGCTATGGACTCGTATGACAAAGTTCTTGAAATTGTCGGAGAGATTTGCGGTGGAAAAATCGCAGAAAATGCCGAAGGCGTTGACCACGACGGGCCCAAAGTTGAAAACGGCAGAGTCATTTACGCTCCCGGCACTCAGGAAAACCTTGAACTCTGCCGCAAGGCAGGTCTCATGGGCATGTCAATGCCCCGCCGCCTCGGCGGTCTCAACTTCCCCATAACCCCATACATCATGGCTGCCGACATCGTAAGCCGTGCGGACACCGGTTTTGAAAACCTCTGGGGACTACAGGACTGCGCCGAAACCATCTACGAATTCGCTGACGAAGACCAGAAAAAAAGATACATACCCCGCGTTTGTCAGGGCGAAACCATGTCAATGGACCTTACAGAGCCCGATGCCGGCTCCGACCTGCAGAGCGTAATGCTCAAAGCCACTCAAAAAGAAGACGGCACTTGGGTTCTCAACGGTGTGAAACGCTTCATCACCAACGGCGACAGCGACATTCACCTCGTTCTCGCGCGCTCTGAGGATGGCACTAAAGACGGCAGAGGTCTTTCCATGTTCATCTACGACAAACGCAACGGAGGTGTCGACGTGCGCCGCATTGAAAACAAAATGGGCATAAAAGGATCGCCCACATGCGAGCTCACATACAAAAACGCTCCCGCTGAACTTTGCGGTCAGCGTCGCCTCGGTCTTATCAAATACGTCATGGCACTCATGAACGGTGCCCGCCTCGGCATCGCCGCCCAGAGCGTCGGTGTGAGCGAACGCGCCTACCGCGAGGCACTCGCCTATGCGAAGGATCGCAAACAGTTCGGCAAAGCAATCATTGAATTCCCCGCAGTATTTGAAATGCTCGCGGTAATGAAAGCCAAACTCGACGCATCGCGTGCACTCCTTTACGAAACTTCACGTTTTGTTGACATGTACAAAATTTACGAAGACATCGCAAAGGAACGCTCTCTGACTCCGGAAGAACGCAAGGAAATGAAGCAGTACTCACGCGTTGCCGATGCCTGCACCCCCCTCGTAAAAGGATTAGGCAGCGAATACTGCAACCAGAATGCTTATGACTGCATCCAGATACACGGCGGCAGCGGATTCATGAAAGACTACGCTTGCGAACGTGTATACCGCGATGCCCGCATAACCTCAATTTACGAAGGTACAACACAGCTTCAGGTTGTGGCTGCGATACGCCACGTCACTACCGGCACATACCTTTCACTCATCCGCGAATACGAGGCGCAGGCTGTCAAACCTGAACTCCAGTGGATTCACGACATGCTCGTAAAACTCACCGAAAGCTACGAAAACGCTGTCAAAACAGTCGTTGAGGCAAACAACAGCGAATACGCCGACTTCATGGCTCGCCGTCTTGTCGAAATGGCTGGTGTAATAATCATGAGCTACCTACTGCTCGCTGACGCCACCAAAAACGACTCCTTTGTAAAATCGGCTGAAGTTTATGCGAAACTCGCTCAGGCAGAAGTTGCCAAGCATGCCGACTTCATCGCCAACTTCAACCCCTCGCAGGTTGAGGCTTACAAGGCTTGATTACTGACATCAGAATAGCAAGAGCCATCGGATTTCTGTCCGGTGGCTCTTTTTTATACTCACCGTTGCTTATTTCACAATTTGAAACTAACTTTGTCTTTGTCATACATCCCGCAACATGGAAGCACCAAGAATAATACAACTCCCCAGGATTCTTGACAAAAGAGGCAACCTGTCATTTATTGAAGAATGCAGCCACATTCCCTTCAAAATAGAACGCACTTACTGGATATACGACGTGCCGGGAGGAGAAAGCCGGGGAGGTCACGCATATAGAAACACCGATGAATTCATTGTAGCCCTTTCGGGCAGCTTTGATGTTGTTCTTGACAACGGTATCGAAAAAAAAACATACACTCTTAACCGCTCCTACTACGGGCTATATGTGCCCAAAGGCATCTGGCGAGAAATGACCGACTTCTCTACAAACTCGCTCGCCCTGCTGCTCGCCTCCACTCCTTACGAAGCCTCGGACTACATCCGCGACTACAATGATTTCATTCTGAGCCGATGAACACAAAAACCGTCTACGACTGCAGCGTCATTGAACTTGACCGACATAGTTCAGACCGTAAGGGAAACCTCTCGGTTGTCAGCAATCTTACAACTGTGCCTTTTCAGGTAAAACGCGTTTTCTACATCTATGACGTACCCGGAGGAGAAAGTCGGGGCGCTCACGCACACCGGTCGCTCTTCCAGCTAATCATTGCTGCCAGCGGCAGCTTTACCGTAACCCTTGACGACGGCAACGTCAGGCGCAGCTTCACACTCAACCATCCTTATAAGGCTCTGTTTGTCCATCCCGGCATCTGGGAGACTATCGAAGACTTCTCTTCCGGCGCTGTTTGTCTGGTTCTTGCCTCTGAACCATACGACGAAGCAGACTATATACGGAATTATGATGAATTTTTAAAACACCGGTTAAATTCTTAAGGGCAGTATATCAGAATGATACAATTTCTTGACCTTCAGAAAATAACAGCCTTGCATGGCAATGAAATAGAGCAGGCAGTGAACCGTGTTGTCGCTTCCGGCAGATACCTGCAGGGAAACGAAAACAAGTCCTTTGAGAAGAACTATGCACAGTACATAGGAACAGACCACGCCGTCGGCGTGGCAAACGGACTCGACGCTCTGATTCTTATATTCAGAGCCTACATTGAAACAGGAGTCCTGCACCCCGGCGATGAAGTGATAGTGCCGGCAAACACATACATAGCCTCCATACTCTCCGTCACAGAAAACCGGCTGAAACCCGTGCTCGTGGAGCCAGACATAACCACCCTGCAGCTGAGCCCCGAAAAAGCGGAAAAAGCCATAACGCCCCGCACAAAAGCCATGCTACTTGTACACCTGTACGGAAGATGCGCCTATAATGCTGATATAGAACACATCTGCCGGCAAAACGGACTTCTGCTGATTGAAGACAACGCTCAGGCTCACGGATGCCTGTACACTAACCGCCGCACAGGAAGCCTCGGCAACGCTGCGGCTCACAGTTTTTACCCCGGCAAAAATCTCGGAGCTCTTGGCGACGGTGGCGCAGTGACAACCAACGACACCGCACTGGCAGACACTGTCAGGGCTTTGGCTAATTACGGCTCATCTGAAAAATATGTGTTCCGCTACAAAGGACGAAACTCCAGACTTGACGAAATTCAGGCAGCCATACTTGATGTCAAGCTGAAATATCTCGACCAAGACAACATGCGCCGCAAGGCTGTGGCTGAAATGTACCTTGGCGGCATAACAAATCCAGCCATAACATTGCCTCATGTCAGCAACTTTGACAGCCATGTATTCCACCTGTTCCCGATTCTTGCGAACCACCGCGACAACCTTCAGAAATACCTGAGACAAAACGGCGTGGACACTCTCATTCACTACCCTGTTCCGCCTCACAGACAGAAATGCTACCGGGAGTGGAACAGACTCTCGTTTCCGGTTACGGAAATGATTCACAGCAAAGAACTCTCTTTGCCGATTTCTCCGGCTATCGCCGACAACGAAGTCTCACAAGTGATTGACCTTATAAACAACTGGCACTATTGACTCTCGGCATTATAAATAGAATAAAGTCAATTGTACGCTCGGAGATAGTCAGGGTATTCTCACTGACTTCAGTGTCTACACTTGTCAAAATGTGTACCGGGCTGGTAAGCATGAAAATTATAGCTCTGCTTGTCGGTCCCGCAGGAATTGCACTCCTCGGTCAGCTCAACAACTTCGTTTCAATCATCCTCTCTTTTGCCGGCGGTGGTATAAACAATGGCATAACAAAATACACCTCGCAGTACCGCGACAATCCCGACCGGCTGTCGCGCTATCTCTCTGTAGGGCTACGGCTCACCGTCATATCCGGCTCTACCATAGGCATTCTTCTGATACTTCTGGCTATCCCGCTCAGCTCAGTCATACTGTTGAACCCGGACTACGCTGTCGTATTCAGAATATTCGGTTTCACGCTACTCCTTTATGCAGCAAACAACTTCATACTGTCTGTAATAAACGGATTCAAAGAATTCAGACAATTCGTAACCGTAAACATAGCCGGCAGTATAATCGGGCTAATATTCACCGTGAGCCTCGTGCTGCTGTACCGTACAACCGGAGCCCTTGTGGCGGCAGTCACATACCAGAGTGTGGTTCTGGTCGTCACACTACTGATTGTACGTAAGGCGGCATGGATGAACATACACACCCTTTTTCGACGCTTTGACAAAAAAATCGCGGCACAATTTCTGAAATACACCCTTATGACACTCGTCAGCGCGCTGATGCTTCCGGCGGCGCAATTATTGCTGAGAGGATATATAATGACCGAGATTTCCGACACCGCCGCCGGCTGGTGGGAAGGCATGTGCCGTATTTCAAATATTTACCTGATGGTCGTGACTTCCTCTTTCAGCGTTTACTATCTGCCGAGGCTCAGCGAAATCGCCGACTCGTTAGAACTGCGGCGCGAAATAGCAAAAGCGTTCCGCATCATAGCCCCGCTTCTGTTAACCGGATTCACTGTCATATACCTTTCAAGACACTTCATAGTCCGTATGCTGTTCACCGAACAGTTCGAACCCATGACCCGGCTGTTTATATGGCAAATGGCAGGAGACTTTTTTAAAATATCAAGCTGGCTTGTCGCATTTGTCATGATTGCAAAAGCCTATACCCGCACCTTCATAATCTCCGAGATACTGGCTGCCGCTGCATACATAGCGCTGGGATACTGGCTGATAAAATTGAACGGAGTTGTCGGAGCCTGTCAGGCACACTTTATTCAATACATCCTGTACAGCGCCGCAATGGTATTAATATTCTATAAATTGCTGTTTACACCGCATAAAATAAAACAATAGAGCCTATCTTTGTTATATTTAAAAATTGAACCATGAAAGGAATCGTACTCGCGGGAGGCTCAGGCACCCGGCTATATCCGATAACAAAAGGAGTCAGCAAACAGTTGCTGCCTATATACGACAAGCCTATGGTCTATTATCCTATATCGACCCTTATGCTTGCCGGAATAAGAGACATACTGATAATTTCCACTCCGCAGGACCTTCCCAGGTTCCGGCGCCTGCTCGGTGACGGCAGTGACTACGGAGTCCGGTTCACCTATGCCGAACAGCCGAGCCCTGACGGACTCGCCCAGGCATTCATCATCGGAAAAGATTTTATTGGCAATGACAGCGTGTGCCTTGTTCTCGGTGACAATATATTTCACGGTGCAGGTTTCTCCGGCGTTCTGAAATCTTCGGTCGAAGCTGCGGAAAAAGAATCCAAGGCTACCGTTTTCGGCTACTGGGTAGACAGCCCGGAGCGTTACGGAGTAGCCGAATTCGACAATAACGGCAACTGTCTCTCCATTGAGGAGAAGCCCCGGAACCCCAAATCTAACTATGCGGTAGTCGGGCTGTATTTTTATCCCAACAAAGTAGTTGATATTGCCCACCGCATCAAACCGTCGGCAAGAGGAGAACTGGAAATCACATCTGTGAACCAGGAGTTTCTCAAGGACGGCAACCTGAAGGTGCAGACACTGCCAAGAGGCTTCGCATGGCTTGACACCGGCACTCACGACTCCCTTGCCGAAGCATCCATTTATGTTGAGGTACTTGAAAAACGTCAGGGACTTAAAATAGCATGTCTTGAAGGCATAGCTTACCGGCAAGGGTGGATAACAGCCGAGAAAATGCGCGAACTCGCCAAGCCCATGCTAAAAAACCAATACGGACAATACCTGCTCAAGGTTGTCAATGAAATTGAGCGCACCGGATACAAAAACCTTGATTGAGACAATGAATGTTATTCATACCGACATTAAGGATGTGGTAATCATCGAGCCAAGAGTATTCAAAGATGCCAGAGGCTATTTTTTTGAAAGCTATTCAAAAAAAGAATTCGATGAAAAAGTACGTCCCGTAGACTTTGTTCAAGACAACGAAAGCTGCTCTGCCAAAGGTGTGCTGAGAGGGCTACACTTTCAGATGCCCCCCTATACACAGTCAAAACTGGTGCGGTGCGTAAAAGGCGCGGTGCTTGACGTTGCCGTTGACATACGCAAAGGCTCTCCGACCTATGGCTGCCATGTAGCCGTTGAGTTAACCGAATCAAACCGCCTGCAGATGTTCATACCGAGAGGGTTCGCTCACGGTTTTGCCGTTCTGAGCGACATTGCCGTGTTTCAGTACAAATGCGACAACTTCTATCACCCCGAGGCTGACGGCGGAATATCGGTTCTTGACCCGTCTCTTGGAATTGACTGGAGAATAAGCGTTGAAAACGCCATTTTGTCAGAGAAAGACACGAAACATCCACTGCTTTCCGAGTTCAATTCTCCTTTTGATATTACTATAGACTTATACAACGAATGAGAATACTGGTTACCGGAGGCGACGGGCAACTTGGCACCTGCCTGAAAATAGCCTCAGAAAATTCGCCAAACAAATACATCTTTACCGATGCCGACTACATTGACATTACAGACAAGGAAGCGGTTGACCTCGGTGTGGGATGCAATAATTTCGACATCATAGTCAACTGCGCTGCATACACAAATGTGGACCGCGCTGAAGAACAGCCCGAAATTGCAGAGAGAATCAATGCCGAAGCTGCCGGATTCCTTGCCGGTGCTGCAAGAAAAAACGGATGCACACTCATACAGATTTCCACCGACTACGTTTTCGGAGGCAATGAAGGCAACACCCCCCGAAGAGAAGACGACTCGGTGAAACCGACAGGAGTCTACGGCTTGTCAAAGCTACACGGCGAGCAGGCTATAGAAAAGTCAGGGTGCAAATACCTAATCATACGCACCGCATGGCTATACTCCGAGTTTGGCAAAAACTTTGTCAAGACAATACTTGAACTGACAGCTACCAGACCGGAGCTGAAAGTGGTTTTTGACCAAGTTGGCTCCCCTACTTATGCACGCGACCTCGCAAATGCCATTGTAGACATAATAGACAACCATAAATACGAAGGAAACGAGGGTATATACCATTATTCTGACGAAGGTGTGTGCTCTTGGTACGACTTCACACAGGAAATTGCTCACCTCGCCGGCAATACCTCATGCCACATCGAACCCTGCCGGTCGTGCGAATTTCCATCAGCGGCTGTGCGCCCTTCATATTCAGTGCTTGACAAAGCCAAATTCAAACGCACTTTCGGCATCAGCATCCCATATTGGAAAACATCTCTGAAAGCCTGCATAAAAAACCTTACAGAATCATGAGCAAAAGAAACATACTGATTACCGGCGGTGCCGGCTTCATTGGCAGCCATGTGGTAAGGCTGTTTGTAAACAAATATCCTGACTACAACATAGTCAACCTTGACAAACTCACCTATGCAGGCAACCTCGCCAATCTGAAAGACATTGAAAACTGCCCCAACTACACTTTTGTGCGTGCCGACATCGCCGACCTTGACACCATAAGGGCTATTGTCTCCAGCCACAAGATAGACGGCATCATACACCTCGCGGCAGAAAGCCATGTAGACCGCTCAATTAAAGACCCCTTCACTTTTGCGCGCACAAATGTCATGGGAACTCTTGCCCTGTTGCAGGCGGCAAAAGAATACTGGGAGACCCTGCCTGAAAAGTTCGGCGGCAAAATGTTCTACCACATATCCACCGACGAAGTGTATGGAGCTCTTGAACTCACCCACCCCGAAGGCTTAGAGTCGCCGTTCGCAACCACAGCGTCCTCTTCAGACCATCACCTTGCCTTCGGCACAGAATTTTTTCTGGAAACTACCAAATACAACCCCCATTCACCCTACTCGGCGTCAAAAGCAAGCTCAGACCACTTTGTAAGAGCCTACCACGACACTTACGGAATGCCGACCATTGTTACAAACTGCTCTAACAATTACGGTCCATACCAGTTTCCCGAAAAGCTGATACCTCTGTTCATAAACAATATACGCCACCGCAAACCACTTCCGGTATACGGCAAAGGAGAAAATGTACGCGACTGGCTGTTTGTTGAAGACCACGCCCGCGCAATAGACCTGATTTTCCACAAAGGCAAAATCGCCGACACCTATAATATCGGAGGATTCAACGAATGGAAAAACATCGACCTTATAAAAGTCATAATCAAAACAGTCGACAGGCTTTTGGGCAATCCGGAAGGCTCTTCCGAAAACCTGATAACCTATGTGACAGACCGCGCCGGGCATGACCTGCGCTACGCTATCGACTCCCGCAAACTACAACGCGAGTTGGGCTGGGAACCCTCTCTGCAATTCGAGGAAGGTATAGAACGTACTGTCCGCTGGTACCTCGACAATCAGGAATGGATGGACAACATAACCTCCGGTGAGTACGAAAAGTACTACGACGACATGTACCTCAACCGCTGACACCACTCCTCTCTTTTGTTTAAAAAGAAGCCGCAGAGTGCATAAAAAATTTCCTTTCTCTTACTATCGTTTAAATTCAATCACTTTCTTATAGCCTCTAATACAAAAATTCTGCCGGGAGTCCGAATCATTTCGAAACACCCCGGCAGCCCCCCTTTTGTGTTGCCTTGGAAGGGCAACTTTATATTGACGATATTATAAGCGAGTTTGCACTGTCAATCACCGAGGAGCTGAGCGATGAAAGATATATGCGGGTCGTAGCTTCGCTGTGATGCCCCATCCCTTCACTGATGATACTGAGCGGCACACCCTTTGTTTTTGCCGCCGATGCCCAGCTGTGGCGGGCTACATAAAGAGTCAGCGGCTCTGTAACCCCTACCATTGTTCCTATAATCTTCAGACTGCGGTTGATGTTATATGCCGCATTGCGGTACACACAGCGCTCGTTCACTCCCCTGTTTCTTATTATCGGAAGAAGATAATCCGACTTGTTTTCGGGATAGCGCCCGAGCACATCCTCCATCTCCTGCGTCCATCTGATTCTGAGTGTCTGCCCGGTTTTCCGGCGCCGGTACACCACATAACCGCCGCGAACATCCGACTTTTTCAGGTAAGCCATGTCTATAAAGCTCATGCCCCGCAGCATAAAACTCATTATAAACATGTCTCGGGCATAGTCCAAAGCCGGGCATTCACTCAAATCCAACACCCTTATACGGCTTAGGGTATCTATCGGCAACGCTCGCTTTACTGTCTTTGCTATGCCTGTGTACACCCTCCGGAACGGATTTTTGTTCTCTATCATTCCGTTTTCCACAGCTCGGTTATACACCGCTCTTACAATGCGGTTGTAAAACGAAATGGTATTGTACGAATTGCCCCGGCTACGGTGCCATGCCTGGTACGACTCCATTAAATCTGACGACAGGCTGTCAAGTGCAAGATCCTTGCCTTGTCGAAACCGCATGAGGCTGTTGAGCGCGGCTGTATATGTCTCGGCTGTGCGCACTCTCCCGTTCTGCCTCATCCGCTCTATAAGCACAGACATATAATTGAATACGCTGCACTCGGCTGTACTCTTCGCATAATCGCTCACCACATCGTCGACCGTGTACGGCACTCCGGCTTTGTCAAGCCGGCGCACAACTCTTGCCATGCGTTCCATATCTGCAGCAATCTGCCTACGCACCTCTACAACCGCGGCTACATCGTTCCACTCCTCGGGCATAACCTTATACCCCGTGGTAATACTGCGCACCTTGAGCGCATGGATAATACTGTAATACACTGAACCCTCTTTCCCGGCAACGGCAGAGGGGCGGAATTTTACTTTTATAACTGCCATATTATCTTTATGTTTATTGCCCGCGCAATATAAAGAAATATGTGACAGACGCAGAAACAAGTATGGCGCGACCGCTGTTGCTGTCGCGCCATACCGTATATGGAATTTAAAACTATAGTCAGATTACGCCTTGACCCATCATGGCTCCTGCCACCTTCATGAAGCCTGCTATATTCGCACCCTTCATATAGTTCAGATAGCCGTCGGGTTCTGTGCCGTACTTGACACACTGCTCATGAATGTCGCGCATTATTGTGTGCAGTTTTGCATCCACTTCCTCTGCACTCCATTGCAGATGCATTGCATTCTGGCTCATTTCGAGTCCGGAGGTAGCCACTCCGCCCGCATTCACCGCCTTACCAGGAGCGTATGTCACACGGCTGTTGATGAATGTGTCGATAGCCTCGGGAGTACAGCCCATATTGGAAACCTCTGCAACCATAAGAACTCCGTTGTCAACAAGCGCTTTGGCATCGTCGCCGTCGAGTTCGTTCTGGGTTGCGCACGGAAGAGCTATGTCCACCTTCTGTTCCCAGGGTTTCTTGCCGGGATAGAATGTCGCTTCGGGATACTTTTCCGCATAGGGAGCCACAATGTCCTCGCCGGTAGCGCGGAGATAGAGCATATAGTCAATCTTTTCGCCGCTCACGCCCTCCGGGTCATAGATGTATCCGTCGGGACCGGAAATGGTCACAACCTTTGCGCCAAGCTCGTTTGCCTTGAGAGTAGCGCCCCATGCCACATTGCCGAAACCGGACACAGCCACGGTCTTGCCTTTTATGTCCTGATTCTTCTCCGCGAGCATGCTCTGCACAAAGTAAAGCGCGCCGAAGCCTGTAGCCTCGGGACGTATGCGTGAACCGCCGAAATCAAGACCCTTGCCGGTCATTGAGCCGTCGCACTGATTGCACAGCTTCTTGTACATGCCATACATGTAGCCTACCTCTCTGCCGCCTACGCCTATGTCGCCGGCGGGTACATCACGGTCGGGACCTATATTTTTCCAGAGCTCAAGCATGAATGCCTGGCAGAAACGCATTATCTCGGCATCGCTCTTGCCGCGGGGCGAGAAATCGCTGCCACCTTTGGCACCGCCCATAGGCAGTGTTGTAAGAGCGTTTTTGAATGTCTGCTCGAAGCCGAGAAATTTCAGAATAGAAAGATTTACAGATGCGTGGAAACGGATACCGCCTTTATACGGGCCGATGGCGTTGTTGAATTGCACGCGGTAGCCTATGTTGGTCTGCACCTCGCCACGGTCGTCTGTCCATGTCACACGGAATGTAACTATGCGGTCAGGCTCTACCATGCGCTCCACTATGCGTGCTTTTTCAAATTCGGGATGCTGGTTATACACATCCTCAACGCACATGAGCACCTCTTTCACTGCCTGCAGATACTCTTTTTCTCCGGGATGTTTTGCCTCCAGAGAGGTCATGATACTGTTAATGTCCATTTTCTTTGTTTTAATGTTTCCGGTATTAAAATGGTATTTATTTACAAGGCAAATTTACACTAAGTTTTGAATACTGTGACACAAAAAACTCCTTAAATTTGGTTAAATTCAAGGAGTTCAATATCATTTTGTAAGCTACCGCTTATATTTCCTCTTGGTTGATTTCTTCTTTTTCGCAGTAGTACCGGTGCCAGCGGCAGGCAGTTTTATTGTCTTGCCCGCCCAAATGCGTGAGTCACCGGCAGCCATGCCGTTAGCCTTTCTGATTGCGGCGGCGCTGGTGCTGTAGCGCTTGGCTATCTTGTCAAGAGTGTCACCTTTTCTGACCTTGTAAGTCGTTGGGCGCGCCGGCGCGGTCGTTGCAGCAGCTGGCTTGGCTTTTGTCACCGGCTCTTTAACCGGCATTGTAGACGCCTTTGTTTTTGGCATTGACTTGACAGATGAGTCGGCAGTCGGGCTATCGGTCTGCGCGTCTCCGTTATTGACCGCTGACGCTGCAGGCTCAGCTGACTCTGTAGAGGGTGACACAGCTGCCGATGCCACTGCCGAGTTGTCGCGTTCAAGCACCTCTATAACCAACTTCTGCCCGGCTTTGACCTTGCCGCTGCGCATATTGTTCCATTTTTTTACATTGGTGGCGCTTACTCCGTATTTTCTTGCTATAGCGCTGAGATACTCTCCCCTGCCCACTGTATGGATTTTCCTGACCACTCTGGTTGTTGAGCCGTCGGCATTAGCCACAGTGCTTTCGCCGGGCTCCACACGAGTGCGGCGCGCGTAGGCATCGGAATTGTTTCCGAGAATGGCATCTTCGCTCATTATGTAGCTCAGACACTGCTGGCTGGGGAGCACAAGCGCATAAGGGTGATTGTCGCCGGGTATTATATCCTTTCTGAACTGCGGGTTGAGCATGCGTATTTCCTCTACCGGAATATTCAGCACCTCAGCTATCTGGTTGAAATGCACTCGCTTGTTCACAAGCACGGTGTCAGTCACCAGTTTGTTTTTTACCAGCGTTGGGTTGATACCGTATCTGTTATAATAGTTCATCACAAAATTCGCGGCGATAAAGGCTGGTACATAGCCGCGGGTCTCGGCGACAAGGTAGGGATATATCTCCCAGTAATCTTTTTTGCCGCCGCCGGCTCTGCGCAGCGCCTTGTTCACATTGCCCGGCCCGCAGTTATATGCGGCAATGGCAAGCGACCAGTCACCGTATATATCATATAGCTGCTTGAGGTAGCGCACAGCGTGGCGTGTGGCAAGGCGCGGGTCGCGGCGCTGATCCACAAGCGAGTTCACCTCAAGACCGAGACCGGTGGCTGTAGCGGGCATTATCTGCCACAATCCCACCGCGCCGGCTCTTGACACCGCGTTGGGGTTGAGAGCGCTTTCTATGACCGGCAGATACTGAAGCTCAAGAGGCAGTTTCTCCTTTATAAGCTCCTCGACAAATATGTTGCCGTAGTAATTGTTCAGGGCAAGCATGTCGGCAACAAGCTCGCGGCGTTTGCCGAGATACATGTCTATGAACTTGCCTACAATGGAATTGTAAGGGAGCTCTATCTCCACAGGCAGCTTGCTGAGCAGTTCCTCATACTCGGCAGGTGTTCCGGTGCGGGCGACTCCGGACTCCTGCGAGCGGCTCGCATAGTGCTTGAGAAAGAAGTTTTCTTCAAGCTCCTTGGTTTTGGTCTCAAAACTTTCCGGTGCTATCACATTGTCGTCGGTAATGGAATGCTTTATGTCAAGTATAGACAGCGCTTTGGCTCCACAACCGAGGCTCATGCTACAGATAGCGACAGTGAGCAAAATCTTTTTCATATCAGCATTTCAAGTTTTTTCATTTAGAGTATGTTGAATTTCACTTCTGTTATCTCAAAGAGGAGTTTCGGAGAGATTTGTTTGAGTTGAGGAGGGAGCGATACGGGATGAAACTCGACGAAAATCGCCCGAAAAGACCTTTGAGGGGATAAAAAGAAATTCTATATTCATGTTAAATTCAAACATACTTTTAAAATCTTAGAGCCCATTGAAGCCCCACTCCGGGGCGGTTGCGTCTGTCAGGTATCATGGCAGGAGCCACGTCCATAGACAAATCGGGCGAAATATCGAAATGGGCAAGAGAAGCATCTACATACGCGTCTACCATGGCAAGCAGGTACACCCCTACCATGGATATGATGCACAGGTCTCTGTTTCTCCTGTAATAATCTTTTCTGGATTTCAGCACATTGGTGAGCCATGTCTTGTCAAGGTCCTCTTCGCGCACTGTTGTCGGAAAGAAGTCCATGTAGCTTTTGGTAGACGGGTCATTGTCCATAATGTCCGCATAGGCACGGGTGTAGTCGCGGAGCATTCCGTTGTTCCACGACGTGCCGTAGCCGAGACCCATGAATCCTGCCACGACAAGAGGCAGCTTCCAGTAACGGCGGTTGTACACCTGCCCGAGTCCCGGAAAAAGCGCCGAGTACCACACCGCCCTTACGGGGTCGGGGTTGAATTCCCGCAGTTTGATGCCTGTAAAGCGCACGCTGTCGGGATAAGATATGTTTTCGGCATTGAAAATAGGGAATGAATCGACAGGCGTCACTGACACCTGATTGCCGGACACCTCAAGACTGTCGGCAACAACCTCCGCCGGGAGTGATACCGGCGAGTTGAGCCTGATTGAATCGGGCAATTCCACAGGAGGAGTCCGTTTTACAGGTTTTATAGGTTTCTGAGGACTTTCGCAAAAAACGTTAAAAGGACACACGACCGCAATTATCACTGCCGCCGCTATAGTGTAAATCACTTTACAAGCTGATGTGCCTTTTGTTTTCTCTTGGTACTGTTTCATCACATAAACAGTTGTGGTAAAGCACATTGCCGCCAACCACAACCTACAGACACCCCGCTCACTGCCGGGTGTCGGACTGTTTTATCTCGTCAAATATACGAATTAATCTGTCAAGTTCATCCTCATTTTTGAAACTGAAGGTAATTTTGCCCTTGCCGTTGCGGTCACAGGCAAAAGCCACAGGGGTTTTGAATTTAGCCGTCAGATGATTCTTAAGCAGGTCAAAATCATGAGTGGAGTCCTCGCGCTGCGGTTTCTCCGGTTTCTCCTCGCGCATTGACTTCGCAAGCTCCTCGACCTTGCGCACAGACAGCCCCTCTTTTATTATGCGTTCATAGAGCTTAAGCTGGAGAGTCGGATTCTCTACCGACAGCAGCGCGCGGGCATGTCCCATATCCACCCGTCTGTCACGCAGTCCGAGCTGCACTTCGGCAGGGAGACGAAGCAGTCTCAGGAAGTTTGCTATAGTGGCGCGTTTCTTGCCTATGCGCTCGCTCAGCCGTTCCTGCGTGAGGT
This sequence comes from Muribaculaceae bacterium Isolate-104 (HZI), assembly GCA_003762715.1. Classification (GTDB taxonomy): domain Bacteria; phylum Bacteroidota; class Bacteroidia; order Bacteroidales; family Muribaculaceae; genus Paramuribaculum. The sequence goes on along the minus strand of RIBJ01000030.1, from coordinate 126,558 downwards.
TATACTGGTCTATGAGTTTTTTAAATGTAAGGGCTATTTCTATAGCGTTGAGGTCCTCGCGCTGGATATTCTCTATAAGAGCCATCTCGGTCAGCTCCGTTTCCGACGCCGTGCGTATATACGCAGGCACGCTGTGCAGCCCCGCAAGTTTGGCAGCGCGGTAACGGCGCTCGCCGGCTATTATCTGATAGGAGTCCGGACCGATTTTGCGCAGGCTCAGCGGCTGTATTATGCCGAGTTCCCTTATGGATGTGGCAAGCTCTTCGAGAGCCTCGTTGTCAAATGTGGTTCGCGGCTGGTCGGGATTCGGTGAAATCTGGCTGATGCTTATGTCATTGATTGCCGTGGAGCCACGCGCGGGCACATCATCCATGGAAATAAGGGAGTCAAGCCCTCTGCCGAGTGCGTTTCTTTTTATAGCCATAATAATCAGTTGTTAGCTGCACGCTTGTGCTTTTCTATAATCTCTTTGGCGAGGGCAATGTGCGATGTCGCGCCTCTGCTTTCGGCATCATACACTATTGCCGGAATGCCATGGGAGGGAGCCTCGCTCAGACGGATATTGCGCGGTATCACGGTGTTGAACACCATATCGCCGAAGTGACCTTTCAGCTCTTCATATATCTGATTGGCAAGGCGCAGGCGGGCGTCATACATGGTAAGCAGAAAACCCTCTATCTCAAGCCCGGGGTTGAGTTTGGGCTTTATTATGCGGATTGTGTTTATGAGCTTGGTGATGCCTTCGAGCGCGAAGTATTCCGCCTGTACCGGTATTATCACCGAGTGCGCTGCGGTAAGCGCGTTTACAGTTATCAGACCGAGCGAGGGCGAACAGTCAATCAGTATGTAGTCATACTTGTCAACAACGCTTTTAAGACAGTTTGCCATTGCCTGCTCTCTGTTCGGACGGTTGATAAGCTCTATCTCAGCGCCCGCGAGATTGATGTGCGAGCCCACAAGCTCAAGACCCTCCACACATGTAGGCACCTGAGAGCCGTCCACAGGATAGTCGTCTACCAGACACTCGTAGATGGAAGATGACAGCTCAGAAGGCTTTATTCCATAGCCGGAGGTGGCGTTTGCCTGAGGATCGGCATCGATGATAAGAACTTTCTTACCCTCGGCGGCAAGAGACGCGCCGAGATTTATTGTCGTGGTGGTTTTTCCCACCCCTCCCTTTTGGTTTGCAATAGCTATTATTTTGCCCATGCTTATCTATTATTGGAACAACGGCGCAAAGTAAAAGCATTATACTTTAACACACAACCTATTGGGGCTCTAATTTGAGTTAAATGTTTATAACCTCCGCAAAATGTTGATAACTCTGTGGAACATATATCCGCCTGGTTCCACAGCCGCGACCGACCGGCTTTAAGAGGTCGCTTAAAAACTACATCTTAAAGAAGCAACTGGGCGTCGCCGTAGCTCAGAAACCGGAATCCGGCTTTCACCGCATGGTCATACATCCGCTTCCAGTCTCCGCCGGTAAACGCCGACACAAGCAGAAGCAGAGTGGATTTAGGCTGGTGAAAATTGGTTATCATGCCTTTGACAATGCGATACCTGTAGCCCGGCGCTATGATTATTCTTGTCGATGCCATAAGTCTGTCGCTGCCAATGCTGTCAAGATGTTTCAGCAGAGCTTCCATGGACTGCCTCACGCTCAAATCGGGATGCTCCGACGAATACGGGTACCACTGCGGCACTTCATCTTCTTTGCAGCCCGAGGCGTACATACACCCCAGGTGATACACACTTTCAAGCGTGCGCACTGAGGTTGTGCCTACTGCCACTACCTGCTTTCGCCCGGCGGCAAGCTCCTCTATAAGAGCGCGCGGCACCGATATGAATTCGCTGTGCATCTCATGCGCTCCGACGGTATCAGACTTCACCGGAGCGAAAGTGCCGGCACCGACATGCAGCGTGAGTTCCCGGCACTCAACGCCTTTTTCGCGCAGTCTGGAAAACAGATTGTCGGTAAAATGAAGCCCGGCGGTTGGCGCCGCAACAGAACCCTCGATGTGCGAATAAACAGTCTGATAGTCCGATGAGTCGCTCTCTTCGGTATCGCGGTTGAGATAGGGGGGAATCGGAATTACCCCCGCGCTCTCTATTATCTTAGAAAAATTTACAGACGGGTCATCCCAGTCAAACCGCACCGATGACGCATTGCCCTCTTTGGCTACACGCTCCGCCGACAGGGTCACCTGCCTGCCGTCTATGTCAAGGCTCATTGTAAGCGCCCCCTCTTTCCAGCGTTTTGAATTGCCCACAAAACACAACCACGAACACCCGCCGGTTGAAGCAAAAGAACGCTCATAGTCTGCCGGGAATTCGGGTTCAAGGCAAAAAATCTCTATTTTTGCTCCTGTGGAAGCCTTGGCAAACCTCAACCTGGCGTTTATCACCTTCGTGTTGTTTGCCACAAGCATGGTGTCTGCCTGCAAAAGTTCGGGCAAGTCGCTAAACACCCGCTCCTCAAGCAAGCCGTCTGAATGGCGCACAAGCAGCCTGCAGCTGTCTCTCTGCGCCAGCGGATGGCGGGCTATTCTGCTGTCGGGCAACTCATAATTAAAATCTTCTATATCAAGAGACCGGGGATTCATAAATATTATAGGGCTGGTAACGGACTGCAAAGTTAATAATTCCATAAAAAATGAGTACCTTTGTGCTCTGATTTTTAGAAATAGATATATAATGATAGCTGTCAACAACTTAGGCATCCAGTTCGGCAAAAGGGTGCTTTTTCAGGACGTTAACATGAAGTTTACGCCGGGCAACTGCTACGGCATCATCGGTGCCAACGGCGCCGGCAAATCCACACTCATGCGCATTCTCAGCGGTCAGCTCACCCCTACCCACGGCACAGTGACCCAGGGACCGGGCGAAAGAATGAGTGTGCTGGAACAGGACCACTTCAAGTTTGACGAATGTACCGTCATGGACACAGTGCTGCAGGGACACACAGTGCTCTGGGACATAATGCGTGAAAAAGACGCGCTTTACGCCAAAGAGGATTTCAGCGATGCCGACGGCATAAGAGCATCTGAGCTTGAAGAAAAATTCGCAGAGCTTGAAGGCTGGAACGCCGAGAGCGATGCCGCAGCCCTGCTGAGCGGTCTCGGCATAAAGGAAGACAGACACTATATGCTGATGAAAGACATCAGCGGTAACGAAAAAGTGAGAGTGCTTCTCGCAAAGGCTCTGTTTGGCAACCCCGACAACCTGCTGCTTGACGAGCCGACAAACGACCTTGACCTCGACACTGTGTCATGGCTCGAAAACTACCTGTCAAACTGCGAGACAACCGTGCTTGTGGTGTCGCACGACCGACACTTCCTTGACTCCGTTTCAACCCACACACTCGACATAGACTATAATAAGGTGTCGCTGTTTGCCGGAAACTACAGCTACTGGTACGAATCAAGCCAGCTCGCACTGCGTCAGCAACAGCAGCAAAACAAGAAAGCCGAGGAGAAACGCAAGGAACTCCTTGAATTCATACAGCGTTTCAGCGCCAATGTTGCCAAATCCAAACAGACAACAAGCCGCAAAAAGATGCTTGAAAAGCTCAACATCGAGGAGATACAGCCTTCAAGCCGCCGCTATCCCGGCATTATATTTACTCCCGAACGCGAACCGGGCAACAAGATTCTTGAAGTACACGGACTTAGCGCGAGCATAGACGGAGAGCTGCTTTTCCGCGATGTGAATTTCCAGATAGAGAAAGGCGACAAGGTAGCGTTTCTCAGCCGTGACCCCCGCGCCATGACAGCGCTTTTTGAAATTATCAACGGCAACCGCAAGGCTGATGAAGGCACTTACGACTGGGGACAGACAATAACCACCGCATACCTGCCGCTTGACAACTCTGCCTTCTTCAACACTGACCTGAACCTTGTGGACTGGCTGTGCCAGTTCAGCAATGACTCAAGCGAAATATACCTCAAGGGATTTCTGGGCAAGATGCTCTTCTCCGGCGAAGAGGTTCTCAAAAAAGCATCGGTACTTTCCGGCGGCGAGAAAATGCGCTGCATGATAGCCCGCATGATGCTGCGCGACGCGAACACCATGGTGCTCGACTCCCCCACCAACCACCTCGACCTCGAGTCGATACAGGCATTCAACAACACCCTGCGTACTTTCAAAGGCAACATACTGCTGTCAAGCCATGACCACGAGTTCATACAGACCGTGTGCAACCGAATCATAGAGCTGACACCCAACGGCATCATTGACAAGATGATGGACTACGACGACTATATTTCCGATGAGAAAGTGCTTGCTGCAAGAGAAAAAATGTACACCGTATAAATTCAGGCGCAATGGTAAAACATATTGTAACTTTCCGACTAAAAGGCACTCCGGAGGAGCGTCTTGACTATGCTACACGTTTCAAAGCCGCGCTCGAGGCGCTGCCGGCGCAGATTGACGTGCTTGAATCCATGGAAGTGGGCATTAACTCCAATCCGGCGGAAGACTGGGACGTGGTGCTTACCGCAGTAGTTCCCACAATGGCAGATGTCAGCGTTTACGCCACTCATCCCGCCCATGTTGCCGCCGCCGGCATCATCGCTCCGGTCAAGGAGTCAAGAGCCTGCGTTGACTACGAGTTTTAATCAGACATTTTCCTGCCGCATCAAATCTTCGTAGGCAGGCACATCCCGCAAAAAAACATAGCTGCTGCCGTCAAAACGGCAGCAGTAATTGTTTTTGCCGTTTGACACTATCAGCACAGCGGCTCCAAGAGCTATGTTATAGCGCGCAATCTGGTCAAATGTCTTCTGGGAAATGACTACGGACGGAGCCTTGTACTCCACAATGACAAGCGGTTTTAGAGCCGGAGTGTACACTATGGTGTCACATCTGCGCAATGTATTGTTGAGTCTTATGCCTACCTCGTTCGCCATAAGCGAAGCGGGAAACCCCTTTGCCGAGATGAGCCATGCAGTGAAATTCTGCCTTACCCACTCCTCCGGAGTAGCAGCCACCCATTTTTGCCGCAGCCGGTCGTAAATCTCTGGAACAGAGCGCCCGCTCATTCGCAAACGCTGCTGCGAAATCGGAATATTTATAGGTTCAAACAGACTATCTACTTGCATTGTAATATTTTTGTGCGTAAATTTACAAAAAAATAAGAGAACGTACTGATTTTTTATTTTCAGGCATTCTCTGCTGTGTTTAAACGCGCCTAATCCAAACATACCCCAAGATATGGCACCCTCACCGGCTGTGACATTCGCTTCCATAAAGCAATCCATTGCAAAACGACAGTACGCCCCCGTGTATCTGATTCACGGCGAAGAGGCTTACTATATTGACGAACTTGCCAAATTGTTTGAAAATATACTGCCCGAAAGCGAGCGAGACTTCAACCTGCACATACTCTATGCCCCGGAAACGACAGCCGACGCTATAGCGGACACATGCACCAGATTTCCGATGATGTCGGAACGTCAGGTGGTTATTGTAAAAGAAGCGCAGAACAACAAAACCGGCGTACTCAACAAACTTGCCGACTATGCGGCAAATCCGTCATCTACCACCATACTTGCAATTTGCTGCCGCGGAGAGTCGGTCAAGGCAGCCGCTCTTACAGCTGCCATAAAGAAAAGCGGAGGCGTGGTTTTTGAATCGCCGCGCATTCAGGAGCGCAATATCGCCGCACTGATTGTCAACCTCGTAAAAGAAACGGGGCTGAACATCGAGGAAAAAGGAGTTGCCATGCTGACAGAGTTTATCGGTGCGAATCTCGCCAAGCTCCACAACGAAATTTCCAAAATGGCTACCGTTCTCCCCGCAGGAGCCACAATCACTCCGGAAAGCATTGAACAGAACATCGGTATCAGCAAGGACTACAACACATTTGAGCTGATTGACGCTTTGGCGGCGAAAAACACGAAAAAGGTATTTACGATGATTGAATATTTCAGGCGGTCGAAAGTAAGCTCGCACGCTATGCTAACGCAGATATTCAATTATTTCGCCAACCTGCTGATAGTGCATTTCACAAAAGACAAATCGCCCTCGTCACTGATGGCTGCGCTCGGACTAAAATGGCAGAGCCAGCTCAAAAATTACGAGCTTGGAGCAAGAAACTACAATGCCTACAAGGTGATAGAAATAATATCAGCATTGCGCGAGTTTGACACCCGCAGCAAAGGCATAGGCTCACGCCAGCCTGAGTACGACCTGTTTCATGACCTCATGTTCAGAATACTGACGGCTCCGGGAAACATTGCTTTCTGACAACCTGCCGCCCGGACTATACCGGCATTATTTGACTCTGAAAAGATAGCCGAGCGACACGGATATGGTGGTGTTGCGCGATGCCGAAAATATATCTTTTTTGCTTGACGGAAATATGTTTCCGAGTCCGAAATAATAACGGCACTCCAGGTTGAAACAATGCTTTTTACGGGCAACGAACTCCATGCCTAGACCGCCCATTATACCGTAGTCAAATTTGTTTTTAATATCCAGACTCATCTGCTCCACGCTTCTGTGGGAGGGGAATCCCGGTTGGTCAAGCGCATTGGCATAGTCGAAATCGGATTTAATGCCGCTACCGAGCATATAGCTGACAGAAGCTCCGAGATTCACAAACCCTTTGATTTTCTCACTGCCGAAATATATGTGTGTCAGCACAGGCAATGAAAGGTATGTGATTTGCCTTTGGTACGCAAACGGCGCCCCCTCGTAGTTTTCTTTCCAGCCGCGTTGCTCAAGCAACAGCTCTCCGATGAGCCCGAACACCGACTCTTCGGTGTACCTCACGGTGGCACCCATCATCATGCCGGGCAGAAGGCTCTGCTTGACATGGGGCGTGAATGCCACGCTGCTGAGCGTGGCTCCGCCCTTGGCTCCGACATAGAATTTCGGCTCATAATAGCGTTGTGCGCTTGCTGTCAACGCACCGCCAACGAGCATCAGCGCCGCCAAAAGCGCTTGAACGGGTCTTTTCATGCCTTTGTCAGAGTGTTATTTTGTCAATGAGTCCGCTGGGACGGTAGTTGATGAAATAGAGTTCATCGTTTACCAATCCACCTCCGGGAATGCGTTTGAAGTCGAAACCGTTCTGCACACCTTCCCATTTTTTCATGTCACCGTCCTGCTCTGCGCGCAGGCTGTTTATCAGGAACATGGCTGTGTCATAGCCGAATAGTCCCTGACGGGGCACAAAGTTTGCCATCGGAGTGCCGTACCAGCCGGTGTACTTGTCTTCTACTCTCTTTACAGACGGCTCCTCCGGCACTGTAAAGAATCTGGAATAAACAAAACAGTTTGCCTTGTGCATGTTCTGCAGTGTCTCGCCTCGGAATGTAATCCATTCAGGGTAGCCGAACACCTGCACGGGATCCGCCTTGAGCGATTTTGCCTTAAAGTCAAGCACGGCAGGCAGTATTCTGTTCAGCTCCACCTGACGTCCCGAATATGGCACAAACGCATACTCGCCGTCGGCATCAAGCCCCTCAAGGTCACTCGCCTTCATTGTTCCGTCAAAGAACACCTCTTTGTACTCTATACCTTTGGCTGCAAGGGTTTCTTTGAGATACGCTATGTACTCGGTTTTGTCTGCCTCACCGTTGTTGCGGGTGAGAATCACCGGCACATGAGCGCCCATGCGGGCTATCAGTCCGTCCACAGCCTTGGCATACATAGCCTTGTGGGGTATATTGCCCTGCATAATGTAAGGATTGGTGCGGTATGTTTCGTCCTTGACCACAAAAAGGTTGAGAATCTTTATTCCGTTTTGCTGTCCATAAGCACCAAGCGCGGCGAGCTGCGCCTCGTTGTCGGGCGCTATGATGATTTTTGCCTTGGCAAGTTCGGGATTGACTATTATGTTTCTTACGCTGTCAAGCGACGAAGATGTGTCGTAGACCTGAATATTTATAGGAGTGCCGCAGTTGCGCATACTGTCTACCGCCACAAGAAAACCTTTGTAAAATTCCGTATAGAGCTGCGCCTGACGCGGCTGTTCGCCAGCCGACAGCATAAGCGGCAAAGCAAGAGCAATGTCCACCGAGCCTTGGCTGACCGCCGCACCCTGCTCTGTGAGCGTTTCTTCCGGTTTTATATCTTCGCAGCCGGATGTTGTTTGTGCAAGAGCCTTGTCTGCCGAAACGGCGGGGATATTCAGCGCCATGCCTTCCGCGAGTATGCCCACCTCCGGATTCGCTTTTTCAAGAGCCTCTACAGTAATGCCGTGAGAGTGGGCAATGGAATAGAATGTTTCTCCTTTCTTGACAATATATCTGTCTGTCGGCTGAACCCCGGAGGCGGCATTCTCCACTGTAACCGCCTGAGGTGTCTGCACCAGACCGGCGAGCGAGCCTGCGGAGTGCCCGGGCAGCACTATCTCGGTGCCGGCGGCATAATGGTCGCGGCTCAGACCGGGATTTGCCGCAAGTATATCATCTACGGTTGTATTGTGTGCCACAGCTATGCTGTACAGGGTTTCTCCCTGCGCTATGATGTGCGTTGCAGAGCCGACGGCAGAGGGTTCGCTCTTTTGCATCGGCTGGTTTTCCGCCACAATATTTTCAGGGGCGCTTACATAAAGGGTCTGCCCCGGACGGATGCCGTCTTTTGCCTGAGGGTTCCATTCCAGCAGACGGTCCGGTGACACCCCGTAGAGTTTGCCTATGCCGTAGAGTGTTTCTTTGTTTTTAACGACATGAGTGCGAGCCAGCACCTCACCTTCGGCAGGAAAATATAGAACCTGACCAATCTTGAGACCGTCGGCAACACTTGGATTGTGGCGCTGTATCTCTGCACCGCTCACACCCAGTTTGCGACTTATGGAATATATTGTTTCCTTGGGCTGCACTTCATAATAATAGTAGCTTGCCCCGTTGACATTCTTGCGGGGAAGGTTGACAATCTGCGCGTTGCCCGCCAATGAGACCGAGCAAAACAGACAGGCTGCGATAGCGATTTTGGATAAACCCATTGCTATAAGTTAATTATAAACGGATAAGAATGTTTTATGCGTACAAAATGCAAAGATAGCATGTTTGGAGGAAATATGCAACGCCGGATTTTTTGTGTACCTTTGCTGAAAAGTTTTTTTGAATCTATGAGCGAATTCAACAAGATGCAGACTGTCAAACGCCGAATGTTTGCGATGCGCAACGGTATCATAGCCGATTCCCTGCGCAAGGCGGGGTCTCCTTTCCGCATGATTTTCGGGCTTAATCTGCCCCAGCTTGACGAGATTGCAGCCGATACCGGCAAGGACGAGGAGCTGGCTTTGATGCTTTTTGCCGACAGGAACAACCGCGAAAGTTCTCTGCTTGCGCCAATGATAATGCCGGAACAGTGTATGACACCCGAACTGGCGCTTGAATGGCTTGCCGGCAGCCAATGTGTCGAGACAACCGACATTATGTGCCACAAGCTGCTGCGCAAGCTCCCCTTTGCCGCCGCCCTGGCGAGCGCCGCTCTTGAAGGAGACTCGGATATGGTTCGTTACGGCGGCATACGATTGCTTTGGAATCTGCTGCCGTCACCCGCTTCGGAAATGAAGGAGCTTATACAGAAAGAGGCTGACAGAAACTGCGCTCTGACTCACCGCGCGGCAACCACGCTGCTTGAAGAGATTGATTTTTTCAGCGGGGATTAGAGGGCGAGCTTGCATGACGGCGCTTGCCGAGTTTCTCGCAGGCTATAACTCCGCCAAGAATCATGGCGCAGCCTGTGTAGCCGAACACTGATATTTTTTCGCCGAGCAGCCACGCGGAAAGCACAAGAGTGACTATAGGCGAAAAGTAAAGGTAGTTGCCTGATTTGACTGCTCCGAGATGCTTCACCGCCCCACCCCACAACAGGTAGGCAATCAAAGAGGCAAACAGCCCAAGGAACAATATGTTACCCGCCACTTCCGGCACCAGCAGCGTGGACAGGCTTGAATGATGGTCATCAAGGAGCAGATACGGCACTGCCGTGAGCACTCCGTAGAAAAATGTCTTACGGGTTATGAACCATACCCCGTACACACTGCTCAACGGACGGAGTATGACACTGTACACAGCCCAGCACACCGCTGAAAGAAGCGCGAGCATGTCGCCTAACGGATTCACCTGCAAGTTCATGCTGCTGTTGAAAATAACACACGCCACACCAAGCAGAGCCGTGAGCGACCCAATGACCACACCCCTGGATACTTTTTCACTTTTGTACAGCACCGCCACTATTACCGTGGTAATAATCGGTGACAGCGTCACAATAAGCGACACATTAGAGACAAGTGTGTACATCACCGCCATGTTTTCGGCTATAAAATAGACCGAGCCGCCGCAGATACCGCAAAGCACAAAAGAAACCTCATCGCGGAAGCTGTTGGACAGAATAGGACGGGGACATATAAGCAGAGTGAATAAATATGCAATAATAAATCTCACAAGATATATTTCCACCGCGCTCAACCCGTTGTTAAGAAGCACCTTGGTGGATATGAACGACGCGCCCCACGCCGTAACGGCTATGAGGGCGCCGATGTGATACATCATGTTCGAGCCTCTGTCTCTTTGCGGTAAGGTGATTTTCGACATAACCTAAGATTATGCCTACAAAGATAGGCATTTGTATAAAGATAAACAAAATATAGACACCTGTTACGAGTAAAGTATCCGGCACCGGACTGCAATCACACATGATGCCGTTTTTTATTATCTTTGTGCCCTGAAATATTTTTTACTTAATTTTACAATGTGTGTCCAAAACCTTGCAACGGGTTGGATTGTATAAAAGTAAAGGTGTTTTTGTTCCGTCCGGGCAGCCCGCTGCCTTGTGATGTGTAATTCAACCCCTTGACATTACTTATTTAAAATATAGAATTATGAAAGTATTCAAGTTTTTCACAATCGGAGCTCTGTCGGTATGCATCCTCACATCGTCAGGCTGTAGCAGTTTTACCAATACCGGTAAGGGAGCCCTCATAGGCGGTGGCGGCGGTGCTGCTGTCGGAGCCGGTCTCGGCGCTATTATCGGAGGCGGCAAGGGTGCAGGCATAGGCAGTGCCATAGGTGCTGCTGTCGGAGCCGGAGCCGGAGCGCTCATAGGCAAGAAGATGGACAAGCAGAAAGCCGAACTTGAAAAGGAACTCGCCGAAAAGGCTGAAGTCGAAACCGTACAGGACCAGAACGGACTACAGGCTATCAAGGTGACTTTCAACGGCGGCATTCTGTTCCCGACAAACGGCACCACTCTCAGCACAAGCGCGAGAACCGACCTCACAGCTTTCGCGTCATCATTGCTGAACAATCCGGAAACCAATGTGCAGATTTTCGGCTTCACCGACAACACCGGCTCCATGGCTGTCAATGAGCGTGTGGCTACCGGACGTGCCGATGCAGTGAGAAACTACCTGCTCAACAGCGGTGTGTCAGCATCGCGTCTTAGCGCGGAGGGCATCCCCATGGCTGACTATGTTGCAAGCAACGCCACTCCGGAAGGACGCGCGCAGAACCGCCGCGTGGAGATATACATAAGCGCCAACCAACAGATGATTCAGCAGGCTCAGGCAGAAACTCTGCAATAAGCCGCCGGCTATTTCAGTTGGCAAGAGATGTAAGCTGTATAGACAAAAAAACTCGCAGGGTTTGTTGCCCTGCGAGTTTTTTTATGGTCGGCAAGTGTTGCCGTATCAGTCTTCAAGAAGCTCGAGCATCTTGATAGCGCTTTCGGGAATTCTTGTACCGGGACCAAATATCGCTGCAACTCCGGCTTTGTACAGGAAGTCATAGTCCTGAGCGGGAATCACACCACCGGCGGTTACAAGAATATCCTCACGTCCGAGTTTACGCAGTTCTTCTATCACCTGGGGCACAAGGGTCTTGTGACCAGCGGCGAGCGAGCTTACACCAAGGATGTGCACATCGTTTTCCACCGCCTGACGCGCTGCTTCGGCGGGAGTCTGGAACAGAGGTCCCATATCCACGTCAAATCCACAGTCGGCATAGCCAGTAGCAACAACTTTCGCTCCGCGGTCGTGTCCGTCCTGACCCATTTTCGCTATCATTATACGGGGCTGGCGACCTTCACGTTTTGCAAATTCCTCACACATTTTCTGAGCCTTGACAAAGTCAGGGTCCTGCTTGGTTTCGTTTGAGTACACGCCTGATATGGTTCTGATTATTGCTTTGTAACGTCCTACAACTTCTTCGCAGGCATCGCTTATTTCTCCGAGGGTGGCACGGAGACCCGCTGCTTTTACCGCAAGGTCGAGAAGATTGCCGTTGCCGGTGCGCACGCATTCGGTTATCGCGGCAAGCGCTTCCTTGACTTTCGCTTCGTCACGGTGAGATTTGACATCATTAAGGCGTTCAATCTGTTCTTTGCGCACCTCTGTGTTGTCAATTTCAAGGATGTCAATGGGCTCCTCGTGGTCGAGACGGTATTTGTTTATGCCTACAATGGTCTGGCGACCGGAGTCGATACGAGCCTGCGTGCGGGCAGCCGCCTCTTCGATGCGAAGTTTGGGCAGTCCGGTTTCAATGGCTTTTGCCATGCCGCCGAGCTTTTCAATTTCCTGAATGTGCGCCCATGCGCGGTGAGCGATTTCGTTTGTGAGAGCTTCGACGTAGTATGAACCAGCCCAGGGGTCAACCTGCTTTGTAACCATTGTCTCCTCCTGGATATAAATCTGTGTATTGCGGGCAATACGTGCGGAGAAGTCGGTGGGCAGCGCAATAGCTTCGTCAAGAGCGTTGGTGTGCAGCGACTGGGTGTGTCCGAGAGCGGCACCCATTGCCTCGATACATGTGCGACCCACATTGTTGAAGGGGTCCTGTTCTGTAAGGCTCCAGCCTGATGTCTGCGAGTGTGTGCGCAGGGCGAGCGATTTGGGGTTCTTGGGGTTGAACTGTTTGACAATCTTAGCCCAAAGCATACGAGCCGCGCGCATCTTGGCAACTTCCATGAAGAAGTTCATGCCGATAGCCCAGAAGAATGACAGACGGGGTGCGAATGAGTCGATGTCCATGCCTGCGTTCACACCGGCGCGAAGGTATTCTAGACCGTCGGCAAGAGTATAGGCAAGCTCGATGTCACAGGTTGCACCAGCCTCCTGCATGTGGTATCCCGAAATGGATATGCTGTTGAACTTGGGCATGTTCTGTGATGTGTACTCGAAAATATCTGCGATGATGCGCATTGAGAATTCAGGCGGATAGATATATGTGTTGCGCACCATGAATTCCTTAAGGATGTCGTTCTGGATTGTTCCCGCCATCTCCTCGAGTTTGGCGCCCTGTTCAAGACCTGCGTTGATATAGAATGCAAGCACAGGCAGCACGGCGCCGTTCATTGTCATGGACACTGACATTTTGTTGAGGGGAATGCCGTCGAAAAGCACCTTCATGTCATCGAGCGAGCAGATTGAAACGCCTGCTTTACCCACGTCGCCCACCACCCTTTCGTGGTCGGCATCATAGCCTCGGTGTGTGGCAAGGTCAAACGCCACAGAGAGTCCTTTCTGACCTGCCGCGAGGTTACGGCGGTAGAAGGCGTTACTTTCGGCAGCGGTGGAGAACCCCGCATACTGGCGTATTGTCCAGGGGCGCAGCGGATACATGGCGCTGTACGGTCCGCGAAGGAACGGGGGCAGACCGGACACATAGTTCAGGTGTTCAAGACCTTCGAGGTCCTCTTTTGTATAGACGGGCTTAACCGGTATGAGTTCCGGGGTGAGCCATTCTTCACCCGTCGAGGGAGCGGCGCTCTTGTGAGCGAAAGCATCCTTTGTAATATCTATTTCTTTAAAATCGGGTCTCATTGACTGTAAATATTATGAGGGTGAATTATTTCAGAAATTTTGCGTTGAAAGCACGGAGGGTGTCAAGCACGTTGCTGCGTACATTCACATAGTTTACAATGCCGACAGCCTTGAGCTCTTCGGTACAAGCCGGGGCACCGGCTACCACAAACTCGGCTCTGCCGTCAAGGTATTTGTAAGCCGCAGGAGCAAGCTCTGCGTACTCGTCGTCGCTGGAGCAAAGCACCACCACATCGGCTCCTTTGGCAAGAGCGGCATCCACACCCTGCTCCACTGTATCGAAGCCGAGGTTGTCGATAATCTCATAACCTGCACAGCCGAAGAAGTTTGTGCTGAACTGTGCGCGGGCAAGACGCATTGCGAGGTTGCCTATTGTCAGCATAAACACTTTCGGGCGGTTTGAAGCGGCTTCGGTGGCAAGACGCAGAGCCTCGAAATCGCTTGCCGCACGGGTTGCGGGCAGTGCGTTTGCGCTGTCTTCGTCTTCGTGCGAGCATGAGCAGTGACATCCGGTGGTCTTAATCTTGGCGGCAGCCGTTTCGTTGATATTGGGGTACTGGTTGGTGCCGAGAAGAATCTCTTTGCGCCGCGCCACATCTGTGTGACGTTTCTCAGAGGTCTCGCGCACAACCGCCTGTACGGTACCGTTGTTCACACATGCCACAAAACCACCTTTCTCTTCTGTAGCAAGGAAGAGTTTCCACGCTTCGTTTGCAATAGACACTGTGAGGGTTTCAACATAGTAGCTTCCGCCGGCAGGGTCAACGACCTTGTCAAGATGACTCTCTTCCTTAAGAAGGAACTGCTGGTTGCGGGCTATGCGCTCTGAGAAATCATCGGGAGTCTGGTATGGAGCGTCAAAGGGGGTCACTGTAATGGAATCGACACCGGCAAGGGCGGCGCTCATACATTCTGTCTGGCTGCGCAACAGATTCACATGTGCGTCATATATGGTCTGGTTGAAACGTGATGTCGATGCATGGACAGCCATTTTCGCTGCCGCTTCGCTGACACCGTATTTGCAGGCAATCTGAGCCCAGAGCATACGCGCCGCACGGAATTTTGCAAGTTCCATGAAGTAGTTGCTTGAAATACCCATGTTGAACTTGATTTTCGAGGCTGCGAGATTGGCATCCACACCGGCATCGGTAAGAATTGTCATCCATTCCGCGCCCCATGCGAGAGCATAGCCGAGTTCCTGAAATATGTAAGCGCCTGCATCGCTAAGCATCACACTGTCAACGGCGAGCACTTTAAGTCCGGGAATGTCTGCGGTGGCTGACACAAGATTTTTTGCCATATCAGCAATGTTGCCGGGGAACGGTTTGCCATGCTTGAGGGCTTTTTTCAGAGGGTTGAACCCTATGCTGCCCCTGAAGGTGTTTTCGGCGCCTTTTTCTTTTATGTATTTCACGAGTGCCTGCGCAAGTGGCTCAGCGCTGCGGGGACAACCGTGGAAGTTGATTTCCACCGCTGTTATGTCTATGCCTTCAAGCAGTGCTGCAACAGCGTCATAGTCAGGAGAAACGCCCTTGAAGCCAAGAGAGTTGACTCCTTTTGTCAGGATGTCAAGAGCTTTGGCGTTAGCAGCCTTCACATCGGAAGCGTCGATTTCCTGACGGGTGAGCCAGTCATTGTCGTTGCGGGTGCCACGGATATAAGGGTATTCGCCCGGCAAAGAGTCTGTAGTATTGAACCCCTCTATATCTTCCGCACGATACATAGGCTGAAGGTCAAAGCCTTCATTTGTACGCCAAACCAGCTTTTTGTCAAAGGGAGCGCCTTTCAGGTCGGCTTCTACCTTGGCCTTCCATTCGGCGGTAGACACCGGAGGAAACTGGTCAAACAATTTTTCTTTATTTTCTGCCATGGTTAAGGTTATATGGTAATTATTTTTCTGCTCGTAGTCAATTTATGCCCGCACATGGTTTGTACTCTCGGTACATACGCGGCACAATTGCTTGCAAATTTAATAACTTCCAACCATGTTTGCAAATATATTTTTGGCTGAAAAATCGGCATTTACCGCTTGTAACGACAAATGTCGGCTCTTGTATCGCTCTTAGCCTCCACTACCCTCTTTTCCGGGCATACGGAGCCATGTGCGCGAGCCATTTTTCGCGGGTCACATAGGTGCTTCCGGCAAGCTCGTCGGCAACTTTGCCGAAACGGGCGTTTATCTCCGCGCGAATTTTCTGCTGGCTCGGCAACTCTTCGCTCGGATGCTCGCGCCACCAGTCGCACACCTGAAGGGCAAGCTCGGCAAGCAACGGTTTGTCGAAACGGCGGAAATCCTTGAACGAATGGCAGCTGACCACCCAGCCCACAAGACCGTTGGCTGCTACTCTCTCGTCAAGATTTTCGGGAGCCTTTTCAGGGATATAGCCCGGCACGGGAGCTTTTTTGGCGCGGCGTTCGGCAGCCTTGCGGCGGCGCTGTTCGGCGCGGGCGTCTATGTCGTTTTTGATGCTCATGAACATCTCGGCGGCGTCAATGTTGTCAATCTTAGTTACGGTGCCGTCTGTCAGATAGGCTATTACAGCGTTGATTACACCGAGTTGCAACGATGTGGCGAGGGTGGCGATTGTTTCAATCCATTCAATGCGCAGGCTGATTTGTGTTTTCTTTCTCATTTTGTGTGTTTTTTTTATGCGTGTGTGCAAAGTTACGACACGAAAATGCGGGATGTTGTCTTAATTTTCACACTCGTGAATGTTAAAAATGCAACATCCTGTAGTACAGAATGTTGCATCTTATAAATTTGCCAAGTGTTAAAATTTCAAGAGAAAGTGTTAAAGGAGAAAGCTATTATGGCTTATTTCTGGAATGCTCTTGCAATCGAGCGCTTGTCGTCGCGCTCTTTTATGCTCTGACGCTTGTCGTACTCTTTTTTGCCGCGCCCAATGCCTATGACTATTTTTGCAAGCCCCTTTTCGCTGATGAAAACCTTAAGCGGCACAATGGTAAAGCCGGATTCTTTGCCAGCCTTGCCAAGCCTGGCTATCTCTTTTTTGGTAAGCAGCAGCTTGCGGTCGCGGCGAGCCGAATGGTTGTTGTACGAACCGTAGAAATACTCGGCGATGTACATGTTCTTGAGCCACACCTCGCCATCGGCAACGAAGCAAAAGCTGTCGGTCAGCGAGCCTTTGCCTTGTCTTAGCGATTTAATTTCGGTGCCTGTAAGAACCATTCCGGCAGTAAATGTGTCGGAAATCTCATAGTCGAACCTTGCCCGACGGTTTCGTATGTTTATGTCTGAACCTTTGAGTTTCATCAATCAGTATCTTAGAGCTTGTTTAGAGGTTGTTTAAAAACAATAGTTAAATTCTGAGCGAAAGGTTTGAAGTGGATATGGCTCTGAATCGAAGGAGCATAGCAAGCTATGTGACTGAGATGAAGAGTCATAGGCGCCCAAAACTTTCGCAAGCGAGGGTATTATATTTTTTCCTTTTAGTAATTTCATGTTTGAGTATATTTTAGTTACCTGAGCCTTGGTGTCTCTTTTGCTAAATTGTTGAAATTCGTCAGTCACATAGCTCGCTATGCTCCTTCCTAATTTACAACAATTTATCTATAAGATACACCACTCAGATTTTTAACTCTTGTTTTTAAACAACCTCTTAATATCATGCGGGCAGCCCGATTATGATATTGAACAGAAAGTTTATAATGAACGGAGGCAAAAGTATGGCTCCTATGCTCATGAGCATGAAATGTCCCACCTTTTCGGGATATACAGCCATGTATCTGACACCGCGCCACAACACTATGGCTATGTATATGGCGAAAAACTGGCGCACGGGAAGGTATATCGGCAGACAATTTTCCACCAGCGAGGCAAGTGCGAGCAGCGACAGCCCGAAAAGAATGTATGTACAGTTGTGTTTCTCGCTCGGGTCGGTCATGACATAGCGGTGAATAAAGCACGAGAACACAAACTGCGCGAAGTAATAGGACAGGAAATACTGCACGAATATGACTATCGCCTCCTGAAACATCATACCGAACGACAACAGTCCGGGGTGGTATATCCCCTGCAGGAAAAAGACCACCGCCGCAAGCGCTATGAGCGGATAGAACCCTGACGATGCAAGGCGGCGGGGCTCGACGGCATCGTGCGACACATCCTGCCAGCCCTGAGAAGGCGACAATATCAGCTGAAACAGTAGTTTAAAGAAAGTGCCCATCTATAATTTCAATTCAATGCCCCGCAAAGTTAGTGTAATTTACCGGATTTTGATTACTTTTGCAGCCGGTAATTCACTCTTTATTTATTAATCAATGATAAGAACTATCCTTTCAATAGCCGGCAAACCCGGTCTTTTCAGACTTGTGAGCCAGGGCAAAAACATGCTTATAGTCGAATCGCTCTCCACCGGCAAACGCACTCCCGCCTACGCACACGACAAGGTTGTGTCGCTCGGCGACATTTCCATTTACACCACTGACGAAGACAAACCGCTTGCCGATGTTTTCGATGCTGTAAAGGCAAAAGCAGAGGGCAAGGCTATAGACGTGAAGGGTCTTGGCGATGACGCGGCTGTGCGCGCATGGTTTGGCGAGGCTGTACCTGATTTCGACCGCGAGCGGGTGTACACCAACGATATCCGCAAGGTGCTAAACTGGTATAACGCACTTCTCGCTGCCGGTATAACCGAGTATCAGCCGGAAGAGACCGAAACCGAAGCCGGCGAAACTGCAGAAGCGGAATAACATTTTAACTGTATAAAACACAAAGCCGCGGGAGATTATTCTCTCACGGCTTTTTTATGTTTTATGCCATAGAGCCGAGTACTGCTCTACTGATATTTCAAAGCCTCCATAAATTCGCGGCGCATACCGGTGTCGAGATCGCCGGAAGTGGCGATTGTGGTGGTTGAGGACTCCTGCTTCTCCACGCCTCTCATTTTCATGCACATATGCTGCCCGTTGCACACAACAATAACACCTTTGGCACCAACAGCGGTAGCCACGGCGTCACACACCTGCCTTGTGAAGCGTTCCTGTGTTTGCAGACGGCGTGCGAAAAGGTTTACGATTCTCGCCACCTTGCTTAGTCCGATAATCTTTTTGTCAGGGATGTAACCTACGGAAACCTTGCCAAAAAACGGCAGGATATGGTGTTCGCAGAACGAATAAAATTCAATGTCCTTTACAATCACAGGGTCAGACGACGGTGCTGTGAACAAAGCGTCGCCAACAGTCTCCTCCTCAGAGTAGCGATAGCCCTGAGTTGCATAGTACAACGCTTTTGCCGCACGCTGCGGGGTTTTGAGCAGCCCTTCGCGTGAGGGGTCCTCGCCCAGAAGCCTGACAATTTCTTCTATGTGTCCGGCTATTTTGTCTATTGTCTCGGTCGGGTATTCCAATTCCATTAGCTATCAGTTTGCGCCGACAGAAATTTTGTCGGCAACCACACGAATCTCCCTGCTGTAAGCCGGAAATGCCTGCCTTATTTCCTCGGCAGCGTCTTCCGCCTCGCGTTTTGTGCGAAAATCGCCTACTTTCAGGCGCCAGTACGGGGAGTTATATGTCACATAGGTGCGAATATTTGGAAATCTGCCTGATATCGCCCTGCCTTTTGAACGCGCTTCGCCTTTGGCTGCGGGACGGTTGTCGGAAAACACCTGTACACGGAAACCGGCTGTTTTAACAGCATGTGTCACAGTGGCGGTCTGGTTTTCTTCCACACCGGAATCGGCAGCATCGGATGTCTGCGACACGGGTGCGCTGACAGCCGCCGGGCGGACAAGCAATCTTGCGAGCGCCTGCGGCTGGACAATGGTGTTGGTGCCTCCGGCAGTTATATGGCTGACAATGTCGTCATTGCCCGCTGCATGCGCCGTAAGGCAGACGCCTGCAACAATAGCCACGCATATAGCAGATAGTTTTGACATACTGGTAAAATATATAGACTGCAAAAATACAAAAAATATTTTTGCAGTCTATATCAAAGGTGTTATTTCTTACAACCTGCCGGTGAACCGACTTAGTTAAAGGCGGTGACAATGCCCATGAAGCTTTCGGCTTCGAGTGCGGCGCCGCCGATAAGGCCGCCGTCTACGTCGGGCTTTGCAAAAAGGGCGCGGGCATTTGAAGGCTTGCAGCTGCCGCCGTAAAGAATTGATGTGTTGTCGGCAACCTCCTTGCCATACTTTTCAGCGATTACACCACGGATGAAAGCGTGCATTTCCTGAGCCTGGTCATCGGTAGCGGTTTTGCCTGTGCCGATAGCCCATACGGGTTCGTAAGCGAGAATGAGTTTGGAGAAATCTTCGGCAGAAAGGTGGAAGAGAGCGTCAACGATCTGAGCTTTCACCACGTCGAAGTATGTGCCGTTTTCACGCTGTTCAAGAACCTCGCCGATGCAGAATATGGGGGTGAGGTTGTTTTCAAAAGCGAGAGCCACTTTTTCCTTGAGGGTTTCGGCTGTCTCGCCGTAGTACTGACGGCGCTCTGAGTGACCGAGAATTACATATGTCGCTCCGGTAGAGGCTACCATAGAGGCGCTGACTTCGCCGGTGTATGCTCCGCTCTTGTGGTCGGCGCAGTTTTCAGCACCGAGGCCGAGCTTTGAAGAATCAATAACGGCATTTACAGAAGCGAGGTGTGTGAAAGGCACACATATAATCACATCACAAGCTGCGTTAACTTTGCCGAGGGCTTCGTTTACGTCCTTGGCGAGTCCGACACCTTCATGGAGGGTTGTGTTCATTTTCCAGTTTCCGGCTACAATATTCTTTCTCATCGTTTAATGGGTTTTGTATTTTGATAATGAATTGTTCTGTATATAGTGATGCCAGTTACGACACCCGGATGCAAAGTTACGAATTATTTCATCTTTCCGGCTTTTTTTCTTATCATAATGCTCCATTTCACAAGCCGACCGCTACGGTCGAGCAAAAACAGCACCGCGAGCACTATCAGCAGCACAAGAGTAAGGTTTCGCGCTATGGCACATCCGTCAATAGCAAGAGTGTCAAGCAGTCCGGGCGTATCTGCCGCATTTTCGAATATTTCCGGGGGAATGCTGGTTGTAGTGCGCTTCCACACTATTTTTCCGTCACGCAGAAATACGGTCGGCATTATGCCTCTTGCAAGTTCTTTCAAAACAGTAGGCTCGGCGTAGTAAACCGGATAGTCAGCCATTGACAGGTCTTTCCATTCCTCGATGTCGTTGCTGTCTGCCGCTATGAGCGACACCACATTGCCTCCGTGCGACCGGATATAGTCTGCCATGAGATTGAGAACGTATGTGTTCGACACATCCGCCCTGTCATAATCTGGTATTATAACCAGCAGCTGCTCGCCTTCCGAGGCTATTACCTCGCCGGTGACATTCTCTCCGGAATCCATTACCACAAGCTCTGTTTTGTCTGCCTCGGGCGCATTCAACAGGCGACGGTCGACAAAAGTCCATGTGGAATCGGGCAATTCGCTTTCAGTGAAGGCTCTTTGCTCTCCTTTTTTTTCGTACACAAATTCAAATTCGGCGTTCTCGCCATCTTCCTCCGCCGGCACAAGCGAAGTACCGACAGGAAACGAGCGGAAGTCCACGAGCGGCTGGAGGGTATAGCCATATATGCCGATTATGAGTATGTAAAGCGAGCACACTGTAGCAACAAGCCATTGTATGTACGCGCCGAAAAGTCCGGCTACTTTTTTATTGTAGACAAAGAGATACGCCAGCGCCGCAGTCAAAAGGATGTTCTTGACAAACGTCGCGCCATTGGACAGGATTATAAAATCGCCGAAGCATCCGCAGTCAGGCACCGGGTCTGCGACATACAAGTAGCCGGTAAGCGGCAGCATGAATGCCATAACGGCAAGCATCAGCCACACAACAGTGCGCTTATAGCAGCCAAAGACCAGCATAAGCCCGAGTACAAACTCAAAGACGCTCAGCCCCATGGCTCCGACAAGCACGAGCGAGCGCGGCTGTGACATGTTCCATACTTCGAGATACTCATCTATCTTGAATATAAAGCCATATATGTCGTCGGCCTTCGCAAAACCGGACACGACAAACACAGCTCCCACCACAATGCGCAGAATCCACACTACGGCAGGCACATATCCCGGCAGCTGTCGGTTTTCAGCCATTGTCTTCAGTGAGTTTGATTATACCGAAAACCGCATAGTTTATTATGTCGAGGTAATTGGAGTCGACCCCTTCTGAAACGATTGTGTTGCCGCAGTTGTCTTCGATTTCCTTTATGCGTTCCACTTTTGTCAGTATGAAGTCTGTGTACGAGTTTACTCTCATGCCGCGCCATGCCTCGTCATAGTCATGATTTTTGGCTTTCATAAGCTCGGCAGACTGCCGAGCAAATCTGTCATACAGAGTCATGGCTTTGTCGGCAGTGACATCCACGGTGTCTGCCCAACCAAGCTCCAGCTGTATAAGCCCTATGATACCATAGTTGACAATAGCCATGAACTCAGGAAGGATGCCTTCGCCCACCATTGAATGACCTTTGACCTCAAGCGACCGTATGCGTTTTGCCTTGATAAAAATCTGGTCGGTAATTGATTGCGGGCGCATGATTCGCCAGGAGGCGCCGTAATCGCGCAGTTTTTTTTCAAAAATATCTCGGCAAGTATTCATCGCCGCCTCAAACTGGGCATTTGTATCTTTCGGTGTCATATGTATACCGGTGGACAATGGTTTAACTCCGCAAAAGTAATAAAAATAGCCGTTTGGTGCAAGGGTGGAGCAAACAACGGCAGGGACGCATTGAGCATAATGCGTCCCTGCTGTGTATCAAGAGTCTGTTCAAGGCTTATTTCGTTGATTTGCCGAGGTATGCCAGATATGCCAGCACAAATGCGACGAGAGCGAGACCGCCTCCTATGGACAATAGAACCAGATTGCTGCCTGCGGTGAAAAGAGTGGCAACCATACAGCCGGCTCCTACAAGAGCGAAGATTACGGCTAAAACTAACAGTGCTTTCATAATAGTAAGTTTAAATACGTTTTACTTATATAACACTATCGGCGCGAAAAGGTCTGCCGGTTCATCAAATTTAACAGACGGTCAAAAAAAAAGTGCCTGACAGGAATACTGCCAGGCACACCTTAGTATATATAATACCGTTATTTGTTGCTCCACTCTTCTGCCTTGTCCTGGTAGCCGTCGCCGAGACGGTAGTAGAGACGGTAGAGGATGTTGGGAATCTTATCGAGGTTTTCAGAGTCAAGCGAGTAAGCTTTCTCAAAGTATTTTGCAGCTTCGAGAAGTTTGGGGTCTACTTCTGCCTTACGCTGTTCTTCTGTTTCAACTGTTTCATCAAGTTTCACAGCCTGATTGTAGATGATACGGGCAAGGTCATAGTAGTTTTTAGCTGTTTTGGGACTGAGCTCAATAGCTTTATTGAGGTTTTCAATGGCTTTTGCGTCGTTGTTCTGCTGCTCGTACACAATGCCGAGAATATCATAAAGCTGGCTCTTGATTACGGTATTGGTGTCGGGAGTTGCCGCTATCGCTTCAGCAACAAGAGTTTCACAGCCTGCGAAATCTTCTTTGTTAAGACGATCGTTGATAAGCTCGCCGATGAACGAAATGTTTTCAGTGCCATATTTTTCATAGCCGCGCTTTGCAAGCTCGTACATGGCGATGCTGTCGTTGAGACGGCGAGCTGCTTCGATGCCGTAGACATAGGTGTCAATGTTGTTGTAGCCGCTCTTGATAATGGGCTCCACCTTGTCGAGGGCTTTCTTGTTTTCATTTGCAGAAAGAGCTGAAAGCAGCTGATAGTACATTATCTGACCCACAGCGGTGTCGGGGTCAGCCTTAGGCGCGTTGTTGCCGAGAACCGGATTCTGAGGCACGTTCACATACATTTCCCAGACATCGTAGGCTCCGTTGTAGTCGCCTGCCTCGAAGAGAAGCACACCTGCTCTCTGGAGGTGGGGATAGTTGTCGCTGAGTGTCTTCACCATTCCTTTTACCAGCTTGCCGGGCTTCATCACGCCTTTTTTGTCGGGGTGCTGGTCCATCGGGATTGCGGTGAGATAGTCGTTGTAGCATTCAAGCAGAGCTGTACCCGCTTTTTTCTTGTCATCGTTTGACAGCTCGGAGCCAAGCATCATCTGCTTGAAGAATGAGTCGTAGATACCTTCGTTGGCCTGACCCGCGAGTTTCCAGGCGAGAGGGTCGTTTTTCGTGGTTTCGTCAGTGAGGGCGGGCTTGATTTTTGCCAACGCGGCAGCATAGTCCGGGTTGGCACCCTTCAATGCCTGCTCAACCTCTTTCATAACTTCTGTCTGAGCCGAAAGTGCAAATGCTCCGAAAAGGCAAATGCCTAAAAGGCTAAACTTTTTCATAATTGTCGGTTTGTTTGAATTATTGTTAAGGTTTATTCTTCATCTTCTGTTGCCTCGGGGTCTTCCTCGACAACATCCTCTTCGGTTATTTCTTCAACAACCTCTTCGGCGCTTGCAGCTGCCGCCTCCTCCTGGAGTTCAATCAGCTCCTTGTCCGCTTCCTCTTCGGGGTCGGTGTCAACACAGCACACAGATGCTATAGAGTCGCCGCGCTTGCCGAGATTTATCAGACGCACGCCCTGGGTGGCTCTGCCCATTACCCGGATATCAGCCACGCGGATGCGGAGTGTTATGCCGCTCTTGTTTATTATGACAAGGTCGTTTTCGTCATTCACACTCTTTATAGCCACAAGTCTGCCTGTCTTGTCGGTGACGTTAAGAGTCTTGACACCCTTGCCGCCTCGGTTTGTGATTCTATAATCCTCAAGGGGCGAGCGCTTGCCGAATCCGTTTTCAGAAATCACCATGACATTGTTGACGCTGTCGGAACTCATGCATATCATGCCCACTACAGCATCGTTTTCGTCATCGAGAGTCATGCCGCGCACACCGGCGCTCACACGTCCCATCTCTCTGACTTTGCTTTCATGGAAGCGGATAGCGCGTCCGTTGCGGTTTGCCATCAATATTTCGGAGTTGCCGTCGGTCAGCTCGACAGATATCAGCTGATCGCCCTCGCGGATTACAATGGCGTTGACACCGTTTGACCTCGGACGGGAGTATGCCTCGAGGCTTGTTTTCTTTATGACACCGTTACGGGTACAGAACACAAGGTTGTGCGATGTGACAAATTCTTTGTCGTCAAGCCCTTTGACACGGATAAACGCGTTCACCGAATCATCGGAGTCAATGTTGAGCAGGTTCTGTATAGCTCTGCCCTTGCTGTTTTTGGCACCTTCGGGTATCTCATATACCTTGAGCCAGTAGCACCTGCCCTTGCTGGTGAAGAACAGCATGTAGTTGTGCATCGACGCGGGGTAGATGTGCTCGATAAAGTCTTCGTCGCGGGTATTGCTGCCGCGCGCGCCCACACCGCCACGGTGCTGCGCTCTGAATTCCGACAGAGGAGTACGCTTGATGTAGCCGAAATGACTTATTGTAATAATCATATCGTCGTCGGCATAGAAATCCTCCGCGTTGAAGTCGCCGGCGGTGTAGTCAATCGATGTCATGCGGGCATCGCCGTATTTGTCACGCACCTCGGCAAGTTCGCTCTTTATAAGCTCACGACACACTGAATCGTCGTTCAGAATCTCTTCGAGACGGCGTATTTCAGCCATAACCTCATCATAGTTCTGACGCAGTTTGTCCTGCTCCAGTCCGGTAAGCTGTTTCAGGCGCATCTCTACGATTGCGGTGGTCTGCGCGTCGCTGAGACCGAAACGGGCTGTGAGTTTCTCTTTGGCATCTTCGGCAGAAGCACTTGCGCGTATAATCGATATTACCTCGTCGATATTCTGCGAAGCTATTATCAGACCCTCCAGTATGTGGGCGCGCTCCTGAGCCTTGCCGAGTTCGAATTTTGTGCGGCGTATCACCACATCGTGTCTGTGGTCGACAAACGCCTGAAGTATCTCCTTGAGATTCAGAGTGCGCGGACGTCCGTTTACCAGCGCTACATTGTTTACGCTGAACGACGACTGCATCTGAGTCATCTTGTAGAGCTTGTTCAGAACCACATTGGCGTTTGCATCGCTCTTCACCTTAATGACAATGCGCATGCCCTTGTAGTTGCTGAAGTCATGGATGCCTGCGATGCCGTCCAGCTTCTTCTCGTTTATCAGTTCCGATATATATTTAACAAGGAGTGCTTTGTTGACATTGTAGGGAATCTCGGTCACCACGATATTCTCATGGTTGGCTTCCTGCTCAATCTCAGCCTTGGCTCGTATGACTATACGTCCGCGACCGGTTTCAAAAGCGTCTTTCACGCCGTTATAGCCGTAGATAATGCCGCCTGTGGGGAAATCGGGAGCCTTGATGTGCTCCATCAGCTCGGGTATCGTGATTTCCGGATTGTCTATCAGCGCTATAGAGGCGTTGATGCTTTCAGTAAGATTGTGGGGGGGAATATTTGTAGCCATACCCACGGCGATACCGCTCGCACCGTTGACAAGCAGATTGGGAAACCTTGTGGGCAATACCACCGGCTCGCGGCGGGTATTGTCATAGTTGGGCTGAAAGTCTACCGTGTCGCTTTCTATGTCGCTCAGCATCTCTTCGCCGATACGTTTGAGGCGCACCTCGGTGTAACGCATCGCCGCCGCGCCGTCACCGTCCACAGAGCCGAAGTTTCCATGTCCGTCGACAAGTGTGTAGCGAAGCGCCCATGGCTGGGCAAGACGCACCACTGTGCCGTAGATAGACGAGTCTCCGTGAGGGTGATATTTACCCATAACCTCACCCACGCAGTTCGCAGACTTCTTGTAAGGGTGGTCCGACGTATTACCCATCTCGTTCATACCGAACAACACCCTGCGGTGCACCGGCTTGAGACCGTCGCGCACATCAGGGAGCGCACGCGACACGATTACAGACATGGAGTAGTCGATATACGCCGACTTCATTTCTTTTTCAATGTCGATTCTTTGAATGTTGTCTTCTTCTATCATATTGAAAAACAGTCATTATACTCTGTAGCCGGAGCGTATACCATTAAATGCGGCTTGCACATGAATGCGCCCGTGGCTCTGTTAAATATCATACAAAGATACGCATTATTTTGCAATTTATTGTAATTTTGGTGAGCAAGAAATGTTTTTTGTGTGTTAATAATATATATTATATGTGCGGCAGCCGGTTTGGCACGCTTATTGCAACAGCACCGTTACGAAGCCACAAACAGCATTATACGCTTCACCATTTATTCAGAATTTAGCTTAACGCACTGATGGATACCAACTTTTCACCCGAATTAAAAAAAGTTCTCGCAGACAGCACCAAGCAGGCACTGCGCCACAATGTGGCTGTGATTCAGCCTGAACACCTGCTCATGGCTCTGATAAGCGACTCCGACAGCAAAGGTTTCAGGCTCATAGAAAAAGCCGCCACAAGCTCTTCGGCATACGCGCTGCAGCAGAACCTTGACAAATACCTTTTTGAAGAAGCCCTGAACACTTACGGCGATGCCTCTGCCGCCCAGGTGTCAGTCAGCGACATGTCAAACAGACTCATAAAGCTCAGCGTGCTGGAAGCAAGGATGCTGCGCAGCGACACTGTGGACTCCGAGCACCTGCTGCTCGCCCTTTTCCATAATGCCGACATACAGAACCTTGCGTACATGGACGCATTCCGCAACGCCGGTGTGACATACGACTCGCTGTACAGCCTGCTTTCCAATGTGGCAGACGCGCCGCGTATGGGAGCCGGATTCTCCGGAGAGGACGAGGACGACGATGAGGCAGAACAGCCTTTCGGTCCGTCAAAACGACCTGCCGAGCCTTCGTCTGCCGACTCCAGGCAGACCTCCGCTTCAAGACGCGGCAACGACACCCCCGTGCTTGACAAGTTCGGCATCGACATGACAAAAGCCGCCGAAGAAAACCGACTGGACCCCGTTGTGGGGCGTGAAACCGAAATTGAACGCCTTGCCCAGATACTCAGCCGCCGCAAAAAAAACAACCCCGTGCTGATAGGAGAGCCGGGTGTAGGAAAATCGGCTATCGTTGAGGGACTTGCGCTGAGAATCGTGCAGCGTAAGGTTTCTCGTGTACTGTTCGACAAAAGAGTTGTGTCGCTCGACATGGCATCGCTTGTAGCAGGAACAAAGTACAGAGGGCAGTTCGAGGAACGCATCAAGGCGATACTCACGGAACTCGCCAAAAACAAAGATGTCATACTCTTCATTGACGAGCTGCACACCATAGTCGGCGCCGGAAACTCCGCAGGAGCCATGGATGCCGCAAACATGTTGAAACCGGCGCTTGCAAGAGGTGAAATCCAGTGCATAGGAGCCACCACGCTTGACGAATACCGCAAAAACATCGAAAAGGACGGAGCGCTTGAACGCCGCTTCCAGAAAGTGACCGTGGAGCCAACTACCGCAGAGGAAACCATGCAGATTCTCCTCAACATAAAGGATAAATACGAGAGCCACCACAACGTAAACTACACAGAAGAAGCCCTCAAGGCCTGTGTAAGTCTCACCGAACGCTACCTCACCGACCGCAACTTCCCCGACAAGGCAATAGATGCCCTTGATGAAGCCGGGTCGCGTGTCCATCTGACAAACATAACTGTGCCGGAGGAGATTGAGAACATAGAAAAAGCCATTGAGGAAGCCGGTCAGTCCAAACTCAAGGCCGCCCAGTCGCAGGACTTCGAAAGCGCCGCAGCGTTCAGAGACAAAGAACAGAACCTGCGCCGGGAACTTGACGAGGCAAAAAACAAATGGGAAGAGCATTTGAACTCCCATCGCGAGACTGTTGACGAAGACAAGGTTGCCGAAGTGGTGGCTATGATGACAGGCGTGCCTGTACAACGTATTGCAGAAGCCGAAGGTCGCAGACTCAAAGAAATGGCTCCGAGACTCAAAGACATGATTATCGGACAGGACAACGCCATAGAAAAGATAGTAAAAGCCATACAGCGTAACCGTATAGGGCTCAAGGACCCGAACAAACCGATAGGCACATTCATGTTCCTCGGGCCAACCGGTGTCGGCAAGACTCATCTTGCAAAAAAACTTGCCGAATACCTGTTTGACTCGGCTGAGACACTTATACGGATTGACATGAGCGAATTCATGGAGAAATTCACAGTGAGCCGCCTTGTCGGAGCCCCTCCCGGATATGTCGGCTACGAAGAGGGCGGACAGCTTACTGAAAAAGTGCGTCGTCGCCCCTACTCCGTGGTACTGCTCGATGAAATCGAAAAAGCTCATCCGGATGTGTTCAACCTGCTGCTGCAGGTCATGGACGAAGGACGCCTGACCGACAGCCTCGGACGCCGGGTCGACTTCAAAAACACCATTATTATAATGACCTCCAACATCGGCACCCGACAGCTCAAGGATTTCGGTTCAGGCGTAGGCTTCACAACCCGCGCCATTGACAAGGAATACTCGCACGGTGTGCTGCAGAAAGCCCTCAACAAAGCCTTTTCGCCGGAGTTTCTAAACCGAATAGACGACATTGTGATGTTTGACCAGCTTGAAAAGGAATCGATATTCAAGATTATAGACATTGAACTCGCCGGTTTCTACAAACGCATAGACTCGCTCGGCTACTCGCTTTCAATATCTGACGATGCGAAAAACTTCATTGCCGAAAGAGGCTACGACGTGCAGTTCGGCGCCAGACCACTGAAGAGAGCCATTCAGAAGTACCTCGAGGACGAACTCGCGGAATTCATAATTTCAGGAGAACTCTCTGCAGGCGACCATATTGAAGTAGGTTTTGACAAGGAACAGAACAAAATAACCACAAAAATCAAACCCGCCGACTGACATCATGTCAGTCAGGTACACACCGCCACACTATAAAAATGTCACATTGTCAATGTGGCATTTTTTTTGCTCAATTGTTATAGTACAATAGAAAACCAAATTCATTCATAATATATGAGCACTCAAAAAGGAACTATCGGGGTTACTACTGAAAATATATTCCCCGTAATCAAGAAATTTCTTTATTCCGACCACGAGATTTTTCTGCGCGAGCTTGTGAGCAATGCAATTGACGCCACTCAGAAACTCAAGACTCTCGCCTCATTCGGAGAGTACAAAGGCGAGCTCGGCGAAATGAATGTCAAAGTGACTGTCGACCCCGATGCGGGCACCCTCACTGTAAGCGACCACGGCATAGGAATGACAGCCGAAGACATTGAAAAATACATAAACCAGATAGCGTTTTCCGGTGCCGAGGAGTTTCTTGAGAAATACAAGGATAATGCAAACGCCATCATAGGTCATTTCGGACTCGGCTTCTACTCAGCCTTCATGGTGGCTAAAAAAGTGGAAATTCGCTCGCTTTCATACAAAGAGGGCGCAGAAGCAGTGAAATGGGAGTGTGACGGCTCACCGGAATACACAATGGAGCCAGCTGACAAGAGCACACGCGGTACAGACATTATACTGTACATTGACGACGAAAATAAAAAATTCCTGCAACAGAGCGAAATAGACTCACTGCTCAAAAAATATTGCCGGTTTCTGCCCGTGCCTGTCGTGAGCGGCAAAGAACAGGAATGGAAAGACGGCAAGATGACCGACACCGACCGCGACAAAGTGGTGAACAACACCGAACCCACTTGGACCAAGAAACCGGCATCGCTCACAGACGAAGACTACCGCAACTTCTACCATGAGCTGTACCCCGGACAGGAAGACCCCTTGTTCTGGATTCACCTCAATGTCGACTACCCTTTCAACCTTACCGGCATTCTGTTCTTTCCCAAAATCAAGAACAATTTCGAAATTACCAAAAACAGAATACAGCTGTACTGCAACCAGGTTTATGTAACCGACTCCGTAGAGGGTGTGGTACCTGAATTCATGATGCTGCTGCAAGGAGTCATAGACTCACCCGACATACCCCTGAATGTATCCAGATCATATCTTCAGAGCGACACCGCTGTCAAAAAAATATCAGGCTACATAACCAAAAAAGTGGCATCGCGCCTTGAAGAGATTTTCAAAAACGACCGCCCCGACTTCGAGAAAAAGTGGGACGACATACGCATATTCATAGAATACGGCATGCTGACGGATGAAAAATTCTGCGAGGCAGCCATGAAATTCGTATTGATCAAAGACACCGAAGGCAAACACTTCACCCTTGACGAGTACCGCACCCTCATCGAATCAACTCAGACCGACAAAGACGGCAATGTGGTGTACCTGTACACAACAGACCCCGTGGCTCAGTACTCCTACATAAAAACCGCCACCGACAGAGGCTACAACGTTTTGCAGATGGACGGACAGCTTGACAGCCACTTTATTGGTCTGCTCGAAAGCAAACTTGAAAAAGCGCGGTTTGTCAGAGTCGACTCAGATGTCATCGACAACCTTATCCCCTCCTCCGACCGCAAGGCTGTAGAAATGGCAAGCGACAAACGGGCAATGCTCTCCACCCTGTTCAGAAGCCAGTTGCCCAAAATAGAAAAAGCAGAGTTCATAGTTTCTTTTGAGGCACTGTCGCCCGAAGCTAACCCCGTACTCATCACCCAGAGCGAATATATGCGGCGCATGAAAGACATGGCTGCAATGCAGCCCGGAATGAGCTTCTACGGCGAGCTGCCTGACAGCTACAACCTCATAGTCAACACCGAGCAGCCGGTAATCAAGAAGATTATTGAAAGCGCCGATGCCGAAATAATGCCCCGGATTGTGCCTATGAACGCGATTATAAACGAAAACAACGAAAAAATCGCCGAAATACGCAAAGCGGCAAAGGATGGCAAGCCTACCGAAGAAGAGGAAAACCAAATCAAAAGCCTGGAGGAAACAGCCACCCACAACCGCAAGGAAAGCGAAAAAGAGATTGCGTCATACGCGTCTACCCAACCACTTGTCAAGCAGACTATTGACCTTGCGTTGCTCGCCAACGGGCTGCTGAAAGGCTCAGAGCTGTCAGAATTCATATCCCGCTCAGTAAAACTTCTCTGATTTCATCCACATACACACAAAAAGTGCGTCACGGCGTTGGCTGTGACGCACTTTTTATTAGAGTTCTTAGCGCTCTTACACTATCTCTTTAAGCGCCTGAGCAAGCTGGTCTGGACAAGAAGTCGGCTTGTTGCCACATTTTATGCCCTCGACGCGACTTATCACATCCTCCGGCTTAAGACCCTTTACCAAAGCGCCTATGCCCTGGAGATTTCCGTGACATCCGCCCATAAATTCCACACTTTTGATAACTCCGTCCTCGACCTCGATTTCTATCTGCCGCGAACATGTGCCGCAAGTCTTGTAGCTATGCTTCATAATTACAATTTTGATAAATGGAGTGCAAATATAGCCACATCCGCACTAACTGTCAACTCAATTTTGGGCAATGAGGTTGCAGAAGTCGGATTTTTTGTTGATTTTTGCATATCATTACACTATATACCCGACTAATGAACAAATTCTCCAAATGGCTTATATGTGGCGCAGTTGCCACAATAGCAATGCCGGCACTGGCAACATCCGGCGATGCCAATCTTAAATCCGACATCACACGCTGGTTTTCTTCAGTGCTGGAAAACAATAACGTAAGCCGTTTTTCTCCGGACAAAAAAATAAAGATATCCGACATTGCCGCAACCGACTCACTTGTATGGAGCGCATGGGTTGACGCCAACAGGAAACTTGACGAAGAAAAATTGCCGTCACCCCGACCGATAGCCTCGGGAGACAGCGGAGAGTGGAAAATTCCGGCAAATCTTGAGGCAGACGCCACGATGAAATACTACTGGGGCAGCAAAGGCGACATGCCGGCAGGCGGCTACCCGCTGTTTCTCTACCTTCACGGCTCAGGAGCGCCCGACAGAGAGTGGAGCAACGGACTCTACTTTGCCCGCACATTCGCCGATAGCCCGTCGGTTTACTTTGTGCCTAAGATACCACGCACCGGCGAATGGTACCGCTGGTGGCAGAAAAGCAAGCAATACGCTTGGGAAAAACTTCTAAGGCAAGCTCTTGCAAGCGGAGAGATAGACCCCGACAGAGTGTACTTTTTCGGCATCAGCGAAGGCGGCTACGGCAGCCAGCGACTCGCATCTTTCTATGCCGACTACCTTGCCGCCGCAGGTCCAATGGCGGGTGGAGAACCGCTTGCCAACGCACCTGCCGAAAACTGCCGCAACATAGCTTTTTCGCTGCGCACAGGCGACCGCGATTTCGGATTTTACCGCGACAAGCTGACCCGCTACACAAAGGAGGCGTTTGACAGCCTTTTGGCTCTGCACCCCGCCGGCTATGTTCACAATATAGAACTGATACCCGGATACGGACACGCAATAGACTACCGGCCGACTACCCCCTGGCTGTCGGCTTTCAAGCGCAACCCCTACCCTAAAAAAGTGAGCTGGGAAGACTTCGAGATGGACGGAATACACCGCACCGGCTTCTACAATCTTCAGGTTATGGAGCGCCCTGCCGCCAACAAGCGCACCCGCTACGAAATGAATATAACCGGAAACAATGTGGACATAACCGTCAGCAATGTGGACTACTCCACCGTCGAAACCGACAGCAAATGGGGCATAGCCCTGAAATTTGCCCGCTCTTACACTACCGCCACAACAGGAAAGTTCAGAGTGTACCTTAACGGCAGCCTTGTGAATCTTGACAGACCGGTGACACTGACAGTGAACGGCAAGCGGGTTTTCTGCGGCAAGGTAAAATGCACGCTCGACAACATGCTCGAAAGCTGCGCGCAATTCCATGACCCGCGCCGCCTGTACCCCGCCTCTATCGACGTAGACCTTTCAAAGTTTCAGAAATAACGCTTCTCAAGCCCTTTGTAAAAGCGCTTTGACTTCTCCGACTCTATTATCGAGTCGATGCGGTGCAGAAGAATTGTGTCGTTTCTGCCCAGCAGCCAGCTCTGGAACTGGGTGAACGACACTGCTGTGGAAATATCCGCGCGCGGATAGTCGGCGGCAAGAGCCTTTGCCGTACGTTCAGTCACTACCGCTCCGGGAATCTCACCTGTTGCGGCAAGGATAAACAGCTGTTCGTTGCCATATTCGCTGTCCTCCACCACATATATTGTATCGCCTATTTCCGATGCGAGATTTCTGAGGCGCTCAGCCACCGGCGAGCCTGACATCACATGTACGGTACGGCAGGCAAGGTCAAGCTGTGTCCGGACCTCCACCTTGCCCGAATCGTCAAGCATCTGCACATACACCTGGCGGTCAAGAAAAACCGGCACTGTGGAAGCATAGTTGCGGCTCAGACTCGCGCTAAGAGGCATAGCTGCCACAGCCATACGGTAATAGCCTTCGTCTATGCCTTCAAGAGCCTCCGAGAGCGTCATCACGGGGTGAAACTTCACCGGCAGCCCGGCACTTGCCTCTATGTGCCTTATGAAATCGTAGGCAAACCCGCCGAGAGTGTCATTGTAGCGGTACAGCGACAACGGTCCATACTCTATCGCCACATCCACTGTGTCGCCTCCACTCGGTTTGTGACGGCTGTCATACACTCCTGGCGCAGAGCATGTCTTTGCCGCGACCATCAGCAGAACGGCTACCGCAAGAAGCCCTGTCAGCAGCGATATCTGTTTCTTTGATATTCTATGCAGTTGCTTTTTCATATCAGTTTGCAAAATCTACCGACACTCCGAGCTGAAACCGGCGGGGATTCATCGGATAGTGCGGCATGGCAAAATAATTGTTGCCGCAAAGCCCCTGGTTCACATGGCTGAACATAACATAAAAACGGGCTTTGCCAAGTTTCATGTTGGCATAGGCGTTCATAAACGGATAGTTGCCGCATTTTATTTCTCTCTGGTTATAGAAAGTAGTGGTGGCGGGCTGATAATCCGGAGCATAGTACTTGGTGTAGTAGTCGCAGTCTACGCCAAACTGCACATGAAGCACCCGCGCCACTTTAAACAGCAGGTAGAGATTGGAGTACACCGCGAATTTCGGGAGTGGAAGCACCCTGTCATCAGAGCTTGTCTGAAATGTCAGCCTGTTGTCCCAATGCAGCATACCCACCTTGAAATCCTGTTTCAGAGTCATGCTCACAACTTGCACGGAACCGCCGTTCTGTACCGGCATACAATTTTCTCCGAAATAAATCATGTTTTGAATGTTTTCCACACCGGCGTTGATATATGTGCCGGTGTGCGGCAGGGTCAGCCAGCCGCCAAGGCGCAGCCTGCGTATTTTACCGAAATCATTATGCCATATAAAGTGATTCGACACAAAATTCTTCATGAGATACGGAGCCTCCTCGTTGGAGAAATTTCCATATGCGTTTATTGTCACAGAATCGTCGAACACCTTGAACCGGGTTGACACGTTGCCGCTGACATGAATGTCTCCGGCAACCGGACCTGCAAAACCTATGCGTCCGGTAACATCATACCTCAGCAGAGAGCCACTCTGTTTTGTAAGCTGCGCGCCAGCCCACAGCAGGTTTTCGGTAGCCTTTGGCGCCAGCTTGACATCAAACGGATAGGGTGTCAGCCCTTCCGGTCGGTCGGCACCGAGCGGAATAGAGTCTACCGCCTGATTATAGCGCCTTATCTCATGAGTCAGATAGGCGGCGATACCGAATTTGGCATACTTGTGAAAGCCTTCGAGCAGTGACACTCCAACGGTGTTTTTCAGCGACCAGTAGCTTGTTACGTCATTGGTGCCGTCATCGCGGAGATATGTGTTTCGCCAAAACTCACGGGCCTCCTGCGGCGACTGATTCAGAAACATGTGGTGCGCCTTGCGGTAATCAAGAGTCCATATGAAACTTGACACCGGTATGTACTCGCGATGCTCGATAGTATCGTCAGGCACTGTGTCGTTTGGCGGAGTCACTTGCCAGTAGCCTACTTTATAGCGGTTGTTTATAAGCAGCTCCTGACCTTTTATCCTGTTGTGCGCCGCTGTCAGTCTGGTCGGTATGGTTTTCGGGCTTATAGACGCGTTGCCGCCCTGCAGCAGCTCGGGGTCCGTGATATACAGGTCATCGGTAATGCCGCCGTTCTCTTTGTTGAGCAGGTTGTAGTGGTTGTAAAACGCCTGCAGTTCGTAGCGGTCGCCCATGTAGGAGCCTGACAGACCCCAAGCCAGATTCTTGTCTGCCTGATTGTTGTAGCTGCCTTTTGAATATAGGTAATCAATATTTGCCCCTATCTGGAGCTTCTTGTTCACATTACCGGAAAACACACCCGTGAGCCTGTCCTGGGAGTTGTCTCTGCCTCCTCCGAAATTATAGCTGAGCAGGGTCATCGGAATCCTGGTGTTGTAAAAAGTATGGTTCCCCAACTCGGGCAGCCAGTGGGCAAGAGCGTCGTGAAAGAAAAAATCGCTCATGCCGGGGCGGTCAAAAAATATCATGTTTATGCCCTGGCTGCCGAGATTGCCAGTCGAAGCCCACGCGAGTGACACATCGGAGGGCACCGATTTCAGATAATAGTTGCACAGCAGGGTGTCTATGGTGGCGGGTTCATGCAGTCCGAGCGGAGGGAGCATTTTCCATGCGTATGAAGGAGCTATCTCCGGCGACTTTGCAAAGGAGGGCAATACAACAGCCAGCAGAACTGCCAGTAAAGTGATTTTGTGTTTCATTTCGGGTGCAAAGATACAGCCATTTTCTAAGAAACTGTTTAAATTTAATTCGAAATTATTTATATAGTGAATCTTGTGGCTTCCTTGAGGTCTTTTATGGGGAGTTTTCACCGAGTCTCATCGGTCACATAGCTCGCTATGCTCCCTCTTCGACTCGTAAAAACACCTCTTAAAATACTCTCAATGAACCTCACAATTAAATTTAAACAGTTTCTAAAACGGACGCATTTTGCTGTCAAATATCGGCAATGAAACCGGTCATAAGCCTGCAATAGGGTAAACACATCCCGCTGTAGTGCTACAGGTACCCCTCAAATCCGATCTGTTTCTTTTTGAGTTCCGGCGGCGGCGCGGGCATCTCCTTGCCAAGTATGGCGCGCCATATCTCTTCGGCAAAAGCCTTGGCTATCAGAATTCGGTCGAGACTCCAGAGTATTTTTGCCCACTCAATTCTCACAATGACATTGTTTTCATTGGGCATCCGGTTTCGCCTCAGGTAAATGCGATTGCCGGAAGTGTCATAACACACCTGGTGGTCGGGTTCAAGTCCGAACCGGGTGTGAACACTCTCAGCCACCGCGTTGTACAGGGCTTCATAACGCTTTGAATCCTTGACAAAAAGTCCCGGTCCGCCGGTTGAGGCATCCCCTTTTTTACCTCCGATGCAGAAATGAACATGAGTGGGATACTCCGGCTCGAGAGCCCCGCTTGACACAAGGACTGTAAACGACCATGCCCCGTCACGGCTCAGGAATTCTTGCAAGTCGCAAAGGTATTCGGACAAACCCGGAACCGTTTCAGGATCGTCATTCTGGTAAAATGACTGAATGTCGGCTCGGTCGCCGACTTCGCGGCTTATATAATTGAATCCGCCTATAGCTGCGAGATAAAAAGCCCAGTTGCCTATGCCTACATCTATGTGGCTTGACGGGGAAACTATCGTTACAGCAGAGCCGCGGTCAATCATGCATCCATAAGACCGGTTGACAACAAAATGCTCTACAGCGATAATGTCTGCCGACTGCCTTGAAACGGGCACGGATGAGGCAAGATTTACCAGACGGAAATGGGGAGCGTGCTCGGAGTTAACCGCATTGACTATCTCGTCCGTGGTCATGCTCAGCTTTGCCTGCAAAGACGCAACTGTGTTGAACGGCAGCACTACCTGAAAACCGGATGGACGGTCAAGTTTGCGTTGAAACGCTTTGCGCAGTTTATTCGAGTTTTCCGTTACTTTTGCAGCATAGTTGCGGTTTTCAATCGCCTCGGTAAACCCCGCGCCGAGTATGCCCGCCGGCACCGCTACAATGGCTATGCCCAAGACACCGACAATACAGGCTATTATCCGTCCCGGAACTGTTACAGGAGGAGTGTCGGCGAACTGCCCCGGGTCGCCGATGTACTGTGCGAACGCCCACACCACAGACTTGAATCCGTTGTGATACACTTCGGGCTGGGCATTGTGTTCGTACACATACATCATTATTGACAGTATGAATGTTATGATTACGAGAAATTGCATTGACACAAGGAGTTCGTTGCGTTTCTCTTTTATTGAGTCAGATAAAAGGTTGAAACTGCTCGCATAGCGTGTGATGCGGAATACGCGTATGATGCGTGCGGTACGCAGAATGCGCAAAGCGCCCAGCGGCAGCGGACAGAAGTACTGTATTATGAACGGATATGTGGATACAAAGTCAATGAACCCGTAGAATGTCAGGCAGTAGCGCAGCCGCCCCCTGAGTCCGCTGAAACGGGGATTTTGCTCGGGAGCAGCCCAGATGCGCAGCGTCACTTCTATGATAAAGAACCACAGCGTCACTTCATTTATTATGTCAAGAACCCTCATTACCTGTGCGCCGACAGGCATAGTGGAGACAAATATCTCCACTGAGCTGAGCAGTATCATGAATACTATGACCCAGTCGACAATGTTGTACCATTGCCGGGTGCCGAGGTTGTCATCAAAAACGAGTCCAAGGCTGTGCCTGAACCGCCGCAATTGCTCTTTCATGCCGTTTTCAGTCAAAAGAGCCGGTGAAATACATGATTGTGCATATCAACAGAATCAGTATTGTAATGAGCGTCTTGCAGCCGCCATTGAACAGCCAGCGCAGTGTCACAATGTACAGAAATGCCTTTACTATATCTCCCATTCTATTTTATTTTCGTTTTTTCCTGCCTCCGAGAATGGCTCCGAGAACCATTGCGCCAACCTTACGCTCAAGTCCGGCGCGCGAGGTGGGAATGCCGGTGGAGCGGGCAAACTTCTGCTTTGCCGCCGTTATGCCTACAGCGCGTTTCAATGAAAAAGAGAATCCGGGGATTTTCATTTTTTTGAGAATATCAGTTTAAAAGACCATGCCCATTTAATACTATACTATCCCTGCTTGCGATAATTTGCAATCTGTTCGCGATAGCCTTTTATTTTTTCCTGAGCATATTTCTTTTGCTGCTTGGCGTGCTCTCCTGCCGACTTGCTGCCGGTTTTAGAGTTGTTGGCTTTAATTGTACGGTTGTATGCCTCGATGTCTCGCTTAAGGTTTTCGATTATGCCTTTCAGATTCTCGATATTTGCTTTGGTTGATGCTGATAGTGCCATGTGAATTACTTGTTTTAATTAACGGAGTGAAACCTTTCTGTCAAAACCGGTTTCACTCCGTTGATGTGTTTGAACTATTATTTCTTAGAGGCGGCGGCAAGTGTGTCGTCGTCATTGGACAATTTGGTATTTGCCCCATTTGCCACCTGCACTCCTATGCCGTAGAGGTCAGCCACCTTTTTCTCAAAGTTTCCGACACGGATGTTGGAGCCGACCACTATCTCGCCACCCTTTGCACCTTCGGCACGGATGGATGCCAGTGTGGCGTCATCCTTTGCGGGTGACTTGCAGGCAAGTGTGGTATATACACGGAGGGTGAGTCCGAATGTTTCTTTGAATTTTTCTTTCAGGCCTTTCACTTTCATACGGCCCTCAATCTTGAAATCTGCCATGATATTTAAATAATATGGTTTAAAGCTGTTTGTTTTTTGCCTTGTGTAAACTGGGCGGCATTGAAGCTCGCTTCTATATCTTCGATTGGCTGTATATATACGGTATCGCGCACAAATACTTATCTCTCCACAATCAGAGGCTCGGGTTACTTGCTTCCGAAGACAAACCATGCAATAGCTCCGACAGCCAGCAATGCGAGGAGAATCCAGACCCATGCTCCGCCCTTTTTCTTCTCTTCGGACACCGGGGGCACATAGCCGTTCAGATATTCGAGACGGTAGCCGCCTTTTTGACCGGGGTGCGCGGTTTTTTCAAACTCAGCCACCTCGATGCCGTATAGGCTGCCCTGCTCCACCATGCGTTCGAACGAAGGCTTTGACCAAACCTGAGCCATAGCTACCTTTGAGCCGTCGTCAAGGTCAAACACCTCATCGGATTTGGCAAAGTACAGGTTCATCTTTGTGTTGAAAGTCTCAGCCTCGCCCAACGGAAGAAACAGCTCTTTCACGCCGGAGTCGGGATTAGTGTTATTGGGAAAAGCTTTGCGCAAATCCTCAAGAGTGGCGTGAGGATACATCACCAGGTAAGCATGGGCTATGCCAAGTGCGGTGCGGTTTTGCGCTTTGCCATAAACTTTTACTTTATTTGCCATTGCAGTGTTTTAATGATTTGAACGTTAATCTTCGTCTTCATCCGGCTCAAACGACACTTCAAGCTCGGGTTCGGACTTCACGAGGTCGCACAACATTAGCACTGCAGCATCCTGGTCAATGTCCAGCGCATCGGCGAGCGCAAGGAGATTGTGAACCTCGCCATAGGTGAGCACATTGTCGCACAATGCCATTTGCAGGAGCGCCTGAAAGATTTCGCCGGTTTCTTCGTCGTCAACCTTGGCAGCGTGTTTCACTGCTAATTCAGTCGCTTTTGCCTCGTCCATATTTTGAGTTCGACAAGGGCGGCTGTCACGTTCATTGTAAGTTCCTTTTCTGTAAGACCGAGAGCTTCCGCTATTTCGCTGACAGTGGTGCGCTCCACGTCGGAGTATTCTCCATCAGCCCAGATTATAGCGGCAAGGATGGAGCCTATGGTTGCATTTGATGTTTTCATTTCTATTAAGTGTTTGTATTTAACGGAAAAGACGTTTCATGCGGTTGGCAAGTGAATTTTTTGCCTTGCGCGCTTTCGCCATGCGTGCTGCAATTTCCTTGCCTTCTTTGGTTCGTTTGTCAACTTTGCCCGAAGCTGTTCTTTTCAGTGTCGAGGCGGGTTTCTTTGGCGCTGCTGTTTTGGATTTAGCGGCGCGAGCCTTGGCAAGGCGCGCTTTAAGCTCCTTGTACTCTTTGGTACGCTTGTCCATTTTGCCGGAGGCTGTGGTTTTAACTGCCATAATTATTTCAATTTATTTATAATATTCAGAATATACTTGAACGGGTGACCTTTACGGGAAACATCAGTAACCCCTGCCGGATGCCAGTTGCAGACATAACGACCCGATATGTGGAACGGCATGTGAGACTTCAGGTTTTCAGAAGACAGCTGCCCGTTCCAGACAAGCGCACCGGGTGTGATTTCCCGGTCGGCATGGGTTGAAAACGGCAGATACTTCGCATTGTCACGAGGTTTGTCCCAGTAAGTATTGTCGTTTGTCACAAGAAGTGCCACACCACCCGCCACGTTGTGAAATTTTTCGGTAATCACCTCTATCCTGCGGACATCTTTCCAGTAACTATACATTACCAGATTGGATGCAGCCTGTGTCTTGATGATTTCTTCATTGCCAAGCAGGGGCTCGTCAAACAGAGTCAGCGAATTTCGCAGCTGGGCTGTGGCATACTTCAATTCCACACATGCGTATTGTCCGTGCGACTTTACCACGATATCTGCAAAAATGTCGTTGTTCCATGGGAATTCCCCGGTCATTATCCATTTTTTGCCATCCCTTGTACCCGGCACACCACGGCTCACAAGTTCAGCGAGAGGAATGCGATACTCGGGAACTACTGCTTCATAATGACCGGTTGACTGAAGATAAACACATAGGCGAACCTGCATGTCACATTCATTGAAAAACAACCTCGGTTCCCGTTCAATAAACTCTGTGACATCTGTAGCCAGTGCCTCAATCAGCTCTCCCTTAGACTCAGGATTTTTTGTTACTTTCATATGCTACATCTATTGCATTGAAAGCAGCCTTGACATTGTCCCATACAGAGGCTGAGGAATCTACCTTGAATGTGTATGACCAGCCTTTCTCAGCAGCTCGCCTCTCCAAAGTGTCAAACATCTCTGCAGGCGATTTCGATTCGATGCTATACAAGTTACCATAGTCGTTAACCATAAATTCGCCCATATACGCCCATTTCATGCCTCCGAATTTCTCAAAAATCTTCGGAGTGACAACTGTCTTTTTCTTCATGTCAGCAGGCGACACTTCAACCCCGGCGCGTTCAGCCATAGCACCGAGTGTGGTTGGAGCAGTGTCAAAAGAGCCGGAGGATTGACCATAAGCTGAACTTCGGTTGAACTTTATCTGCCCGTCTGATAACAGAAACGCATAATTGCCATACAAGCCACTTATACATATATGCTCCACCACACAGGGATATGGCGGTTTCTGATATGGGAAATTAACCTCATAGTACTTCTTTTCAAGCTCCTCAACGCGACGTGTAAGCTCCTCTATAATTTTGTCAGCCATAACATCTATCACTTATTTGCATTGATGAAGTCAACGAGCTTGGAGCCGTTGTTTCGGGTATTTGATTTTTCGTTGATTTCAAATCCGACTTCAGCAGCGATTTCGCGGAGCGCTCCGAGGGTGTTTGCGTAGGTGCGGTATGTTTCGATTTTGCCGTTTTCGCGGCGTGTCACCACATATTCTCCGATTTCAGCAATAGAGCCGTCGCCGAATTCTTTGACGATTCGTCGTCCGGTTTCCTGAGTGTTCCATTTGGGGTCGATTTCGAAGTTTTTTGTGGCGGCGATTTCGCGGAGCGAGCCTATGACGTTGTCATAAATCTTGCATACGCGGACTGTACCACTGTCCTCAACTGTGATGATATACTCTCCTGAAATAGCTGATTTCTTTGCCATAATATTAATTATTAAATTTATGATGTGTTTATATATATTCGTTTATGCGAAAATAGCTTTATTGCGCATATTCACAGGTTGTTTTTTGAGACAGCATGTGTCCCGAATGTGTGTAATTATTTTTCACACCGCCACTATATTATTGATAATCAAGCGGCTAACAATAGGGGGGGGGGGGGTATTTTCAGAGATGGTTGCCGTAGAAACGCGGCTCTGCAATGCAGGAGCGCCCAGCTGCCTTGAATAGCATTCAAAAAAATCAACGTGGAGCGCCTGACTTATGCGATACAGCAGACTGGTGTCGATGTCGGCACGTTTGAAAATGTCATAGACGTTGCGGCGGTCGCAGTGAATTTTGCGACTCAGCCAAGTGACACTGCGTTCCTGTCGGCGCAGTTCCTCTTCAATCAGTTTTCCAATAAACAATGTTGACTCGGCAAGATCCGTGTTGTCTTTTCTGTGTTGCATTTTAAATAATCACTACATCCCTTCACAGGAAAAAAATCCCTAAAGGAAATCATGTTAATAAAATTGCAAACGGGATGCAACACTATGTAAGTTTGTGCCGGAAAGTCCGGACACGGGAAGAAGAGCCGTTCCACCATTTTCAGTAGCTTCGCCTGAAGGCAGTGCCACCGAATTGCCGAGATGGTGTAATCTCCCCACAGCGGCTGTAGCTGCTGTTTGCATTGCAAATATACATACGCTGATTCAAATAAAACAACACAATAGTGTCTAATTTTATTTCACACCCAAAGAGGCTTGAGGTGGCAAGTGCGGTTTATGTGGTTGAAAATAGGCACAATAAGCCTGTCCAAAGGCACAACAGTTGGCAATGACAGCTTTTTTTAATTACTTTGCACTTAAATATGGACACATCAGCATCGCAGCATAAAACAGTATCTGTAGGCAAAGGGCTCCTGTCTTTGTCGCCGGTTGTGCTGTTTTTGCTTCTATACCTTGCCGTTTCGGCAGTGATAGGCGATTTTTACAAGATACCCATTGCAGTGGCTCTCGCGGCGGCGTGCATCTGGAGCATCGCGGTGTTCAGAGGCAGGAGCCTGACAGAGCGCATAGAAGTGTTTTCGCGTTCGGCAGGACACTCCGACATACTGTACATGGTGTGGATTTTTATCCTTGCAGGAGCTTTTGCCTCGCTTGCCAGAGAGATAGGCGCGGTGGAAGCCACGGTGAGTATGACCCTGCACATTTTTCCTGCGGAGTTCATAGTGCCCGGGCTTTTTCTTGCGGCGTGCTTCATATCCCTGTCCATAGGCACATCCGTAGGCACCGTGGTGGCGCTCAGCCCTCTTGCGGCAGAAATAGCCGCAGAGTCTGGCGGAAACACCCCCTTTATAGTGGCGGCGGTGCTCGGCGGCGCATTTTTCGGCGACAACCTTTCTTTCATTTCCGACACCACCATAGCCGCCACCCGCACACAGGGGTGCAATACCGGCGACAAGTTTCGAGCCAATCTGTGGCTTGCGGTGCCGGCGGCGTGTGTCACCCTTGCCGCGTACATGGCCATACCATCGGGCATCGGAGAGGTTTCAGCCGAAGCCACCGACCGACCGTGGCTTGTG
Source organism: Muribaculaceae bacterium Isolate-104 (HZI) (assembly GCA_003762715.1). GTDB lineage: Bacteria > Bacteroidota > Bacteroidia > Bacteroidales > Muribaculaceae > Paramuribaculum. The sequence continues at coordinate 82,555 of RIBJ01000030.1, read as the reverse complement.
TTGCCATACCTTATTATAATAGCAATGGCTGTGTGCAGCATCAATGTCACAGTGGTGTTGTGCTGCGGCATAGCCGCCACCCTGCTGCTCGGATTGACAGGCGGCACATCGGCTACAGATATGCTCGGATTCATGGGCGGGGGAATCGACTCCATGGGCAATCTCATCATAATAACACTTCTTGCGGCAGGGATGCTCGGAGTGGTGAAAGCCACCGGCGGCATATCGTTTCTGCTGCAGGCACTCACCCGCCACACCTCAGGCAAGCGTGGCGCGCAGACATGCATAGCGGTGCTGGTGGCGGCGGTGAATGTATGCACGGCTAACAATACGGTGGCAATAATAACCTCAGGCTCGATAAGCCGCGATATAGCCGAGCGCTTCGGACTCGACCCGAGAAAAACCGCGTCATTGCTTGACACATGCTCCTGCATAACACAGTGTCTCATACCCTACGGGGCACAGACCCTGCTTGCCACCAGCCTTGCCGGCATAACTCCGGCTGAGCCGTGGCGCTATCTCATATACCCCTGGGCGCTCGCCGTGTGCGTGACGCTGTCCATTATTTTCGGATTTCCGCGCAAGCTGAACAGCTCCGGTGTGAACAAATAGCCTCGTCATAATATTATATAGGTATAATTAAAATTCAAGGATATAATGAAACATTCAAATTTACTGATTGCCACCGCAGCGTTGGCAATAACAGCCACCGGCTGTTCGATTCTGTCTCCCAAACCGACTGTAAGCACAGACAAGAGCACCGGCAACGTAAAGACAGCGACCCCTACTGAAACTGTTGCCGCCATAGACAAAATTCTGTACGGCGAATGGACTGTAGCCAATGTCAACGGCACCGCCGTGACCTCTGACGACAGACCATACGTTGTTTTTGACACAACAAGCGTCAACCCCTTCCAGCTCAGGGTGTATGCCGACAACGGCTGCAACACCCTTAACGGCGACATGGCAGTGACCCCCGGCGGCGACATGCGCAAGGTGTCGGACTTTCTGAGCACCATGAAGTACTGCGCCGACGCTCCCTACGAAATCGGCATCAACATGGCTTTCGAAACCGTGACTTCGTTTAACATCGAAAAAATAGGCAATGATTATCTGTTGTATATGAAAAACTCAGCCGGAAAACCCCTTATGATTCTTCGCAAAAGCGATATTTCCTTTATAAACGGAGCCTGGCGGGTGACCGGTCTCGGCAACGAGAGCATCAGCGAGGAAAGCGGCATGAAGCTTGTTATAGATGTGCCGGAACTCAAAGTTCACGGCAACACCGGGTGCAACATACTCAACGGAAGCATTTTTGTAGACCCCGACAAGCAAAATTCGCTCCAGTTCAAGAATCTTGCCACCACCAGGATGATGTGTCCCGACATAGAGAACGAGCAGAAGTTTCTTGTTGCGCTTGAACAGGTGGAGACTGTTGTGCCCGGCGCCGACACCTCAACCGCCCTGCTTAAGGATGCGCACGGTCAGACCCTCATAACCCTCAAACGTCTTGACCTCAAGCAATAAGCCGAGGCTATCACAAACAACAGGGGCGCAACCATAATGGCTGCGCCCCTGTTGTTTTGTTTACTGACCGGTCAACTCAAGCGGCTGTTTTGCGCCGCCTTAATTTATTTTCCGGCAATAGAGCAGCTTACAGTGAGACGTTTGCGACCTTTGGCGCGGCGGCGTGCAAGCACCTTGCGGCCATCGGCTGTTGCCATTCTTTCACGGAAGCCATGCTTGTTAACTCTCTTTCTGTTAGAAGGTTGAAATGTTCTTTTCATTGCCGTATTTTATATTTTTATTATTTATATTCGCAATTCAGAGTGCAAATTTAGACAAAATCTTTTTTATGAGCAAATTCCGCGCTTTGATTTATTTTACAATTGTGTGGAATCTGCTCTTTGCAGATGCGCGGGCGGCTATCAAAACCGCTTGCCGTTGACATTTGCCGGCGGTCGCCCGGCAGCAAGCTCCGCTTTCATAAAGTCCATGTAGGGAGCCACATGCTCAAAGTATTGTCTGTAACCCTCGCACAGATAGTTAAGGTGCGACTCGCCATCGGCTGTGACTGCGAAACGGTTTCTGGGACATTCGCCGTTGCAGGCAAAGAGCCACCGGCAACTGCGGCACTGCCCCGGCAGATTGTCGCGCTTGGCGGCGCCGAAACTGAGCTGAGCCTCACTGCCCATCATTTCTATAAGGTGTGAAGTGTGGATATTGCCGAGTCGGTATGCCGGAAAAACAAAGTGGTCGCACGAGTACACATCGCCGTTCCACTCCATTGCAGCCGCGTGTCCGCACTGCTTGGCGAGCGTACACACTCCGGGGGTAGCCCCGACCCAATTGGCAAGTGTCGCATCGAAAATCTGCACGAACACCTGCCCTACATCCTCTTTCACCCACTCGTCAAACACACCTGTGAGAAAATTGCCCCACTGGCGCGGGGTCACAGAAAACGGAGCCATTTCGCCGGCAGTAGCCACATCAGCGAGCCGGTTGTCGGCGGCAAGCCTCTCCACCACAGGGGTAAACTGAATGAAGCGGCATCCTATCGACTTGAAAAATCGGTAGAATTCCACTGGATAATCCGCATTGTAGTCATTGACAACAGCAAGGGCGTTCCACTCCACACCGTGCCTCTGCAGCAGCTGGATGCCTCGCATCACATTGCGAAACGTGGCTTTGCCTGCGGCAGTGCGCCTGTACTCGTTGTGAAACTCTTCGGGGCCGTCTATCGACACACCCACAAGCCAATCGTTTTCTTTTAAAAAACGACACCATTCATCGGTGAGATGTGTGGCATTGGTCTGAAGACAGTTTTCTATGCGCTTCCCTGCGCCATACTTTTTCTGGAGCGCCATTGCCTTCCTGTAAAACTCCACCGGGCGCATTGTAGCCTCGCCGCCATGCCATGTGAACATCACTTCAGGCACGGTCTGTGCCGCTATGTACTGGCTGACAAACTCCTCGAGAGTGGCATCGCTCATAAGCTGCCGTGACGCATCCGGGTAATACCCTTTCTTTTCAAGATAGTAGCAGTACTCGCATGCCAGATTGCAGGAAGAGCCCACCGGCTTGGGCATGACGTATATAGGATGAGAAAACGGATTTATCATGTAAAATCAGGGCTGTCGGTCTGTTTTATCGGTAAAAGAACTGCAAAAATAACATTATTATCCGGATTTTATCGTTATTTTTGCATTTGTATTTTTTAATCCCTTTTATCTAATGACAAAATTACGCCACGACTCGGTAACAGTGCCGGTAGCCGCGATAGCAGCTATCACTCCTTTGGTTTCTTGTTCCACGGCAAAGACCGCTGACCAACAGCAGCAAAAGCCGATGAACATTGTGTACATAATGACAGATGACCATACAGCGCAGATGATGAGCTGTTATGACACCCGCTACATCAACACTCCGAATCTGGACCGCATTGCGCGTGACGGTGTGAGATTTACAAACAGTTTTGTAGCGAACTCGCTCAGCGGGCCCTCAAGAGCATGCATGCTCACCGGCAAGCACAGCCACAAAAACGGATTTCTGAGCAACGAGATGAGTGTGTTTGACGGCTCACAGCCGACATTTCCAAAATATCTTCAGAAAGCGGGATACCAGACCGCGATATTCGGCAAATGGCATCTCGAGACTCTGCCCACCGGATTTGACCGCTGGGAAATTCTTCCCGGACAAGGCGATTACTACAATCCCCGGTTCATACGTCAGGAAGGAGACACAGTGACAGAACACGGCTACCTCACCACTCTGATTACCGACAAGAGCCTCAACTGGCTTGAAAACGAAAGAGACAAAAACAAACCTTTCGCACTACTGATACACCACAAGGCGATACACCGCGACTGGATTGCCGACACCTGCGACCTCGCACTGTTCGAGGACACAAATTTCCCGGTGCCTGAGACATTCTACGACGACTATGCCGGCAGACCCGCCGCAGCCGCCCAGGAAATGTCTATAGGCAAGGATCTTGACATAATCTATGACCTCAAGATGCTGAACGACACCGTAAATACCCGCCTCAAAGGTGCATACCTCTCTATTATCGGACGAATGGACAGCGCTCAGAGAGCTGCCTTTGACGCGCACTACCAGCCTATTATCGACGATTTCTACAAAAACAGACGTACCGGCAAAGAACTCGCCGAATGGAAATTCCAGAGATATATGCGCGACTACATGAAGGTTGTCAAGAGCCTTGACGACAATGTAGGCAGAGTGCTTGACTACCTCGAAGAGCATGACATGCTCGACAACACTCTTGTTGTGTACACTTCCGACCAGGGTTTCTACATGGGCGAGCACGGCTGGTTTGACAAGCGCTTCATGTACGAGGAGTCTATGCGCACTCCCCTTGTCATGCTTCTTCCTGAGGGACTTGAACGCCGCGGCGATGTGTCCGAAATGGTACAGAACATCGACTATGCGCCCACATTCCTTGAACTCGCCGGCGTAGAGGTGCCTGAAGACATGCAGGGTATGTCGCTGATGCCCCTGCTCCGCGACAAAAAAGGTCCTGACCAGTGGCGCGACAATCTCTACTACCACTATCACGAATATCCCGCAGAACATGCAGTTAAACGCCACTACGGAGTGCGCGATGACCGCTACAAGCTGATGCACTTCTATAACGACATCGACGTATGGGAACTGTATGACCTCAAGGAGGACCCCAACGAGATGAACAACATCTACGGCAAACCCGGCACAGAAGAGGTTACAGCGCGTATGATGCAGAAGCTGAAAGAGGCTCAGGAACAGTATGACGACCCCATCCGCGAACAATTTCCAATAAAATAACGCATTACAGAAAAATGAACAGATTCGCTATAAAAACTCTTGCTCTGCTGTTTGGCTCGGCAGCAGTGGCAGTGATGAGCCAGTGTGCCACAGCCGCACCTGAGCAATACTATGTCAAGGTAGCACAACTGCCTGCGGAGGCGACACTCGACGAAAGAGTGGACATTGCCTCTCGCACCGTGCCTACCGCCAATCAGCTCGCATGGCAGGACCTTGAGCTTACCGCATTCCTGCACTTCGGCATCAACACCTTTACCGACCGCGAATGGGGCGACGGCAAGGAGGACCCGGCTCTATTCAACCCGACAGAGCTTGACGCCGAGCAGTGGGTCAAAACCCTTAAGGACGCCGGATTCAAACTTGTGATACTCACAGCCAAACACCATGACGGATTTTGCCTGTGGCCCACACAGACCACCGACCACTCTGTTGCAAGCTCGCCGTGGAAAGACGGCAAGGGCGATGTTGTGAAAGAACTTCGCGACGCATGCGACAAATACGGCATGAAACTGGGCATATACCTGTCGCCATGGGACAGGAATTCGCCCAAATACGGTGACTCGGAGGCTTACAACGACCAGTTTGTGGCACAGCTCACCGAACTGCTCACCAACTACGGAAAAATAGATGAAGTGTGGTTTGACGGAGCCTGCGGCGAAGGTCCCAACGGAAAGAAACAGGAATATGACTGGAATCGTTTCCGCCAGGTCATGGAGCAGCTTCAGCCTGAAGCAGTGCTCGCCATTACCGGTGACGACGTGCGCTGGGTTGGCAACGAAGGCGGAGTGGGACGCGAAACCGAATGGAGTGTGACCCCCCTTATGCCCTCCATTTTCCCTGAGTCGGCATCCTACAACGATTCGCTCGGCATCAACGCCATGGCAAAGAATATAGGCGACCGCGAGATGCTCGCAAAAGCCAAGGAAGTGCGCTGGTGGCCGTCGGAGGTGGATGTATCCATTCGTCCGGGCTGGTTCTATCACGACTCTCAGCAGCCGAAAAGCCTTGCCAAGATGGCAGACATATACCTTTCGTCTGTGGGTCGCAACTCAGTGCTTCTTCTCAACATCCCCCCCGACCGCAGAGGTCTGATTGCAGATGCCGATGTGGCTCGTCTCAAGGAATTCCGCAAGTGGGTGGACGACAATTTCTCAAATGACCTTGTGGCTTCAGCTGATTCAGCTACCATGAGCGCGGCACTTAACCCTCAGTCAAAAATCAACACCGTAGTGCTGTCGGAGGACATCAGCAAAGGACAGCGCGTTGAAAAATTCGTTGTGGAAGCCCTCACAGACGGCGCCTGGAAACCGGTTACGGAAGGCACCACAATCGGTAAAAAACGTATACTTGTAATGGACGACGATATCGTTGCCGACAGCCTGAGAGTGAACATAGTATCCACCCGCAACACCCCTCATGTGCGTCCGGTAAAGGCTTATTATGTAATAATGCCTGACAACCTTGCAGCCCGTGAAACCGAATTTGATGTTATAGGCAAATCGACCGTTGACGGCTCAGCTCTCGTATGTGATGCCGGAAGCGATACAAAAATAGCAGGATTCATATACTCTCCGGCAAAAGACGAAAAACCGATATTCAAATATGTTGCGGAAACAAGCAATGACGGCGCCAAATGGCAGCGTGTGCAAACCGTAGGCGAGTTCGGAAACATATTCAACAACCCGATACCGCAACGCGTGGTATTCAGCAGCCCGGTGAATGCCCGTTGGATTCGCATTGTCAGCACAGACGACGAACCCAAAGCCTCCGGCAAACTCGAGATACTTAAAGTGAAGTAATCGGATATTCCTGATGTCGGTTTTGACACCGAAACCGACGCTGCACAGACAAGCGGCGACTTGACAGCTTTTCACAAGTCAGGTCGCCGCTCTTGTATCAGTAATTCAGAAACTGTTTTTACTCAAGGAACGGGCTGGCAAATGCTCCAGTAATAATTTGCCGCCTCAGCCCGGTCTGCCGGTCCGAAACAGAAGCCGCGCTTTTCAAAAAATGGGCGTACTTTGGCAATGCGGGCACACAGCGCCTCGTATGTCAGTTCTTCTCCCCTATGCCACATACGCTGGGTCAAAGCGAATATTCGTGGAAACACACGGCTGTCAATCATGCTTTCAGTAACGCCGTAGTCGGTCCACAGAGCACAGGTTGCACCAAGCACCAAAGGGTTGTCCTCGTCAAGGACAGCTGTCATGGGATTGCGGCAATAAGCGTCCTCCAAGTCAAAAGTACGCTCGGCAGAATACCCTGCCCAGGGCGTTACCGGGAAATTCAGATAATTATAGTAGTTCGGACTCAGTATCACCTCCAGTCCTGACTTAAGGGCATTTCTAACCGCCAAGTCACCTTTTGAACGGAAGTTCCACCACTGTACCACACAATTGTCAGGAAGAGGGTAGCCGGTCGAATACACCACATCGCCCCACATCACAGCCTTGCGGTTTCTGGTTTTAAGATGAGTAGCCATTCTTGCGGCAAGCCATAGCTGAAGGTCATGAGAATCCTTCAGTCCCAGATTATTTATTCTTCCGATACAGTGAGGACACTTGTCCCAGTTGCCTTTCGGAGCCTCGTCGCCCCCGATATGGATGTATTCGGAGGGAAATATGTCACAGATTTCATCAAGTATGGTTTCAAGCATGGCTATGGTGGTATCTTTTCCGGCACAGAAAATATTGTCGGAAAAGCCTACCTCCGGCACCTTTATGTCGCTGCCGGTACATGAAGCCCACGGATAAGCCACCAAAGCAGCTTCGGAATGTCCCGGAATATCTATTTCAGGCACTATCTGTACAGCTCTTTGCGCCGCATATTCGACAATTTCAGCCATCTGTTCCCGCGAATAACAGCCTTTCTGACCGGGAGCATGACCCACATTCGCACCTATTTCGGTAAGATTGGGATAAGCCTTAATTTCGGGACGCCATCCAAGCCCCTCGGTGAGATGCCAGTGAAACCGGTTGAGCTTAAGCATCGAGGCCATGTCGATATACTTTTTTATTGTCTCAACCGACTGCCACTGCCGCCCTGAATCAAGCATAAAGCCCCTCCAGCCGCACCGTGGTGTGTCGCTTATTGTGACACACTCCACCTCGTTTTTGTCCGATACAAGCTGGGCGAGAGTCTGCAGACCATATATCAGACCGGAATAAGAGGATGCCGTTATCTCCGCACCGGTGCCGGAAACAGTTAGCGCGTAGGACTCCGGAGCCAAAACCGTATCAACAGTCGATACCTGTCGTATATTGACTCCTTTTCCAACAATCGCTTCAGCCAACTCCTTGGACGGAATCTGCACATCGGGCGTAATTTTAAACGAAAGCGCCACAAAATCACCAACACGGCAAAAACCTTTCTGCGGCACTACCGACTGCGGTGTCGGCAAAACATCACAGCCTGCCGCCGCCGCGACACCAAGGGAGCCTGCCGATATCAGTAGGCTCACCAAAATTCGCAAAAATTTATTGTTCAGTTTCATATATTAATAACCAAGTCCGTCATCCCATCCCGGATTATGAGCCGTTTTATCAACGCGGATTCCATTAAGATGCCATGTACGGGGTTTATGCTATGTCAAGGCGACGGCGACTGAAGAAATGACGTGTCACGAGTATAAATAGCAGGGTTCCGGCCGCCTGAGCCACGGCAGTTACCCAAAAGGCAGCGCCATAGCCTGTGTACTGCGCTACAAAACCTCCTGTAATAATGCCTATGCCCATTCCCAAATCCCAGGAAATCAAGATAGAAGAGTTTGCAGTACCCCTCTGGTCGTGTCGCGCCACTTTTACAAACATATTAAGCATTGCGGGATACATCTGTCCGTTGCCAAGCCCGACAAACAGAGCGCTCAGGTAATAGCTCCATTTGCCAAAGGCAAGGGCAAACAGTGTGTAGCCTATTGTGGAAAGCAGTACTCCTTTTACACAATTTCTGGTAATAAGACCTTTCCTGAGCGATTTGGTGCCAAACAGACGGCTCACAAAAAGCCCGGCGCTGAGTATCATGAAAAAAATTCCGGTACCGTCTGTTATGCCGAGTTTTTCCTGCCCGTATATAGCCACATAATTGCTCATGATGCCCCAACACAGCCCGAACAGGCAGACATTTGCTGCCATGAGCCATGCGCGTGTAAGAAAAAAGTGGTCAAGACTCATCACCGGTTTGGCCTTTACTATGTCTCGTACCGGCAGCTTCACTGTAGCTGTACAGCAGAATCCGGCAAGAGCCAGCACAAGCGCTATCCAGAAGAGAAGCGAGAAATTGTCCGTAGCAGTGTATATATAGATACCGGCAGAGGGAGCCACCGCCATGGCAAGGTTGTTGCTGAGACCGTAGTAGCCTATCCCCTCGTTGCGGCGAGATGACGGCACCACATCTATGGCAACAGTGCTGTTCGCAACAGTAGCGGCTCCGAACGGAATGCCGTGCATGGTTCTTACTATAGCAAACATCAGTATCGTTCCGGCGCCGATATAGCCTGCGAAACAGATGAAAAACACAAAGAAACACAACATCAGCACCTTTTTACGGTTGAAACAGTCTACCATAAAGCCGCTGAAAGGACGTATAAGCAGCGCAGCCACTACATAGCCGCTCAAAACAATGCCTATATGGTGCTTGTCTGCCGAAAACTGGCGGTCAAGATAAATAGGGAGCAGCGGGGTGAGTATGTAAAATGCAAAAAACAGAAGGAAATTGCTGCACATCACCTTCCAGTAATTGCTGTTCCAAAGTTTTTCCTTAACAAGCGATTGTGTCTGAAGCTCTGCCATATTACAACTTTTTGCTGCCGCAAAGTTACAACATATTGCCGCATATAGTTTTTTTCGCAGGTATTTTCTTTGTATCGAAATATCGCACAAGCTCCTGAGCAGAACACCCGTCAGGGTCGGAGATAATGCCGCCGAGATAAGCCAGGCAACCCAATATACGCTGCGGCGTGTAACGGAGGCGCAGCTCTGCCATGCCAAGCGATGCGTCTCGCTTGCTCAGCCGTATGCCCGACTCATTACATATCAGGGGCAGGTGCAGGTAATCTGGCTCATGCAATCCGAGCAACCCGCACAGATATATCTGCGGGGCACAGCTTTCAAGCAAGTCGCAGCCACGGACAACATGCGTCACACCCATTGCGGCATCGTCTACCGTTACAGCAAGCTGATATGCCCACGCGCCGTCTGCTCGGCGCAGAATAAAATCGCCGAACTCTCTGCTTAAGTCTATAGACTGTGCGCCAAAGACCTCATCTTCAAAATTAATGACATTTCCGTCCACTTTAAGCCTGAATGCCGGTTTGCGCCCGCCACGCTCCACTCTTTTGCCCCACTCCGGGCGGCATGTGCCCGGATATATTATTCGTCCGTCCGAAGCATGTGGCGCCTGAGTGGATAGGATGTCGGCTTTTGTACAGTAGCACGGGTACACCAGACCTTTGGACTCAAGACAACGCAGAGCAGATTCATAATATTCAGAACGCAGACTCTGCATATAAGGTGCCCGCCCACCGGTGCCGTCAATACCTCCTTCGTCCCACTCCAGACCGAGCCACAGCAGGTCATCCTCAATCTGTTGCGCATACTCAAGCCTCGAGCGTTGCGGGTCAAGGTCCTCTATGCGCAAAATCCATTTGCCGCCGTTTTTTCTTGCCACCAGCCACGACATCAATGCAGTAAAGAGGTTGCCGAGGTGCATTCTGCCTGTCGGAGATGGTGCGAACCTGCTCACTACCGGTGTTTCACTTTTATTCATGCGCCAAAATTAATCAATATATCCCTGTGTCGGAAATTATTGCTAATTTTGGTTCGGTCAACAAACATATTGTCATGGCAAAGGAAACAGAACGCAAGTTTTTAGTAAAAGACGAGTCCTGGCGCGAACATTGCGGCGAAGGCACAAGATTTGTACAGACGTATTTGAACACCAACCCCGACTCTACAGTAAGGCTTCGCATTGCCGGGAGCCGCGCTTTCATAACAGTCAAAAGCCGCAACCACGGAATTGAACGTTGCGAATGGGAGTACGAGATTCCCGAGCAAGATGCACGGGAAATGATTGAGGAATGCGACACGTCTCCGGTCATAGACAAGACACGCTACCGCGACGGCAGGTGGGAGATAGATGTGTTTCACGGAGCGCTCGCCGGTCTTGTAGTAGCGGAAATAGAGCTTGACAGCCCCGACGAGAGTATTGCCCTGCCCGCGTATATCGGCAGAGAGATTTCTGACGACGCGAGATACTACAACTCGTCTCTTGCCAATAGCGGCGAGGTACCTGAATGATGGTGTCTGCCACCTTTATTTCTCCGGAATTGTGTCGGCGACATTCCAGCCTCCGCCAAGCGATTTGTACAGCTGTACCAGCGCAAGCATCTCGTCGCGCGCCGCATTGCTTTGACTTATTTCCGCATCAAGATAGCGGCGCTGCGCGTCAAGAACCCCAAGATAACTGATGCTCCCTCCGGCATACTGAAGGTGAGCCAAATCCATGTACTTGCGGGCTGCATCCTTGAGAGCCGTGCGTTTTGTGTTTATTTCCCGGGCTTTGGCATAACCGGTGATTGCGTTTGCCGTTTCACCGAACGCAGCAAGCACTTTTTGCTCATAGGCATAGCGCGCCTTGTCATAGGCGGCTACTGCAGCTTTGTATTTTTTCTGCCTGCGCCCGAAATCCAACAACGGTCCGGCAAAAGACCCTGCCATAAAAGAAAACGGCGATTCAAAAAGATTGGCGAAAGCATTGTTCTCCACACCACCTGTAAGGGTAAGAGTCAATTTGGGAAAACGGTCGGTATGCGCCACTCCTACGGCAGCTGTAGCCTGTGCAAGCTGAGCCGCCGACGCCCTCAAATCAGGACGGCGTTGCAGCAGCTCGGACGGAATGCCTACCGGAACAGTCTCCGGCAAAGGTGTTTTAAGGGCATTGGCATCTCTTTTTATCTCGGTGCCGGGCAACGCGCCAATCAGAAGCGCTATCGCATTCTGGGTTGTCTCTATCCGTTTTTCCACAACTGGGAGCAGCGATGCGGCGGTATTGTACTCCACCTGAGCCTGCAGATATGTAATTTCAGATGTGAGTCCACCCTCATAACGCAGCTTCGCTTTAGCAAGCTCCTCCTTTCTGGTTTCGAGAGTGCGCTTCACAATACTGAGTTCATTGTCAAGAGCAACAAGATTGAAATAGGCGGATGCGGTTTCTGATATAAGTGTAATCTTCATCGCCCTCCAGTCCTCTACAGATGCCTGGTACGCGGCTTGTCCCTTCCTTTTGCCCCAGCGTAAGTTGCCCCACAGGTCAGCCTCCCAGCTCAGGTATGCCTTCACTCCCATTTCAGGGTCGCCGACAAACTTTTCATCCTTATAATGGTTTGTCTCCCTGTTTGCATAAGCGTTGGCTGTAATTGTCGGCAGAAGTTCAGCCTTAGCCGCACCGTACAGCGCTTTCATCTGCCTCACAGTTGCAGCCGCGCCCATGAAATCGCGGTTATTGTCAAGCGTGAGCCTTATAAGACGGCACAAAGTGCTGTCAGTATAAAATGTCCACCACCGGATGTCAGCCACAGAGGCGCTGTCTCTTCTGCCAGTAAGCTCTGCCGGCACCGGAACATCAGCCGGCTTGCACTCGCGGGTGGCAGAGCATGATGAGCCTGCGGCGATAAGTACTGCGAGAGAGATTATCGGAAGTATACGATGCAATTTCATTTTTTACCGATTTTTTTTGTGAGTTTCATAACATAGACATAGAAGAACGGAACAAACACTATGCCGACCGTAATGGCGACAAGCATTCCGAAAAACACTCCGGTACCAATGCCCTGACGGCTTGCCGAGCCTGGTCCTGAAGCGAACACAAGCGGCAGCAGACCGAGCATAAACGCCAACGAGGTCATAACAATAGGACGGAAACGCAGATGCGCCGCCTCAAGCGCGGCTTCAGCAGGATTCTCGCCTCTGTCGGCACCCTCTTTGGCAAATTCCACTATTAGGATTGCGTTTTTGGCAACAAGCCCCACAAGCATTACAAGCCCTATCTGAAAATAGATATTGTTTTCAAGTCCGCAAAGCCATATACCGAGGTAGGCGCCTATTCCGGCTACCGGCAGCGATATTATCACCGCAAGTGGCACAGACCAGCTTTCATACTGGGCTGCCAGAAACAGGAACACAAACACAAATGCGAGCAACAACACTATACCGGTCTGACCGCCTTCGTGCTTTTCCTGATAGGAAAGTCCGCTCCACTCCACTCCTATGCCTTCTGGTAACTTATCCCTTACAATGTTTTCAAGAGTAGCCATAGCCTGACCGGAACTGTAGCCCTGCCCTGCCGAGCCTGTGACAGTGGCGGAATTGAACATGTTGAACCGCTTGACTGAACCAGCGCCCGTGGTGTAGTGCGAGCTGCCGAGCGATGTGACGGGAATCATGGTGCCGCCGGCTCCGCGTACAAAAAACAGGTTGAGATTGTCGCGCCGGGCTCTGTAAGGAGCCTCCGCCTGGATATAAACTCTGTATATGCGGTTGAACATATTGAAGTCGTTGACATATATGGAACCCGTGAATGCTTTCATGGTGGCAAATATATCCGACATATTGACCCCCTGCAGCTGCGCCTTGTCACGGTCAACGTCAAAATACAGCTGCGGTATGTCGCTCTGCATCGATGTGGACAATCCGCTTATTTCCGGTGCCGCCGAAGCATAATGTACCAAAGTGTCTACCGCATCCTGGAGTTCCTCGTACGTAGTGCTGCCACGCGCCTCAAGCACCATTTCAAAGCCGCCGGAAGTACCAAGCCCGGGTATAATTGCCGGAGTGGAAAGATATACACGGCTTTCCGGATAAGACGACAGCTCTGCCATGGTTTCCTGCATCAGAGTGGAAAGATTGCCGTTGCTGCGTTCGTTCCACGGTTTCAGAATCACAGTCAGCTGGCTGTGTGCCTGATTCGTGCCTACTCGCGGAGATGTTCCGGCTACAGTGAGCACATGCTCCACATCCGGCTGTGCCATTAGCCATTCCATTGCCCGCTCGGTCACTATGCGCGTGCGCTCAATGGTTGAGCCTTCAGGCAATTCGAGTTCCACTGTGAAATATCCCTGGTCCTCCTGCGGCATGAAGCTGGTGGGCAGTACTCTGTTCATAAGCCATATAGCCACAAGAATAAGCCCGTAGAGCGCCATCATGCGCTTCGGAGCGGCAAGCGCCTTACGCACAAGCCTGCAATAAAAGCTGTTGCCTTTGGCAAGACCGTTGTTTATCGCAGTGAAAAAACGGTTTTTCTTGCCATTGTCCGGCTTAAGCAACATCGAGCACATCACCGGTGAAAGGGTCAGCGCCACGACTGTCGATATTATCACGGACACAGCTATGGTTATTGTGAACTGCCTGTATAGCTGACCGGTTATGCCCGGAATAAAGCTCACCGGCACAAACACGGCACAAAGCACCAGCGACATGGCTATGAGCGCGCTGCTTAGCCCGGACATAGCCTTGCGGGTGGCTTCGTATGGCGATAGCCCCTCCTCGTTCATTATACGGTCCACATTCTCCACAACAACTATGGCATCGTCCACTACTATGCCAATGGCGAGTATGAGTCCGAGCAGAGTAAGCATGTTGAGCGAAAACCCGAACACAAGCATGACCCCGAAAGTGCCGATAAGCGATATGGGCACCGCCACTACCGGTATTATAGTGGCACGCCAGTTCTGAAGAGACAGAAACACCACCACTATTACAAGTATCAGCGCTTCGAACAATGTGCGGTACACATGGTGTATGGACTCCGATATATATGTGGTCATGTCAAACGGAATCTCATATGTGATGCCCTCGGGAAAACCGTCGCTAATCTCTTTCATTTGCTTTTTCACCGCATCAGCCACATCTATGGCATTTGAACCGGGAAGCATCGAAATTTCAAGAACGGCGGCATTGCCTCCGTTTATACCGCTCTCGGTGGCATAGCTTGAAGCCTCAAGAGATATACGCGCCACATCTTTCATCCTTATCAGAGAGCCGTTCTGGTCGGCGCGCACCACTATGTCCTCGAACTCACTTACCGAAGACAGACGCCCCTGTGCGGTAATAGGAACAGTAAGGTCTATGCCGTTCATGGGGGCCTGTCCGAGCACACCTGCCGCACTCTCTCTGTTCTGGTCCTGAATGGCTTTTTGCAAATCACTGACGGTTAGCCCGAGATCCGCGAGCTTGTCAGGCTGCACCCACACCTGCATGGCATAGTATCTGCCGCCGACATTGCGGATAGAGCCCACTCCGGGTATGCGTCTGAGCATGTCTATGATATTCAGTGTCGCATAGTTGCTCAGATATATCTCGTCGTATTTCGGGTCGCTCGAAAGCACTGTTATAGTCATCAGCTTGCTGGCGGTTTCCTTCTCGACAGAGATACCGTTTTTAACGACCTCTGCCGGCAGACGCGCCTCGGCTTTCTTGACACGGTTCTGAATATCCACCGCGGCAAGTTCGGGGTCTGTGCCGATGTCAAATGTGACTGTCGCGGAAAAACCGCCCGAATTCGAGCTGGACGACTGCATGTAAATCATGCCCGGAGTACCGTTCAGTTCCTGCTCTATCGGAGTGGCTACCGCTTCCGTAACCGTCTGCGCGTCTGCGCCGGGATACGAAGCGCTCACACGCACAACCGGGGGCACAATGTCAGGGTATTGATCCACGGGCAAAAGAAGAAGCCCAATGGCACCGACTATCAGTATCACAATCGATATTACAATCGAGAATACCGGATGGTCAAGAAAAAAATTCTTCTTCATAGCTCAAAAGACAGACATTGGTTTTACTATTTTTTTGCAGACGCCTCCGACTCCACGGGAGTCACCTTGATGCCGTGGCGCAGCTTGTGAAAGCCCTCGGTAACAATATTCTCGCCACCGGCAAGACCGCGCTCTACAAGTATCTCATTGCCTATCTCAGGACCTGTTTCTATAAAACGTTTCTCGACAACGCTGTCGGGACGCACCACAAATATAAATGCCCCGCCTTTGTCCACAGTCAGAGCCTTCTGAGGCACAACCACCACACTGTCGCGCACATCCATGAGCAGTTTCACCTTTGTAAACTCTCCGGGCAGCAGAATATGGTCGGGGTTAGGCATCTCGGCACGCACACTGAAAGTACCGGTCTTGGGGTCTACCTGAGGGTCGGCAAAATCCACAACACCCTTGAAAGGATACTCCTTGCCGTCGGCAAGTGTTATTGTGACAGTCGACTTCCAGTCGCGCTCCTTGTCATCCTCGCCTATTGTCACATTGCGGCTTTTGCTACGGAGATAATCAAGGGCCGTCATGCTGAAATCCACCCTTACAGTATCGCTTTTCACAACAGTGGCAAGCAGTGACTGCGCCGATGGACCCACAAGCGTGCCTATATCCGCCGAACGCTGGCTTATATACCCGCTTATAGGCGATTTAACTGCCGTATAGCCAAGAGTTAGCTGCGCCTGTGTCAGGTCTGCCTGGCACACAGCTACATCTGCTGTAGCCCCCTCGTACGCGGCAACCGCATTGTCAAGGTCAAGCTGACTCGCGGCATTGGCCTCATACAAAGGACGGATTCGGTCAAGGTCACGCTTCGCTTTCACCGCTATGGCCTTGGCCTTGTTGAGCTGCGCCGCAGCCTTGTTTACACGTGCGCTGTATATTGTCGGGTCTATTATGAAAAGGGTCTGGTCCTTTTTAATGAATGATCCCTCTTTGAAAAGCATTTTCTGAAGATAGCCCTCTACCCTCGCACGCACCTCTACAAACTGCTGGGCTCGGATACGCCCAACATATTCGCCATAAATGTTTACGTCGCGCACCTCGGCAGGCTCCACGCTCACAATAGCGCCCTCCTCCCGGGGGTGGGAGGCAGATGATTTAAAACACACCGCGATAACAATACCTGCTATTATCGCTGCCACGCCACACAATATGGCAATTTTCGCAGCCTTGGAAAGACTCAAGGCAATAGAACGTTTAGCCATCTTAAAGCATAATGATTAATGAATACTATACAGACATCCCTGACGGATGACGGATGCCGGACACAGCATTCCGTCACTACAGAATCCGTGTCACAGCTATAACAACACACCGGCAACTATGGTTTACCGGCAAACGCATATATTCCGTCCTAAAAGAGCTAAACAAAAACTAAAATAACTGAATCATAGTCCTTGCCTCAACTCCAGCGCCACCACATTTTCCACATGGTGGGTGTGAGGAAACATATCCACCGGCTGCACAGCCGTTACACGATACTTCACATCCAGCAGAGCGAGGTCCCGTGCCTGAGTTGCCGGATTGCAGCTCACGTAAACGATACGGCGAGGCTTCGCATTAAGAATAACATCCACTACATCGCCGTGCATTCCCGCCCGCGGAGGGTCTACTATCATCACATCAGGACGACCGTGTGCGTCTATAAACTCAGAAGTGAGCACATCCTTCATATCGCCGGCATAAAACTCGGTATTGTCTATGCCGTTTACCCGCGAGTTAAGGCGCGCATCTTCTATCGCGTCCGCCACATACTCTATACCTACCACATGACGGGCATGACGGGCAACAAAATTGGCTATGGTGCCGGTGCCGGTGTACAAATCATACACCAGCTCGTCTCCGGTAAGACGCGCATAATCCCTCGCCACCTCATACAGCCTGTGAGCCTGCTTTGAATTGGTCTGATAGAATGATTTCGGTCCCACTCTGAACTTCAGTCCGTCCATCTCTTCCTCTATATAAGGCGCACCGCTGTAGGTGACAACCGGCAAATCGCCGAAAGTGTCATTGAGCTTGGTATTTACAACATAAATCAACGATGTTATCTGCGGAAACTCGTTTTTCACAGCGCTCATCACCGCCTCAATACGCTCACTGTTGTCCTCGCCGAACGCAAGCATCGCCATTATCTGACCGGTAGACGCCATCCTTACCATAAGAGTACGCAGAAAACCGTTCTGAGCCCGGAGGTCATAGAAAGGATAGCCGTTGGATTTGCCAAAATTCTTTACAAACTTGCGCAACCTGTTTGAAAAATCATCCTGAAGATGACAACGGTCAATGTCAAGAACCTTGTCAAAAGCACCGGGAATATGAAATCCCGCCGCGTCCCGGTCGGGAAACTCCTCTCCGCTGCGCATCTGCTCGTATGTCAGCCAGCTTTTGTTGGAAAAAGTGTACTCCATCTTGTTCCTGTACTCCCACACAGGGTCGGCTCCGATTATAGGCAGCACATCCGGAATCTCAACCTTGGCTATGCGCCGCAGAGCGTCGCTTACCTGACGCTGCTTGCACTCCAGCTGGAAACTGTAAGGCAGATGCTGCCAGCGGCAACCGCCGCAAAGACCGAAATGGCTGCAACGAGGCTCGACCCTCAGAGACGACGGACTCACCATACGCTCGATATGCCCCTCGGCATAACTGCGCTTTTTCCGGTCAATCTTGACATCGGCTATATCTCCGGGAGCACCGAACGGCACAAAAACAACCATTTCATCCACGCGGGCTATAGCATTGCCCTCCGCAGCCACATCCTTTATCTCGACACCCTCAAGCAAAGGGAACTCTTTTCTTTTTCTTGCCACTGTTTTTACTTAATTGTGATAAATACGGTGCAAAGCTACTCAATAAACGAAAAATATCACTCCATTTACCCAATTTCTTTAAAAATAATTTCTGCCGCTGAGATATAATCACTACATTTGCAAAGCCCCGCCCATAGCCGCGTCAGACCGGCTCGGTCGCGTCGGGAAGGGACAAAGACAGCTTTAAATCAAAATTCAATACTATTATTAATAATAAAAAACTACAAATGAAAAGAGTTTACACGTTTGGAGACGGCAAAGCCGAAGGCAACGCCTCGATGCGCAATCTCCTTGGTGGCAAAGGTGCCAACCTTGCCGAAATGAACCTTCTCGGCATGCCAGTGCCTCCCGGATTCACTATCACCACCGAAGTGTGCACAGAGTACACCGAGTATGGCAAGGACGAAGTTGTAAAACGCATAAATAAAGAGGTAGAGGATGCCATAGCACATGTGGAAAGCCTCACCGGAAAGAAATTTGACGACCCCTCCAATCCCCTGCTCGTTTCTGTACGCTCGGGTGCCCGCGCATCAATGCCCGGCATGATGGACACCGTACTCAACCTCGGCATGAACGACGCTACCGTGGCATCGCTCGCTGAAAAAAGCGGCAACCCCAGATTCGCATGGGACAGCTACCGCCGATTTGTGCAGATGTACGGCGACGTTGTGCTCGGCATGAAACCCAAGAGCAAAAACGACATAGACCCCTTCGAGGAAATCATGGAAAAAGTTAAAGAGGAGAAGGGTGTCAAACTCGATACAGAACTTGATGTAGAAGACCTCCAGCAGCTTGTAAAACTCTTCAAAGCCGCTGTTAAGGAATATACCGGCAAAGACTTCCCCGACAGCGCGTGGGAACAGCTCTGGGGCGGCATCTGCGCCGTATTTGACAGCTGGATGAACGAACGTGCCATCCTTTACCGCCGCATGAACCAGATTCCCGAAGAATGGGGAACCGCTGTAAACGTACAGGCAATGGTGTACGGCAATATGGGCAACAACTCCGCAACAGGCGTGGCGTTCAGCCGTGACGCAGCCACCGGTGAAAACATGTTCAACGGCGAATACCTCATCAACGCACAGGGCGAAGACGTTGTAGCCGGCATACGCACACCCCAGCAGATAACAGTTGAAGGCTCACGCCGCTGGGCTGCCCTTCAGGGCATCAGCGAAGAAGAACGCGCTGAAAAATACCCCTCGCTTGAAGAATCAATGCCCGTTTGCGCCGCAGAACTCATAGCGATAGCAAACCGCCTTGAAGACTACTACAAAGACATGCAGGACATGGAGTTCACCATTCAGGACGGCAAACTCTGGATGCTCCAGACCCGTAACGGCAAACGCACAGGCGCCGCTATGGTCAAAATAGCCATGGACCTCCTCCGCGCAGGCGCAATCGACGAAAAAACCGCCCTGCTCCGCATGGAACCCCAGAAACTCGACGAGCTTCTCCACCCTGTGTTCGACAAAACAGCCCTCAAACGCGCCGAAGTTGTGGCAAAAGGTCTCCCCGCATCTCCCGGAGCCGCTACAGGCAAAATAGTATTCTCAGCCGAAGAAGCAGAAGCATGGGCTGAAAAGAAAAAGAAAGTAGTGCTCGTACGCATCGAAACATCTCCCGAAGACCTTCGCGGCATGGCTGTCGCACAAGGCATCCTCACAATGCGCGGCGGCATGACCAGCCATGCAGCCGTTGTGGCTCGCGGCATGGGCAAATGCTGCGTATCAGGCGCCGGCGAAATCCGCATCGACTACAAAGAAAAGACCGTTGAAATGGGCGGCAAAATCTACAAGGAAGGCGACTGGATTTCACTAAACGGCTCTACAGGCGAAGTTTACAACGGACAGGTGCCCACCACCGAACCGGAACTCGGCGGCGACTTCGGCTCAATCATGAACCTCGCGGCAAAATACACCAAAACACTCGTACGCACCAACGCCGACACCCCGCGCGACGCAAAACAGGCACGCAACTTCGGCGCACAAGGCATCGGTCTCTGCCGCACAGAACATATGTTCTTTGAAGGCGACCGCATCAAAGCAGTGCGTGAAATGATTCTCGCATCTGACGAAGAAGGACGCCGCGCAGCACTCGCAAAACTACTGCCCATGCAGCGCGGAGACTTTGAAGGAATCTTCGAAGCAATGGACGGCTTTGGCGTGACAATACGTCTGCTCGACCCCCCGTTGCACGAATTTGTACCTCATCAGACAGCCACCCAGAAAGTGATGGCAGAAGAAATGGGCATTACCCTTGAAGAAGTCAAAGCAAAAGTAGACTCTCTTGAAGAATTCAACCCCATGCTCGGTCACCGCGGCTGCCGCCTCGGCATCACATACCCCGAAATAACCGAAATGCAGACACGCGCCATCATCGAAGCCGCACTCGCGGTCAAGGCTCGCGGCATTGATGTTCACCCCGAAATAATGATACCCCTTGTAGGCTCACTCAAGGAAATCCAGAACCAGGCAGACATCATCCACCTCACTGCATCAAAAGTATTTGAAGAACAAGGACAGACAGTTCTTTACAAAGTCGGAACCATGATTGAGGTACCCCGTGCCGCACTCGTTGCCGACCAGATAGCGCAAGTGGCTGAATTCTTCTCATTCGGCACAAACGACCTCACTCAGATGACATTCGGCTTCAGCCGTGACGACGCACCCAAATTCCTCAAATTCTACAAAGAACACGGCATCATCAAGACCGACCCCTTTGAAGTACTTGACCAGGAAGGCGTTGGACAACTCGTTGAAATGGGTGTCAAGAAAGGTCGCGCCACAAACCCCGACCTCAAGGTAGGCATCTGTGGAGAACACGGCGGCGAGCCCAGCTCAGTTAAATTCTGCGCCAAACTCGGCATGAACTATGTAAGCTGCTCCCCGTACAGAGTACCCATCGCCCGCGTATCAGCGGCGCAGGCTGCCATCGAAGAGTAATCCTTAGTACCTGAAACCAGACAATTAGGTCGTAACACCTTGCTTTGCAGGGGTTACGGCCTAATTTACTCTTAGACCTCCCGCTCATTCCGACACGCTTTCTGAGCAGTTTGAACGGAAATGTTTAGAAATTGCTTAGACTTTTTACCCCCTCTGCTTAGAGCGTGTTTAGAGCGATGTTTAGAGCGCTTAATCAGCCGTAAATCTCTGATTAATAAAAAAAAGCCCACAGGCATCAAATATTAATCATATATCAAACAAGAGAGTTATGGCAACCCTAAGACCATGCGTTCAGAAGCAACGCTCGGATGGGTACTATCCCGTCTACATCCGGGTCATACAAAATAGAAAACCCGGGTATATCAAAACCGACAAACTAGTCGCACCCTCCTCGGTGACCAAGACCAAGGAAATTCGCGACAACGAAGTACTACGCTACTGTACTCAGCTCATCTCCGACTATACACGTCGTCTCAATCTTCAGGATACGTCTATCTGGACTGTTCAGGAAGTTGTGTCATTCCTACAGACGAAAGAGAGCGATGCGAGTTTCACAGATTACGCGAAGCTCCACATCAACCGAATGATCAATTCAGGTCACGAGCGCAACGCCAAGAACTACAAGATGGCTGTGCAGAGTCTGGAACGATACCTCGGCACCAACCAAATCATGTTTTCGTTCCTTTCTTCAACAGTACTCCAGAAGTGGATAAAGTCGCTCATGACCAAGGCGCGTTGCAAGGAAATGTACCCCGTCTGCATCCGTCAAATATTCAAGGCGGCTATCCTTGAACTGAACGACGAGGAGAAAGGAATAATCCGTATCAAGTTCAATCCGTGGCTGAAAGTCTCCATCCCAAAGGCTGACAAGGCAGAGCAAAAGGCAATCAGCGCCGAAGAGTGTCGAGAGTTCTTCAACCGTCCCTTACCAAAATCAAAAATGCTCTCCCCTCTGCCGGAGTTCGGACGTGACGTGGCTAAACTTATCCTCTGTCTCGGAGGCATCAACACAGTGGATCTGTACAATATGAAGAAGGCCGACTACTACAACGGCGTCCTCCACTACAAGCGAGCCAAGACCCGCCACAGCCGTTCCGACGAAGCTTATATGGAAATGCGCGTCGAACCGTTCATCCAGCCTATATTCGACAAGTATCTCGCCGGAGAAGATGACGAATATCTCTTCATCTTCCATCAGCGATACTGCGACTCCGACAGCTTCAATGCCAACGTCAATTCCGGAATAAAGAAGATTTGTACGGATATGGGCATAACCGACAAGGACAAGAAATACAGCGGCTATACGTTCCGTCACACATGGGCTACCATAGCCCAGAACGACTGTGACGCGAATCTGTTCGAGGTAGCGTTCGGCATGAACCATAGCCACGGTTTCAGAGTGACCCGAGGCTACGTCAAACTCGACTATTCTCCTGCATGGCGGCTCAACGCCAAGGTCATCGAGTTCGTTTTCTTCAGTGACCAAAAGAGCAAGCAGGGAAAAGCCAAGGACTTTGAGGAAACAGAAGACAAGCTCTTCCGTATATCAAAGAAGATGATGATATATGGACGTGCCTACTTCAAAGGCAAAGTCATCGCTGAACTTACAGACATAGGCTTCGGCACAGTCGATTCAATAATCAAGGCTCTCGCAGCCCAGTTCCCTGACGATATTCCGGAAGGCTGCGCCGTACAGTTCCGAATCACCAACTGCGATTCACAGAAAGAGGTGGTTTACGAGCGAACCAAAGGAAAAGGCTTCTGAACCTGCCAAGCCCGAGTGAGAGCGAGCTTCAAAACTCCACATTAGGGAACAGACCCAAAACATCTCCTTGCCTGCCGTGCCGGTCGTATTGACTGGCATGGTTTTTTTATTTCCCTAAAGTCGTAGTCTTACGGTGTCAACTGCCGAGAATGCCGGGTGCGATAGTGCGTAAATCCCTTTCTCCATCCCCATGCAGCCACCTTGGAAAGCTGACGATAAAGGAAGCGGATGGCATAGATTATAATTTCTATCGTCCAACGGAATATGAAGAGCGCAATGCGGAACAGCGTCAATACTATCCAGCAGACACCCTTGAACAGCAGGTTGAAAAGAGTGAGATATATGACTAATAGAAGCTCGGGCATAATCGTATTCTTTATGGTTTCCGAGGGAGTATCCCTCATGCAAATATACTAAAAATCAGCGAGTTGAACAAATTTTCAAGTCAATAAATCACACGAAATCAAGTGATTAATTTATTGGCGCTGACATTCTCGTTTCAACAATGATATTGCATCCTATTGAGTGAATTTAGAGGCTTACGAAAGCTCTTTTATTCCCTTATGCACCGTCAAAACAAATGCCATGAATTGATACATAAAACACCATGCTTTAAAGATTATGATTTTCAAATCCCCGTCATTTAAGTTATAAATCATCGAATCAAGGCTCATGCGACATTACCACATTAACTCATGTTCCATGAAACGTGATTTTGCGCATCGCTAAATTCCATACGATAATATGTGAGATTTTGATATATGCAAAATGATGTATTATCCTATGGGATATGATTCAAAGTCCATCGTATCATATCGCATAAAGTTTCGTGGTATTGGGTTATATCCCGGTGACACTTGAAACATTATGTGAATGTTCAAATTGCGACAAGGCATTATGTATGAAGTATAAATCATGCCTCGCAGTCTTTTGAGAAAAGTGTTGTACAATTCCATGGGAGCAGTCCGGAATCGGTAGATTTGCTCCTGGGAACCTTGTGGGTATATGCCGTTTTTTACAGTTTTTGGGAAGCAAGTTGTGCTTTTCGCCGTACAAAATCCTGCCGGATTTCGCCCTCTGAAAAGCCACTTGCCGACCGCTGCGCGGCGGTGGAGGCTGCCGCCTCTGTTTCGCCTCCGGCGAGAATCCGATGGATATGGCCCACTGTAAACAGCAATCACAGTCAAAATGAACCATAGAATCAAGAGAATCGAACTACGCCTTACGGAAGCCGAGGCGCAGTTTATCAGGGAGAAATCAAAGGGCTACCGCTCTGTCAGTCAGTATATACGGGATGCCGTAGCAGAGTTTTCAGACACAGATGCCAAACGACGGCTGGAGCTGATCAATGAGCTTGGCAAGCTATATCGCGAGTATCACAACGAGCTGTTCCATCTGTCCGCCAATCTCAATCAGGTGGTCAAGAGAGCCAACGAACTTGCCGTTGCAGGTCTGCTGAGTAAGTCGTATCTGGAGAAAACAGTCATTCCTGCGGTACGCGGTATCGAGGGCACGGTTTCAGCCATCAGAAGCGCACTTCTTGACGTAACGAAACAAGCCACATTACTTCATCGGGGCAAATAATATCGCACCATAGTCCATAAATTATGATGTTCCGGGACGTGATGTAGAATTTTGTGAAATATGATTCTTGTCGCTGCATTGCATGAAGTATTATTCAAGGGTATAAACTTCATGGCACAAGAGATATTCATTTATAAATTCAGGCTTCATGCTTGAAAAATCGTGCAACATGATTTTATGAGTTATAGCCCATAGAGCCATATCGCCACAAGACGTGGAACCAAAACACATCAGTCGTAATGAAGAAATATATGATTCATACCCCATAATTCAAAGGGTAATAAATCAAAGTACAACATTTCACGAACCATGATTGCAACAATCCTTCCCGGCAGTCCCAACTTCCATGCCGTTCTTTACAACGAGCGCAAGGTAGCCAAAGGCACGGCTCGTCTTATCGAGATAAAGAACTTCGGGATTCTCGAAGACATAGACAGCTTCGGTAAGCCTGCTCCTGAAGAGCTGCGCTCTTATCTCCAGACCTATTCAGAACGGAACGGGCGGATCCATCAGACCCAATTTCATCTTGCAATATCCTGCAAAGGGAAGGAAATGACAGAAGACGAGTTGCTCGACTTCGCCCACGCCTATCTCAAAGAGATGGGGTATGGTCAGGAGGGTCAGCCGTTGCTCGTATATGCCCACCGCGATACGGAAAACAATCACATTCACATCGTCACATCAAGAGTCGCACCTGACGGAACCAAGATTAACGACAGTCAGGAGCGGATACGCTCTCAAAGGGCAATCGACAGGATTCTCGGCCAGGACGCACGGAAGAAAACAGAGAAGGATTTGGAAAAAGCCAAGGGTTACTGCTACACCTCGATGGCACAGTTCAAGGCTCTCCTTTCCTCCCTCGGGTATGAGAGCTATGTCAAGGACGACACATTATATATAAAGAGGCAGGGAACCGTCCAGATGAAGGTTGCTGTCTCTGAGATTGAAGATTCCTTCCCGGAGCGCAGACGAAACCGTCAGCGACAGCGAGAGATAAAGGCTCTGCTGTTGAAGTATCGTAACGTCAATACCGATGTAAAGGGACTACAGGCAGACTTGAAGAAGAACTTTGGCATCGACCTTGTTTTCTTCGGGCGAAAGGACAAGCCTTATGGATATATCATTATCGACCATAATAGAAAGGAGGTGCTACATGGAGGGCATGTTCTCAAAATGGAGCTGTTGCTCGACTTCGCCACCGCGGAGGAACGTTTGGATCGCATAGATGCTTTCATCGACAGCGTTCTTGCTGCTAATCCGAAGGCAACGACCTTCGACATCAACGAAAAGCTGCGTCGCTCACACGCCTATATAAAAAGAGGTGTTCTCTATTATGGGGATGAGAGCCGGAATCTCAATCCACTGTTGGCTGAGACAATTCTCCGGAATGACAGAATCGGCAGAATCGAGAGTTTCGGGGCGGTCATCGAAGCTGAACTTAACCGCCTATGCCAAATATATAAGGTGGAGCGCAGAGACCTCATTTCCCTCATGTCCGAGAGAAAACCGAGTGCAGCCCGGGCTGTGAATCAGCTTCGCGGTATCTTCGATAATACTACACTTGATTACAAGGATTTGAAAAGTGCAATCAGGGAATCCGATTTTCAGATCCATCGCACTGAATCCGGAGATATTCTTGCTGTAAACTTCAACGAATATATCATCATTGACCTCAGGGCCGAGGGCTTCGACCTGACAAGACTCGACTACAAACCTCAAAAGAAAGAGCAGCCAACTGTTCAGAAACCAAAGGAACATCAGTCTCAGCCCAAGAAGTCCGGCATCCGTCCTTTGCAAGATGCCGGAGGCGGTGCCTCGGATTCCAACCGCGAATGGGAGGTCGGCAAGAAGCCCGACTACGATGATATTGACGATGGCCGCACATTGAAGATGTAGCGATTATGGAGGTCGCGGACTTTCTCACGTAACATTTCCGGACAGTTGTAATATGTTTCTAAGAATTATGCCTCTTAAGTTCATGAATGATGTCTCTAAAATACATGATTAATGTTGTGCATTTCGTTTCCCGCCTTCCGCCCTTGGTAATTTTGTGAAAAATAAAAATAAACACGCCTGTATGATACAGTTTCCAGTCATAGTCACATTCGCCAACCAAAAAGGAGGCGTCGGGAAGACAACCCTGTGCGTGCTCTTTGCCCATTACCTTGTGGCAAAGGGCGTAAAGGTCCGTATACTCGACTGTGACCGTCAGATGTCGGTTGTCAGACGGCGCAAGGCCGACATAGACCGCTATGGAGAGGAAGCGGTACCGTTCCCGGCTGATCCGGAAAGAGTCAGCAACGCCGAAGAAGTCTATGACATGGTGGAGAAAATTTTCGGGAATCAGGATTATGAAGTCACGCTCATTGATACCCCTGGTCTTGTACTGAACGAACCGAACAAGCTTATTCTTCAAAACTCCGACCTGATTGTAACTCCTTTCCACTATGACAAGATGACGCTCTCCTCCACATCTACATTCATCATGTGCCTTGACATGATGAAGCGCACTCTTGGTCAGGAAATGAGAGCGAGGCTCTACCTCATACCCAATCTCCATGACGGAAGAATCGGGACAAGAAGCGAGCTGATGCTGTGGGAGGAAGCCCGTGATATTTTCAGCAGATACGGTGTCGTCACTCCAAAAATTTCAAGGGTGTCCTCGATGGAAAGAATAAGCACCGTGATGCCGCTCGACCAGCAGTTGAAACTCGTCACTCCGGCCTTCGACAAACTGTATCTTGACATCTTCGGCAGTCTCGAACAATTCCGCATGTCTCCGAAGTCCACCATAGAACAGAAGACCACTGAGAAACCGGTCATCACAGAGATGATACCCGAACTTACGGATACGGACGCACCTTCCGACCTGAATTTTGAAACCGACAATAATACAACCACAGATGGAAAACCAGAATAATACTACCCAGGCCACGACACCCGTTCCCGGCTTCACACGCAAGACCGTGTTGAGACCAAAGACAGAATCCTCGGTTCCCGAGACAAAGAAGGAACCGATACAGGAGGCTGACAGTGATTTTACGGAAGCCGGTAATATAATCGCAAATAACGGGGAGGAGCCGACAGCCTCTGAAGCAGAGACAGCAGAAAGCTCCCACGGCCCAGACATGGAGGAAACAGACGAATGGGAATCCTTCATGAAGAATCTCCGTAACTATGAATCACGGGGCTGTCGTGAGAACCGCACTTACTGCCGCCTCGACAACGATATAGCCGACGCTCTTTACGAACTCGACATCAACGGTTCGAGCCGTCCCGACATCGTAAGCGCCGTAATGCGCGGATTCCTTCTTCGCAACAAGGAGCGTCTGCTCCAACTGCGCCGTGCGAGGAAAAGCTTTTTTGAAACTATATAAGACCTGTGATATGAAAAGACAATGGACATATGCCCATACTGAAATGCTCCTTGAGCTTTATCCGGTCGAGACAATCGAGCGGACAGCCGAGATTATCGGTTTCAGCCGGACAACCATAAAGGTCAAGGCCCGCAAATTCGGTATTGTCAAGGGAATGAACGTGGAATGGCTCGACAAGGCCACGGTAGTACGTAACAACTTCGACAGCCATTCATTCGCAGAAATCGCTGACATGATCGGGGCTACCAAAACTACAGTGGCAAGAATTGCCGGGAAGCTGGGGCTTAGACGTACCCGGAAGGAAAACAGGCACATCCGTTCGCGTGTCCGCAAGGATATGGTCAAGCGCGAGAAACGGCGTGTCATATTCGGCTTTGACCCGGTTACACGCATAAAGGTCGTGACCAACCGCAGGAGAATCAGGCTTCGTGCCGAGCTTAAAGCGGCGGGATATATCGTGGAGAGGATGGCAAACATCCTGTATTTCAAATCCGAGGACTGCCGCAATCTGAACAAGGAGAACATAGCCTCACGTCACGGTCTGCGTTTCGCCCCGTGGCCGTATGAGGAAGAACCATTAGTCAACGCAATATAACACCACACAACATGAAATTCGGAGACATATTCCCCCTGCTGCTCGTACTGCTGATTCTGTACTACGCGGCAATGATAGCGATGGACTTATACAAAGCCAGACTCGAAAAAGAGGCCGAGAAGGAAAAAAACACCGAGGAGGAAATCGACATTTCTGACGAAGCCGCCACTTTCCAGCCTATCCGCATAAGGCGCGACGATCCAAAGAAGCCTATCGTACCTGCATCGGCCGAATCCCCAAGGAACGAGACAGAAGACAAGAATAAGGATAAAGCCAATACCGATGCACCCTCGAAGAATGAGGAAAAGAGACCGGAAGCTCCTAAGGACAATGAGCCTGTGCAAGAAAAAGATAAAGCAGATGAAACGCCGGAGACGAAGACAGACCCATTCGACCCTGAATCATACAAAATCCCCGATGAAGTTATTGCCGAGCATCGCAAGGAACATACAGAAACCGCGGACGAACAGGTACCGCATTCCGAGCCTTCTCCATCATCCGGTCCACAGCCATCGAATCAAAGGAAAAAGCCTCTTCGTGGGCCGGTAATGACCAATGGTATTCCTGCGGATGACCTTGTTTCCTTGATTGAGGCCCAATCCAATGGAATCCCTTCCGACTTGCAGAATTTCGCATACAAATGTGAGTCCGCTTGAACACCGACTCTACCCCCTCTCCTCCCGTTGCCTTTATCGAACACCGCTGCCTTTATTGAACGACGTTGCCTTGAATGCCCATTTATGAACATCCAACAAACTTCAATATGCAGAAAATCAAAAAACGCTGCCTCCGTGCAGCAGCCCGTTTCAAGAACTCAGGCTTCGCCCGCAAGGGTGTGCTCGCGCTCGGCGCCCTCACCCTCACGGTAGGCGACATGATGGCATCAAGCAAGGGTGCCGCAGGTTTCACCAAGGCCACCACCGAAATATCGTCCTACCAGACACCGGTCTCCAATCTGATGAAGGCAATAGCAGCCGTCATCGCGCTCGTCGGCGCTTTTAATGTTTATTTCAAAATGAGCAACGGCGACCAGGACGTGAAGAAGACCATCATGCTCACCATCGGCGGCTGTATCGCTTTCATCGCGCTGAGCGAGGCTCTGCCCCTTTTCTTCAAGTAAGAAACCGCTGAAACCAAGACTGACATGGCAATGAATCAAAATGGCTATCCTGTTTTCAAAGGGTTACAGAAACCTCTGGAGTTCATGGGAATCCGTGGACGCTTTCTAACTCTGGCGGCTGCCGCCATCGGAGTCTCGTTCGTGGGATTCATCGTGTTCTCGATCGTACTCGGGAAGCTCTCCGGATTCATCGCCATGCTCGTCATGGCGGTGATAGGACTTGTGACAATATACGTCAAGCAGCGTGGCGGGCTTCACAACAAGCGCCGCGACAAAGGGGTATTCATCTACTGTAACATTCTTAAACGATAACAATGGCACAATCCAAAAAACGAATATTCGACGGGCTTTACGCACAGCTGGAGGAAACGGACGGCAATGTTGTCCTTTTCTCAGCCAAGGGTGAGCCGTCTGTCATCTTCGAGATGACCAACCCGGTGCAGCAGCTATGCACCGATGCCGAGCAGTACATGCTGTTTCAGGATGTGCTTTCAAATATAGTGCAGACTCTCGGCGAGGGCTATGCCCTCCAGAAGCAGGATGTCCTGTGCAAGCAATCTTACCGCCACGATGTGCCGGAGGATGCCGAGTTTCTTATCCGAAGCTACTTCAAATACTTCGAGGGAAGAGAATTTACCGAGATTCGCACCTACCTGATTATCACACAGGAGGCACAGAAAAGCCAGTTCGTGCAGTACGACCCTAAGAAATGGCTCGACTTCCATTCAAAGGTATCCAAGGTAAACGACATCCTTACAGAGAAAGGAATCCGCCACCGCAAGCTTTCAAAACCGGAGGTCAACGAATACTGTCACCGGTTCATGGCGTTTCAGTTCAGACACGGCCCCTTCTCGATGACCAATTTCAAGGCATCGGACGAGTATCTGAAAATCGGTGACCGCGTAATCCGTTCTTATCCGCTTGTCGACATCGACGAAATCAATCTTCCTTCGGTAATCAAGCCATACACCCAGATGAGTGTCAACGGCTACGGTATAGCCACCGATCTGCTCTCGTTCCTCACATCCGTTCCATTCTCGGACTGTGTGGTATTCAATCAGGTGGTGCAGATACCGAACCAGCGTAAGCTGTTGAGAAAGCTTCAAGCCAAGGCGAAGCGTCACGGCTCCATGCCTGACCCGAGCAATAAGATTGCAAAGGCAGACATCGAGGAAGTGCTAAACCGCCTCGCCGTCGATACCTCTCTGTTGGTCAACACCAACTTCAGTATCCTTGTGAGCTGTCCTGCCGACAAAGTCACTCCCGTTACATCATATCTGGAGACCAAGCTCTACGAGTGCGGCATCATGCCGTCAAGAACAGCCTACAATCAGCTTGAACTCTTCATCGACTCGTTCCCCGGCAACGCCTATTCGTTCAATCCGGACTATGACCTGTTCCTCACTCTCTCTGACGCCGCCCTATGCTTCTTTTTCAAGGAACATCTCAAAGGTTCTGAAAATACGCCGCTGACAACTTACTATACCGACCGTCAGGGGCTTCCGGTATGTATCGACATCACCGGCAAGGAGGGCAAGGTCAAGATGACCGACAACGCCAACTTCTTCTGCATCGGGCCAAGTGGCAGCGGCAAGAGCTTCCACATGGAGAAAAAATGCCCCAAACGGAGGCATAAGAGGCTCAAACGGATTGAGCGTAATGCGCTCATATTTAGATAGCTATATTTAACAATTCAAAATTTTCGCTCTTTCAAATTCGACCCTTTCGGAGTATTTTTGTACCGCATTTGGGTCTCGGAGGGAGGGACACACGGTTCGACTTTCTTTCAGCGTCGTTCAAGATGGTTCAAGATAAAATCAGCCGTTTTTGCCCCTTTTTCACCCCTTTTCCGAGGCTCTGCGACAGCAAGAATACAAACCCTTAAAAGAGCCGTATCATGCAGACAGCGACAGCCGTAAGGCAAACGACAGCGAGAGCGACAAAGAGAGTTTCGGAGAAAGAGATACTCCGTCACGAGTTCCTGACAATAGCGGAAGTTGCAATTCTTCTGCGAGTGAGCGAAAGGACAGTCTATAATCTGATTTATCAAGGCACACTCCGGGCTACCAAAGTGACAAGCCGGGTTACCATAATACCTAAGGATGATTTTTGCAACATGATCAAGATAAACGAATACAACCGCACCTCTGAGAGCAGCCGACAGCAGGGAAAAGAAGATAAACCTCTCTCCCTGCCGGTTGCCAAGACCGTGAAAAAAGCGGCGGCGCAGGAAGCACCCAAACCGCGCCGCCCGCGTAGCAAGCCGAAATCCGAGCTGAAACCGTCCACCGACTACAAGCAATCGGTCAAGGACACATTCATTGACAGCACGGAGCTGACGGAGCCTGTATATACGATGGAGGAAATCTGCAAGAAATACAGCTACACTTATGGCAGGTTCTACAACCTGCGTATGCGGTACTCCATACCGTGCGTGAAGATGGACGGTCACAAGTGCTTCCCCCGAAAGGCGGTGGAGGAGGCTATGGCTTCGGAGGTTGAACGCCTCGGCAAAGACCTCTCGGAAGATTGGTACTCATGCTTCGACCTCATGAAGAAATACGGTATCGGCAAGACGCAGGTACGCCGCTTCGCCATGACCCACGGCGTGAGGATGAAGAAGATGTATAACCGCCGTATGTACTATTTGAAAGCCGATTGGGACGAGGCGAGGAAGAAAGCGGAGGACGGTAGCACATCTACCAAGAAAGGGCGCGGTTAGTGTGCCGAAATCAGAAACGAATAAAAAAATTAGAATATGACAAACCTTTGTACCAAAGTCACCGTGAGGAAGCGACCAATCAAGAACGGTCAGCTGTCACTCTATCTTGACTTCTATCCGGCTATCCGAAATCCGAGGACAGGGAAACTGAGCCGCCGTGAATATCTCGGCATTTACATCTATGCTCACCCGAAAGAGAAATTCGAGGTGCAGTACAACAAGAGTATGCTGCAAAATGCCGAGCTGATACGCTGTCAGCGCATACAGTCCATCATCAACCAAGATTTCGGCTTCATCGACCACTCCAAAGGGCGCGAGAGCTTCATCGAATACTTCCGCGAGGCGATGAACGAGAGCACCAACTACCGTAATTGGGAAAATGCTTTCAAGCATTTCTGCAACTATGCCAAAGGTGAGTGCTGCTTCGATGACATTACCGTGGAGTTCTGCCAAGGCTTTCTGACCCATATGCTGAAACTGAAAACGCCATCGGGAGGAACGATGAAAGCCTCGACTGCCAACAACAATTTCGGCAAACTGATAGCCGTGATCCGCCGTGCCGTTGCAGCCGGACGCCTCAAAGACAACATCATTCCTTTTCTGAAACCTGCAAAGGAGGAAAAGACCAAGAAAGAATTTCTGACCCACGAGGAACTGAAACGCCTCGCCGCCACTCCCTGCAAGCATGAGGTGTTCAAGACGGCATCGCTTTTCTCCTGCCTCACAGGACTACGCATAAGCGACATCATAGCCCTGCGTTGGGAGAACATCTGCGAGGCTCCCGACGGTGGCTGGTGTCTGCGTCTGACAACGCAGAAGACCAAGACCGAAGCGACCTTGCCTTTAAGTGACGAGGCTTTGAGGCTGTGCGGAGAACGTGGCACGGGGCAGGTGTTCAAAGGCATGGCGAAAAGCCTCTGCCATGTGTATCTGAAAGACTGGATAGCGGCGGCAGGTATCACCAAGCACATCACTTTCCACTGCTTCCGGCACACTTTCGCTACCTTGCAGATAGCCTCCGGCACTGACATCTACACCGTGTCGAAGATGCTCACGCATACCAATGTGACCACGACACAGGTTTATGCCGATGTTGTAAGTGAACTCAAACGCGAAGCTGCTAACAAGATAACATTGGAGTAAGTGATACAATCATCATCGCTTCATGGCATGGAGATATAATCAGATAAAGACATCAAGAAATACAATCATATAGAGATAAAGATATGCAATCTTCAAGCAATACACAGGACAACACACACTGCAGTATCGCGGTATCGGTCGCTCACGACAACACATCATCCGATAACACGATGCCATCATTTGACCGTCTGCCTTACTATGTGGCAAGCCTCATGCGTAAGGTGGATACCGTCATGGAGAAACTTGACAGGCTCATAAGCGCACCGCAGGAGGAAGCCGACCAACACACCGTCCTTGACATAAGGGAGGCGAGCGAACTGCTCGGCAAGAGTGTCGGCACTATCTATTCGCTGACAAGCCAAAAGGCGATACCGTTCAGCAAGCGCGGCAACAAACTCTATTTCTTCAAGGATGAACTTCTGGCATGGATTAAGAGCGGAGGCAAAGCCGACATCGACTTCCGTTCAGATGAAAACCGCGATGCCTACGACCGACATCTGCTGAAGCTGAAAGAGTCGAAACGCCGCAAGCCGAGAGGCGGTCTTTGAGGGTGGAGACTGACAGGGCTTGCCCTTGTTATAGCCCACTATAACTACTCCGCTTCGCTCCCGTAGTTGTGGGCTCTCCCGAGGGGCTTATGGCTCTGCCCTAAGAACCCGCAATGGCTCTGCCCTTGACCCGCACAGGGCGCGTTGCCCCTGCGAACCCCAAGCAGGGAGTGACCCTCTCCCTGCACCCTCCGCTTAGGGCGTTCACCCCTAAGAACCCATCGGCAGAGATGACCCCTCTCCGCCACCTCTCGCTCAGACCCTTCGTCTGAGAACCCGCGATATTGAAACACTCTTTTCCCTTACGGATTATGAAAACCGGAATTAAATTCAAGCCCTGCAATGTAGGCACTGCCGAGGCGCACAATCGCCGCGACAGAGCCTACTGCGAGGCTGTTGCCCGAAAGTTCGGGCAGACATACTTCTGGGACGAACACCGCCACCTCAATGTGACGTGGCGCAGTCCGTCCTACACAAAGCCTCTGCAGGAGCTGCTTGAAGACCTCAAGGTGCTTGTCAAGCAAAAGACCGGACGCGCCATGCAGTGCAAGGATGTGGAATATACTGACCGCAAGACAGGAAAGAAGCGGAAGCGGTCGGGCAGTTCGGCTATCCGCGAGGGTTGCCCTCCCATCAAGCCGGACACGCGCATAGAGGATTTTGACCTGTTCGTGAAATGGCTCGCCGACAAGGGTATCTCCGTTATAAGCATCGACCTCCACCATGACGAGGGTCATGCCGACCCTCTGACCGATGATCTGCTGCCGAACCATCACGCCCACATCATTGTCGATTGGATGAACCACGATACAGGAAAGAGCGTCAAACTCGATGCCAACGACTGTAAGGAAATGCAGACAGCGCTTGCCGAAAGCCTCGGCATGGAACGCGGCACTCCCAAAGAGGACTCCGGCATAGAGGGGCTGAGTGCCATAGAGTACAAGGAGCGGAAAGCGCGTGAGAACACCCAAAGGCTCACGGCTGAGAACGCTGTGCTTGAAAGCCGGAACGAGCAACTTGAATTGCAAGCGATGACTGCTGAGAAGTCCATTGAAGAACTTGAACAACAGCGCAAGGAGAAGAAAAAGGCACTTGACGAGGAGAGCGGCAGCGCACTCATGAGCGGTGTGGCAAATCTTTTCGGCAAAGGTAAATATGCGGAGATTGAGAAAGAGAACGCACGGCTAACAGCCGAGAACAAGGATATGCAGTTTGCCGTGGCTAAGATGGAGGCACAGGTGGCTAAAATCCCGATGATGGTGCAGAGGCAGGTACGTCAGACCATCGAGGAAAAGACCGAGGAACATCTGACCGAAATCCGGGAGCTGAACGCATCGCACAGCCGTGAATTATCTTCCCTTGAAGTCAAGTTGCGGCAGCTCTCCACCCGATACCGCGAGCTGGAGAGCAACAACCGCCATATCATAGACAATCTGAAGCGTGAGAAAGACACGCTACTTGCTCAGATGGAGGCGATGTTGCGGTTGCTCGGCGAGAAACTTGAAAAGGCTGTCCGCGCCCTCATTCAGTTCGCAAGGGTGTTGGCATACAAGACTTTCACACGCGAGCATAAGGAGGCGATTGTGTCATGGCTCGCACTCGATCGAGACGATCCGAAATCAAACGCCCATTTTGTCAAGGTGTTCGCCCGACCGTTTCTGACCGACAAAGAATTTGACAAAGGCAGCAAGGAACTCGACCGCCTCACTTCATCTTTCCCTGCTGTCATGGAGGATCTTGAACAGCCACAACGCAGAGGTATGAGACGATGAAAAATAGCCAAGATATAGTAGTTTAGAATAAGATAATCAATTCCTTAGTCGCTAATTAAAATCTATTTTTCTCTGTCTGTCCGGCTCCTGTTCCTTTGTAGCGGCTCTTTGAGGTGTTGAAATTGTAGCGGATTGTCAACTCCACATTTCGACCGTGATTGTTGACATTTGACTGCATCATCACATTGCCGCTGTATATATTTGCCTTGTATATCTGACCGTTGAATATGTCATTCACGCCAAGATAAACGGTAAGGCTTTTGTCAAGGAACATTTTATAGACCCGGAGATTGACGGTTGAAAGAGTATGGGTATAGGCCCAGTTCTTCCAATCACCGTGACTGCGCCACCATAGTGAAGCCTCGATAAACCAATCGTGCGGAAGTGTCAGGGTATTATTCATCTGAATGGTGAATATGGGGCTGTTCATTTTCTTATGCTGCCCAAGATATTCGACATCAAACCACTGCTCCTGCACGCCCAAGGAGAGCGATGGGTGGTATATGCCGAATTGAGGAGAGGCGTTCACAAATACTGAAAACAACTTATGGCTCGGCATATTGGTGACGGTAAACACGTTGATACGGTCGTTGCCCTCATACGGTTCATAGACCTGCACGATAGCATCTTTTGTGTAGGAATACTGAGCTGAAAGTGTTATGTATTTCCAAGATGCCTGTGCGGTAAAGTCTTGCCGTTTAGAGGGCACGAGATATGGGTTGCCACGGGTATATAAAATGGAATTTACATAGAAGTAGTTGCCGTTAAGATTTTGATATGTCGGTCGCACGGTCCGGTTGCTGTATGATAAAGAAAACCTGAAATCACCGGGAGAATAAGTTATGTTGGCCGACGGGAAGAAATTGTCATAGGTCTTGCTCTGCCCGTCTGCGAGCCGATTGTTGATATAATAGTCGGATTTAACGTGTTCGTATCTAACTCCGGCCGATGCGCTGAAATCTCCGAAAGTCTGGCTGACTTCCGCGAACACACCGATATTGCTTTCTCGCACATCGGTTTCCTCGCTGTTCAATATCGCTTCCGGATTTTGAAAATCGTTACGGCTGCGAGAGTTGGTATATTCTTCTCCGATGAGTACGCTCCCTTTCGGCAGCTGATATGACACCGTGGCCTTTTCAGCGAAAAGGCGGTTTCGGGAGGTGTTGAATGTCGTTACATTACGGTTGTCGGAAAATTGGTTTTGCTCGTACTGATATGTGCGGTCATTATCCTTTGTCTGCATATAGTCACCGTTCACATCAAAACTGAATTTTCCGACGGTGCCGTTATAATATATATTAGCGCTGTTGCAAGGGAGGGCCTTGAACCAACCTTTAAGATCAGATGTACTCGACTCCGACAGTGTGCCGTTTTCGGAAATATCGTTAAGATAATGTCCGAAGTGGTGTCCTCGGTTATAATCATTTTGGTAATAGGCACCGATACTATGGTTATCGTTGAATTGATAGTTAAATCCGATTTTGCCGGATATTGCGGTCTTCGTTGTGCTGACGGACTCTTGCGATACCATAGATAGTACCGATTTGCCATTTGTGGTACTCAAAATGTATTCATCGTCATAGTTCTTGCCATGACTGAAATTGCCAGTGGCAAATATTTCAAGTCCGCCTGTACGGTACTTCAAATCAAGCTGTTCAGTTGTGGTGAACCATTTGTTGTAAATATTATCAGTATATGCGGAAAGACTGAACCCTTCGCCAACCGGCTTTTTGGTGACAATCTTTATCACGGCGTTCACGTCTGCTCCATACTGCGCACCGGGATTATTGATAACCTGTACCTCCTTGATGTCCGAGGAAGCAAGTTGCCCCACCTCGCTTGAATTTCTCACGAGGCGACCGTTGATATAGATTATTGCATCGCCACGGCCAAACACGCTGAAATTACCGTTGCTGCCTGTCAGCATCGGTACATTTTTAAGCACATCATTAGCCGAGCCAGTGGTGGCCAACACACTGTTCTCCACGTTGGTGACTATCGCATTGCCCTTTATTCGGGTAGAGGGTAAATTTGCCTTGACAACCACTTCACCCAACATCACAGACGATGGTGTCAGGGAAAGAGTATTGAAATTACCGTCAGCAGGGATAGGCAATACCAAGTCCTCGTAACCAATCATTGATATTTTGACTTTGTTGGCAGTGCTGTCTGCATTTTCAAATAGAAAACGCCCGGCATCATCAGTGACTTTCCCGTCTATGAAAGTAGAGTCAGCAATAAGCACGACGTTGACAAATGAAACAGGTTGCTGTGTCTCATCTATTACCGTTCCGGTAACATTTTTTGCTGACATAGAGAGTGCTGCTGACATGACTATGCATAAGGCGCAGGTGATTGTTCTCATATCCGAGTATTTTTGTAATATTATCTAAACGGATGTTAAGGGCTGATAGTTCGGTTATACCTCCGATATGTAAAATCACCTTATTTGTCTCCCTTTTGTACCATAAGGCTGTAACAGCCTCATTTTATGGCTTGAAAATACTTGGAATCCAATTATTTTGATTATATGTTTATCAATCCCTGACTCCAACTGACTTTGAGTTGTGACCGTACAATAACAAAGACACAACGAATAAGAATACGCCAAGAATAAATACGGTTAATAGAACTTTATTTTCAATCAAATTTAATTCATTATAAAAATCTATTCCTTTTTGAGTCTGTACTCCATCCTTCAGGCTTTCAATCCAATAGCCCAATGAATATACTTCCATTGCTTTTTCTCTAACGCGCAATTTGACTAAATTGTCAGAATCAAAAATGTTAGGATAACCGATACTCATAATGTGGTTATCCAAACTTTTATAAAATATAAAACCGGTAAACACATCCTCATATTTTAGGGATGAAACCGGGTCCCATGGGAGTACGAAATGGTCAAATCGGTCGTTCCCGAACGGAGAAGATTTAAGATCAAACGCGTAACAGGAATCTGGTATCTGTTCAAACGCCACATCCCACTTCCCGTCTTGAATAGGAACCATCATTTCCTTTCCCATAATAATAGCTGGTAAATATGCTTTACATGTGTTTATCAGAACATTTGCAACCTTTCCAGGAAAACTTCTACTCACAAAATATCCGCAATTTCCCGGTGTAAGATATGCGTGTCGGTAATTCATAATAATCAGAGACTTATTGATACTGTCTGATTTTATGGTATTGATAATATTGTCAGCCATTATACTGTCTCTGAAATTGAGCTCTTTCCTTTCAATCCAATTTCTGTCTGAGAAAAGTATCTCTACCTTTTTATCATGATTGTTATTGAAATAGTACATCTTTTTAAGGAACTCAAACCAATTTGTATTTGGCCATAATAAATGCACACTTTGGTTATCAACCATAAAGGAGCTAAGGCAACTGTCAACAGCTGATTCATTAGCATAATTTGTGCCAACAAATGCTTTATAGGCATCTCTTGACTCTACATTCCCAATCTCAGTAAATACGTTGCCGACTTCATCTACAAATCGTGGGTCTGTCACAAGATTGTAAATCATATCATATTGGGTCATCTCACGATGGGCACGCTCACACAGTATCACATGGTCATATTGCTCGAATAGTCCGAGGATATAATCATTGATATCTTGCCTATTATTTTTCAAGAAATCAGCATAAACTTTAACGGAATTGGCAGATGGTCTCGGTCTCGCATACAAAAAAGACTCTTTACTTGAATGATTATAAGTAAGTTCGGCATTTAAGGCTCTTGCGAAGAAAGCTACTATAAGCAGAATAAAATATGTTGAGACAGCTCTTTTATAGACTAATGGTAGAGTTCTCTTTTTAATTATAGAAATCTTGAATAGCTTTTTCCGGAGAATTACTATGATGCAACAAATCAACGACAACGATAGAGTTCGTATAATTGAGAGATTTCCCCATCCCAATGTCAAAATAACCACACCCGGAACACTTGTAAGGACTTCTCTAAGAATAATACGTATAGCATAGCTACGACTGCCACCAGAATCTGAAATGCTGTGATTGGTAATGGTTTGACCTAAAGTCCTTCTCCATATTAGATAACAAACTATATAGTAAATTACCCATATAAAAAAGAAGCCTCTGAAAAAGGGGAGAAACTTAGTATATGAAATAATGAAAGCGACAATCAAATAAATGAAAAATGAACCAGTCGCATCTATCAAAAAAACCAACAATCTCATAATATGTTTCATTTCAATCGCTTTATACGTTTTATTTCAAAAGTTTACGGTCATTATCACCACTCTCCAACACGCTCATCTGATGGATGGCAATTTGATTGAGTTTGATAAGTCTCTCTGACTGTGGCAGCCCTTGCTCTATGAACACAGCATTGAGACTTTCCATATTGGATAGGCAGATTAGTTCGTTGACCGAGGCATAGTCGCGGATATTACCTTTCAAATCGGAGTTAGCCTCACGCCACTGTTTCGCTGTCAAACCGAACATTGCTACGTTCAACACATCGGCTTCATTGGCATAGATTATGCTCGCTTGTGCTTTAGTGACCTCTGCCGGAATAAGGTTCTGCTTGATGGCATCGGTGTGTATGCGGTAGTTGATCTTCGACAACTCACGCTTCGCCGACCATCCAATTAGCCGCTGTTCCTCGGCTTTAAGTCGTTGGTATTCTTTTACAAGGAGAAGTTGGAATTTTGGGCTTAACCACATACCAAAGTGATACGCAATATCCCTGTGCGCGTAAGTACCGCCATAGCGTCCTGCCTTGGCAATTATGCCTTTAGCGTTTGTACGCTCAATCCATGCCTTTGTGGAAAGGACAAAATTATTGCTCCCGGCTGCATTTTTAATTGCACCGAATTCGGTACAATTAAAATCCGGATTATATAGCATCTCCCATTCGCCGAGGTATTCAATCGTGCCTTTGAGACTGAGCCAACGGAATATTATATGTTCTTGCAGTTGGCTTTTAGCCATATCTGTCAGCGAAATATAATCATCACCGTCAACTCCGATTACGGTAATTGGAGTATTTTGAACTGTGATTTTTGCCATTTGGGGATAAGCGTTTGATTTCAAATGCAAAGATACATCAAAAATCAGACATATCAACGTATTAGCCTACTTTTCAGTGTGATTAAATCCGACATTGGCAAAGTTGGTGTTCGATAGCCTCTGCAAGATGTGTTTTTGTCGGACATTCGCCCTCCGCAAAACACCCTTGCAAGGGGAAACCCCTCGACCCGATTTTGATACGCCGACAAGTGCGGACAGCCATTTTGGAAGTACCAATAGCAAAAAACAGCCCCAAATACACAGTTAAAGATTGTAAAGTAAAATATAAAATAATTAAGAAACACCACTCTTTGACAAAGTTTCCGTAATATTGTATTTACACCACCTAATGCACTGAAACACACTTTCTTCGGTTACGGTACGCCATTTTTAGCCCACACATAGGATTTTTGGTTCTCGGACGTACCGTTTAATGTTATTAAACACAGATACATAACAATTTAACTGCTTCCACATGAACAGTGTTGTGCGTCAGCTTCTTGAACAGAATACTGATGTGGTTATGGTCGATACCGGAGACTCTTACGAGGGCATATGCAGCTACTTTGGAGGCACCTATATCAGCTATTCCAAGGAGAAGCCTATCTCCATGAATCCGTTTAAGGTCACACGCGAGGAATATGACCTTAACTTCGGTGAGAAGAAGAACTTTCTTAAATCCCTGATATTCCTGATTTTCAAAGGCAACGAGCTACCTTCCAAAATCGAGGATATGCTTGTCAACCAGACTATCGTGGAATACTACGATGCATACTTTCATCCGTTCGACAGATTCACCGATGAAGAGCGTGACGGTCTCCGTCAGAAATTGCTTGTCGCAGCCAAGATGGAGAATGACTATGAGAAGTTCGCGCATGAGATGGAGGACATCGAGGAGCAGATTAAACGTGAGGTTCCTAAAATCGAGAGCCACGCACTTGTCATCCCTGCCGAGGAAAGGCGTAACCGCATACTCCGTCAGTGCCGGGCGTTCCGTGCCATGCTGACAGACAAGGCAACCACCGAATCCGAGAAGCAGAAAGCGGCAGCCAAACTTGAACTCTACAAAAAGGAGCTATACGAGAACTCAATGTTGATGAAGATTGACAAACAGATTGACCACATGGAGGAGCAGAAACGCCGTCTTAAGGTCAAGGAGCTGTCATTCAACAGCTATTATGAGTTTGCTCTCGAACGCATACCGCAGATTACCTCTCTGGAGAAAATCAAGTTCGACATCCGGGATTTTGCCGCCATTCTAAAACAGTTCTACCGTGGCGGCGAGCTGGAAATGACGCTCAATTCCGACCTCGATGTAAATCTCTTCGACGAGAGGTTTATCGTGTTCGAGATTGACAAGATTAAGGATGATCCGGTTCTTTTCCCTATCGTCGTGCTGATCATCATGGACGTGTTCCTACAGAAAATGCGTATCAAGAAAGGCCGCAAAGCCTTGATAATCGAGGAGGCATGGAAAGCGATTGCCTCGCCCACCATGGCAGAGTATATAAAGTATCTTTACAAGACGGTCCGCAAGTTTCACGGCATTGCAGGTGTTGTCACTCAAGAACTTAACGACGTGATTGACTCCCCGATTGTCAAGGAGGCAATCATCAACAACTCGGACGTGAAGATACTTCTCGACCAGACAAAGTTCAAGGACAGGTATGAGGACATCGCCGCAATTCTCGGTCTGACCCCGATTCAGCGTCAGCAGATCTTCACCATCAATGCCCTGAACAACCATGACAACCGCAATTACTTCAAGGAGGTATGGATATGCCGTGGTCAGAACTCGGATGTGTACGGTGTCGAGGAACCGCCTGAATGTTACTGGGCATACACCACCGAACGGGCCGAGAAGGAGGCGTTGAAAATCTATCTCCGTCACTACGGCACCATGCAGGAGGCAATCACCCATATAGAGATTGACCGCAAGAAAGCCGGAAGCAGCAAATATCTCGACTTCGCGAGACAAGTCAACAATCGTCAGAAAGTAATGTCATTATGGTAGGATTAAGATACATACTCCCAATCATTGCAGTCACTCTCATGGCTGAGAGCGGCTATGCCCAGTGGAAGATTGTAATTGACCCGAAGACAATCGAGCAGGTCGGCATCAACATGGCTTCGCAGAAGGCAATAGAGGACGAACACAACAAACGTCTCGACACCATCGCCTCGAAGCAGAGGAAGCTGGAACAGTACACCATCAGCATGGCTACCATCAAGGAGGTGTACAAGCTGACTATGGAGAATGTATCCGGCTTCGGCACTGAGAGCAAATATTATGTCGAGATAGGACGCTGCGCCCTCGACATAATCCTTGACGTGCCCGAACTCATCAAGGTGGTCAATGGCGCCAAGTTCACAAACAAGTTGCTGTGCCTTAACGAACTCGGCAACATCGTCACCGAGACCCAGCAGCTTGTAGCTGACTTCGTGAATATCGTTAACAACGCCAAGGTCAGGAATCCGCTGAAAGGTCAGGCTACCGCCGAGACAAAGAGCGACGGCTACAATCTCCTTGACCGATACGAGCGTCTTACTCTCGCAAACCGCATCTACTCCGACCTGATGAATATCCGCTACAAGGTTCAGGGTATGATGGCTATGGCACAGTATGCCACCATGAACGACCTGTTCTTCGCCATTGACCCGGAGGGCTGGGCGAACATTGTGGTGATGACAAATCAGGTCAACGGCCTTGTTAATGACTGGAACGGTCTACATAAAATCGACAAGCTCCAGATTGACTATGACAAAATCGACATTATCAATCAGTTCAAATGGGGATTCTGATGGGACAGGTATTTAGGAAAATAATGCCGGTATTCCTCGCTGTATCATTGCCCTTTAGTGCGTCAGCGTTTGACTGGCCGCGAGACCTGCCTACATTCGAGGCTCTGATGGCACTTCACAAGTGCGTGAAGAAGGACGAGGACGCTGCACTTACTCGTGTCGCAACCAGTTTCGGCGAGCAGTCGATTGTGACCAAGGGCGCGAGGAAGTTCAACGATGTCCGGACTACGCTCGACACTAAGCTCAACAACGCCTATTCTTACGTTGTGCTGGCCGGAGCAATATCCGCCACCGCTTCGTCGCTATATCAGCTTGTCAACGAGTACAGTTCGTTCACCTCCAATACTTTCAAATATGTCAGCAAAAAACCGTTCGTGGCATGGTATTATACCGAGGCAAACGTCGCCATATCACGCGAGGTCAAGCACTGCTACAACCTCTATGCGGCGGTGGCGGCCTCCGGAATCAATCTGATGAAGGCCTCGATGGACGAGAAACTCGACCTCGTGATGACTCTCAAAACATCCATCGACCGCGCCCGGTACATCATCGACAACGCCAATCTCTACTGCTATCTCGTGACCGAATGCGGTTGGAAGCCTGACTACATCTGGGAAATCCTTAC
The DNA here is from genome assembly GCA_003762715.1 of Muribaculaceae bacterium Isolate-104 (HZI). Classification (GTDB taxonomy): domain Bacteria; phylum Bacteroidota; class Bacteroidia; order Bacteroidales; family Muribaculaceae; genus Paramuribaculum. Next base: position 38,085 of record RIBJ01000030.1, on the reverse strand, counting down.
CTCGGAGGTTAAGGATGAAATCGTAAACATCGTAATCAACAACTGGAACAAAGGATATGGGAACTAAGACAATTATCGCAATTATGTTTTGTACAGCCCTCATGGGGATGCCTCAAGCTCTTTCAGCCCAAAGGGTCGTGCATGATGACCAGAAGTTCAAGCAATGGAGGTCGATGGAGAACGGCCCGTGGGATTTCGCCCCCGACTGGTACTACTACTTTCTGCACAAGAATTATTCGGGTACTGAAATGTACTGGAAATGGGCGGGGTTCAAGTCCGGCTACCGTGTCCGCTTCAAGGAGGAGAAATCAAATGTCAAGCGCATCATGCCTGTGCGCATAACCGCCGAAGAGACACAGCGGCAGAAGGTCAGTCAGGTCGAGAAGGAACGTGCCCAGATCGAGGAACTTTACAAGGAGGAACTTGCGAGAGAGGCCGACCGTATCGTCGATGTCACATACGTTTCCTACAAGGATGAGTTCAACCGTATGCAGGACTGCATCACCGATGGGCTTCTCTACTGCATGAACAAAAGCAACGGTGCACTGGAGTATCAGGTGAACGAGATTTCCCGGCTGAATGAAGTGCTGTGCGCAGACATCGCTTATATCCATAAGACCGGCCCGGGCTACGAGCTTGAAAACGCCAAACGCCGTCAGGCTTACGAGAATGCCAAGACAAAGATGGAGGAGCTGGTAAACCGTACCGCACACCTTTGCGCCGTAGCCGCCACACATTATTAAACTTATTATCAGGATATATATATGACTTTACTTTCTATTCTTTGTACCATGGGGCTTCCCTCCATCGATGACAGCCTCGACAAACTTCTTGTCGCTATGGAGACGTTCCCGAATGTGGCGGTTCTCGGCGATGCCGTGAGCCTCGCACGGATTATCGGACTGTTGCTGGCACTTTGTGTCGGCTCATACGAGTGTTGGATGATGATGCTCGGCAGACGTGGCATGGACGTGATGAAGCTGCTTCGCATTGTCGGTATCTCTATATGCATTTCATGCTCTTCATATATCTGTTCCGCGTTGCAGACCCCGGGCAAGGGGCTGGAGGCTACAACAAAGGCTATGGCGAAGTCCAAGAACAAGGAGGTGGCGGCTTTCGAGTTGAAGGTGGCGCAGAAGCAGGGTCAGTATCTCGAAAGGCTACGTGCCGTGCAGGACTCCATCGCCACGGCGCAGCAGGTGGCCGCCATTGGCGAGGATGCCAACTGGTGGGACAAGCTCATCTACAATGTGGAGAATCTCGGCAATACCATCAACAACTATGCCCAGCGTGCCGCAGTCGCCGCAGAGACCAAGGTCAGCGAGTGGATTAACGACGTGATCAGATTTGTCGGTGAACTGATTTTCCAGATGTCGTACTACGGTATATTGGTGGCACAGAGGATATTTCTCGCTATCATGGCTATATTCTGTCCGATAATGTTCGCCATGTCGCTCGCTCCGCCTTGGAACTCCGCATGGAGCCAGTGGATGTCGAAGTATCTCTCTTTGACCCTATGGGGGTTCATCACATATATGTGCCTGTACTACATCGACTTCATTCTCCTCTACAATCTCCAGCAGGATATGATCGCCTACGAGCATCTGCTCAACGGCTCGGTCAACTCATGGTCGCAGATCGGGGCATTGGGCCTTCAGGGCATAGGCTCCAACTGTATGTACGCTATGGGTATGCTAGTCGGCGCATATATAATACGCTATGTTCCGGAAGTCGCTTCATGGCTCATCCCCGGAGGTGTTAGCAGCGGTGTCGCAGGTTCGTCAGGCGCATTCGCGATGGGTGCCGCTATGACAGCCGGGTCTGCCGCAGTCACAGCCACCTCGATGGTGGCAGGTGGTGCAGGCAGCGTTGCAGGAACACTCGGAGCTATCGGTGAAAACAATCTAAAACATAAGAATTTCGGTAATCCGGAACAATAACAATCTCAGACTATGCTCATACAATCATTAGCACAGAAGACACGACTGGCACTGCTCACGGTGCTTGCCGCTGTCGGGGGCTGCGTCCTGATATGCGGCTTCACACTTTGGCGTTGCATCGCACTCGTCACCGAGGAGCGCCAGCAGATATATGTCCTTGACGGCGACATCCCTTTTCTCGCGCAGCGGGCCCAGCTCGAAGCGAACTTCACAATGGAAGCTCGCGCGCATATCCAACTGTTCCACCAGTACTTTTTCAATCTCCCTCCAGACAACGACTATATCAAGTGGACTGTCGGAAAGGCTATGTATATGGCAGATGGCACGGCATTGAAGCAGAAACAGGCTATGGACGAGAACGGATTCTACTCGGATATAATCTCTTCATCGGCAGTCTGCACAATCATCTGCGATTCGATCAACTTTGACGAACATGAGCGGAAGTTCACCTACTACGGCACTCAGTTGATCAAGAGGCGCACCCGCGATTTGAAACGTTCTATGGTGACTTCCGGCTATATCGAGAATGTTCCACGGACGGAGAACAACCCCCATGGACTGATGATTACAGGCTGGAGGACAATAGAAAATAAGGATTTGGGCTACTAACCACTTCACTATGAAATCAATAAATAAGACAATCAAAGACAACCGCATTAAGACGCATCAGGCTGTCAGCGGTTGGCTGAAGCCGAGAATGAATGCCGTCGGAACTCGATGGCGAATCGCGGCACGAATCCGTCTCGCAAACTCATGGGCCACGAAGAACCCGAAAAAGACTTTTGGCTATGTGGTCGGCACATTGCTCATGGTATTGTTGGTGGATGTCGCATTCACAGGTGCAAGGGCTGAAATGAACAATCCAGAACTTGCGAGAATAGCCAACGTCGAGCCTATATTCAACGGCTTCCGTACCATTCAGGCAAACAAGGAGGCCCACCGGAAGACTATACTCGAACTAACCTCGCAGGGTCAGAGCATAAGGCAGGAACTCGACTCCATGATCCGTATCCTGGTCAAATCCCACGCTGATTCCATCGGCATAATCAAGAGATACAACAGTCTCGAAAACATCGTCAAATCACTTAAACAGAACGATACCAATGACTAAAATCAATTTCAAACACCCCAAGTATATCTTTCCGGTGGTGATATTCATACCGCTGTGCTGTCTGGTATACTTTGTCATGCAGACCTTCTCCGGCGGTGGTGACGATGAGAAGGAGCAGGTGGCGACAGACCGCATCAACACCACTCTCCCCGAAGCCAAGGCCGAGGAGGCCGGCAGCAAACTGTTCGAGATGTCGCGTCGCTTCGATGACGAGGATGCCTTTACCGCAGTGGGCGGCATTGGTGAGGATAAGGAGGAAAACGAGAAGCTCGACCACGGCTATACCGAGGAGGAGCTGAACCGTCTCGATGCCGCAGAAGCCGAGCGAATCCGTCAGCAACGGGAGATGGAGGAGCTGGAACGTTCTCTCGCCGAATCCCGGCGTCATATCAACTCCTATGCCTACGATGACCCGTATTCAAATTCCTATGGCGGCAATGGCTCTTCAAGAGATGATTTTGCCTCAGAGCTGGAGGAGATTCAACGCCGGAGCTTTGAACGCCAAAAGGCTATCGAGGCAGGTCTCGGCTTCGGTCAGGATGACGAGGAAGAGAAATTGAAAAAGCAGCGAGCCGATTCAATCGCTCAGGCAAAGCGTGAGGAAAAGGAGCGCAACCGCCCAAAGCTCGTTATCAAGTCACAAGATACAAATGCCGAGAAGTTCAACACTGTCGGTTCTGAATCCGAATCAGCCGATGCCACCCTCATACGTGCCATGATTGACAAAACCACCAAGGCGCATGAGGGGACTCGCCTCCGTTTCAAACTCCTTGACGACGTGACTGTAAGTGGTACCCGATTGAAGAAGGGAACGTATCTCTACGGTACTGTCACAGGCTTCGGACAGCAGCGTGTACGAGCAACTATCACAAGCATCCTTATAGGCGGCAAATTCATCAGCGTCAACCTCTCGGTATTCGACAATGACGGCATGGAGGGTTTCTACGTACCTGAATCAGCCTTCCGCGACTTCATGAAAGAGGCCGGGGCCAACACCGTCCAGCAGAACATCAGCTTAGAGTCGGAAAGCGGCTATGGTTCCGGCATATCCGGCGAGGCCATCGCGCTTCAAGCCTTGCAGAATATGTACAATTCCGCGACTTCCGCCGTATCGGCAAACATCCGCAAGAACAAGGCGAAAATCAAGTATAACACAATCGTTTATCTCATCAATTCTGACGAAGCTAGATAAGCGCATAAATAGATAAACTATATTACTAATAACAGAACACACAATTAGTATAATCATTTAACACACCCAATATGAAATCGAAGATTCTCACTGCCATCCTCTGTGCCGTCGGCATTGTCGGAGGCGTATCTGCCCAGACCACATTCAAGGAGAAAATCTACGTCAATCCTGACGTGACCACACATATCGTCATGCCGGAGAACATCAGGCTTGTCGATATTTCGACCACTAAAATTGTCGGCAACCAGTGCGCCGACAACATCGTCCGCATCAAGCCGCTCTCCCCGGATGACATGGAGGCGGATTCGCAGCCATTCCGTGAGAACGAGCTGCTTGCCACGCTTACACTCATCGGGGAGCGACACATGGCACAGTATGATGTGGTTTTCGTCTCGTCCCCCTCCCGGGCCGCATCGATCCACAACGTGCCTTACCGCAATATGCAGTCCTACATCAACCCCGAGGTGTCGATGCCGGAATCGGAGATGGCGCGTTACGCCTGGGCTGTCTATGGCAGCAGTCGCAAATATAATCAGGTGGTGTCATCCAAGCATGGCATGAAGGCAGTAATCAACAACATCTACTCAATCGGCGACTACTTCTTCATCGACTATTCGCTGCAGAACAAGACGAAGATTCCTTACGACATCGAGGAACTGCGTGTCAAGCTGACCGACAAGAAGGAGGTCAAGGCAACCAACTCACAGACTATCGAGCTGACACCGGCCTATTCGCTAAATCTCGCCAAACGCTTCAAAAAGCATTACCGTAATGTGCTCGTCCTGCCGAAGCTGACTTTCCCTGACGAGAAGGTGCTTCGCCTCGAAATTTCGGAGAACCAGATAAGCGGCCGCGTCATCACGCTTACAATCGAGTATGAGGACATTCTCAATGCCGACGGCTTTGACTCCGACATACTCAAAAAGATTCCTTATGGCTATCAGCCCCACATCTATAAATAACCCGCCACTATGAAGAAGATAATCCTCGCTCTCATATGCGCCGTCGTATCGGCTGGCGCATACGCCCAGGGAAAACTGACCGTCAATACCGGATTCCTTTCCCCTTCAACGCTCAACGCTACCATCGGCTATGAACACTCGTTTTCCTACGGCAACGCGGTGGAAGTGTTCGGTGAAATCGGCAACCACTGGCGCACGTCCCCCGGTGAGTTCTGGAAAGGATACTACTGGGATGGCGGCATCCTCTACAAGCATCGTCTTGCCCGATATAAGAACGGCATGTTACGCTTTCGTTTCGGGCCGCAGTTCGGAGCCGTCGAACGAAAGTGCTTCCTCGGCGCGGAAGCCGGGTTTGAATACAATTACGTCTTTCAAAACGGTTGGGAGTTCTCGCTGATCCAGAAGAACAACGTCAACTTCCTGCACGGCGATACGTTCCGGAACGGTCTGCTCATAGGTTTGAAGATTCCTTTCTAACTATACAGACTATGGCTTTTGAAGAAACCAGGGAACAGCAGCAGATGTACAACTACTTCCGTAGTTGCATCTATGTGTTCCTCATAATAGAGATTGTGATGAATCTGCCGATTACGGCGGACAACCGCATCACGCAGTTCATCCTTGACCTGCTAGGACGCTTCAAGGTGTTCAACTCCGTAACAGGCTGCAAGATGATTGAGCTTGTATGCATCTGTGTGGTCTGCATCGGAACCAAGGCGAAAAAGGCGTTGAAGTTCAACGTCAAGACTATGGTCATATATCCCGTCCTCGCGGGCCTGACACTTGTCGGGCTGTGCTTCATTTTCCATGGCGTTCCTCTCGGAATGGAGATGATGGGCTTTCCGGCAAACCGCATAATATATGCCTTCTGCTCGATAGCCGGAACGATGCTTGTCCATCAGGGGCTTGACGGAATAGCCAAGTATTATAACCACAAGGTCGGCGAGGACCGTTTCAACTTCGAGAACGAGTCGTTCCAGCAATCGGAAAAGAAAGTTGAGAATCCCTACTCGGTGAATATCCCGATGATATACTACTACAAACGCCGTATGCACGACGGGTTCATAAATATCACGAATCCTTTTCGCGCGACTATCGTTCTCGGCACACCGGGTTCCGGTAAGTCTTTCGGCATCATAGACCCGTTCATCCGCCAGCACTCTGCGAAAGGTTTTGCGATGATGGTCTATGACTACAAGTTTCCGACATTGGCAAAGACGCTTTTCTATCAGTATTGCAAGAACAAAAGGAACGGTAAGTTGCCGAATAACTGCGGTTTCCGTATCGTGAACTTCACTGATGTAGAGTATTCCAACCGCATCAATCCTATCCAGCGGAAGTATATCCCTGACCTTGCGGCTGCTTCGGAGACTGCGGCGACGCTCCTTGCCTCACTGAACAAGGGCGGCGGTGAGAAGAAAGGCGGCTCGGAGGCGTTCTTCACCAATTCCGCCGAGAACTTCCTCGCGGCAATCATATACTTCTTTGTAAACCTGCACCCGACAGGTTTCAAAGACGGCAGGAAGCTCAGACGTTTCATAAGCTACGAGGGAAAGAAACTGGAGATTGTTATTCGCAACTGGTTCGACTACAACGCCATCGATGACAAGGGCGAGGTCGTGCTTGACTTCATAGATGACCAGAGCCGCAACCATTCGATTGACGAGGACGGGATGTTCGTTGACCTTAACGGCTATTCCTATACCAAGCGCACCGGCGAGACCGTGAAAATCGACCGTTGCTGGTATGAGGACGAGCACGGCAACGAGGTGGAGCCGGACACCATCACCGGTGAATTTTCCGATATGCCGCACGTCCTTTCATTCCTCGGCCACGGCTACAAGGAGATTTTCGATATTCTGATGCAGGATGACAAGATAGCCTCTCTCATGGCACCTTTCAAGTCAGCCTTCGAGAACAAGGCGAACGACCAGCTTGAAGGTATGGTGGGTACTCTCCGTGTCAATGCCGCCAGACTCGTGTCTCCGGAAGCCTATTGGGTGTTCACCGGTGATGATTTCGACCTCAAAATCTCCGACCCGGAGAATCCGAGCTATCTCATCATCGCCAACGACCCGGAAAAGGAGCAGGTAATCGGTTCTCTGAACGCCCTTGTGCTCAACCGCCTGATTACCCGTGTCAACTCCAGGGGGAACATTCCGGTCAGTATCATCGTCGATGAGCTGCCGACGCTCTATTTCCACAAGATAGACCGACTTATCGGAACAGCCCGAAGCAACAAGGTTGCCGTCACCCTCGGTTTTCAGGAACTACCCCAGTTGGAGGCCGATTACGGCAAGGTGGGTATGCAGAAGATTATCACTACTTGCGGCAATATCTTCATGGGAGCCGCCCGAAACAAGGAGACGCTCGAATGGGCTCAGAACGATGTTTTCGGAAAAGCGAAGCAGACCTCGACCTCGATAACCATCAACGATTCAAAGGTATCTACACAAATATCCGAACGGCTCGACTTCCTTGTTCCGGCGGCGAAGATTGCGGACATGGCGACAGGCTGGCTCGCGGGTCAGGCGGCACGTGACTTTACCGCAACCGACAAGAGCATGATGAGTCACTTTGACATCGAGCAATCGGAGGAGTTCAAGACCACGAAGTATTTCTGCAAGACGAACTTCGACATGAAGCAAATTCATGACGAGGAAGCGCATTATGTGGAGCTGCCCAAAATATATGAGTTCAAGGACGAGCGCGAGAAGGAAATCATGCTCAACCGTAACTTCAAGCGTGTCAATCAAGAGGTCGAGGAGATAATCCGTGTCCTCGCAGGAAAAGGATAATTCATCTGGAACATGAAAACAATAACCACCAACCCCATACCATTTTCAGTACCGCTGTCGCTCAGATTGAGCGGCAGCGCACTGAAAGTCATAGCCGTCCTCTCGATGCTGGCTGACCATTGCGCCTACTATCTCATGGAGCATGGTACTCCGGCATACGATATGATGCGATGCTTCGGTAGAATGGCGTTCCCGCTATTCGCTTTCCTTATAGCCGAAGGATTTGCGAATACCCGTAACCGCCTACGTTATCTCCTGACTATCCTTGGCTTCGCTGTCATAAGCGAACTGCCGTGGTATCTGCTTAATGGAGCGGACGGCACCCATAACGTCATGTTCACACTCGCCTTTGGTGTCGTGGCACTCGCCGTATTTGACCGACTGTGCGAGCACGGCCCGATATGCTTTGTTGCAGTAATGCTTGTGGCATCATTGGCATGGCTGACCGGTACTGACTATGAATGGCAGGGAGTGGTTATGATTACCATATTATACATACTACGCCGTCAGACCATCGAGCCGTGGCAACCCCGCAACAGGGTCAGTTTTCCGGCCCAGTCACTCCGTCAGGTCATCTTCACCTTCCCCATCATGGCAGCCTATGGACTGACCGGAGCAATCCTTTCGTCAGCCATCATATTCCTCTACGACGGCACCCAAGGCTGCATAAAAGGCGCAGCCGCCAAGTATAGCTTCTACGCCTTCTATCCAATACACCTCTATATAATTTATTTATTGACATAGCAAAAGAGCGGTGATGGAAATGCCTTCGTCGCTATTTGACAATATGTTATCTGGATTTACTCTGCGTTGTTTTTCAGCCAGTCGGTGCGTACCTTGTCAGGCTGATGGGTGACCTTAAAGTCGGTGAAAGTGACATTGAAACCATCACCGTCGGGACAGGCTGCGAACATGCCGATTTTTATCGGGTGGTTGGCCTCAATCCAGGCGTTGCGCATCATATGGTATTCCTTATCGTCGAACGAATAGAATATCTCCACGGCATCAAGTCGGCGCACAGCCTTTATCCAGATGAAATCCACCGGACGGTCGAAGGCTATCACGCTCCAGTCGGATGTGCGGTGTGTCACAACGGTGCTGAGGTTATACTTGCCGTCAACATACTCTATTCCGGTCTTGATATAGTTTTCATGGTCGAGCCGTATCATCATGCCGGCCTGGTCGAAACGCACCTTGTAATCGCCTGAGATTTTCACTTTGGCCTCAAACTCGCCGCCGTATTCGGCGTAATAGAACGGTGCGTCATCAACTGTGAAACCGTAGTGCGAGATGCGCCAATAGTCACTCTTGGGTGTTACGGACATGGTGAGACTATTGCCGCTGATGTTCCAGTCGGCGGGTTCATTGAACCAGTTCATCTTCTCAAGTGTCTGGGCCGAAACCGACAGTCCGGACACAAGCATGATTAAAGCAAGGAAAGCTGTTTTCACTGTATAGGAGTTATTGATTTGATTACTTTACATGGATTGCCCACAGCGACCGAATTGGACGGAATATCTTTTGAGACAACGCTTCCTGCTCCGATCACGCAGTTGTCGCCAATTGTCACACCGGGGAGCACAGAGACGCCCGCACCAATCCACACGTCATTGCCCACTGTTATAGGCTTGGCGTATTCCAGACCCTTGCGACGCTCGACGGCATCGACCGGATGGCCGGCGGTGTAGAATCCACAATTGGGGGCAATGAAAACATTGTCGCCGAAAGTCACCGGAGCTTCATCAAGGATAACCAGGTTGAAGTTTGCATAAAAGTTTTTGCCCACTACGATGTTATAGCCATAGTCGCAATAAAACGGTTGCTCTATCAGTATCCCTCCTTTTATACTGCCGAATATTTTGTGTAGCAACGACTCCCGTCCTTTCATATCTTTGGGACGGAGATCATTATAGTTACGGCATAGTTCCTTACATGCCATGCGCTCGGCTATCAGCGCGGAGTCGTTGTTGGCATCATATATCATGCCCAGAAGCATCTTCTCTTTCTCTGTCATTGTCTTGAAATAACCACTTCAAATATTTAACTTTGCAAAGTTAACGCATTGTCGCAGGATGGGCAATGGCTAAAAATAACCATTTTTATCATGGACAGACAAAGAGAACTCGACAAGCTGCTGAGAAACCGGCAGACAGGTAGCTGCGACAATCGGCTGAAAGACGCGCTGGCCTTTGCGGAAGCCTTCGCTCAGGTGGAGAATGTTGTGGCGGTAGTGAGTGACATGTCGAATGGCGTGAGCCATATATGCAACGGAAGATTTGCCTCCGTTCTCGGAATAGAGGGTTACAGCAGTGAAAACTCCATTTGGGAAAAACGCATCCTTGACATGATGTCGGCAGAGGAGCGGGAGGCTAAATTTATTGCGGAACTACGCTTCTTCCATTACCTCAGGCATCTGCCAAAAACAAAACGGGCCAATCATTGCCTTTTCGCAAAACTCAGATTCACACTCCCTGACGGGAGCATGAAGGATGTCCTCCACAGAATGTATTATCTGTATGACACAGAACTGGAGAATGTGATGTATGCCATCTGTCTTTATGGGCCGCTGTCATTTGATTTCAACGGGAAGTGTCAGGTTGTCGATACCATTACCGGTATCACTGAAGAGTTATCCGTAGGCACCAACGCTTCCGTTCTCGGGAAAAGGGAGCGTCAGGTGCTCGCACTTATAGATTCAGGGATGAAAAGCGCAGAGATTGCAGAACGTCTAAATATCAGTATCCACACTGTCAGCCGCCATCGACAGGAAATCCTCGCCAAACTGCAAATGAAAAACTCCATTGAAGCCTGCCGACTGGCAAAGTCAATGGAGTTGATTTGATTGGCTATTGTAAATCGCATTGAACAATCCTCTCGTCAGCCATCATATTCCTCTACGACGGCACCCGAGGCTGCATAAAAGGCGCAGCAGCCAAATACAGCTTCTACACCTTTATCCATTGCATTTAATGCTTATCTACTTCCTTATCTGACCTCTCTTTTTGTGCCTATAAGTCAATGCTGGTTGACCATCGAAAGCAGATAGAATCTCGGATAACGATTTACATCGACTCCATGTGCCATCGCTGTCAGCATATGTATCGCCGCCATAGTCTGGGCATATATTCCGACTGAATTTTTGACACTTACATTCTCCATCCACTCTTCGGCGGAATTGAGCCAACCATGGTTTGTCACGTTGAAGAATGCGTTGTGCCCTCTCGTGTAGTCGAGCATCCATTTCCAAGGCTCGTCGCCACGACTGTTGTATATAAAGTCAGGCTTGCCCCCTCGAGGCTCCTTTATCGTCACGCAGCTTCCGATTCCGAAGTTGAATATGAACATTACCGGTATATTGAGATATTCGCACATCTCATATACCTCCTTCCACATAGAAGTGTCATCGTCGGCCAATAGGACTATATCACACTGATAGTTCTCTATTTCTTTCGGAGTTGTGACAATCCTAACTTCCGGCAGTCCGATTCTCGATATGCCGTCGTGGAGAACTTTTGTGAATTGATTCTGAAATATGCCTATTCTATGATAGGTGGAGACCATTGTAGTCTCTGATTCCACACACGTTTCTTTTTCTGTCATTGGATATAAGTTTTGATTTCCGATGCAAAATTACATCCAACAAAAACCTTTGTCACCACCCCAAAGGGTAGTTTTTCATTTCCGGACGTCTGAAATATTAAGAATTACACTTTTGGGTATGTTTTTTACAGTTGCTTCAGCACCTTTATAATGGCGCGAATGTAGCCGGGGTCTTCGGCATAGCCGATGTCGCGGAGCCAACGGAGATAGTCTGCATCGGCTTTGGTATCCCTGTGCTTTCGAGTCCAGCGGTATTGTACTTTGGTGTAGTAGGCGCGGACGCTCTCGGTCCAGTGGTTGAACTCGTAGTAGGTTTTGGTGCGGGGGTTGGTCAGACCGAAGAGATTGTGCTTGTTGCGGCAGACGGAGGAACGGAACCAGCCTGTCTCCAGTATTGCCTGTGCCAGCACTATCTTCGGATGGCGGATGCCGTTGCGCCTTATCTCCGCGAGGAGATTGGGAAGGGTCAGCTCCGGCAGATTTGCCGTGGAGTCTGATTCATACCTATTGGATTCACACCTATTATATAATGTGTTTCTGGTAGTATGTGTGGATGGCTTGGCACCGTACTTGTTCACGTTCCGTTTTCGGTCAGATGGCGCAGACGGTGTTGTAGCCGTGATTGAGTCGGATTCGGAGGTATAATCAGCTTTCAAAGTCTCTTTTTCTTCTTTTGACTCCTTATTATTAGTGGTTTGCATGAACGATACGGCTATTTCGCGTCCGAAATGGCCATTTGCCCTGATTGTGTTGAACTTTGCCTGCGCGTTGGCCGTGACGGTCAGCAGCAGGAATATGGCGAGAATAGTGTCGTGCATTTCTTTTTGCGGGTTGAAGTGAAAATAATTTTGTGGTGTTCAAGCGGTTCACATCGCAAATTTAATCCACCAAAATCTACCGAATGGAAATAGACAACAGAAATCAACAGACTCAGCTTCCTTACGAGAAACTGGCTCTCCTCGGCATCGACCGTGAGAAAGCGGACAGATTGCCGCAGGAGTTCCGCCAGAAGCTCGTTGACGGCGAAGTGACCCCTCTGATGCAGGTCTCCATAACTGCCCGAAACGGGAACGTGATAACGTTGCCGCTGAAATTGCAGATGGCGCTTGACCAGGCGGGTCAGGCAGTCCTGATAGCCTATCCCGTGAGAAAGGCCCTCGATGAGGAGAAGGTGCGCGAGCTGAGACTCACCACAAACGAGACCGAACGTCTCCGCAAGGGTGATGTGCTTCAGAAAGCCATCGACATCAACGGAGAGAAGACCCAACATTATCTCCAGCTTGATCCGGAAACGAAGTCCATAATCCAACGCAAGGTCAACGACATCAAGGTCGAACAGCGCATCAAGGATATGGAGAAGGTCAACGACATCGAGCTTGGCACCCAGCAGAAGCAGCAGGTGCGCGACGGCAAGCCGGCCGAACTCAATGTCGGAGGCGAGAAAGTCACCGTAGGCATCGACCTGAAAGAGCCGCAGGGCTTCCGGGTTGTCAAGGGTGACATGAAGGAATGGGAACGACAGCAGAAACTCCGCTACGACGAGCTGCATCCCGAGTACGTGGGAATAGTCATGACCGACAAGAACCGATGGGAATACCAGAAAGTGGTCGAACGTCATGAATCCGAACGCGCCATCAATCTCGATCCCGACCGGAAGCGTGACCGAAATTCCGGAATGAAGATGTAGCCATGAAGCGAAAGTCTGAAAACACCGACGGCATTCTCGAGCAGTTCGCAAAAATGAAGGAGAGGCATCCCGACGCACTGCTGCTGTTCCGGATTGGCGACACATATCAGTCGTTCAAGCAGGATGCGGTCAAGGCCTCGACCATTCTTGACATCGAGACCAGGGATAAAAAGTTAGACGGGAAGGAGGTCCGGAGTGTGGAGTTTCCGCACCATGCCCTCGACACCTATCTGCCGAAACTTGTCCGGGCCGGAATGAGGGTTGCGATATGCGAGCAGCTCGAAAAGCCGCAGAAAATTGAGAAAGAGAAATCACAATCACAATCAAACACTAACGAAGCAGACATGCCAAGAAAGAAGAAAGAACAGGCCACGCAGGAAGAGCCTGTCAAGTCAGTAAAGGCTGACAAACCTGCCGAAGAAAGGAAAACCGAGGTCAAGACCGGTGAAAGTCAGGAGGCAAAGGCGGAGCGCAAGCCCCGCGAGCCGCAGATGGTGACTGTCAACGGTGACAAAGTGACTCACGGGCACGCCTATCAGAGCAAGACCAATCCCGAGGACTGGTACTTCACCGCAAAGATCAACGGCGAGCAGCTCAAACCGCAGAAAATGGATCCCGCTGACCTCGCAGCCTATCAGAAGAAGGAGATGACAGTGCCGCAGCTTATGGAACGCTACTATCCCACCAAGCTCATGCAGCGTGCGCCTGACGTGGCTTTCCAAGTAGCCAACGTGGTGCCGGGACCAGATCAGCGACCTCTTTCAGTCGATAAGTTCAACGTCTACAAGGAGAAGGACGAGCAGCGCCCCGACTTCGGGCGGTACAAGTTTTATGCCGAGGTGGACGGTCAGAAGATGTCAACCGTCGCCTCGCGCCAGGACCTTAACGCCTATTTCGACCGTGTGCAGACTCCGGGGCAGCTCGTCGAGAAGAATTTCGGAGAGCGTCTGCACCTGCCGAGCCACTATCAGCAGTTCCGGCTGCCTGAGGGTGTCGAGGCTTCGGCTGTTCGTATCGCCAAAGACCGTTCCGACAACAAGTGGAAAGTGTCGGCCGACCTCGGAGAGCACGGGCGCACCGACAAGAAGGAAATCTCTTTCGACGACGGCTTCGCCCTGTTCAAGACCAAGACCGCCACACGCGAACAAATTGCCGCAAAGTATCTCGGCGAGGACATCAGAACCATGCTCAACGGCCCGGCCATGAACATGGAGAGGTCGCAGTCAATGAAAATGTAATCCGGTCTTTTCAAAATTTTTAATCCGAAAAATCAGAAAACAGAATATGTCAGTAATGAAACATGAGGAGCTTGTAGAGCTTCTTCAGGAGGGGCGCATCGGCCACCTCCAGTTTGTGATGAACGGCGAGAACGCGCAGGACTATCTCGACTGGTGCCGCAGCCACGGCACCGACCCGAGCGACGATTCAGCCGAGTTCTTCATCGAGCAGACCGAGATCGACGCGATGGAACGTCAGCTCATCGACGACGAGGAATATGGCCTCTGGTTATAAGCCGAAGTCCTCAGGGCAGCAGACGGCGGGTGCGGGTCAGGCCGCGCTCGACCGTTTCGCCGAAATGATGATTGGGCGTATGGAGCAGATGAAGGCATCCGACTGGAAGCAGGGCTGGATCGGTGGCGCCAACGGCTACGCCGGACTTCCCCAGAATGTCAGCGGACGCAATTACTCCGGCTCCAACTCCTTCTTTCTTCAACTCTATTCTGCCGAGAAAGGATATGAGATGCCTGTCTATCTGACTTTCAAGCAGGCTCATAATCTCAAGGCCCATGTGCTCAAAGGTGAGAAGGCATTCCCGGTTGTCTACTGGGACATGATGGTAAAGGACAAGGACGGCAGGCGCATCAGCTCGGACGAGTACCGCGCGATGGACAAGGATATGCGCAAGAACCTGGAGGTCATTCCGTTTGTGAAAGCATTCCCTGTCTATAACATCGACCAGACGAATCTGCGTGAGGCTCAGCCTGAGCGTGTCCGGAAACTTCTTGACAGGTTCAAGGTGCCCGAGCTGCGCGACACAAAGGGTATGTACGCCCATGCCGCACTCGACCGCATGATTCAGCAGCAGTCGTGGCTATGCCCGATTCAGGCGGACAAACGCGAGAACGGAGCCTACTACTCTCCCTCCCGGGATATAGTGGTGCTCCCGATGAAAGCCCAGTTCAACACCGGCTCGACACCCGAGGAGGTCTATCGCGACGGCATGGAGTTCTATTCCACCATGCTTCATGAGATGACCCACTCGACGATGACCCCCGAGAGGCTCAACCGGGAAATGGGCGGTAAGTTCGGCGACCCGAAGTATGCCAAGGAGGAGCTTGTGGCGGAGCTGACTGCAGCAATGATTTCGCATTCTATGGGGTTTGACCCGAAAATTACCGACAACTCGGCGGCATATCTCGACTCATGGATAGCGACCTTGAAGCAGGAGCCGAAATTCATCGTTTCGGTAATGGCTGATGTCAACAAGGCGTCCGATATGATTCTCGACCGTGTTGACGCCCAGCGTCTTGTTCTCGGGGAACAGCCTTATCTGGCGAAGAACGACCCTTTCGTCACTCTGTCTGATGAAGAGATTCCGTTCAAGAACGCGGCCATTGTCAAGACACGCTCCGGCGACTATGCAATCAGAGCCACCTACGACGGTGTTGACCTCGGTCTGAAGCCCATAAAGAAATCGACAGCGACAACCTACTTCCAGCTCACCGATATAAAAGACAAGGACGCTTTTCTCATAATGACAGCGAGAAAGCAATATGAGCCGGAAATTGCCAATCTCGGAAAATCGCGGGAAAAATCGCCGTCACTAAGCATTTAATGACCACAAGGGTATGGGAGAATACAAAGTGAATTTCAAAAACTTGAAATCCCGTGTCGGTGTCGATGACATCGCCTACGCCCTCGGCTACCGTCTCGACCGCAAGGCCGGCATCGGCAAGTACATCGAGCTGGTGTTGGGTGACGGTGCCAACCGCCGTGACACAATCATCGTGAGCAATCCACGCGACAAGGCGGCTCAGACCTTCTTCCGTCGTGATGGCAGCAAGGGTGATGTCGTGACACTGATCCGAGAGAATCTCGGCTCCTTCTTTGTCACCGGTAAGGACGAGTGGCAAAAAATAGCCAAGGTCATGGCCCGATTCGCCAATATGCCGGAACCGGAGTATAAGGAAGACCGGGAATATGTAAAGTCGGCATCGGTCAGCCATACTTTTGACAGTACGCGATATGAGGTGAAGCCGGTTGACCCCAACAGGATTCCACGGCTCTTCTCCCTCAGAGGCATTGCTGATGAAACGATCAGAAGCCTCTCTGAACATATAGCACTGATAAGGGACAAGAGGAACGAGAATTTTGACGGCTACAATATCGGCTTCCCTTATACCGAGGGATTGGACTCTTCGGTAAAGGGCTATGAAATCCGTGGCATGGGTGGCTACAAGTCAAAGGCTGCCGGAACGAACTCATCGTCAGCCGCATGGATT
This sequence comes from Muribaculaceae bacterium Isolate-104 (HZI), assembly GCA_003762715.1. GTDB lineage: Bacteria > Bacteroidota > Bacteroidia > Bacteroidales > Muribaculaceae > Paramuribaculum. Next base: position 21,292 of record RIBJ01000030.1, on the reverse strand, counting down.
GCTGATCTTTCGGGCGGCAATAACGGGCTTGTCAGGAATGTCTTTTTCTTTGAGTCGGCTTTCGACGCTATGGCTTTCTACCAGATGAACCGCGCCCAGTTGGGCAACAACATCGCCCTGGTCTCCCTTGGTGGCACATTTTCAGATAAGCAGGTGACTAAAACAATGGAAAGATTTCCCAATGCCCGGGCGTTCGACTGCTTCGACAATGACCTTGCCGGACGTGTCTACGGTCTGCGTATGATGGCTCTGTTGGAGAATATTCCCCTTAAAGTCACCAAGACCGAGGACGGACTGAAAGTCGAGGCAAAGGGTAAGTCCATAGATGTCGATACAGGACGCTCTATCATACCGCAGGTAAGTTCGGCATTGTCGCTCCGCTACCGCATGGGCCAGTGGCCACCTCCCAAGGCTTTCAAGGACTGGAACGACTGTCTGCTGAACAAGCCGATGAAGCCGGAGATTTCATCAGACAAGAACGACCGCGACATAAACCTCGCGGAGCAACGCAAATTATCACTCAAAATCTAAAGAAAATGATATGCCGTATGAAAAAAGGTGCTGTCGGCCTTGCCATATCTCTGAGCTGCTTGACGAGTGGCTTGCCACTGTGCGCCCAGCAGACAGACCCGACGCTGACTGCTACTGTCATCCTCCAGACAGAGGAGCTGAAAAGCATCCACAAGAAACGGAAGAAGACGCATGAGCAGATAATCGCGGCAGAAGCCGCCGTGACTGTCGCTCTTGACCGTGTTCATGCCGTGGAGAACAAGATGCTTGAGTATCTATCGAACGCCCAGGGAGCCATGCAGAATCTCTATCAGATAAAGCGGGCCGGAGAACTGGTGCTGACGGAGATTCCAAAGAACACGGCTCTGCTGAAAAATTCTGTAAAGGGTAATCTCAAGGAAACGGCAATAGCCTTGCTTGTCTCCGACGAAATCAGCGATGCAGCCGCACAGATGGCGGCACTCTATCCCTTCATGCAGCAGCTTGTCACCTCGGGAACATATAACGTGACCGGGGATGACGGGAAGAAGGAAAAGCATAAGGTAAATCTGCTGAACTCTGCCGAGCGGTACTATATCGCCAACGAGGTTGTATCGAGATTAGAGGCAATCAATACAGACCTGTTCATTCTCGCATGGCAGGTTAGGACGCTCTCATGGAACGACCTGTGGTTCTCCCTCGACCCGGAGGGCTGGGCCTCGGTCATGTCAGGCAAGGCGATAGTCAACGGTCTGGTCAATGACTGGAAATATATCAATTACTGAAACAATCAACAAAGCAACCATTTCAGATATGGAAAACGAAAAGAAGATAATAGGTCGCTGCCCAGTGTGCGGCGGCAACGTGGTGAAGACCTGCAAGGGCTATCGCTGCGAGAACAATACCGGGGAGACTCCCAAGTGCGGGGTCTTCATCAACGGTGTCATCGGCAACCGAAAGATGACCGATGAAGAAATCGCCACTCTCTTGGAGAAGCATGAGATTATGCTCGACGGCTTCGCCACAAAGGAGTGGAAGACTTTCCCCACCGTGCTTGTGCTTAACGCCGACGGGTCTGTGGATATGCAGTCTGTCATCGGAAAATGTCCAAAGTGCGGCGGCGACATACGTGTCGGCTCCAAGGCGTTCAACTGCTCCAACTACAATCACCCGTCCACGCCCTGCGACTTTGTCATCTGGCGGAACATAGGCGGTCATCTGATCACGCTCGACGAGGCACGTCAGATATGCGCTGACGGCATAACGGTAGAGCCGGTGGAGATGTTCCGCGAGGACGGAACACGGTTTAAGAAGAAACTCGGTGTCTCACCCGACAAATCCCAGGTCATAAGGATATGAAGCCGGGAATGAAACTCGCAATCCTACTCATAGGGGGATTGCTCGTGTGGGGAGGAATATTCTTCCTCGCCTGCCAGCGTGAGGATCCGAGCGAACGCGCAAGAGCCGTGGCGGAGAAGTCGCTTTACGCCTGTGTCGATTTCCCGGAGTCCGTCTCCATCAAGGCGATCAGCAAGGCTGACTCGGTGTTCGGACGCGACTATATCACGACTGACGAGAGCATGAACATCGCCATGGCCATGCTCAAAATCAACGAGAAAGTGATGGAAGCCACCGACAATATGGAGAACTTCAACTTTGACGACCGCTCCACATCGGCCCTCATGGAGCGGCAGATGTCGTCGCTCTCCGCTCTCCGTTCGCTCGTCTCTTTCAAAGACCCTGACAACAAGACGCCGAAGCCCTTCAACGGTTGGAAAGTCAAGATCGAGTATGAAGCCAAGAATGAGGATGGCTCTCCGTATCATTCGGAATACTGGTTCATACTTGACAAGGAAGCAACCTGTGTTGTAAACTCCTTTGAGATACCGCTATTATAACATTCACCCATATAAACACCAATCACAATGAAAGACCTTATCGAACAGATTTCCGCAAAGTCGGAAGCCTTCTTGAAAGACGCAAATTCCCAGCTTGACAAAGGGAACAAGGCGGCAGGACTACGCGCCCGCCGAACATCACTCGAACTGGAGCCGCTCCTGAAGCAGTTCCGCAAAGCCTCTCTGAAAGCTTCGGAGAAGAAAGATTGATTACCTGTGCTGCCCCGGCATTAATCTATGTGTCGGGGCGGCTTTCCCAAACATTATCACATGAAGCCGAAGACAACTTATCAGAAAAGAATCGTCAAACTCAACAAGTCTGTTGAAGCCTTGTCGGAAAATATTATCGAATGGGCCAAGGAAAGCGCCATAACTCATCCTGCCGTCAGACGTAAGAACAATGTCACCGTCTGCCCGATGTGCGGCAATGCAATGGTATATGCCGGAAATGCCCGAAAGGTGAAGTGTCTGGAATGTGAACGGACACTTCAAGTTATCGAAGCCGATACATGGAAATCCATCAAGGGAACACTAAAGGGATGGTTTTCGACACTCGGTGTCATCGACGGATTGCAGGTGCAGCGCACCTTTGAGATACGGTGCCGCTATTTTATGAAAGACCGTAAGCGCGAATACTCCATCCGCGAGCTTTGCCGTCACTGGCTTTCGCCTGACGGTTCCATCGCAATAACAGCCTTGCCCCGGCTTATGGGTCAATTCATGGATTCATTCCCTTTCAACGGTAAGATCGAGCTGCGAGGCTCGTCGCAGATGGTTTATGACTACATCGCCGACAATGCCGAAGTCTATCCTGAATATCAGCTTATACCACTCTTGTCTCACTCCCTAACTCTTGAAGACAGATTCGGCTACGGCAGGCAGACAAATTTGCAAAAAGTTTTGGATATTGCCAATAACACACAATAGAACAATAGATTGCTATCAAGAACAAAATCCACTGAATTTTTCTTTTGCCATTGTATGTAGGAATGCCCGGTGCGTGAGCATCGGGTTTTCTATTTCATATCATCACTACTATTGTAGCTTATACGTATGACCTGCCTTATAGGTTCTTTCCATGGTGTATAGTAAATCACTTTGAAGCGTGGGAAACTATTCACGAGCCTTACAGCATCTTGATCGATTGCCCCATTATCTGACTCTTTGAACAATCTCACGTTTGCTACAGTTCCATCTGGATTTACATCGTACATTACAACCGCCGTTGTCTTACCCGTGTAGCCCTTAGGAAGTCGCTTATTCTCCTTAATCCAATCAATCATTTTGGCTGGATTACCTTTGCCATTATCGAATATGACGGATGGGTCAGTATTTATGAAATAGTCCAGTTTAATGTTCTTTATGGAGTCGATAATACTTTGGGGATATTCCACGAATATAGCTCTGTTCCCATAATTGTCGTTCCTAACTGTCAAATCTCTTATGCTGTCATATGGAAAGTCTGAAAGGTTTCTTGCTCCAAACCATGGATACCATTCTCCATTCACATATATATAAGGAAGACTATCCGAATCCAGACCCCTAATCAGATTTATGTTTTCTAATTTGGAGGAATGCAAACTGATGTTTGATGAGCTATCTGATACCAATGTATGAACTCTATGACTACAGGAAGCCATAGTCATAAATCCAAGTAATATCAGAACCAGCATTTTCATATAATCATAACGTTTGAGGAAACCATTTTGTATCATGTAATTGTCTTTTTTCCTGTTATGCCGGAATACTTCACGCATCCGTGGATTTTTCGCTACGAAGTTACGGAGGGCGGTTACGACGTCAAGTGACCGCTGCGCTTGTCTGCGATGAAAATGCCGGCAGCCTTCCACAAATCAGAGATTTGGGTATTCCGTCATTTTCATCTTGCCACACTTACCTTACGTGTCACCTAAGCCCTCCGTCTGTCCTGCATCGAAAAATTTCCCCGAACGCGAGAAGCCATCAGGCTTCGAACCAAAGGGATAATAAATTAGACACTTCTAAACAAAGGAACTATGCACGGAATAATCTATCAAATCAGCGATTCTCCCATCGACCGCGACGACTATATCGGTGTCGATACGGTCTCCGAGGGCGACATGGCAGACTTCGACTATCTGTATGACACGACAGAGGAAGAACGGAGAAAACAGATACAGTACCTTGTCGAGCACACACTGCCAAAAGGTATGTTCACTATCGACACGGACGACGAGACGCTTGTGTATCAAGGCGGTTTCGCGGAGTGGAGAAAGTCGTATCTCGACCTTATCCGAACAAGGACGGAAGCAATCAACGAGGAAAACATCATGGAATGGATAGGTCCCGCCTATCAGTTGCAGAAGGCTATTGTCAATCCTCTCGACAGCGTTGACTATTATGTAACCGAATCGGACAGCTATGGAACTGCCGAGCGTTCACGCGACCTCATGCTCATGGTGGGCAGACTCGAGGCAGGGGCAAAGTTATACATCGGTGAGGTGCTTGGCTATCACAATTAAAGACAGACACTATGGAATTTACAATCGAGAAAATACCCGTCTGGGCAGTATGCTATCTCATAAACGGCACTACCGACAATCTTTCGGACGAGGACAAAGCCATCATCGACAAATGGTGGGAGCAAAACAATGTCGTGACGGTCAGTCCGGCAACGGACGAGGAAGGGAGCAGCCATCCGTATTTCAGCCATTTCCCAGCTTTTGGACTTGGCTCAGACGTAATCGACTGCAATGTAATGATGATGAAGTAATCAGCAGGTAAATCAGTCGCTCCGACAACACAGGTCGGAGCGGCACAACACCCAATACACCTATGGAATATCAGGAAGCAACCGCTATTGTCGGAAAGAAATCCGGCTTATATGACGTAACCACTATAAACGGCATCCATCAGCGAAGACTCTTCATGTCGCAGAATGGATGCTTGTGCGAGTTCGCACCACGCTCCCGAACCAAGGGTTATCCAATCGGAAGTCAGACTGTTGAACATTGGACGGCACTCAATCCGGCAGAACCGAAGAGAACGAACATCGTCAGAAAGTTCCAACACTATGCTGCCAAGGCAGACTTCACATCGCCGTTTATCAGAAAGTGTCTTGAGGCCGACCCCGAAAAAGACTGCTACGCCAACGGACTTACCACCGGCACACGCATAGACGGAGAAATCATCTCCCTTCAAGCCATCGCTCGATATGATGATTGGGCGGTCAACCAGTTCCGCAAGGCACTCCGTGAACGGCAGACCTACCGCTCATGCCGATTCGACTTCCGGGGCTATGACGGCACCCTATGGATTGAAGTAGTGACAGAGGACACAAAATATGCCCGAAAGGGTGACATCATCGCCGGGTTCAGCAAGGAGTATCGAGGCTGTGGCAACGGCTACTACTACACCCTCATCGACAACGAACACTTCATCGGCACCGACATCGACTAACCGAATCACAGATAACGAGCCCCGGCCGAAGCCAAATCCATCCGGTCGGAGCGGTTTTCCTCCGCAAGCTCCGCAAAACCGCCCTATGGGGAGTCTAAATCACCGAAATCACATGAAAAATAAAAAAAATTCATCAAAAAATTCTGCTACGCAAATAGGCTTCATGCGGCCTGTCTAACTTTGCAGTGTCAAAACAAAGGAAGCATGGGTGAGCGGTCGAAACCAGCCCTCTGCTAATGGGCCGAGCCTCATAAAGGCTCCGAAAGTTCGAATCTTTCTGCTTCCGCTATCTAAGGACACTTGGCAGACATGGTGTATGCGCAGGACTGAAAATCCTGAGAATGTGGTTCGAGTCCACGAGTGTCCACGACATAATGCAGGTATAGCTCAGTCGGTAGAGCGTCGGTCTCCAAAACCGAAAGTCGTGGGTTCAAGTCCTTCTGCCTGTGCTATTATCCTGGGGTGTTGCATAGCGGCTATTGCAGGAGACTGTAAATCTCCTGTCTTCGGACATCGTAGGTTCGAGTCCTACCGCCCCAACAATATGCTTCCGTAGCTCAGTGGATCAGAGCGTCACGCTACGAACGTGAGGATCGCAAGTTCGAATCTTGCCGGAAGTACAACATATGTGGGGTATAGCAGTGGCAGCTAACGAGCCTCATAAGCTCGAGGTCGGTGGTTCGAATCCATCCCCCGCAACCGAGATGTGAGAATGCCCGAGTGGTTTAAGGGGCCGGTCTGCAAAACCGGTATTCGTCGGTTCAAATCCGACTTCTCACTCAAAAATGAAGGCTTCCGAGATAACCAGGAATGATTTTCTCGGAAGCCTTTTCTATTGATGTATCAGCAGGGCATTGAGCCTTTCGCCGATTTTTTCGAGAATATCACCCAAATCCTCGACTGATGACTCACGCTTCTGCCTTATCATTCTGACGGCCTTGACAACCAATTCGTAGGTGTCATCCTCCAAGGGTGAGTCGGTTATCGAGTAATCCGAATCCTCGTATCTGTAGTATTTGGTATCGTATACTTCTATCGGGGCATTGTAGCCCAGTTTGTCAGACCGCATCATCTGGATGTCAGCCTGCACGGTTCTTACGGAAACACCTCTGGTGATACCCTCCATTTCATATAGGGCTTCCGAGCAGGCTTCCACAAGGTCATCCAGAGTCCACCGCCTGTACTTGTTTCTCAAGCATCGGTCGATAGTCTTGTATCTCAATAAAGCGTTCTTGTTTACTGGCATGGCAGCGGTAAAATTCAATCATGTTTTGAAAATTTAACTTGGTGCCATGCCGTGACAATAAGGATCATGTGGCCATGACAGGGCACAAAAAATCGGAAAGCTTTCAGGACTTTCCGACTGTCTCCTTATTGTCTGAGTTAATTGGAATCAGACGCAGATACTACAGCGATATCGCCGGAACCATCTTTCAAGCAAGCTGCTAAAGCTAAAGCAATAGCAACTTACGCTGAAGCTACGATAGCTACGGCGACGCCATATATTCGATATATTGTGTTGCGGTATCTGCATTTGTTCTGATTTGATATTCGCCCGAAAGCGAATGCAAAGTTAATTGTTTTCAGCGTACTGACAAGTACCATACTGAAATCGGCAGCAAAATTACCAAATTGGTGCGCAGCCTATTTGCGTAGCATGAAAAATACTACGATGGCCAATGCTCCCGACTGACCATGTTGCACGTAGTGCCGGGTGCATTACGGCCTGTCTTTGAAGACTGCCCGACCGCCCGACTCCGTGATGCTCACCGAGCCAGTGCTGTCGAAGTCATGGGTGGTAATGACGGCTGGTGCCGATACGTCAGCCATGCGGATATGACATTGAGGTTACGCCGTTGGCTTCACTTCAAAATCATATCCGCATAACTTGACGGTCTTTGAAACCATGTCTGAAAACGGAGACCAGTACGGCAATCCAGACATTCTCAGACTTCGTTTAAGAATGTGGCTTGCCGAAATCCTGGGATATTTATCTGAAAGCGAAGACTTCGACAGCTCTTGTCGGTCGCAGGTTGACACTTGCGACTTATCGAGCTGAAATATTATGAAGCCGAAGACCACGAAGTGCCGGCCGATGCTCCCGACTGACCATGTTGCACGTGGTGCCGGGGCATTACGGCCTGTCATTGAAGGCTTCCCGACCGCCAGACTCCGTGAGTCTCACCGAGCCGGTGCAGTCGATGTCATTGATGGTAATGACGGCTGGCACCGTTACGTCAGCCATGCCGATATGACATTGAGGTTACGCCGTTGGCTTCACTTCAAAATCATATCCGCATTACTGACGGTCTTTGAAACCATGCCTTAAAACGGAGACTATGCCAACGGCTCATACTCATAACCTGAGGCAAAGAGCCTGAATCGTTGCTGTTTTGGAAGATAATATGACGATGCCATTGGTTGCTGTCTTGTGAAAACCTTTATCCTGGGGTGACTGCGAAAATATTTGGAATCTGCTTTTTAAGACGCTTTGAGCGTCACGGCCGGAGACGTTTTCTGTGCAAAGTTACATCGTCCGGGAGGAACGTCAAGTGCCGCTGCGCTTGCGGTCGGAGGACTTGACGGCAGCCTTCCGCAATTTTTCTGCCAAAAATTGGGTATTCCGTCCGCGCCCTCTGACTGCACACTTGCCTTATCCACCCTATTGGCCGCTGAATCACTTGCACGAAAACGGTTCTCCCGACCGATGAAGCTCAAACGAGCTTCTAACAAAAAGGGAAAAGAATCGAACTCACAAACATAAGGAACTATGATGAAAGGAACAGAACATTTCAAGCAGGTTATCAAGTCATATCTTGATAAGAGAGCGGAGAGCGATGAACTCTTCCGTGCCAAGTACGAAACCACCACTCGCACTATCGAGGACATAGCGACTTACATTCTCAATGAGGTCAAGGCATCGGGATGTTGCGGTTTTACCGATGATGAGATTTTCTCAATGGCGGTACATTGCATAGATGAGCCTGACATTGAAATCGGCAAACCGATGACATGCGGTGTAGTGGTCAACCACCACATTGAACTGACCGAGGAGGAAAAGGAAGAACAAAAAGCCATTGCCCTCAAACGCTTCCAAGATGAAGAACTCCGAAAGTTGCAGTCACGCAACTCAAAGCCCAAGGCAGTAAAACCGCAGGAGAACAAACAACCCGAATTATCACTCTTTGGCGATGACTTTTAAGCCATGAAAGCACGTACATCATTCGAGAAGCAGGTGGCAGCCTCAAATGTGAGGCTGACCGCCATTGACCCCAAGGTTACAGAGTGGGGAATGAAAAATCTGTTCAACCATCCGGCTTTCAGAGTGCCGAGCGGTCTTACTACTTGTGGAGACTGCGGTCATAAGTTCCGACATGAGGGAAAGGGCAAGTATGTCGTATGCCCTCACTGCGGACACAGACTGATGATAAAAGACACCCTAAACCGCACCCATAAGGAAAGTACATACTTTGCTGTCCTTGACACTATCGACGGCTTGCAGGTGGAACGTGTGTTTATTCTGACCGTGGAGTTTAAGAAAAGTCAGCCGTTGAACTCCTATAATGTTGAGGTATGCCGTCTATGGCTCAATGCCAAGGGGCAGACCGCACTGACATCAAAGGCAAGGACAATCGGATATTATCGTGATTGCTTCAACTGGGGTTCGGAGATAGAACTCCGGAATATGTCGGACGTTCATCATATCATAGCCAACACGTGGCACTATCCAAGATACAAGGCTATTCCGGAACTGAGGCGCAACGGCATGAAAGGCACTTTGCCCGACTGCCACCCCTTTGAACTGATGAAGGCTCTTCTGACCGACACAAGGATTGAGACACTGATGAAAGCCGGAAATCACAAGGCGGTCAGATATTTTCTTTCCAACAAGTCAATGCTTGACAAGTGCTGGAACTCACATAAGATTGCCATACGCAACGGCTATCAGATTAAGGATTACGGATTGTGGTGCGACCTTATCAAGCTACTTGACAAGGCAGGAAAGGACACACGCAACGCCAAATATATCTGCCCCATAAATCTAAAGGTGGCACATGACCTTTGGCTCGACAAGGTGACTTCCACAGATGAGAAGCGCAGGAAATCCGAGGAACTTGCCAAGGCTAAAAAAGAGGAAAAGAGGTTTTATCAGACCAAATCATGTTTCTTCGGCATTGTCATCAAGGACAAGGACATAGAGGTTTCCGTACTTGACAGCATAGAGGCTTATCAGAACGAGGGAGAGGCTATGCACCATTGCGTGTTCAAGTGCAGTTATTACAGCCGTGAGGACTCAATCATTCTGTCGGCTCATGACAAGGACGGCAATCGCATCGAGACCGTCGAGTTTTCACTTACGGAGAACAAGGTCATTCAGAGCCGTGGGGTTTGCAATACCAATACCGAACTGCATGACCGCATTGTGAAACTTGTTAACGCCAACGCCCACCGCTTCATCAAGGCGAGGGCTTCAGCATAATAGTTCCTTATAAATTCCAAATCCGTCTTCTGCCGTGAGGCAGGGGCGGATTTATTCGGAATAAATAGGTAAACTAAAAATATTATACTATAGTAACTAAGTATCAAAAGAATTTATTAACTTTGTAATACAAAACGAGAAGTATATGAATACCAAGATAATTACCATTGCCAACCACAAGGGAGGCGTAGGAAAAACAACATCCACGGCGTCTATCGGTGACGCACTCGCCATCCTCGGGAAGCGGGTTCTGCTGATCGACCTTGACGCGCAGCAGAACCTCACGTTCACGCTTACGCAGAACGAAGAGCCGGAGACCAGTGTCTATGACTCTCTTGTGAAGGACGCTCCGCTTCCAATCGTCAATGTAAGGAAGAACCTTGACATTGTTCCGGCTTCCCTTGAATTGGCAAGAGCCGAAATCGACATGGCTACCAAAATAGCGAGGGAGGGTATCCTCAAATCCCTGCTTGCCGACCATATCGACAAATACGACTACATCATCATAGACTGTCCGCCGTCGCTCGGCATTGTCACAACCAATGCGCTTGTGGCTTCCGACAGGCTCTATATACCGCTGACTGCCGAGGCTCTTCCGATGAAAGGTCTCGCCATGCTTGACGATGTGGTGAGCGAAGTGCGCAGACGTGTCAATCCGACTCTTGAATTAGGTGGAGTATTCTTCACCCGGTTCAACAACCGCAATCTCAATAAGGAGGTGGTGAAAATGATTGAAAGCCGGTATGCCGACAAAGTGTTCAAGACCAAAATCCGTGAGAACATCACTCTTGCCGAAATGCCTCTTTCCGGTCAGTCTATCTTTGAGTACGACCCCAAGAGCAACGGAGCGGTCGACTACATGGCTCTGACCGAGGAGATAATCGCAAGAGAAGAGAAATAGGTAAACTATATTATCAATAACAAAGGCTACAAGACTACAAGACTACTTGCCTACTTTGATATAAGTTGTCAAGTAGATAAATCATAAAGACAGACACCATGGCAAAGAAGAACTTAGCATCGCTGATGAATGGCATAATGGGCGATACAAAACCGTCAGAACTGGAGGTTACGGCTATCGGACAGCCCGATTCAACAGCAGCCGAAGTGACCGAGGAAATGAAAGCCAATCTGGAGGCTAACCGCCGCCGGAATGTAGGTCGTCCGCGCAAGGGCGAGTCCGGCTCCAAGACAAATGAAGTCCGGGCTACATTCATCGTTGACCCCGAACTGATCCGCAAGGTCAAGTATATCTCCCTTGTCGAAAGCTCTCTCCTGAAAGATGTTATCTACGAAGCTCTGACCTCCTACATCGAGGCATGGGAATCCGAAAACGGTAAAATCCGCTTACCGAAGAAGAAATGATATGGAAAAATTCTTCAAGCAGAGTGTAAAAGAGGCTCTTAACTTCTATGTCTATGCACTCGTTGATCCGCGAGACAAAAAGATATTCTATGTCGGGAAAGGCTCTGGAGACCGCGTATTCCAACACGCAGAGGATTCTCTTAACGATAATGATGAGAGTCTGAAACTTTCAACGATAAGAGATATCCACTCAGCTAACTTGGAGGTGGAATACTATATTATTCGGCATAATCTTTCAGAACATGAAGCTTATCTTGTCGAATCAACTATTATTGATTTGCTGACATATGAGGCTTTTAATCGGGAAAATATACTCACAAATGTAGTCAAAGGTCATCATCAGTGGAACGAGGGTATTAAAACTGAGGAAGAAATCAATATACTTTATGACTGTAAGAAGATAGAGCCAATTCCCGGTGATAAACTTCTCTTGGTGAGCCTTAACAAAACATATAAACAATCAAAAGCTAAGGGAATTTATCGTAGGACTGATGATTATGAGAGTGCAAGGAAATATTGGAAATTGAGTGACGCAAAAGCTCATCAGGTTCAATATGTATTGGGTATATACAGAGGTATTGTACGAATTGTGATTAAGGTCAATACTTGTATTAAAACTTCTATTGGAGAGAACGGAGAGATATATAATCCTCCAAGATACATATTTGAAGGAGACATACAGTCAGACTCTCCTTATCTTAACAAGGATGTATCGGATTATCCTTTTGGAAGCGGAGGCGAGAAAACATATATTCCACGTGATATGTCCTATTGGAGTTCCAAGAAAGAGTAATAAGTGAAAAGCGAGCCATGACTCTACCGAAGTATTGCCAAATCTCGCTGACTTACGCCGCGATGTGTGGGTTATAATTCTATGTCGTTGAACAGATTGCCCTCTATACTCATCACACAGTCGAGTGGTATGGACTGTTTGTCACAGAGTATAATCAGACCGTCTATTTCATCTATCTTCTTTATTTTCCCTTCTGTCTGACAATAGCTTCCACCATGCTTGAATGAATCCGGCTGGAAATAGGTTATCCTGATTGTCGCGTCTTTCTCTATCGCATAGACAAGTCGGCGGGATAACTTGTCAAGTTCCTCTGTTGATAGTTCCGGTTTCTCGGACGTGAGTCTGGCGGTTTCGGCTATGGCAGCGTCATGTCCAGTCAAGGCGGCAAACGGTGCAAATTGGGCCGCACGGTTCTCCATCGACATGGGTGTCCGTGTCTTGCTAACATGATGCGGAAGATTGATTATATCGTCATACCTACTCATGGTGTCCTCCTATCTGTTGATTCCGGTCGCGCTGTGTCGCGCCGTCTGCATAGTTAAGTCCTTTGAGGATGGCGTTCTTTCCAAACATCTTTTTTATTTTCAGGACTGCCTCCTGCCTGCGCCGCTCCTTGGCAAGTTCAGCTTCCTCCGCTTCCTGCTGTCGCTTCAACTCCTCATAATCCGTGAACAGATCGAGTTGCATGGCTTGTGGCCTTGATTTCACATCTTCCTCATGAATCAGGCGATTGATTGAGAGGGTTAAGCGTCGCACAAGCAGGTCTGGATTGATTATCCTGTCGTATAACTCAGCGACTTTCTCAGTCAGTATCTTTACGGATGATGTCGGGTGCTCGATGTTAATTGTGCCGTGGGCATGTACCGGAACCTGTCTGCCGTAATGGTCGGTCGTGATCTTGCCGTTATACTTTGCCCTAATCTCCAGTCTTGTCAATGACTCTATATCGTAGCCAACGGTCAGAACGAGCTGGTCAGTTACAAGACGTTTGTCAATAAGGTCGAGCGATACACTGTCAGCCATTTCGAGAACCACATTTCTCGCCTGTGCAGAAGTATATGCACAGGTCAACACCTGCCCGCTGCTGATACTCTTCGCTTCCGGACGATATGATTTCACATATTCCATTGTGACCGGTTCCCAGCCCCAGGCATGGTCAATCAGAAGCTCTGCGTTCACTCCGAACAGTTTATACAGAAAATCCTCATGCTCGACTGAGCAACGGGCAATGTCGCCCATGGTCAGTATTCCGTATGGTGTGAGACGGTTGGCAATACCGCGTCCTACACGCCAGAAATCCGTGAGTGGCGTATGCTCCCACAGCTGACGGCGATATGACATCTCATCAAGTTCTGCGATACGGACGCCGTCCTTGTCAGGCGGCATCTTCTTGGCGACTATATCCATGGCTATCTTGCAGAGATACATATTGGTGCCGATACCAGCCGTTGCGGTTATACCTGTCTCAGCCAATACCTCCCGAATCATCTTCATAGCAAGCTCATGAGCCGTCATGCCGTAGGTTTTGAGATATGCTGTCACATCCATTATCACCTCATCGATGGAATAGACGTGAATATCCTCCGGTGCGATATATCGGAGATAGACATTATATATCCGGCTACTGTACTCAATGTAGTGAGCCATCCTCGGAGGAGCCACAAGATAATCTACCGCAATCTCAGGGTGTGAATCCAAGACCGCTTTCGAGTACGACTTTCCTTGCCGTCCACGTCGATAGTTTGCTTCCCGGACTTTCTGCACGACCTCAAACAGCCGTGGTCTGCCCCCTGTGCCATATCCCTTCAATGCCGGAGATACGGCAAGGCATATCGTCTTTTCTGTGCGCGACATATCAGCCACGACGAGGCATGTGTCAAGCGGATCAAGTCCCCGCTCGACACATTCCACTGAAGCGTAAAAACTCTTCAGGTCAATGGCTATGTACTGTCGTGGCTGCATGATGCAAATATTATTTCTACGCTTGCATATCGTTTATGTCAAACATTTCGTCCTGATTACGAATCAGGCTGATGCACAGAATACAGACTGCAAAGCAGATAGGTGTGATATACCACCATTTGTTGGGCGCATCCATAGCTGTGATAATCAAAAAGTACAGCGTGAACCATCCGTTCATATAAGACAGCCATTTGTTGATAACTATCTTCTGTGGCTTCTTGACCCAAAGCCATATTGAATAGCCGATAAAGCAAGTAAGAGCGGTGGCTCCGCAGATTATCGGCATGAGCATTGATTGGGTATAAGCCGCCAAAAGCAGACTTGTGACAACAGTAATCATCAGGGCGTTAAGCACCTTGCTTTCGTAAAACGCATACAATCTGCGATGTCTGATTTCTCCTTTAGCCATCGTTAATTTATTCGGTATTCTTCTTTGAATATTTCTCTTTGATTATCTCGTAGGCCCGGCTGACGCAGGAATATATCACACTGTCGGGCATATCTTCGTTGAGATTCACCCTCAGCCAGAATTTCAGTGCCTTATTGACCGGAGTGGTCACAGCTGAATATCGCTCAGTTATCCTCGCGATCTCTTCATCTGCCGAACGGAACGACACAGAGGTAAAGTCATCCATATCAACCATGCAGAACATGTGGTCCAGGACATAGAATACAAGTGTGGAATCGAAGCGCGGGGCAAACTTCCCGAAGGGAGTCTTCTCCATCACCCCTTCCATCGACAGGCAATAATCGCGTAATTCCTCGATATTCATGACAAAACCTCGATATTGGGATTGACTAATTTGAGTTGGGCCATAAAGCCATCGCGATCTTTGGGCGAGATTTCAACTGGAGCGAAACTTTTCAAGACGGAGCGGTCTGTGAAACTTATGGAAACCCGCTTGGTTGACATGGCAGCCGTTGAAAGAATCCCGGTTGTTTTCTTCACCGACTTAATCTTGTCGATTGGCAGACGTGTCGGTCTGAAAAGCATATACACAACAAGGTTTTTACCGTCTATCTCATACCAGCATCCAAACAAGCCAATGAGACATAATGCAGTCAGACCACCACATATAAACACGGCATACCACCATGGCATATCAAAAGCAGTGAACCACATCAATACCGGAACAACAAGCAAACATAGCCATGCCCACCAGTCTATTTTTGAACGATACACAGTCTTTCCCATATAGAGGTAGTGCTACGACTTACAATAATTCTCGACAACATATAAATCAACAGAAATATGTTGTGCCGCGACCTTTTCCAATGTTTGTTTAACATCCACCCAGAGAAGACCACCCAATCCGGCACCTATCGCAGGAAGAGCAATCTTGTCAACACCGACACTTTCCGCAATTTCCATCATTTTGTCTATCGCATTCTCAATATATTCGAGTTTAGCCTTAGTTCGCCATGTGGCTTGAGTCCCAAGATTAAACACATATCCCAGACCATAATTATAGGTATAGACATTTCCGGGATTAAATTCTCCGTTATCGCATAGTCGCTTGTATTCAAAATACATTTCAGGGAATTTAGCTTTAAACTGTAATGCAATTCCTTTGCCCATGGCTCCGGCACAATTACATCCGTGGGCGTAACACGTCACACCGGGAATATTAAATATATCACCGTATTCAATGTAATGTATCATAAATGTTTATCTGATTTGAAATTCAACGTATGCCGTATCGCTCTTCTGGATTGGATATGGCGGATAACTGAGTGTCTTGACAAGACGGTAAGTGGCAGACTTATCACTCAGATCATAAAGCCATGGCTTTACTGTCATTCTAAATGAGCCGTCGGGTTTCAATGAATATCCTATATCATTGAAGCATACCTCAGTTCCTTTTGCCAAGAGGTCAAGATACTTTTTTGAGTACGGTGCCTGAATCCAGCTTCCTTCATCAGATTTGGTGTCTATTCGATACCATTCTCCGGTAGTCAAATCTGCGTCACGACTGTTTGTAAATTCCACTATCATAGAATCCACCGGAATTTTGACCGGGTCAGAGCTGACAATCCTCATTTTCATGCCCTCGGCAGTGGCATAACTCTTCTGCGGCATCACATCCGGAATCTCTATTCTCTCTCCAAGAAAATGCGGTTGCTTGCCAAACCATATATCGAGCATCATCTTGTCGCGGGCAAGCCATTCACGAATGGCAAGACGAGTGCGCACCCATTTTCCGGCTCTCAACGGTGCTGAAACGGCAACAGATTCAATTCCATTGGCTTCGGCAAGATATAACGCCCTTGCATTATGGTCTGCCTGAGATATGATAGTCAGTGAATCGCATCCGAAAATCTCTTTCGCCCGAACAACAGAATCAAGTGTGCGAAATCCGGCGAAGTCGAGAATGATTCTGTCCTCCGGAACTCCTTGAGCCATAAGTGAGTCACGCATAGCCGTTGGTTCGTCATAATCCTTGGTATGGTTGTCACCGCTTGCTATGATATAATCAACCTTTCCGGCTTTATACAGCTCAGAGGCTGTCTTTATACGGTTTGTAAAATATGAGTTCGGTCGACCCCATTTGTTGAGTGGATTTGTGCCAAGCAGAAGTGCCACCTTGTTGTGTGGTACAGAATCTACCGAAGTGTAGATTTTTCCTGCCGCAGCCCTCTCCACTTTAACATTGGCAAATACTGTAAAGATTATGACCAGTAGCAGAAACGCTACGAGACTGAGAGTTATCCGTTTTATCAGAATGTGTGATTTATGAGTCATAGACAGTTATCGTTTAGCCGCTCTTTCAGCTTGGTGTTGCGTTTGGAAACGGTATTTTGTTTTATGGCGTATGCGAGGGCTTTGGTGGTGCCTACGAGTACGCATATTTTCTTGGCGCGGGTTATGCCGGTGTAGATGAGATTGCGCTGGAGCATGACGTAGTGTTTCATCGTCACGGGTATTACAACCACCGGAAATTCCGAGCCTTGGCTCTTGTGGATTGTCACGGCGTAGGCCAGCGTCAGTTCATCGAGTTCCGACACATCGTATTCAACGAGCCGCCCGTCATAAATAACGGTCAGGGTGCGTTCCGTGGTATCCACGGCGTTGACATATCCGATGTCGCCATTGAACACGTTCTTGTCGTAGTTGTTGCGTATCTGCATAACCTTGTCACCCTGACGGAATGTGTAGCCGCCACGTGTCAGAGCTGGCTCGGATGGATTCAGTGCGGACTGTAACTCCGTGTTCAGATTTCCGGCACCGACATTGCCCCGCTGCATCGGTGTCAGCACCTGTATTTCTTTCGGCTTGTAGCCGTAGGTCTTTGACAGTCGGTCACGTACAAGGCTGACTATCAGTTGCGGAATCGTCTCCGCATCCTCAGCCTTGATGAAGAAGAAATCGGTGTTCCTGCCGTTGCTGATATTCGGGAACTGTCCGGCATTGATGGCATGGGCATTCATCACGATACGGCTCGACTGTGCCTGACGGAATATCCGTGTCAGCCTTACCACTGGAATCTGTCGGGAGTCAATGATGTCGCGCAACACATTTCCGGCCCCGACACTCGGCAACTGGTCGATGTCACCCACGAGTATCAAGCGCATCGTCTCCGGAATTGCTTTCATCAGATTGTAGAAGAGCATGATGTCGATCATCGAGCACTCATCCACAATCAGAACATCACCCTCCAGCGGGTTCTCATCATTGCGCTTGTATCCGTCCATCGGGTTATACTCCAGCAGGCGGTGGATTGTCTTGGCTTCCATTCCTGTAGCCTCGGTCATGCGCTTGGCGGCACGTCCGGTAGGTGCGGCAAGGACAATCTGTTTCCCTTTAGCCTTGAAAGCTGCGATAATGCCTTGTGTTGTGGTGGTCTTTCCCGTTCCAGGCCCACCAGTCAGTACCATCACCTTGGAATCGAGTGCCTGATTGATTGCTGCCTGCTGCACTTCATCATAGACAATCCCTGTAGATTGCTGTGCGCCGTATGCCAGTTCCGGCTCAGCCGCAATACTGTCAGAGATATTACTTGCAAGCAATGCTGTAAGTCGTTTCGCCGAACCGTTCTCAGCATGATAAAAGGGAGGGAGATAGACCACCTCATTGTCCGCTATCAGGTCATTGGCAGCAATCATTTCAGCCATAACCTTGCGTACAGGTTCATCATCTGCCTGTAGCAGTTCCTTAGCCGCCGTCACCAACTGTTCCGGCTCCGCGAAAACATGCCCCTCTTCGGCGAGCTGATTAAGGGTGTATAGGATACCGCTCCGGCATCGGCGAGGGTCATTGTTCTCATATCCCATCTTCGACGCTATACCGTCGGCGGTTTTGAAACCAATTCCCCAGATGTCATCGGCAAGTTTATAAGGATTCTCCTTGACAGTCTTGATTGCGTCCTTCTGATACTGGCGGTAAATTTTGGCGGCGTAGGCGGTGCTGACACCGTAACCCTGAAGGAACACCATTACCTCCTTGATGTCTTTCTGCTTCTCCCAGCTCTCGCGGATTTTCTCCATTCGTTTGCGCCCGAGACGCGGCACTTCCAACAACCGCTCGATGTCGTTCTCGATGACATCGAGAGTCTCCAGTCCGAATCTTGACACGATTGCGCGGGCGTATGCCGGACCGATACCCTTGACCAGTCCGCTGCCAAGATACTTCTCGATACCGTATATAGTGGCTGGCATGACCTCCTCCCACGACTCCACGACAAACTGCTGGCCGTAGCGGGCATCCACCTTCCACTGCCCCTCGCAAAGCAACACACTCCCCACTGGAACATCCAACAGCGATCCGGTCAAAGTCACGAGATCCTTATAATCCTTGACCTTGACTTTCATCACCGACCATCCATTCTCCGGATTCTGGTAAGTGATATGCTCAACCACTCCGCGCAGCTTCGTCATCTCCACCCAATTAATATTCAAATATCCATTCCATACTATCCTCTGGGTTCCATTTGGCAAAAAGGGTATTGATATAGAAAACAACACCAAACCTTTCGGATCCGAGTCTTTTTGCCATTGAAATCAGTTTGGGATTGTCAGAACTATCAATAGCTTTCCGTCCTTCATCTATCCATTTCCCAAGATTATCCATCTGAGTTTCAAAGAAACTCCGTTCTCCTTCCCAAAACTTCTCTTTTACAGTTCCTTTGAACGCATCCGGGCATTTATCCTCAGTTGAATAACAGGAATAGTATTTGAAAAGATCCGTCAGCAAAGGCCATTCCTGCTTTATAGATGAAATGATGTCATGTAAAGGTTCATCTATATTCTTATCGAAGCCACTGCCTTGAATGTCTTTCATGATGAAATCCCCATTATTGTAATGGAATCGAAATCGCCCGAGTATAAATCCACTACGGCACAGATATACCCAGCCATTATCCTTATAGAAACTAAATCTGTGTTCCCAATCAGGAGCAAAGGATTTCAAAATACGGCGGTGGATTTCACCACACACTCTTATATTGTTGAATCTACTTTCAATATGTGTGTAGGTATGTCTTTCAATATTAGTACGAGAATCATTTTTTGCCCAGAACACATTGACCCAATTTAACTGTTTCTTAATGCGTTCAAGCTCATTACTATAAACTTCATAAAGAAATTCCGGAATTTTCAATTGAATCGGACTCTGATGTTTGTGGTCATACCTCTCTTTTATGAAATATTGTCCACACCCATACATCGCAGCCGCAATCATTCCGGTGAGTGCGCAGTTTAGCCGGAGATCACCGACCATCCTGACAGCATTATGAATGGCACTTCCGAAGTCAAAGGCTTTATTAAAGCTATCCCATGCTCTGAATAAATAACTCAAGGACTTTCCGGTCTCAGTTTTCCATTGCCAGTCTTTAAAGCAACCCTGAAAAACGCTACCCAGTTCTCTCCAAACCTCTTCCTTAGTCCAGCCCAGTCTTAGAAGTGTCAGCATCTTGGAAAGGAACATTGAAGCATACATCTCCTCTTTATCCATTCCAAAGTCTATTCTGTCGCGTTTCCCTGATTCCCAGTCAAACCAATAGCTATATGTACCTTGACGCATCAGGAACATGCCAACACCGACATGATGTTTCCACATATTAGGGCAAGCAGTCCATTCCCTTATTTCTTCTGACAGTTCAATATGCTCTTGATGTTCAACACTCCATAAATGGGCAATAAACTGTTTTAATCGTAAGTCATCATTCAGATGATTCCACTCACGAACTGCCGTTATTGTCCACAGCACAGCCACGCTCAACTCGGAAACAATTGCATCTTTACCAATCAAGTGAGCATAAAACTCATTCTTGTCTCGCAAATAAGTAGAGGCTGCGAGATCACCTATAATGGCTCCAAGCATATTGTATATAAGTTCAGCTTAATGTTTGCGTCTATTGGTTCCGACCGCGTTGTATATTATCCTGACAAATGGGCCACCTGCAACCTTTTCTCCACATTTATAGAATCCATCATCCGTTTTCTCGGAAGTCCTTTCAAATTCCTCTCTTATAACTTTTGCTATCCTTTCTTCTCTTTCTTCTGCTCTTGCAGCCTTCCTGTTAAGAAAATATGATTTAATGTCTTCAGGAAATAAATTATGCTCCGTTCTCAAATGCCGTTTTCTTGAAGGATACTTTATCCACGCTCCACATATAGTACACTTGTAACATGAGTTTACTATATTGAGCCGCTTTTCCTTCTCCGCTTTTGAGATTCTTTGTTTCTGTTTTTCTATTTCGCGAGATTTCTTACTCATATATTAAGCTCGAATTACAATGTTATTTAGTACATGACAAAAATTGAAATCATGCTGTTAAACAGTTAAATTTTAGGTGATTATATTTGCAAAAGTCCCTGAAAATTAGTAATTTAAAGGAAAAGTTTAGCCGCTTTTTCACATGAAAATTA
>RIBJ01000061.1 GCA_003762715.1 Muribaculaceae bacterium Isolate-104 (HZI) | reverse complement strand
GCTTATATCTCGAATTTTGCATCGTGAGAATCGGATATTTTGGAAAAATCCTCAAAAATCAGTTGCCTGAAAAATATCATAATCTCAAAGCACTAAAAAAGAGAGGCTGCGCCGTAAACCTTAATTATTACGACACAGCCTCCTTTTTTTTTAGGTGAGGAAATCTGGCAATCAGAGTTTCTCTACTTCAAGATTAAGTTTGTTGAGCGCTCTTTTGATTTTTGTGAGATTTGTCGGAGCCTGAACTACTACTTTGCGGGGCTTGCGCTGTTCAACTTTTTCAACGAGTTTTTCTATTGTTTCCTGAAGTTGAGCGATAGTGTAGTTTGAATAATCAACGCTTTCGTGGGCGAGAACTCTTCTAAATAATGTTTTTTCGCGTGCCATGTTTCGTTATTGTTTGATAAGTTTATGCAAAGGTAATAATTATTTCGAAATAAAAACAATGTCGAATTGAATTTTTTGAAAACAGCGAGTTCCGGAGACGGTATAGTTGTCAAATCCACTCTGAAAATTTGTGCGAACAAATATGAAAGTATATCTTTGTAGGGACTATAATCAGAAAATAATACGAGCTATGATAACGGTTCTCGAAAATATAGATTTGCGCCCTTACAATACAATGAGGGTGGGAGCAAAAGCGGCTATGTGGATTGAGTTTGACAGTTTGGAAGACGCTCCGGCTGCCATTGAAACCGCAAAAATGGCAACACCTTCCGGTAAATATATGATTATGGGAGGAGGGTCGAATATTCTTTTTTGCAACGATTATTCCGGTGCGATAGTTCATCCGGCGGTTATCGGATGGGAAGCAAAAGCGCTGGGCAACGGAAAAATGGAAATAACCGCGGGAGCCGGAGTAGAGTTTGACAATCTTATAGCGTCGACGTGCCGCTCCGGGCTGTGGGGTCTTGAAAATCTGTCGCTTATACCAGGCTCTGTCGGAGGTGCTGCTGTGCAGAATGCCGGAGCGTACGGAGTGGAGACCGGTGACTACATTTCAGAGATTCGTGCATGGGATATTGAGGCAGAAAAATTTGTAGTTATAAAAAAAGAATCTCTTGATTACGGCTATAGAACATCTTTGTTCAAAAAAGCAGAAAACGCGGGGAAATATATTGTGCTGGAAGTGTCATTCATTCTGTCGGCTGAATCTTGCCCTAAACTGGATTACGGTCCATTGAAGGACCTTGAATCAGACAGTGTAAAGATAACGCCTGATTTGGTGAGACAGAAAATCGTTGACATACGAAATTCAAAATTACCGAAGGTAAGCGACACAGGCAGCGCGGGCAGTTTCTTTAAGAATCCGGTGCTGGAAAAGGGCAGTTGGGCTGAATTTATTTCGGTGATGACTGCCAATGGGATAGAGCCGGATTCTGTTCCACATTTTGTGCTGCCGGATGGTAGTGTAAAAATACCTGCCGCGTGGTTAATCGACAAATGCGGGTGGAAAGGAAAGACGCTCGGCAATGCCGCTGTGTGGAGCCACCAGCCGCTTATTATCGTAAACGCTACAGGCAAGGCTTCCGGCTCAGACATAGTTGCGCTTGAAAAAGCAATTGTGGAAGATGTTAGATCCAGATTCGGAATAACGCTTGTGCCGGAAGTGGTTCATGTCTGAGCATCAGATTCTCGGAATACATTACGGAGTGTCGAATACATATCCACTTTTTGTATAATACAATTATTTATGCTAAATTAGCACCAAAATAAACAGAAATGAGCAAATTCATAATAGAGGGAGGTCATCGACTTCAGGGCGAAATCGAGCCTCAGGGAGCGAAAAACGAAGCCCTTGAGGTTATAAGCTCCGTTCTCCTTACAGCAGAGGCGGTCAGAATCAGCAATATCCCGGAGATACTCGATGTCCGTAACCTGATAGCGCTTCTTCAGGGTATGGGAGTAAAAGTCACAAGACATGAAGCCGGCGACTATACATTTAAAGCTGATGACATTGATACCGAATATATAAACGGTGCGGAGTTTGTTGAACGCTGCGCTGCGCTGCGCGGCAGTGTGCTGGTTGTAGGTCCCCTCCTTGCCAGGTTTGGCTCGGCATGGTTTGCTCGTCCCGGAGGTGACAAAATCGGGCGCCGTAAAATAGATACACATATTTCAGGACTCGTTTCACTCGGGGCGGAAATGTCGTATGACTGCTCCCGGCAGGCTTACCACCTGTCGGCACCAAACGGACTCAAAGGAGCATATATGCTGCTTGACGAGGCTTCTGTGACCGGAACTGCAAACATTGTCATGGCGGCAAGTCTTGCAGATGGAGTCACAACAATATACAATGCGGCGTGCGAGCCATATATTCAGCAGCTGTGCAAGCTGTTGCAAAAAATGGGTTGCCGCATAGACGGTCTCGGCTCCAATCTGCTTACAATCCACGGACAGGAAACTCTTCATGGCGCTACACACAGAATATTACCCGACATGATTGAGGTGGGTAGCTTCATCGGCATGGCAGCTATGAACAAAAGCGAGATTACGATAAAAAACGTTTCGTTTCCAAATCTCGGCATTATCCCCGACAGCTTCCGTCGGCTTGGCATAGAGATTGAGCAGCGTGGCGATGATATATTTATACCGGCAAAAGAACATTATGAGATAGAAACCGCGCTTGACGGCTCTATACTTACTATAGCCGATGCACCATGGCCCGGGCTGACTCCGGACCTGCTAAGTGTCATGCTTGTTGTCGCAACCCAGTGTCGTGGCAGTGTGCTCATTCATCAGAAAATGTTTGAGAGCCGTCTGTTTTTTGTTGACCGACTGATAGACATGGGCGCGCAGATAATGTTGTGCGACCCGCACAGGGCGGTAGTCATAGGGCTGGACAATAGATTGGCTCTGCGTGCAAACAAAATGCTATCGCCTGATATCAGAGCCGGTATCGCCATGCTGATTGCTGCAATGTCGGCGACTGGCACAAGTGAGATAGGCAATATAAGCCAGATTGACCGTGGATATGAAAATATAGACGGTCGCCTAAACTCGCTGGGCGCATGTATTACCCGCTGTGATTGAACTGAATGCTAGTGGCGTACTTCAAAAGATAGATAAAAGACCGTTCGGCATGTACGGTCTTTTATTATTTCAGTCGCAATCATTCTGAAAAATATAACCTTAAATAATAAAGGCGGCTGAGTGAGCCGCCTTGTATTCCCGTGGGGAGTCGAACCCCAATCGTTGGAACCGGAATCCAATATTCTATCCATTGAACTACGGGAACATAATCTAACGCTCATATTTTGTATATACAGCGTTTTTCGCTCGCAAAATTACTAAACATTGATTATTTTTGCAAAACAAAAATCGCTTTTAATGAATGTTAGAATAGAATCAGGTTGGGATGAGCAACTTAAGGCAGAGTGGAACAAGGAGTATTTTGTGCGTCTTGCGGACTTTGTGCGTGGCGAGTATGCCAAAGGAGCAGCTTTTCCGCCAGCCGGCAAAATTTTTGCGGCATTTGACTCTTGCCCGTTTGACAATGTGAAAGTTGTGATACTCGGACAGGATCCGTACCATGATGTGGGACAGGCTAACGGTCTCTGCTTTTCTGTGAATCCCGGCGTGGCGATACCTCGTTCGCTGGTGAATATTTTCAAAGAGATAGCCGATGACACCGGAGCGCCGATGCCTGAAAACGGCGACTTGAGCCGCTGGGCGCGTCAGGGTGTGCTGCTGCTGAACTCCACTCTTACAGTGGCGCCTCATCAGGCTGGTTCTCACCAGGGCAGAGGCTGGGAAGAATTTACCGATGCGGTCATCAGAGTGCTTGCCGAAAAAAAAGATGGACTGGTGTTTTTGCTCTGGGGGGCGTATGCCGCTAAAAAAGGTGCCTTTATTGACAGGTCGAGACACCTTGTGCTGTCATCGGCTCATCCGTCGCCTCTGAGTGCCTCACGGGGCTTTTTTGGCAATCATCATTTTTCTCTTACCAACGATTACCTTAAAAGACAGGGTAAGACTCCAATTGCATGGTAGCCGGATTAGTTACAAAAAGTTTGTCTGTCTTGGTCGCTGTGCTTGTTGCCGCGCTCTCAGTGCTGGCGGCTCAAGAGTGTAGGTTTGGCTCTATAGCCTCGCTACAGGTGCGTAATATACATAATGCATCGGCTCCAGCGGTAATGACAATAGGCAGTGATGACGGCATTGTGATAGAATTTGACGAACTGTCAACAGCCGCGCGAAATCTCCGGTGGTGTGTGGAGCATTGTGACGCGCGGTGGCAGCCGGACGGACTGATGGATATTGAATTTACCGACGGTCTTAATGAGGCTATAGTCGATGAATATTCCTATTCGCAGGGTACTCTCAGCCACTATGTGCATTATGTGATACGAATACCTGACGAGCGTGTGCCGCTGAAAATTTCAGGAAATTATCTGTTGAAGGTTTACGAGGAGAATGCTCCGGAAACTCCGCTCCTGTCAGTCAGATTTTCTGTAGCGGAAGGCAATGCTGCTGTCTATGCAGGGGTTTCAGCCAAAACAGACATAGACTACATGAAGTCGCACCAACAGCTTGAAATAATGGTAGACACCAAAGCGACCGGAGTCAGAAATCCGTACACTGATTTGATTGTGTTGGTGGAGCAGAACCCCGGCGACCGGGAAAGAATAGAACTGACAACTCCAAGCAGTGTGCGTGGCTCGGAAGTCCGTTATGAGCATCTGAGGCCGCTCATTTTCAATGGTGGTAATGAATATCGCCGTTTTGAGACAGTATCCACTTCGTATTCCGGCAAAGGTGTTGACAAAATAGAACATACTGCGGACGGGTATTTTGCCATTTTGTACAAGGATGAACCGCGTAGCGCAGCCGGATACCAGTATGACCGTACTCAGAACGGACGGTTCACCATACGGGAATATAACTCAGACAGAAGCGATACAGAGGCAGAGTATGTACACACTCTGTTCATTTTTGAGAGTCCGAAAATACCAGGAGTTGAAGTGCATCTTGACGGAGAATTTACAGGCGGACGCTTAGACAACAGCTCACGAATGGAATATAATCCGTACACCGGGTGCTATGAAAAGACTATGTACCTGAAGCAAGGTGCGTATGACTACAGATATGTAACCGTAAAGCCTGGCGGCAAATCTGTTTCCTTTGCATTGACTGAAGGAAACTATTGCGATACAGGCAACCAATATATAATATATGTGTACTACCGATTGCCGGGAGAGCAATATGACAGACTCGCGGCAGTTGGTGGCGCAACCGTTTTTGATTCAAAATGATAGAGGAAGAAGTTATGCTACAGATAGGAAATGCCCTTGTGAGTCTTGATTTGGCGGAGCGTTTTTTCTGCTGTGACTTGGATAAATGTTTAGGAGAGTGCTGTATAGAAGGCGATGCAGGCGCTCCCATTACTGCCGATGAAATGAAAAAGCTGCAACAGATTGCTCCGGCTTTGAAAGACGAGCTATTGCCCGAAGCGGTAAAAGTGATAGAAAACGAGGGTGTAGGCTATACAGACGAAGAAGGAGACATTGTGACATCTATTGTAAACGGGCGCAATTGTGTTTTTACCTGTTATGCTCCGGGAGGCAAATGTCTGTGTGCCATAGAGCGTGCATACAGAGAAGGCAGGTGCGATTTTCGTAAGCCGGTTTCCTGTTATCTGTATCCGTTACGGTTGACCGAATACCCGACATTTACAGCCGTTAATTATCATCGTTGGAAAATTTGCCGCAGTGCTGAAGCCAACGGTCGGGAAAAAGGAATCCGCTTGTATCAGTTCATGAAACAGCCTCTTATAGAGCGGTTCGGGCAAAGCTGGTACGACGAACTCGCTATGGCGTGTGAGGCTTATCTTGAAGAACAGAAATAAGAAACTGTTTAAATTTAATTGTGAGGTTCATTGAGAGGAAGCCACAAGATTCGCTATATAAAAAATTTCGAATTAAATTTAAACAGTTTCTAAGACAGTCTGTTAAAACGGCGAGCCAAAATAGTAAGAGCGACACCGCGCACAACAAGATACGATATGAATGACAGCCACAGCCCATTGTTGCCAAGCGAGTCGAATGTTGTTGAATAAACGGTAAAAAACACAATCATGGCTCCTGCCATTGAAGCGAGCATCGGGCGGGTTTCTGTAGTGCCTATAAAAATTCCGTCCCATGTGAAAGCCATAAATCCGGCAAGAGGCACCCCCACCGCCCACCAAATATAATCTTTTGCGGTGTTTTCCACTGCAATGTCATCGGTAAGCAAGCTAAGAATGTCGCTGCCCGCGAGTGCATACACTACAGTAAATACGGCAGCGATAGTTCCCCCGATACAAATCAGCAGCCACACTGTTTTTTTGAAACAGTATGGGTTGCATGCTCCTTTGAATTTGCCGCACAAAGCTTCACCGGCAAAAGCGAATCCGTCCATGAAAAACGAAAATATTGTAAAAAGCTGCATCAGCAGCGCGTTTACGGCAAGCATGGTGTCGCCCTGAGCGGCGCCGGCTCTGGTGAACCATAATGTAACGGCAATCAGACAAAGAGTGCGTAGGAAAATATCGGTGTTTATAGCAAAGAAGCGTTTGATTTCGCCCCAATTCATAATATCGCCGAAACATGGCATGTGTGGTTTGAACTTGAGCGCGCAAACGGTTACAGATAAGGCAATACCGCCCCATTGGGCAATAACGGTGCCTGCGGCGAGTCCGTCAAGCGCCATTCCGTAAACGAAAACAAGCAGCAGGCTAAATGCGATATTCAGTACATTGACGAACAGAGAAATCCACATGGTAACACGCGAATTTTGCATTCCCACAAACCAGCCTGTAAAGGCAAAGGCTCCCAGAGTGGCTGGCGCAGCCCATACCCGAATCATGAAATAGCATTCTGCTGCATCTCTTGTGGCACCGGTAACATCCATGCTGTCAAGAAGCAGAGTGCACAATTGGTTCCTGAAAATTATCATGGCTGAGCCGACACCAAGAGCTATAAGAACGGCACGACAAAGAACTGCAGCTGCCGCCTTGCTGTTTCCTGAACCGTACGCCTGGGCTGTGAGTCCGCTGGAACCCATGCGCAGAAAATTGAACAGCCAGTAAAGCAAATTGAACATATTGGTTCCGACAGCGATAGCCGCGAGCGATACTGTGCTGCCAAGATGCCCTGCAATGGCGACATCAGTAATACCAAGTACCGGCACAGTGACATTTGTCACTATAGCCGGTACCGATATTGCCATTATTGCCCCGAATAGACTCCGGGTAATATTAGTATTGGGAGTGTCAGCCTTTCCGCGCATTAATGCTCTGGATGCCTAAATAAACAATTATGGCGGCATAGGCAATGACACCAAGCCACTGGTTTGTGATTACAGACATGGTATTCTGATACTCAAATCCGGCAAAGCGGGTAAGGGCAGCGAAAACACCAAACAGAGCGCCGCCGGCAATGAGTCCGGATGCAATCAGGGTGCCACGGTCTCTGCGGCAGTCATTGACCTCCTTGTTTTTGGAGCGTGTGGATACATACCATGCTATGGCTCCGCCTACAAGCATTGGGGTATTTAGCTGCATGGGGATAAACATGCCGAGACAGAATGCCAGAGCCGGCACTCCGAGCCAGTTGAGCAGCAGCGCCAGTATGGCACCGGTCATGTATAGAATCCAGGGGGTGTCTCCACCCATCATGATAGGTTCGATAACCTTTGCCATGGCGTTTGCCTGAGGAGCTACCAGAGCGTCGGGTCCTGTGAAGCCATACACCTTATTTAATAGCAGTATTACACCTCCCACAGTGGCGGCAGACACCAAAGTGCCGAGAAATTTCCAACTTTCCTGTTTGCGAGGAGTCGAGCCGAGCCAGTAGCCGATTTTCAGGTCTGTGACAAATCCGCCCGCCATTGACAAGGCTGTGCATACCACTCCGCCGATAACCATGGACGCCACAATGCCGGATGTGCCGTTGATGCCGATTCCGACAAATATCGCCGAGGCAATGATGAGAGTCATCAGAGTCATGCCGCTGACCGGATTTGAGCCTACTATAGCAATGGCGTTAGCCGCCACTGTGGTGAACAAGAATGAAATAAGCGTAACAACAAGCCAGGCCACAAGTGCCTGCCAGAAATTGCCAAGAACTCCTATCCAGAAGAATATCAGTACGGCAACAAGAGCTATTGTCATGAAAAATACAACATGTTTCATGGAAATGTCTCTTTGCCAGCGCACAGAAGCCGATGTTTCTTTTGACGAGCCCTTAATTTCCCGTGCGGCAAGACCGGCAGCCTGCATTATGATGCCCCATGACTTTACTATGCCGATGATTCCTGCCATCGCTATGCCACCTATGCCGATAAGACGAGCGTAGTTGGAGAATATTGCGGAAGAATCCATTGCAGAAATCTCGGCAGAGCCGTAAGTGCCGATAAGCGGTATTATAATCCACCATACAAATGCAGAGCCTGCGAAAATTACAAACGCATATTTGATGCCGACAATATAGCCGAGACCGAGCAGCGCGGCTCCGGTATTGCAGCTGAACACCAGCTTTGTCTTTTCGGCAAGAGCTGCGCCCCAGCCGGTAACCTCGGAAGTCACTGTCTCTGCCCAAAATCCGAAAGTGGCTACAATATAGTCATAAATACCGCCGACAAGCGATGCTATTACAAGAGTTTTTGCCTGTCCGCCGTCTGTTGCGTTCTTTGTCTGCGCGCTTACCAGAACCTGAGTGGTGGCGGTAGCCTCGGGGAAAGGATATTTGCCATGCATGTCCTTTACAAAATACTTTCTGAACGGAATGAAGAACAAAATGCCGAGAACACCGCCGAAAAGTGAACTTAGAAAAATCTCAAGAAAGTTTACAGTGATGTCGTTGTATGTGGACTGCAAAATGAAAAGAGCCGGCAGAGTAAATATCGCACCTGCGACAATCACGCCCGAGCAAGCACCTATACTTTGTATAATGACATTCTGTCCGAGCGGATTGTTTTTCTTTAACGCGCCCGAAAGCCCTACGGCAATGATTGCGATTGGAATCGCCGCCTCGAACACCTGACCCACGCGCAGTCCGAGGTACGCGGCTGCCGCGCTGAAAATCACAGCAAGTATAATGCCTGTGATAACCGAATAGGGGGTGACTTCTGCATACTCACGGGCAGGATGCATGACGGGGCGGTAGCTCTCGTCAGCGGCAAGTTCGCGAAACGCGTTTTCCGGAAGTTCTGTCGGGTCTGCCGTCATGTAAATCTCATGTTCCTCCCTTTCGCGGGCAAGAGATGAATCGTTTTGTGTCATACTATATAAAATGATTGGTTTATCCGTTGTTTGTTGTAGGAGACGAAACGCGCGAGAGTATGTCGAAGTTATCCACATACACCTCTGTGACCTTGTGGCTTAGACCTGCGCGGTCAGTCCAGGTGCGGGTGCGGAGTTTGCCCTCCACAAACAGTCGCGTTCCTTTGGCAATGTATTTTTCGGCGGTTTCTGCGGCGCTGTCCCACATAATCAGCCTGTGCCACTCGGTGCGCTCTTCGACTCGTGTGCCGTTGGCGGCTGTGTAAGCCCTTTCGGTAGTGGCTAACGAAAGCTCAGCCACAGGTCTGGTATCAATATATCTTATCACGGGGTCTTTGCCGACGTTTCCTACTAAAATGACCTTGTTTACACTCATAATTTTGTACTTCAATGCTCAAAGGTAGCCAAAATAGTGGAAAAATTACCAAATGTTTTGTATTTTTGTGACGCTTTTGCATTACCTTATATATGTCAGGAAAATTACAGAAGGTAAAATCGTTGCTGGGGTTTTCAGTCCCGGAGTTTCGCACCGGTCTGGTCCTCAGCGGAGGTGGCGCGCGTGGCTTTGCGCATGCCGGAGCCATAAAAGCACTCAATGAAATGGGAATAAAGCCCGACATAATTGCGGGCGTGAGTGCAGGATCGGTGGCAGCTGTGATGTATGCGGCGGGCATAGAGCCCGAAAAAATGCTTCAGCTGTTCAGAGATTCGAGATTTTCAGATTTCTGCGAATTGTCAATGCCTAAAGACGGCTTTTTCAGACTTGACCGGTTTCGGACATTTCTACGAAAGCACATCCCGTATGCCAATCTTGAAGATTTGCCTATACCCGTGGTGGTAGGGGTTACAAATCTTGACGAGGGCAGAAAAGAGGTTTTCGAGTCCGGACCGCTTGCAGAAAGAGTAGCGGCTTCGTGCAGCATTCCAATAGTATTCAAGCCCATGAAAATAGACGGTGTAAGATATGTGGACGGTGGAGTTCTTCACAACCTTCCGGCATGGTCAATACGCGAGCGATGCAAATATCTTATAGGCATAAACTGCTCTCCTCTGTCGAAAGTGACTGTAAAGGACACAATTATGGACATAGCCCTGCGCTCTTATGAGCTTATGGCAAAGACAAACACAGTCCGCGACATGGAGCTTTGCGACATAGTTATCCGAAATGAAGAGATAGCGCGATATAAAGTGTTTAATCTCAAACAGATAGAAAAGGTGTTTGAAAGCGGATACACCGATACCATGAAATTCCTTCTTGACAACGGTTTCAGACGTCCCGACGCTGAGAATGCGGCAGCCAGACAATCAGACATAAATCCAAAGAAAAAATCATAAATGGATCGTAAACCAATCATCTATCAGCTAATTCCCCGTCTTTTCACCAATTATAATGATAAATGTGTGCCGGGCGGTACACTGTCTCAGAACGGTTCCGGAAAGCTAAACGGTATAAATAATGAAATTCTGAACTCGATAAAATCGCTCGGCGTTACCCATGTATGGTACACCGGTGTGCTTGAGCATGCTCAGTGCAGCGACTATACAGCCTATGGTATTGAGAAGGACAATCCACATGTTGTGAAAGGTCAGGCAGGGTCGCCGTATGCTATAAAGGACTATTATGACATAGATCCTGATCTTGCTGAAAAAGTGCCTGAAAGAATCAAAGAGTTCGAAGCGCTTGTAGACCGCACGCACGATGCAGGCATGAATGTGATTATAGATTTTGTGCCCAACCATGTGGCGCGCCGCTATCATTCCGATGCCGCGCCGTCAACAGTAGAGGATTTCGGTAGCCACGATGACAAAGACATGGGCTTCAGCCCAGAAAACAATTTCTATTACATTCCTCGTCAGTTGTTTGCCCCGTCGGTAGACATGGGCACAGGCAAAGGCGCATATGTCGAGTTCCCGGCAAAGGCTACCGGAAACGACTGTTTTACCGCGTTCCCGGGCAGGAACGACTGGTATGATACTGTCAAACTGAACTATGGAGTTGACCAATTCAATGGTTCACATCATTTCTGCCCTGTGCCTGACACTTGGAACAAGATGCTTGACATACTGAAGTACTGGGCAGCAAAAGGAGTCGACGGATTCCGTTGCGATATGGCGCACATGGTTCCCCTTGAATTCTGGCAATGGGCTATTGCTGCTGTCAAGCAGCATTATCCGCATGTCATATTCATAGCCGAGCTCTACGACACCGGCATTTACAGAAGTTTTATAAATGTAGGAGGTTTTGACTATCTGTACGACAAAGTGAACCTGTACGACACCCTCAGAGGCATACAGACCTCCAATTACTCTGCGGCGCAGCTAACCGGATGCTGGCAGACCGTGGAGGGCATAAGCGGTCACATGCTTAATTTCCTGGAAAATCATGACGAGCAGCGATTTGCCTCAAGATTCTATGCCGGAGACGCAGTCAAGGCGGTGCCGTCGCTGGTGGTCAGCTCTATGATAGGTACCGGAGCCATGATGATATATATGGGGCAGGAGTTAGGCGAGCCGGCTGCCGAGGCAGAAGGCTACAGCGGACTCGACGGACGCACAACAATATATGATTACTGGAGTCTTGACACACTTCGCAGATGGCTTGACAACGGCAATCCGTCAGACAAAAAGCTGACCGAGCGCCAAAGGTGGCTGCGTGAAAAGTATGCCGAGATACTCAAGATGTGCAACAAAGAGCAGGCAATAGCAAAAGGTCGTTTCTTTGACCTTATGTATGTAAACTACGACAACCCGACGATCAATCCCCATCGTCAGTATGTGTTTATGCGAAACCTTGCGGAAGAAACCATTATCATAGCGGTGAATTTCAGCGCCGACTCATGTGATATGGCTGTGAATCTGCCCAGACATGCCTTCGAGATGCTACAGATACCCCAGGGTACCGCCCCAATGACAGAACTCCTCAGCAAGCGCAAATCGACAAAACATATCGCAGACGGACACCCGTTTGAGATTTTCCTCGAACCCTGGGGCGCGGCGGTATGGAAGGTAAATCATAAAAACATAAAGCCTATTGATGAAAAAATAGACAAAGCAAGCTCTGTCGCCACAGAAAAATAACTAATTTTGCAAAAAATATTCCAATAGTCACAAATAGCAGTCTTATGAACTCAGCGATCCATCCCATTAAAATTTTTGCCGGCACAAAGTCGCGCTACATGGGAGAAGAAATTTGCAAGTACCTTGACATGCCTCTGGGCAAGATGAACATCCAGCATTTTGCCGATGGCGAGTTTGAGGTGTCGTTTGAAGAACCTATACGCGGTTGTGAGGTTTACCTGGTTCAGTCTACCTTCCCCAATTCCGACAATCTTATGGAACTTCTGCTAATGATTGACGCGGCAAAAAGAGCCTCGGCGCATAGTGTCATAGCGGTTATTCCTTATTTCGGTTGGGCGCGTCAGGACCGCAAGGACAAACCGCGTGTGAGCATAGCCGCCAAGCTGGTGGCAGACCTGCTCAGTGCTGCAGGGGTGAACCGTGTGATAACCATGGATCTTCATGCCGACCAGATTCAGGGTTTCTTCAATGTACCGGTAGACCATCTTTATGCATCTTCAGTGTTTATTCCCTACATTGAAAGCCTCAAACTCGACAACATGGCAATAGCCACTCCCGATGTCGGCGGAGCCAAGAGAGCAAATTCGTATGCCAAATACCTTGACGTACCCTTGGTACTGTGCCACAAACAGCGCGCCAAAGCCAATGTTGTGGAGTCAATGACTGTTATCGGAGATGTAAAGGACAAGAATGTCATTCTCCTTGATGATATGGTTGACACTGCCGGAACAATAACAAAGGCAGCCGACCTCATGATAGAAAAGGGTGCCAAATCGGTGCGTGCTCTCGCTTCTCATGCTATTATGAGCGACCCCGCAAGTGAAAGAGTTGACAAATGCGGATTGACAGAAATGATTTTCACAAACTCAATTCCTTTCAACAAAGAGTGCAAGAAAGCTACAATAATCAGTGTTGCCAAGCTGATTGCCGATACAATCTGCAAAGTACACAACAATGAGTCTATATCCTCACAGTATGTGTTTAAATGACAGTCATTTTTAAATGAACTGACAGAACAAGGGAGGGGTGGTTCTATACAACGCATCCCTCCTTTTTTTCTACCTATCCTCATCATGTGTTACTTTCATAACCTCATAAGGCTGATATTGCTGTCGGTGGTATTGTTGCTGCCCGCCATCGCACATGCTGTAGACGTGCTAAGGTACGCTGAAATAACCGATACTATAAGGTTGGAACGCCCCAAAGACTTGAACAGGTACACCGCATTGACCGATGATGACTACCATGCCGTTGCTGAGGAACTTGGTGTAGAAATTGCGGCGATAAAGGCGGTTGTGGACATAGAAGCGGGCAGGGCACACAAGGGGTTTTACAGCCCCGGATTGCCGATTATAAATTTTGACATGAGCATGTTTCGCAGAATGGCGAAAAAGCGCAAAATAAATATAGCGGCATATGCAAAAAGTCATCCGGTGGTGTTTGACCGCCTGAGACCGTCAAAATATGGCTCAACACAGGCCGCGCAGTATGCGCGTTTTCAGTCGGCGAGCGCTATAGACAGCGTGGCGGCGGCAGAAGGAACATTCTGGGGAATGTTTCAGATAGGAGGTTTCAACTGGAAAATTTGCGGTTGTAGTTCGCTTGAAGATTTTATATCGCGCATGAGCTATTCCGAGCGCGAACAGCTTGAACTTTTTGCGTCATTTCTGAAATCGACAGGCTTTGTCAGGTATCTGCGTGAAAAAAACTGGAGTGCCTTTGCCCGGCGCTACAATGGTTCCTCTTACGCGTCGCGACGCTATCACACACGCCTGGCAGCTGCATATAAACGACATAAAAACAACGAATAATGAAATCACTATCCGCACCGTCCCAGAGGCTTGAGTCTCTTGATATTCTCAGAGGCTTTGATTTGTTTTGTCTGGTTGGTCTTGAAGCTCTTGTACACGCTTTGGGCAAGGCAATAAACGCAAGTTGGTTTGCTTCGGTTACAGACGCATTTACGCATGCCGACTGGATTGGCTTTTCTCCATGGGATTTGGTAATGCCTCTGTTTATGTTCATGGCGGGAGTCACAATCCCGTTCACACGCACTTCGGGTTCCGGTTCCAAAGGTCGTATGTGGCTGAAAATAATTAAAAGAGTTGCGCTTTTGTGGATATTCGGCATGATGTGCCAGGGAAATCTCCTTTCGCTGAACCCCGACAGATTGTATGTGTACAGCAATACTCTTCAGGCTATTGCTGCCGGCTATCTCATCGCTGTGGCTCTGTTCTTGACAGTTTCATTGCGCGTACAGGTAGCTGTGGCGTTGCTGCTACTCGGTACCTACTGGGGCGGGAATGGAGTTTGTGATGATAGACGGTTATGGCGGAGGCGATTATACTGCCGGAGCTAATTTTGCGGAGTGGGTTGACCGTATGTGCCTCGGTCGTTTCAGAGATGGCGCTGTATCAGACGGTGCCGGAGGAGTGGTGTTTGCGTCATGGTACAACTACACCTGGGTATGGAGCTCGCTGACATTTGCTGTCACAGTGATGCTCGGAGTATTTGCCGGCAAGGTGCTTCGGAACGGAAGCATGAGTCGCGGGCAAAAAGCTCTTGCGCTTGCTCTGGGCGGAGCGGCGCTCACTGTTGCCGGGCTTGCTCTGGGAGTGTGGCACCCTATAATAAAAAGAATATGGACTGCGTCCATGACCCTGTTCAGCGGAGGTCTGTGCTGGCTTCTTATGGCAGCATTCTATTATGTTATTGATTGCCTCGGCATAAAGAAAGGTCTTGGGTGGCTTAAGGTATATGGCATGAATTCCATTGCGGCTTATATGCTTTTGTGCTGCGTCAATTTCAGGTGCGTTGCAGAGTCTTTTCTGTATGGGCTGGCTCAGTATATTGGAGCATGGTATGAAGTACTGGTTGCCGCTTTTTGTGCCGGGATAATATATCTTATTCTGTTGCTGATGTACCGTCAAAGGGTTTTTCTCAAAGTGTGACCCACAGGGGTTGTATAAATATAAAAACGGAGTCCGGTACCGGACTCCGTTTTTATATTTATTAGGTAGATGTTTTTACGCTTTGATGCGCTCTACATAAGAACCGTCGCGAGTGTCAACGCGTACTTTGTCGCCGATATTGCAGAAGAGGGGCACGCGAATCTCAGCGCCGGTTTCAAGGGTTGCGGGCTTGAGGGTGTTGGTTGCGGTGTCGCCTTTGATGCCGGGTTCTGTATATGTGATTTCGAGTACAACGCTGGTGGGCATCTCGCAAGTCAGTATGGTGTCGGAAGCGGCATGAACCATAGCTTCGCAGATGTCTCCTTCCTTAAGGAACTGTACACCATCGATGCTTTCACCGGGAAGCGCTACCTGTTCGAATGTTTCAGTGTGCATGAAGTTGTAGCCCATGTCGTCTTTGTAAAGGTACTGGTACGGGCGACGCTCGATACGTACTTCTTCAACTTTGACACCGCTATTCCAGGTTTTGTCGATAACACGACCTGTCTTTACGTTTTTGAGTTTTGTGCGCACAAAAGCGGGACCCTTGCCGGGCTTTACATGCAGAAACTCAACAATGAAAAAATAGTTGCCGTCGATATCGAGGCACATTCCGTTTTTAAAATCAGCAGTTGTTGCCATAAATTATTGAAATTCTTTGTATATATGAATCTTAGGTGGAAAAAAGAGCCGGCATTATTGCCGGCATTTGAGCGGTAGACGGGACTCGAACCCGCGACCCTCGGCTTGGGAAGCCAATGCTCTACCAACTGAGCCACTACCGCAAAATAAGCGTTTTGTGATGCAAAGGTAGTTTTTTTTACAATTATATGCAATCTCGAAATTAGTTTTTTGCCGTTTGAGGAATAAAAACTAATTTTGTGGCTTATTAGCAGCCGTTTTCGGAGACTGACTACATTTGTATGCCAATGTCTGTAAAAGGCATGACAACCGGTTTCTAAAGGCTATTGTATAACTGAGTAAACAAGCAAATAAATCCATATTGCTATGACACAGCAACCTGAGGGAGAGGCACCCGAAAAGAAAGGCCTGAATTTTGTAGAACAGATAGTTGCCGATGACCTCAAGGCAGGCAAGAACGGCGGAAGACTCAATACCCGTTTCCCGCCCGAACCCAACGGCTATCTGCACATAGGTCATGCCAAGGCTATATGCATGGATTTTGGAGTGGCGGAAAAATTTGGAGGCACCTGCAATCTGCGTTTTGATGACACCAACCCTGTCAAAGAGGATGTGGAATATGTGGATTCCATTCGCGAAGACATTCACTGGCTGGGATTTGACTGGGGCAACCGCGAGTATTACGCGAGCGATTATTTTCCCAAGCTGTATGACCTTGCAGTGCGTCTGATAAAAGAAGGAAAGGCGTATGTGGATGACCAGAGCTCGGAGGAAATCGCACGTCAGAAAGGCACACCTACCGAACCCGGTCAGGAAAGTCCGTATCGCAACCGTACTCCTGAGGAGAATCTGGATTTGTTTGAACGCATGAATGCAGGTGAGTTTGACGAAGGCGCGCGTGTGTTGCGTGCAAAAATTGACATGTCTTCGCCAAATATGCATTTCCGCGACCCGATAATGTACCGTATAATCAAGACTCCGCACCACCGTACCGGCGACAAATGGAAGGTATATCCCATGTATGATTTCGCCCACGGTCAGAGCGATTATTTCGAGGGCGTGACCCATTCGATTTGTACTCTTGAATTTGAGGTACACCGCCCGCTGTATGAGTACTTTGTGAAAGAGCTTGCCGATGAATCCTATTGCCCGCGACAGATAGAGTTCAACCGCCTTAACCTGACATACACCGTAATGAGCAAGCGCAAACTGCTTCAGCTTGTCAAAGAAGGGCTTGTGGCAGGCTGGGACGACCCCCGCATGCCGACTATAAGCGGCATGAGGCGCAGAGGCTTCACACCCCGCTCCATACGCAATTTTGTTGATAAAATAGGTTATACCAAGTATGAGGCGCTAAACAGTGTCGGTTTGCTTGAACATGCTGTGAGGGAAGACCTTAACGCGGTGTCTACAAGAGGCATGGCTGTCGTAAACCCGGTAAAAGTAATAATTACCAACTATCCTGAAGACGGTGTAGAGACGGTGGAGATGGAAAATAATCCTGAAAATCCTGCGGAGGGTTCGCATGCAATGCCGTTCAGCAGAGAAATATATATAGAGCGCGAAGATTTTATGGAAAACCCTCCCAAGAAGTTCTTCCGTCTTGCCCCCGAAGGAGAAGTGCGTCTTAAAGGTGCATACATAATAAAATGTACCGGAGTTAAGAAAGATGCCGATGGAAACATTGAGGAGATTTACTGTACATATGACCCTGAAACCAAAAGCGGATTGCCCGGCAGCATGCGCAAGGTAAAGGGTACCCTTCACTGGGTGAGCGCCGCACATGCCGCGGACGCTACTGTCAATATGTATGACCGTCTTTTCAATGTGGAGAATCCTTCGGCGGAAACCGATAAGGATTTCAGAGAACTGCTCAATCCCGATTCGCTAAAAGTTGTGACCGGTGTAAAGGTCGAGCCGTTTCTTGCAGAGAATGCTACTCCGGGCGCACACTTCCAGTTCCAGCGCATCGGATATTTCACTCCCGATCTGGACTCATGTGCAGGCAAGCTGATTTTCAACCGCACAATAGCTTTGAAAGACAGCTGGGAAAAAGAACAGAAAAAGGCATAAGACCATGTCAAACAGCGGCGCCGACGAACGCAGAGATTTAATGGAGCGTTTCTTGCAGGAGCTTGAACGTAACCGTGCAGATGTATATTTCGACGAGAGTGATCTTGTCGAAATATACGACTATGCGAGAGATACTCAGGATTTCAGAGTGTGCCTTGAGGTGCTGCTGCTGGCTTCGCGTCTGTATCCCGGAAGTGTTGCGCTTGGCGAGCGTCTTGCTTTTTATATGTATGACCTCGGAAGTGTGGACGGCGCAGAGTCAATGCTGAAACAGGTGCCCGAAGAGTCGGTGTTGCGCAGACTGTTGTCGCTGCAAATCAAGATGCTGCCGAAGGAAGAGGCTTGTGCCGAACTTGAACGGATACTTGAATCGGTAAAAGACTTCGAGGACGAATGGGCTATCAGGCTGGTTGATATAGCCGGCAATTACAATGCCTTGGACTGGCTGAAAGAGAATTATGATAGAATAAAAGCAAAATGCAGCTATCCCCAGTCGTTCATTTATGAGATGTTTGAGCTTAGTGTTTCATTGTACGACTATGAAACCGCGCAGAAACTCGGCGAAGAACTGACACTTCTTGAGCCATTTAACGAGGAGTTCTGGGAGCTGCTCGGTGAGTTGAGAATACGCAATCTGGAGGCTTACGAGGCGGGGCTGAGCGATGTGGAATACGCGCTTGCAATAGACCCGTGCCGAAGCAAGGCGTTGCAGCTCAAGGCTGAAGCGTTGCTTGGTCTTGACAGACCGGTGGAAGATATTATGCAGGTACTCGGCACTTTGTTGAAGTCGGCGCCTGAAGAGGAAGAGTATGTGCACACTCTTAGCCTTGCCCTCTTTACAAAAGGCTATGAAGTAGAGGCAATCCAGGCGCTTGAGGAGTTCAGAAATACTCATCCGGACAGCGCGGCAACTCTGACATATCTTGTGTTGCTGACAAAAGGCAATGTGTCATTGGAGTTGTTGGCTCCGATGTTCAGCACCGAGCTTACAGGCGACAGCGGCTACGAGGATGTGGCTGACACAGCCAGACGTTTTGCTAAAGAAGGGGAGTATGGTGCGGCTTCAACCTTGCTGCTCGCAATGGACAAGTATGTAGGCGCAGGAGAGCACACAGCCTATATGTATGAGTTGCTTTACCGTGCCAGACGCTATTCTGAAGCATTGGAAAAATGGTCGCAATTGAAAGCTCCGTGTAATGTGGCAGACCTTGTGGCTGTATTTTCCGCTCTTAGAGTCGGAGACAGGCAATTTGTCGTTGACAATGTGTCGGCTATGATAGAGAGATGGTCCGGTTGCGAGGACAGCGAGACATTCAGCGACAGGGTTGCTCGTCTCGGCACGTTATATGCTCTTAGCTCTGTGCGTCAGACTGTAGTGGTTGAGGGGAGTGATTTCAATTTCAATAACAGCGACCCGTTTTCACTGTCATAAATAGGGATTTGAGATTTTCTCAGCTCCTATGGTAGTGGATGGTCCGTGACCCGGATAGACAACAGTCTCGTCAGGCAATGTCAGCAATTCATTGGTCACTGCTTTGACTAAAGTGCCATGGTCGCCGCCGGGTAGGTCGGTGCGTCCGATACTGCCTTTAAAGAGGGCGTCGCCGGTAATTACAAATTTGTCAACCGGAGAATAAAGAGCGACAGAGCCGGGTGAGTGCCCCGGCACCTCAATAACCTGAAGGTATTCGTCACCGAGAAAAATTTTGTCGCCGTTCTTGATATTGATGTCAATGGTTACAGGAGTGTCGGGCACGCCTCTGAGGTGGAACATTGCTGCCTGAGAGCCTCTTGAAGCACCGAGCGCAGCATCGGCATCGTTCGCCATAAGTCCTACACCATACATACTTTCCACAAATTCGTCACCTAAAGTGTGGTCTATGTGGAGATGCGTGTTTATCAGGTGTGTTATCTGTAGTTCCATTCTTTCTACAACCTGCTTGAAATGAGCGCATTCATCGGGATTCTGCATTCCGGGGTCAATTACAGCCGCCTCGCATGAATCAGGATTCCACACTATGTAGGTGTTTACTCCAAAAAGATTGTATTCGGCTCTTGCTATTTTCATAACTCAACGTATATCAGTTTTTTTGTTGTGAAGTACTCGTCCTCGAAATAATCGCTCAATGGTACTTCTATAATTGGGCCGGACACCTGCGATGTCTCGTCGGCAAGGTCTCCGCCCTTCAGACATAACAAACCGTTCGGCAATGAGTTTGAATTTTTGGCAGCAATATTTTTTCTGGACAGTTTTACCAGTTCGTCGAGCCGCATCACTGCTCGGCTGACAACATAGTCGTATTTGTTGCGGCATTCGCCTATGTCGCCATGTTGAAAAGTGACATTTGTCAGTCCGGCAGCTTCGGCAGCAGCCTGTGCCACTTTGATTTTCTTGCCGATACGGTCTATCAGATGCAGATTGCAGTGTTGCCACATTATGGCGAGTGGAATTCCGGGAAATCCCCCTCCCGTGCCGAGATCAAGAAACGATGTGCCGTTTACCGGAGTCAGGAACTTTGCAATAGCAAGAGAATGCAGAATGTGGTGAGTGTAAAGATTCTCGATATCCTTTCGGGAGATGACATTTATCTTTGCGTTCCATTCGGGGTATACTTCTCCGAGAGCTTTGAACTGTTCTGCCTGTCGGGGCGTAATTTCAGGAAAATATTTTAGAATTTCGTCCATAGTTTCAGGTAAATCAGGGGTTTAGTATGTCCGGGTTGAAAAACTGCTGCACGTCATGAGCATGTTCCAAAGCAATTGCCGCCGGGCTGTCGGGATTGATTTGCGCAGCCCTGCAATAATCGTTCATGGCTCCTGCGATGTCACCTTTTTTCCAAAGAAGTTTTCCTCGCTTGAACAAAAGATTGTCATCTGCTGGTGCTTGCTTTAAGGCATTGCTCAGCAGGGATATAGCTTCGTCAAGAAGTCCGTCGGCTATCAGCTTTTCTATGTCATTTGTCATTAGTCGCAGATAAATTTGCATTGCGGCAACAAACCAAAACCAGGGTTTGTGTTGTTATTACATTGCAAAATTAACAAAAATAGTATGCAAAATTTGTTCATCACACTTATTCTTATCGTTTTTTGCGCTTTGCCTGCAAAACCTGTCGATTATTATTCGTACAATGAATGCCGCGGTAGCTCTATGCCGTATATAGACCCCACCGGACCGCTTGTGGCTCCAGATTCACTAAGGGTTGTAATGGTGAATCATGTGGGCAGGCACGGAGCGAGATACCCGTCGTCAAGCAAGAATGCCGAAAGGGTTCGCAAGCTGCTCCGGTCGGCAAGAGATAAAAGAACCATAACCCCGCAGGGCAGGCGGTTGCTTGCGCTTACAGAAAGGGTGATAAGAGAAAGCAATGGCAGGTGGGGAGCGCTTGACACCCTCGGCAAGGCTGAGCAGAGATGGCTTGCCGCGAGAATGAGCGGCAATTTTTCAAAGCTGTTGAACAATAAGGAGGTGACAATATCGGCAGTCAGTTCCTATGTGCCGCGCTGCGTGATGAGTATGTACGAGTTCACTCACCAGCTTGCGAGACAGAACAGACGCTCGGAGATATATACA
Organism: Muribaculaceae bacterium Isolate-104 (HZI); assembly: GCA_003762715.1. Taxonomy (GTDB): domain Bacteria; phylum Bacteroidota; class Bacteroidia; order Bacteroidales; family Muribaculaceae; genus Paramuribaculum. Next base: position 29,163 of record RIBJ01000061.1, on the reverse strand, counting down.
TCATCGGGCAGACAGAATGATGTGCTGATGCGCTTTTTCGAATTGGATTCGGCATACATTGCCTTCGAAAACAGCGATGTGGTGAAAAAGACGGTAAGAGATTTTGCCGAAACCCGGCTGTCGGGTAATATGCTGACCCGATTTGTCGGCGTCGGTTATCCCATGAAGGATGTTGATTTGTATGATAACCTCATGGCAATTTATTCAGTGCTTGCCGGTACAGCCGCCATGGAGCTGAAATGTGATATAAGCCAGTATTTCAACCTTGGCGAGTTCAATGCGCTGTGGTCGGTGTTTAACTTGAAGCAGTATCTTGCCCATTCCGCGTCATCGCTGAGCGAGCTGCCGGCAACATCGGCAAAGCCGTTGCTCGTGAATCTCATAGAAACCACCGATTCTTTTATAGCAGGCGCGGATATGGCTCCGGTGCAGCTGCGTTTCGGTCATGCCGAAACAATTATGCCACTGTTGGCGCTGATGCATGTTCCCGGATGTCGTTTTATTACAGACGATTTCGCTGAGGTGGCAGAGGGCTGGAGAGATTTTGTCATTGTGCCTATGGCAGCGAACTTCAGGCTGATTCTGTTCAGGTCTAAATCCGGCGGCTATTATGTCAGAGCCGACCTTAACGAGAAGCCGGTGGAGCTTGTGCCTGACAAACCGGTATATGTGCCTTGGGAAGAAGCGAAGGCTTATTTGGAATTGCGCGCCGGCTCTATGTGAACCCGCACTATTTCTGCCGACTTCGGGTGGACGGGGTAGGCGCTTCCACGGCGCAGCCCCTCCACCCATAGTATTTCAGCGCCTTTGGTGAGAATCCACGTTCGTTTTTTTTTCGCAATACCAATTTTTGCGTCGTTCATAATGTCGCTGACCAGTCTGGAGCCTTTCATTCCGAACGGTTTGATTCGGTCGCCCTGCTGCCAGTGGCGCAGACACAGTGGCTCTCCCTCCAGTACTGACAAATCAAAAAATTCAATATAAGGGTCTTTGCCGGGAGTGAATTCGGATATGCTCACTATCTCGGTAATTACTTCGGCATCATAATTGTCAGCAGCGTCAAGAGGTTCAAGAACACCACGGTTTAGCAGCCAGCAGTTTCCGTCTTTGCCGTAAAACCGTCTGCCCGAGACTCCTGCTTGCGAGGCGGCGGCAATTTCCCTGATTTGCTCTGCGTTGATTCCTTTGGGTTTAAGCAGTTCATAAAGGATAAACATTGCGCTTTCTCTTTTCTGCATCATCTTGATTACGTTGATGTTTCCGTTGTCATCAGTCCATAACGCCTTTTCCTTGTCAATCATTTCCGAAATAAAGGAATCGGCGGAATAAAGATTGTCGGCAGTCAGGTTTATGGTATGGTCAGCGTTAGGAAAACTTTCACGGATACACGGCATTATGATGTTGCGTATTTTGTTTCTTGACACATCGCTTACAAGATTTGAGCTGTCGGTTACAAAATCGAGTTTTTTAGCTGCGACATAGCTTTCAATCTCTTTTCTGGTGAATTTGAGGAGCGGCCTAATAATTTTGCCGTTTATCGGTCTCATGCCTCTGAGTCCGCTGACCCCGGTGCCTCTGAACAAATTCAGCAGAAGGGTCTCATTGTTGTCATCGCGGTGATGCGCCACGGCAATCCAGTGAGCCGAATGAGCTTTTCGGATATTCTCGAACCAGCTGTATCTGAGTTCCCGGCAGGCAGTCTCAAGCGAGCATTTATGCGATTCCATATAGGCTCTGACATCAAAGTGTACAGTCTCATATCTGACACCAAGCCTGTCGGCAACAGCAATGGCATGATTCATGTCGCGGTCGCTTTCTTTGCCCCGAAGCCCGAAGTTGCAGTGTGCGGCTATGCAGTGTGCGCCGCAAGACATGAGCACAGCAAGCAACCCGACGCTGTCGGCTCCTCCGCTCAATCCGACAATTATTTTACAGCCATCAATTTCCCGAAGAAAAGATTTTACGGAATACTCGATTTCGTCTACTGCTGTAATCATCTGTCAGGGAAAAGGATAGCCTTGTCTGTGCTTATGAGGGGAGAAACAACATCTTCCGGAACAAATTTCCAGCAGTCAAGGGTTTTCGGCGCAATGACTCCAAGACGCTCTATTTCCTTGAGCATATAGTAACGTAAATCCAGTTCTGTAGATGTTATTATGCGTGAGGGTAGCTCTTCATGCGCAATACCCGCTCCTTTTGTCATAAGGTCGCCGCCACCGTTGCCCCGGTACGAATTAACGGCGACTTTGTACTCGGTATCCTCATCAAATGGCTTGCCGTCTGCCATTGATATTATTGATACCCGTTGTCCTTTTTGTTTTGTCACATCTACGGTGTATCTGATGCCGGCGGCAGAATCAAAGTTGTACGACGGGTATTTCAGAGCGTTATCGGAAGCGGTGGGATTCTGACTCGCAAACAGCAACAGGTGGCTCTGTGCGTCAGACGGGTTCTGAATCCATATACTGTACGATTCTTCGAGATAATCTTTTATTTCTTTTCCGGTCATTCTCATGGTGTAAAGCAGGTTCTCGTATTTGTACAGGTTGAACATATCGCTAACTCTTACAGAACCTTTCTTTATGGTTGCATCGAACGACAGCGGTGCGGCAAAACTTATGTCGGCTCCTGTAATGTCAAGCTGTAGCCGGTGTACAAGGTCTATGAAAGCCGACGGACCAAAAAATGCGTCATGGCTTGAAAATTCACCTTCAGCAACTCCAATCGGGCGTGATACGAATTCATCTACCTTTGCATAGTCTCCGCTGAATTCATTCATAAAAGCTGCGTCAGGAGCAATGTCTTCTGTGTCAATCAGTTTGCCTGAGATATGTTTCAATGCCACCTTGCCGTCAGCATTTTTCTGAAGTGTCACATCGACCATTGCCACCGCATTGGCATTGTTTGCCGGATTTATCACCACGACACTGTCGCCTGATGCGTTCGCTACAACTTTGTTGAACCGCTGGTGGTCATGCCCCATGAAAACGACATCAAATCCGGGTATGTTCTTCGCAATCTGAAGAGATGCGTTTTCGTGGTAATCACCGGTTTGTCTTGTGTAATCGTAGCCGGAGTGGAACAATCCGACAATAAGGTCGGGCGATTCTTTTTCTTTGATAATCTTGATCCATTTTTCGGCACATTCCTCCATATCCTCGAAACGGAGTCCGCTCCACAGATTTTCCGGAAGCCACGCAGGTATAGCCGGAGTGAGAAGCCCGAGAATGGCTATTTTGACACCTTGCCGCTCAATGACAGTATAAGGAGTAAGATATGGTTCGCCGCTGTCTGCTCTTACAACATTTGCTCCGAGTATTGGAGTTGATGTCTGCGCAATCCACCGGTCATAAACGTGGTGACCTGTCTCGACATCATGGTTGCCAATGGTTGCGGCATCGTATTGCAGAAAGTCGTATATGCGAGAGGCTATGTGTGGAGAAACGGTATCTATAAAATTATAATAGTATACAGTGGGCTGACCCTGAAGAATGTCCCCGTTGTCAATCAGCACTACATTTTCTTTACCGGCAGCAGCTCTCACGGAGTCAATTACAGAAGCTACTCTTGCCAGGCTGCCTTTCCATGGTGTGCGGGTTATAAAATTGTATGGGAAGAAATTGCCGTGTACATCCGTTGTCTGTAAAATCTTTATGTGTACATCTGTATTTGCCATGACATTCATAGAAGATATTGTTGAAAAACCTGCTATGAGAGTCAGACAGAAATTTCTGTAAAATTTCATATGAGGTTGTGAATTAATTGGTTACAATCTGTTGGTGTATAGACACCTTATTTTGCCAACTTTCAGTTTTCCTTCAAGTTTCAGCGGAATATGAGAGCTGTCACTCCATATCCAGGTGTCTATGTCGTCGCTTGATTTTTTTGAATTGCCGGTAGTGAAAGTGAAACTGATGCGGTAAGTTTCATATTTTTTACCTTCAAGTTCCAGGGGCTCAGCCCCATGATATTTTATTGTGAGCGATTCTTTCCTTTTGCCGGAAAATATGTTTATGGTTTTTGAATAGCCCGGAGAGATGTTTTTGAAATCAAGTGTTCTGAGATAATAAAACACGCTCAGTAAGTCCACTGTCGGGCCCTGTGCCTTTAGCGATATTGTGGAGGTGGTTATCTCTTTCTGATTTTTTTTTCGTCTGTAGCGCACCGATTCTCCGGAAAACATGTTGCCGGTGCGTGTAATCGATATGACATCTCTGGCGTACGAGCCTCCTTCGTGGGCTATGCGTTCATATTTTGTCGGGAGCATGTCTGCACGAGACATTGTTGATATGAGAGTGTCGCGTAACGAATAAAAATGGTCTGCCCAAGGTTCAGAACGGGCATAGAGCGTTGCGACAAACTTATCTTTGCTGTCTGTGAGCTTCAGGGTTGCACGGCCTGCCTGCTTCTGAACCAGCCCCCATTTGAACATGACTTTGTAGTTCAGGGTCTCGTTGTTGAAACGTACAGTCTGGGCAACAGCCGCAAGGCATGCCGCCGCCATTATTACCATTATATAAAACCGTTTCATTTTCTTGCTTTAAATTCAGGAAACGGCAATGCGGTGCGGGAAGCCTGTTCTATGCGTCGGTTTCTCCAGCATTTGCGGCACACGGCTATATATCTTTCATTGCCGCCTATCTCCACCTGCTGACCGGTATCCACAATATCGCCGGCGCTGTCTATACGGGCATTTACAATAGTCTTTCTGCCACAGGTGCAGGTTGATTTTATTTCATCAATCGAGTCGGCAATCTCGAACAGGCGTCTTGACCCTTCAAAGAGGTGGGTTCTGAAATCGGTACGCAGCCCGTAGCACACTACATTGCTGCCGAAATCGTCTACAATCCGGGCAAGCTGGTCAACCTGCTCGGCGGTAAGGAACTGAGACTCATCAACAAGAAACCAGTCTATCACAGCCATATTCTCTTCAAAAAGGCCTTCGGCAAGCATGTAAAGATCCGTATCTCCGTAAATCCATTTGCATTCACGTTCAATACCGATGCGCGAACGTATCACATTGTTGTTCTCACGAGTGTCTACAATCGGCTTGAGACACACATATTTCATGCCTCTTTCCTCGAAGTTGTATGCAGTGGTGAGCAACAGGGCGGTCTTTGCCGACCCCATTGTGCCATATCTGAAATATAGTTTGCCTTTCCGGTTCATTTTGCAAAAGTACTAAGAATATTCTATGAAAAAAACAGCTTTTTACAGCTCATTGTTAGATGTTGTATGCGCTTTGTGCGATTTTCTATACAAAAAGTAAGGATAAAGTTTATAAAAATTGGCGGTCGCGATTAAAATGTCGGATTCTCTGCGTACATTTGCAAAAAAAAAATCAGAAACATAAATATTTTAAGGATGAAGGTCTTGAAATTTGGCGGCACTTCAGTGGGATCCGCGCAAAGAATAAAAGATGTAGCGGCATTAGTGGCCGGTAGAGGCAAAAATATCATTGTTCTGTCGGCAATGTCAGGCACTACAAACTCTCTCGTTGAGATTTCCGATTATCTTTATAAAAAGAATGTAACCGGCGCCAAGGAGAATATCAATGCCCTGGAAGTGAAGTACATGAAAACAATTGATGAGTTGTTTTCAACAGAAGAGCATCGTCTGGAGGCTACAAAGGCAATTAAAGAGAGGTTTGATTTCATCCGTTCATTCAATAAGCCGATATTTACTCTTTTTGAAGAGAAAGAAATACTGGCTCAGGGAGAACTCATGTCTACCGCGCTGATGTTCAGTTATATGAAGGAGCAGGGCATTAATGTTGCAATGATACCGGCTCTTGACTACATGCGCACCGACAAGAATGCCGAGCCAGACACACAGTATATTCAGGATAAACTCTCGGCACTGCTTGCCTCACAGCCTGATGCCGACATATACCTGACTCAGGGTTATATATGCCGCAACGCTTATGGCGAGATTGACAATCTTCAGCGTGGCGGCAGTGACTATACCGCATCGCTTATCGGAGCGGCTATCAATGCCGAGGAGATTGAGATATGGACCGATATTGACGGAATGCACAACAATGACCCCCGTTTTGTTGAGGGAACCAAGCCGGTGAGCGAGCTGCACTTTGAAGAGGCGGCAGAACTCGCCTATTTCGGGGCGAAGATTCTTCACCCCACATGTGTGTTGCCTGCCAAACTTAACAATATTCCCGTAAGGCTATTGAATACCATGCAGCCGGACGCTCCGGGAACCTTGATTTACAATTCGCGTCCCGACCACACTATAAAGGCGGTTGCGGCAAAAGACAATATCACGGCTATAAAAATCAAGAGTAGCCGCATGTTGCTTGCATACGGTTTTATGCGTAAGGTCTTTGAGATTTTTGAAACACACCGCACATCTATAGATATGGTTGCCACATCGGAGGTCGGTGTTTCAGTAACCATTGACAACGAACGCAACCTGCATGCCATAATTGAGGATTTGAAAAAGTTCGGCACCGTGAGTGTTGACCACGACATGGTCATTATCTGTGTGGTGGGCGACCTTGAATGGCAGAACCGTGGTTTTGAGGCAGAGGTGGTAAATGCTCTGAAAGATATTCCTGTGAGAATGATTTCTTACGGAGGCAGCAACTATAACATATCTCTGCTTGTAAAGAAGAGCGACAAAGTCAAAGCTCTTAACCTGTTGAGCGAAAGAATATTCAAATAGGTCATATAGCCTGATAGTACTTGACATTTTTATTATATGAATTTTCCAATAGATCTGTTTCGTAAAGAACGGACACCTTTTTATTATTACGACAAGTCTCTGTTGCGGCAGACACTTGATTCTATAAATAAATCATTGCCAAACAGCTCGTACAAAGTGCATTATGCAATGAAGGCAAACGCCAACAGTCACCTGCTTGAGGTTATTCGTCAGGCAGGGCTTGGCGTTGATGCTGTCAGCGGCGGTGAAATTCAGGCGGCACTGGATGCCGGTTTTGATGCCCGAAAGATTGTATTTGCCGGTGTCGGTAAATCTGATGAGGAAATAGAACTTGCTCTTGGAGCCGGAATAGGAAATTTCAATGTGGAGTCAGAACCGGAGCTTGAGGTAATATCGGAAATAGCGTCCCGAATGGGGGTAGTTGCCAATATCGCGTTAAGAGTCAATCCGAATATTGATGCCCACACCCATCACTATATAACAACCGGGCTTGCCGAAAACAAATTCGGTATAAATCTTGAACTGCTTGACCATGTTGTGGACAAGTGCAGGGAATTGCCTGGAGTAGAGCTTGTTGGGCTGCATTTTCACATAGGGTCACAGATCACAGACAATGCGCCGTTTGCCTTGCTTTGTGAGCGCATAAATGCCTTGCAGGCAGAATTTGAGTCAAAAGGCGTGACATTCAAGTCTATCAATGTGGGCGGTGGTCTCGGTATCGATTATGAGAACCCTGATGCTAACCCCGTGCCCGATTTCAAGGGCTATTTCGACGCATTTGCCGCCAATCTGAAGCTGCGCCCCGGTCAGGAACTGCATTTCGAGCTCGGACGATCTGTTGTGGCTCAGTGCGGTTCTCTTATAACCAAGGTGCTGTATGTGAAAAACGGCACTTCAAAACGTTTTGCGATTGTAGATGCCGGTATGACCGATTTAATACGTCCGGCACTTTACCAGGCGTACCATAAGATTGAGAATCTGACTGGAACCGGAGCCAAAGCCAAGTATGATGTCGTGGGTCCGATATGCGAGTCAAGCGATGTGTTTCAGGAAAATGCGGAGCTGACAGAGGTGAGTCGTGGCGATTTGCTCGCACTGAGGTCTGCCGGAGCCTATGGCGAGATTATGGCTTCACGCTACAATCTGCGCCGATTGCCCGGCAGTCTCGTTAACGATTGAACAATATCAGTCCAGATACCTTTTTGTCAGACCGCCGTATTGATCAATGCGGCGGTCTCTTATAAACGGCCACCAGCGTCTTACATTCTCACTTCTGGAGAGGTCTATGTTAACGATAGCCTCGGCTTCGTTACAATCTGAAGCCTTGTATAGAAACTCGCCCTGAGGTCCTGCAACAAAACTTGTGCCCCAGAATGTTATGCCCCCTGTGACATTGCTGGGATCAGCTTCGTGACCGACTCTGTTGACGGTTATTACAGGCAATCCGTTTGCAACCGCATGTCCTCGCTGAACAGTAACCCAAGCATCGCGCTGACGCTCCTTTTCTTCGGCAGAGTCGCTTGATTCCCAGCCTATAGCCGTTGGATATATCAGCACTTCGGCTCCTTTCAGCGCCATCAGCCTTGCCGCTTCCGGATACCATTGGTCCCAGCACACCAGTACACCGAGCTTGCCTACCGAGGTGGAAATCGGCTCAAAGCCGAGATCGCCAGGTGTGAAATAAAATTTCTCATAGTAGGCGGGGTCGTCGGGGATATGCATTTTCCGGTATTTACCGGCTACGCAGCCGTCAGACTCAAACACAACTGCCGTGTTGTGGTACAGCCCCGGCGCACGGCGCTCGAAAAGAGATGTAACCAGTACCACACCAAGACTTCTTGCAAGATTTGAGTAAAAGTCAATGGCTTCGCCGTCAAGAGAAACGGCAAGGTCAAATTCGTTGGTATTCTCAGTCTGGCAAAAATATAAGGAATCGTGAAGTTCCTGATTTACTATGAGTTTTGCTCCGTCAGCAGCTAGTCGGCGTGCTGATTCAGCCAATTTTATGCGATTTGATGAAATATCTGCTGTTTTGCTTTGCTGAATGATGCCTACAGGCAATATTTTAGTATTTACAGACATAATGCTTCGTTTGAAATTTGCATGGTGGCGCAATGTAGTGACCCATGCTGTTTGATAAGAGCGGTGCAATCCACAGTAATCACCTCGCGTTCAAAGACAGCTTCCAAAACCCCCTTTGCTGTCATGTCGTTTAAAGGCTGATTGTATGTCGGCATGAAAACTGTATGAGGTGTGACGAGATAATTGGCATATGTTGCGGGGAGTCTTTCGCCTTCGCTGTCAAAAACAGGCGAGGGGAGCGGCAGTTCGGCAAGGTTGAACCTGTTGCCGTCTGATGTTCTGAATTTCATGAGTTCCTGTTTCATGGCGTTCAGCTCGGCTGCATGGCTGTCGTTGGCGTCATAACATCCGGTATATATAATGGTGTTTCCCGGCGCGAGTCTTGCAAGGGTGTCTATGTGGCTGTCAGTGTCATCGCCTTCAAGAGCTCCATGCTCGAGCCACAGAATGTTGTTTGCGCCGAGCCAGTCGCGTAGGTTTTCCTCAATCTGTTCCCTTGTAAGGTCTCCGTTGCGGTTCGGGCTTTCAAGGCATCTTGCGGTAGTCAGTATAGTGCCTGCGCCGTCGCTTTCAACAGAGCCTCCTTCAAGCACAAATCCCAGACGATTTTCTCTTGGAGCGGTAATGAGTTTGCTTTTGCACATACATCCTGTTACAAGATTGTCATGACAGGCGGCAAATTTCAGCCCCCATCCGTTGAACTTGAAGTCGACCACTTTTAACACTCCGTCCTGTTCTATGGTTATAGGTCCGTAGTCGCGGGTCCAGGTGTCATTTGTATCTACCTCGTAGAATATTATGTCCGACGAGTCGATTCCTTTCAGTTTGGTTTTGACGTATTCAGAGTCGGGAGCCACTATTATAACTCTTAACTTTTTGGAAACAAATGCTTTGACGAGATTTGTATAGCATTCGGTCACTTCGTCAAGCATATATGCCCAGTCAGTATTTTCATGCGGCCACGCTATCATTATAGCGGCATCCCTGTCCCATTCGGCGGGAAAACAGATATTATTCATCAAAGTCGTTCAATGAGTTCCACACATCATTCTGATTCTCCACATATTCTTCGGCGTAATCGATAAATCCGCTTTTCTCTGTGCAGCCGACATTATGGCACCATTCGCGGTATTCGTCTCGCAGCTGGCTGTCCTCATGGAGATTCTTTTTGAATTCTGCTTCAGCAATGTCAATGCTGTCGTATTGGTCCAGATAGTGATTGAAGACCTCTGTAATGTCTGTCATAGTCAAACCTGCTATGTTCTTAATAATTGTTTTAAAAAGACTATTTGTTAAGGCTTTGCAAAGATAGGCATTTGTGAGCTATTTCGCAAATGATATGACAATCGTTAGCGAAGAATGGTATTTTTTGCGACATTATGCCACAAACAGAACCATTAATTGGAATTTGTTGATGAAAGAACTATCTTAGCCGCTCAATCCTTATAATATCATAAGTTTTTGCAGTTATAATTTTTATGAGATTAAAAATAATTTTTGCGCTGTTCCCGCTTATTTGTGCCGGTACAACCGTCAGGGCATCTGCCTGGCAGCAGGATAGTCTCGGAGCCGGCTTTGAGATGAGGCAAGTAGCCCAGCCGGATGACTATAGCGGCAGGGTTGTTTGCACACTTGTCAGATATATGGCTGACAGTGTGTGTGATACAGACAAGGGCGTTTTGTATGTGCACGGATTCAACGACTATTTTTTCCAAAAAGAGCTCGCTTTGAACTTTGCTTCGCATTGCTTTGATTTTTATGCGGTTGACCTGCGTAAATACGGAAGGTCCATACTGCCGGGGCAAAAAATGTTTGAAGTGAGGAATTTCAAGGAGTATTTTGAGGATATAGATTCGGCGCTGTGCGACATGCAGCGGGCGGGAATCAAAGACATAGTGCTGATGGGCCATTCTACCGGCGGGCTGATTGCCGCATATTATATGCAGACTCACCCGCAGGCTCCTGTGAAGGCTCTTGTGCTGAACAGTCCTTTTCTTGATTGGAATCTTGGCTCTGTAGAACCATTTGTGCCGCTTGTGTCAGCTGCGGGAGCTGTATTCAAAAACATGAAAATCAAACAGTCGGCAGACGGAGTGTATGCCGAGAGCATAGACAGAAACTATCATGGCGAATGGGATTATAACCGGCAGTGGAAACGCCACGATTCGCCGGATGTCACAGTCGGGTGGGTGAGGGCTGTGGATAACGCACAGAAAAGCCTGAAAGACAATGCCTATAAGATTGGCGTACCTGTGCTTGTAATGTACAGTGACTGTAGCTACAGCGGAAAAGAGTGGACAGAAGCCGCACAAAGCAGTGACGCTGTTCTTGATGTGGCGGATATAAAAAAATATGGTGCGCGCCTGGGCAAGGATGTAACTCTTGCCAAAGTCAGGGGCGGATTGCATGATTTGATTCTAAGCGCGAAACCGGTACGAAACAGTGTATACGCCTACATATTCGACTGGCTCGAAAAGCAGGATTTGTAATAAATTCGCAATAAAAAACCGATTAACATAATTTTTTTACTAATTTTGCACAGATACGCGCCTAATCCGTATAGGCAAAATAACATAACAAAAAATGAAACGTTTCTTCATATCCTTTTTGGGGGCTCTCGCCGGAGTGTGGGTGTCTGTATTATTGTTCGGATTGCTGATTGTTATGATGATAGGGGTCATCGCGGCTTCATCGTCGGCATCTCCCGAAGTTCCGGTAGTCAGAAATAACAGTGTGCTGCTTGTCACATTGTCAGGTGAAATAGTAGATCGTCAGACTCCAAAAGACATTGTTTCAGAGATTTACGGCGAAAGTGTAGACCAGATTCCTTTGAACACACTTGTAGCTTCGATTGAAAATGCTGCCGAAGACAACGACATAGAAGGCATATATCTTGATTGCAAAGGTATAAGCGCCGGGCTTGCACAGATTCAGTCAATAGTGACAGCTCTTCGGAAATTCTCCGACAGCGGCAAATGGATTATGGCATACAGCGACGGCTATTCGCAGTCAGACTACATTATAGCGTCTTCTGTAGCAGACTCCCTCTTTGTGAATCCCGCAGGTACTATTGATGTCCACGGACTTACGGCTACAACAATGTATTTCAAAAACCTGCTTGAAAAAGCCGGAATCGAAGTCCAGGTGGTGAAGGTTGGCACATTCAAAAGCGCAGTGGAACCCTTTGTGCTTAATGACATGAGTGAGGCAAACAGAGAGCAGACAAACGCGTTTTTACAGAACATTTGGAGCAGCTTGCGAGAAGAAGTTGCAAACGGCCGCAAGGTGGACACCGCTGCGGTTAATGGATGGGCTGACGACTATACCTATACCAAAGAATACAGCTATTATTTAGAAAACCACCTTGCCGACGCGGCAATGTACCGACATCAGGTCGATTCATTGCTGGCGGCTGCAAGCGGGCTTGACGAAGATGAAACCGAACCGAGGTTTGTGGCATTTGACAAATACGCGTTGGCAAGAAACCTCTCTGACGGCAAAAGCTCAGGCAAAAAACAGATAGCCGTTCTTTACGCGCTGGGCGATATTACCGAAGGAGCGTCTACAGGCATAGCGAGCGACAGACTTGTACCTCAGATTCTTGATATTGCCGATAATGAAGATGTGGAAGCTCTCATTCTCCGAGTCAATTCAGGAGGTGGCAGCGCTTATGCTTCTGAACAGATATGGGAAGCGCTTGAGCAATTCAAGTCAAGAACAGGCAAGCCGTTCTATGTTTCAATGGGCGATTACGCCGCTTCTGGCGGATACTATATATCCTGTGGCGCAGACCGAATCTATGCGGAGCCGGTTACACTGACCGGTTCTATAGGAATCTTCGGCCTTATTCCAAATGCACAGAAACTGCTCAATGACAAGATTGGCATAAACACAGCCACTGTGGCAACAAACAAAGGCTCTTTCCCGAACATATATTCACCCATGAGCGAATCTATGAAAGGTGCCATGCAAAACATGGTTGAAAACGGCTATGAGCTGTTTGTGAAACGTTGCGCGGAAGGCAGAGGTCTGTCTGTCGATTCAATAAAGGCAATAGCCGAGGGTCGCGTGTGGGACGGCAGAACCGCGATGGAAATCGGTCTTGTGGACAATATGGGCGGTCTTGATGTTGCAGTCAGAGACATTGCGGCTGAAATCGGAGCGGAAAATGACTACTATATAAAAGAATATCCCAAAGTGAAATTCAAATGGTGGGAAGAGATGGTTGACCTCAGCAAAAGCATGAAAACCAGATTCGTTACAGAGTTCCTTGGCGAGGACAACGCCCGGTTTTACACCATTACACGGTCTGTTCAGGAAATGAGCCCGGTACAGGCGCGTATGGATTATATAGACATCCGATAAACTGAGATATGACCGGACGAGGTTTGCTGTCTGCTCTTTTGCTTTACCCGCTTTCACGACTTTACGGACTGGGAGTGGGGATACGCAACCTTATGTTTGACAAAGGGCTGTTGCCGCAGCATAAATTTGACATCCCCGTGATTGTTGTCGGTAACCTGACAGTAGGAGGTGCCGGAAAAACACCCCACACCGAGTATATCATAAATGCGTTGAGCAGCGATTACCGCATAGGAATGCTCAGCCGAGGCTACCGCCGTCAGACAAAAGGATTTGTCCTTGCAAGCCGAAAATCCCGTCCGGAGGACATCGGAGACGAGCCGTACCAGATATACCGAAAATTTGAAAACCGGGGCATAATGGTAGCCGTTTGTGAAAAACGAGTCGACGGTATCAGAAAAATGCTTGAACTGAATCCGGCGCTGAACCTGATAGTTCTTGATGACGCATTCCAGCACCGCTATGTGAAACCCCGCATATCGGTTTTGCTCACAGAGCATGTACGTCCGGTGTACAACGACAGGCTTTTGCCGCTTGGCAGATTGCGAGAACCCGTAAAATCAATGGACAGGGCGGATATTGTAGTCCTTACAAAGTGCCCGGAGGACATGAAGCCTGTCGACTACGCCATATTTAATAAAAATTTTGACCTCTTCCCTTACCAGAGTCTGCTGTTTTCACGCTACCGGTATCTGCCGTTGGTGCCGCTGTTCCCTGAACTTCATAACAACGAGCCGGCGCCGAGGCTGGGCAATCTGAGCAAGGCAAATACCATACTTGCTGTGGCAGGAGTGGCAAACCCTCGACCCTTTATCCGCTATCTGCGAGTGTTCGGTGCAAAGGTCAAGCTTATGATATTTGAGGACCACCACAATTTCAGCCGGGCCGACATGGAGGCGATACAGCGAAAGTTTGCCTCGCTTAAGAGTGAAGACAAACTGATTATCACCACAGAAAAAGATGCCGTACGGCTGTGTAATAATCCATACTTCCCGCCAGATTTGAGAGCCTGCTCCTACTATGTGCCAATATCAGTGGAGTTTGTACCCTATGGAGGTCAGACGCTGGCGTCTGTATTGAAACAAAAACTTAATAATAATACCCCACGGTATTGAACAATATACGACAAACTCATTGTTTATTAACTATAATAAAATATAGACCATGCTTGAAAAAATAAAAGAAAGCGCAGACTTTATCCGCTCACAAGTAGCTTCTGTTCCCGATACCGCCATTATTCTTGGCACCGGACTCGGCGCATTGGTGGACCATATTTCCGACAAGCAGTTCATACCATACACCTCTATTCCCAATTTCCCTGTATCTACAGTAGAGGGGCACAGTGGAAACCTCATATTCGGAAAACTTGGCTCAAAACCTGTTATGGCAATGCAGGGACGCTTCCATTACTACGAAGGCTACGACATGAAGCAGGTGACATTTCCGGTGCGGGTAATGAAAGCTCTTGGAGTTAAAACCCTGTTTGTCAGCAATGCTGCCGGAGGCATGAACAAGGAGTTTAGAGTAGGAGACATAATGATTATTACCGACCATATCAATATGTTCCCCGAAAATCCGCTGAGAGGTAGGAACCATGAAGAACTCGGACCCCGTTTCCCTGCTATGACAGAGGCGTATTCCAAAAAACTTATCGGACTTGCCGATGAAATTGCAACAGAGCGAGGCTTGAGAGTCATGCATGGAGTATACGTTGGCGTTCCCGGACCCACTTTTGAAACACCTGCCGAGTATGAATTTTTCCGTATTATAGGCGGCGATGCTGTAGGTATGTCAACAGTGCCGGAAGTAATAGTTGCAAATCATGCCGGAATGAGTGTGTTCGGAGTATCTGTAATAACCGACCTCGGAGGCAAGGATGTCACAGATGTGCCTACCCATGAAGAGGTTCAGAAAGCCGCGGCGGCAGCACAGCCGAAAATGATGGAAATAATGAGAGAACTCATTGAAAAAGCAGATTGACCTCAGCGGCGTTATTCTCTAAATATCCCCATATTATGGAACAGCAGACAGAAATATCCCGGTTGGGTGAATTCGGATTAATAGACCGTCTTACAGAGGATTTTCCTATGGAAAACCGCTCGACAGTAAAAGGCGTAGGCGATGACGCGGCTGTATTGGAATATCCTGACACTGAAGTACTCGTAACCACCGACATGCTTCTGGAAGGAGTGCATTTCGACCTTACATACATGCCGCTCAAGCATCTTGGATACAAATCTGCTGTCGTAAACTTCTCCGATATATACGCCATGAACGGAACCCCGCGGCAGATTACTGTCGGTCTTGGAGTGTCGTCAAGGTTTACGGTCGAGCATCTCGAAGCGCTGTATTCAGGCATAAGACTCGCCTGCGAAATCTATGGAGTGGATTTGGTGGGAGGAGACACCACATCCTCGCGTTCAGGGCTTGTAATATCTATAACCTGCATCGGCGATGCCAAAAAGGGAGCTGTTGTCGGTCGCGACGGAGCGAAAGATACCGACCTGATATGCGTTTCAGGAGACCTCGGAGCCGCATATATGGGGCTTCAGCTGCTTGAACGTGAAAAAACCGCCTCTGCCGGGCAAAAAGATTTTGTGCCCAGATTTGAAGGCAAGGAGTATCTGGTTGAGAGGCAGCTAAAGCCGGAGGCAAGAAAAGATATAATTGCAGAGCTGGCTAAAGAAGGCATTTTGCCGACTTCGATGATTGACATAAGCGACGGGCTGTCTTCCGAACTCCTGCATCTGTGTAAGGCAAGCGGCACCGGATGTCGTGTGTATGAGGACAGGATTCCTATCGACTACCAGACGGCGGTAATGGCGGAGGAACTCGGCATGAATCTTGTCACTGCGGCTATGAACGGAGGTGAAGACTATGAACTGCTGTTCACAGTACCGCTTCATTTTCATGATAAAGTCGACCGGCTTCCGGGCATAAAAGTGATAGGGCACATCACAAAAGAAGACCTGGGATGTGCAATGATAACCAGAGATGGCACAGAGATGCCGTTGAAGGCTCAGGGATTCAACCACATGGCTTGATTTTTTCAATAAAATACAAAGAAACGCAAAAGTTTCGCCGCGATTGCGTACCTTTGCACAAAATTAAAGTCATGCCGCTTCGGGATGAGTCCCGGCAGGAAACCGGCATGGACAGTAAAAATTAGCATAATGATAAATCGCGTTTTGATTCGTACAAAGGTAGTGCAGTTGCTTTACTCCTACCTTCTTACAAAAAGTGAATTTAAAATAGAGACTCTTCCGGAGTCTCCGACTCGTGACAAACGTTTCGCTTACGCGATATATCTTGACACTCTGCTGTTCATAATGCAATTGTCCGGATTCAATGTCCGAGGAGCCGGTCAGAAAAATCCTCATTCCGCTGCGACAGACAACAAATATCTGTCGTCAAACAAAATAATCCGGGCTCTTATGGCGGAAGACCGCGTGAGGATATTTACAACAAAAGGCACCCCGCGCATAGCCGATTTTGACTCATGTACGCTGAATATCTACAACAAAATTTTAAATTCAGCTGTGTACAGAAGCTATATCCGTCTGAAAGACAAGGATGTCAAGACCGACCTCAATTTCTGGACAACAGTAATAAAGACAATTCTTCTAAAAGACGAGGAGTATCTGGAGTGTGCAAGAAAGAACCCCGAGTTTACGCTTGCCGGTTTTGAGAAAGGCATAAACATGGCTGTCGAGACTCTGGAAAGCTATAGCGACACCCGCTCGACGCTGAATGATGCCCGTAATTCACTTGACCGTTCGCTTGACAAAGCATACGAGCTGTATCACGCATTGCTGCTCCTGCCGGTGGAACTTACACGACTTCAGGATCAGAAACTTGATGCCGCAAAGCACAAATACCTGCCAACTGCGGAAGATTTGAACCCCGATACAAGATTTGTAGACAACATACTGCCAAGACTCATTCAGGAAAGCCCGGACATGGTTGCTTACCTTAAAGACAACCCTGTAGACTGGACAGATGATGATACCCTTACCAAAAAATTACTGGATTTGGTGTTGTCATCTTCCATATACAAAGAGTATATGGAAAAAGAAAGTGTAACCCGAGCCGATGACTGCGAGCTGTGGAGGGCGCTGTTCAAGTCTGTAATACTGCCGTCCGACGAATTGGCGGAGGCTCTCGAATCCAAGAGCGTGTACTGGAATGACGACCTTGAGATAATGGGTACTTTCGTGTTGAAGACAATAAAGAGAATCGCGGCATCAAAAGAAGAGCCGGTGGCGTTGCTGCCCAAATACAAAGATGACGAGGATGCCCGATTCGGGGCAGAACTGTTCATGTACTCGGTAAACAATCTTGACGAGTATCGTTCGTATATCGACAGATTCATCAATTCGAGCCAATGGGATCCGGAGCGCCTCGCGTTCATGGACGGAGTGATAATGGTAGCGGCTATTGCCGAACTGCTGAACTTTCCGGCTATACCGGTTCCGGTTACATTGAACGAATACATTGAGATAGCAAACTCATACAGCACTCCGCGAAGCGGTCAGTTTATAAACGGTATTCTGTATTCGGTAATAAACTGTCTGCGCTCGGAGGGCAAACTGACAAAACAATAACAATTTAAAACAATAGACAATGATTAACAACCTTGTACTTCTTCAGGCCGACGGCGGTCAGGGCGCCGGTGCCATGAATCTTATCATGATAGTTGTGCTTATCGCGATTTTCTACTTCTTCATGATACGTCCTCAACAGAAAAAACAAAAAGAAATACGCAAATTCCGTGAACGCATTTCTGTCGGTGACAATATAGTTACAGCCGGAGGCATATACGGCAGAATACGCAGAATAAAAGAAACAACATTTGTTGTTGAAATATCCAAAGGTGTGGAAATCACAGTAGACAAAGGCTCTGTTTATCCTTCTGCCGCAGATGTCCAGATGGATACCAGCAACAAGATAGAGGATGCCAAATAAACTACGGCATTAAAAAAGTCTTCATAGGTCATGGAGCGTATCCGAAGTCTTGTAGAGAAGTTGCATAAAGCCTTGCACTCCTCCAAAGGCAAGGATATGCTTCTTTATTTAATGTGTGTCTGTGTGGCGTTTGTCTTCTGGGTGCTTCTGTCTTTGGACTCCGAAGTTCAACGCGACTATGAGGTGCCGGTGGAGCTCACGGATGTTCCCGACAGTGTGATTGTCATAGGCAATATTCCGAGCCACATGGGGGTGTCTGTTCAGGGAAAGGGCACTCAGCTACTCCGCTATATGTGGGGCAGGCTGCCTGAACTGAAAATTAAATTTTCCGACAATATTACTGAGAAAAACGTATTCTCCCTCTCAAAGGTTAAGATAGACAGCCGCCTGAGAGATTATTTCGGACAGGGTGTGCAGATTATGTCTGTTCGTCCGGACTCTGTGAGAGTTACGTATACAACCGCGCCGGGAGTTTCATTGCCTATAATTATAAACGCGGATGTGCATCCATCTTTGCAAAGTATAATCAACGGACCCATAACCGCAAATGTCGATTCGGTGAAAGTGTACGGCATAAACGGGGTGCCTCTGTCACTGACGCAAGTGGAAACAGAAAAATTCAGCAGGGCATCCTTGCGCGACACAACAAGAATAGAAGTGGCTATAAAGCCTGTATCAGGTCTTAGAATAATACCCGACAAGGTTACGATAACCATACCTGTAGAGCCTCTTATCCTGAAAACACGCTCGGTGGCGGTAGAGCGCATCGGTATGCCGGACAATACCGGAATGATAACATTCCCGTCCCGGGTTCAGGTAAACTATCTTGTACCGTTGAGCGAATATCATAAGGATATGCCGCTGAGGGCTTTTGTCGAATACAGCGACATAAACGTACTGACACAGAAAGTAAAAGTCAACTTATCCGCGTTGCCGCCTGTGTGCCATAACATAAGTGTGGTTCCTGATAGCGTGGAGTATATCATAGAACGTCACCTGAACCTTTGATACTATGGCTCTTATAGCACTTACCGGAGGCATTGGCAGTGGCAAAAGCGTTGTTGCGGAAATGCTTGGTGTTCTCGGCTATGATGTATATGACTGCGACAGCAGAGCGAAATACATTATGGATGAGAGCGAAGCCATAAAAAAACGCATAAGGAACGAAATCTGTCGGGCAGCAGTTGACGAATCCGGAGTCATAGACAGAAAGCTGCTTGCCGAAGAGGTATTTGGCAGCGAAATAAAACTTAATCTTCTTAACAGCATGGTTCATGATGCTGTTAAAGCTGATTTAATGGACTGGTATGTCTTCAGGGATATCGCTTTTGTTGAAACCGCAATTCTTTATCAGAGTAGCCTCGACAGGGTAGTGGATGCCGTGTGGAATGTAACCGCGTCGCGTGATTTACGGATTGAACGGGTCATGAAGCGCAGTGGCATGACTCCTCGGCAGGTCGAGGATAGGATAGCGGCGCAGGACAGTTACTGCGATTATGAGCCGCATCCCCACATATTCGATATTGTCAATGATGGAGTGACTCCGGTATTGCCCAGAGTACTTGAATTACTTAGTTATCAGTAAACTCGAATTTGTCGGCATCGCGCCAGGGACAAAAACGTTCGCGGTCACGGATTAGCTGGGCTGCATTGAATTCACAATAAAGTATGCCTGACGGGGCTGCCTCTGAAATTTCTTTGCCCCAGTGGTTGAATGCAAAGGAGTCCTCCAGAGGATATTCACCGAACTCGTCTGTGCCGCTGCGGTTGCAACCCACCACATACGCCTGATTTTCAATGGCGCGGGCTATGAGTAGCTGTTTCCAGGCATATAACCTTGAATGAGCCCAGTTTGCCGGAACAATAAGTGCATCGTATTTCAGGTTGAGATTGCGGTTCCATGCGGGAAATCTGATATCATAGCATATCGCCATTGCGAGTTTCCACCCTTTTATGTTTACAATCGGCGACCGGGAATGCCCCGAAGTGAAAACTTCACGCTCTCCGCCCATTCTGAAAAGATGTCGCTTATCGTAAAACTCAATTGAGCCGTCGGCGCATATCATGAAGCCCCGGTTGAAAAAATCTGAGCCCTCTTTTGCCACAAAACCGCCCCATATTGCAATGCCGTTCTTTGTCGACAATTCGCGCAAGCGCGTGATTGTCTTGCCGTGATTGCTTTCGGCAACTGAAGAGATAATCTTTTTGTCTGTCGTGAATCCGGTGCTGAACATCTCCGGAAGAACAATCATATCGGTGTTCGGCTTAAGCCCGGCTATGGCTGTTTCCACAGCACAGAGATTGCTGTCAACATCATTTTGCCTGATATCCAGCGGCAAAATAGCTACATTAAGGTCGGTTGTCGGATTAGTCATAAATCAGTCTGTGGAGAATTTCTCGGGGTACAACCCGGTAAACGGTCTGTAATAGTCCTTTATGGCACGCATGTCGGCGTCTGTATTGCCACTTGCGCGGAATGTCCGCTCTATCAATATAAGTTTTCGCTTGTAGTCTATGACTCCAAGCACAATAGGAATATCGGCTTTTTCGGCAATATGAAGAAACCCCGTGCGCCAGGTGTCTGTGCGACTGCGCGTGCCTTCCGGGGTAATAGCAAGAGCCATACGTTTCTTGCTGTTGAACTTTTTTATAATATCGCCGGACAGAGAGCTGCCGCGCTTTTTGGGTACAGGAATGCCGCCTATGGCCTTGAAAAACAGGTTCAGAGGAAAGAAAAACCAGGATTCTTTCATAAGAAATCCCGCTTTTCTGCCAACCGAGGCATAGGCGAGCTTGCCCAGTACAAAATCCCAGTTGGATGTGTGCGGGGCTACACATATAATACACTTAGGATAGTCGGGTACTGTGATGTTCACTTTCCACCCGGCTATCCGAAGCAATAGTTTGAAAAAACTCATTTAAAAATCGGCAATCAAGCTTTTTTAGAGGGGAGTGCGCTGTTCATTTCTTTCACAATCTCCTGAAGCCGCTTGTTGAAATCATTGCGTAGCGATGTGAACGCTTTGGTATAGAATGAATGTTTTGACGCATTGTACTCTTTCTGTGATTCAAAATCACAGGGCACTTTATCAAATCCTGCGCTTACGCGGGCGAGTGTTTGCTCCTGAAGAGCTGCCACATGGCGCAGTGCGTTGTCGAGAGTCTCGCGGTTCACTCCGTCAATAAGATATTTTGCCATTGCGCATTCTGCGGCGACATCACCGCATATATAACGAATCTGTTTCTTTAATTGTCTTCTGTTAGCCATAATTTTATATTTAGTATGTGTGAATAGGGTCAATGATTCTTTTCAATGCCTGGTAAGTCGGAGAAATGGATTCGTGACGAATCTGCTGGGATGTGTTGTGGCACAAAAGCTCGTCAGGCGATAGCGTGGCAAGGAACGCGCCGGACTCGCCGTCGGACAGTTTTTTTATTAGAGCGGCAGCGCTAACACATGTGTGAGGGTCAGCGGAGTAACCGTATGATTCTGACAGAGATGCGGCTGTGTGCACAATCTCGTTGTCTGACACGGCGCAGCCTACCACCTCAGTGCCAAGTCCTTTCAAAAGGTCAATGACTCTCGGAAAGTTTAGAGGCTGCATTATGTCAAGACACGGTGCAAGGGTGTCTTTGTGGTCGGCTGGATTGTATCTGCCTGTCTGAAGGTACTCTACAAACGCGTTGTTGACAGTCGATGCCGCTATTATTCTTTTGAGAGGCAATCCCATTTTTACCGCAATCAGGGCGGCGGCGAAACTCCCGAGGTTGGCGCATGGAACCGAAATGACTATTTGGTTGGGGTCAACACCTGCGCTAACCATCTGTGACCATATCCAGAAATACTGGATGACTGTCGGCAGAAGGCGGGCGATATTGATAGAATTGGCAGATGTCAGTCTTACATTTTCTCGAAGTTGAGAGTCGGACATGGCCGCCTGTATCATTGCAAGGCAGTCATCGACAGAGCCTCTTACCTCTACTGGTCTGATGTTATGCTCTAATGAAAAGATTTTCTCTTTGCTTGCAGACGATAGTTTCCCTTTTGGAAAAACAACCAGTACCCTGAACGGCTCTACTCCGCAAAGGGCATCTGCAATGGCAACCCCGCTTTCTGATGTCACAGAAGCAAGAACAATGACTTCAGAATCGGTATTGTCAGAGAAGAACTGTTGGAAAATACGAGCCATGAAACGAGCTCCGAGGTCTTTGCTTGAACCGGTGGAACCGTGAAAAAGCTCTGCACTGAAAATATCGCTGTTGCCAAGTCTCAGCACCGGAATGTCGTAGTTCAACGCCTCTGAAATTATTTCCTTGATGTATCCGGAATTTATATCATCGCCTATGAGTGTGTTCATTACTACGTATGCGATGTCTTTCAGACCCATAGCCGGCATATTCCTGAAAAACGCCTCAGGAACGACCGGTATGTCTGCCGGTACATACACACCTCCGTCTTCCGCAATACCGTTGACCGTAGCTTTGCGGAAACTCACATCATCACTGTTTCGGTTTGTGCTATAATAGTGCATCGGGGTTGTCTTTATCGTATAGCAAAGATAGTAACAATAGTGAAGTGAATCCGGTTTTTGAATAAATTTAACGACCGTGCAGTACGCAAACCGTTCAACGGATATTGGCTATGGAGATTATGTCGGCGAATACTCCGGCGGCAGTGACTTCCGCTCCGGCACCATATCCCTTGATAACCATGGGGTATTCGTGGTAGCGCTCGGTTGTTATCAGAATTACGTTGTTACTCCCTTCGAGATTGTAGAACGGGTGGTTTGAGCTGACGCGTTCAAGCCCGACAGTGCCTTTCCCGTTGTCGAGTCTTGCCACAAATCTGAATTTTTCATCAGCTTTTTCCGCTTCAATGCGCTGTTTCTCGAAATCGTCGTCAAGCAGCTTCATACCCTCCAGAAATTGGTCTACAGTGCCTTCAAACATTTTTTCGGGCAATAGCGGTGTCGATACAATGTTGTCAAGCTCTATGCAATAACCGGCCTCGCGGGCAAGGATAACCAGTTTTCTCATGACATCCGTGCCGCTTAGGTCCACTCTCGGATCCGGCTCGCTGTATCCGGCTGTCATGGCTTCTTTTATCGCCATGCTTATAGGCACCTCTTTGGCAAGTGAATTGAATATGAAATTCAACGTGCCAGACAGCACTGCCTCTATTTTCAGTATTCTGTCGCCTGAGTTTATCAGTGAATTGATGGTGTTTATAATAGGCAGTCCCGCTCCGACATTGGTCTCGAAAAGATATTTCACATCTTTGGAACGGGCTATGCTTTTTAATTTAGCATAATCATAATATCTGCCTGAAGCAGCAATCTTGTTTGCTGCGACCACATTTATATTATGGCTCAACAACCGGTCATAGAGAGCAGCAATGTCTTTGCTTGAAGTACAGTCCACAAACACGCTGTTGAAAATGTTCATGGAAATGACTTCGTGGGCAATATACTCCGGAGTGGAATCATGACCTTCGGCGTTGAGTTTTTCAATACAACCGTCGAGTTCGATTCCTTCGCGGTTGAATATAGCTTTTCTGGAATTGGCAATGCCCACAACCTCAAGCTTCAGAGCCTTATCGCGGAGAAGAGTCTCCTGCTGGCGGGCAAGCTGCTGAAGCAGGTGACGCCCAATGTTGCCAATTCCAATTATGAAAATGTTAAGCACTTGGGTGTCAGAGAGAAAAAAACTGTCGTGAATTACATTCAGTGCTTTTCTCTGATCTGATAGTTTTATGACAAACGATATGTTGGTTTCGGAAGCTCCCTGGGCGCATGCCTTCACGTTAATGCCATTTCTGCCTAAGGTATTGAACAGTCGTCCGGCAACGCCTGCGCAACGGCGCATATTTTCTCCGACTACCGCTACTGTGGCAAGATTGTGTTCAGCGTTGATGGGATTGATTTCTCCGGAAGCCATTTCCTGATAAAACTCTTTTTCAAGAGCTGCCACAGCCTTAGCTGCATCTTCGTTTCGCACTGCGAATGAAGTAGTGTTTTCACTGGAAGCTTGTGAAACAAGGAACACGCTTACTCCTTCTTTGGCAAGTGAGTTGAATATTCGGGCGTTGACACCGACAATGCCTACCATTCCGAGTCCTGACACTGTAATCAGGCAAGTGTCGCTTATGGAAGAGATACCTTTTATGGCTTTTCCGTCGCATCTTGCTTCCTCAGCCTCGCGGGTGGCTGAGATGAGTGTACCCGGCGCTGAGGGATTGAATGTGTTTTTAATTAGAATAGGGATATTCTTGTGGAATACGGGGTATATTGTAGGGGGATACACAACCTTTGCTCCGAAATTGCACAACTCCATTGCCTCCACGAATGTTAGGTGGTCAATGACATAGGTGTTGCTTATAACTCTCGGGTCGGCAGTCAGAAATCCGTCCACGTCGGTCCATATCTCAAGAATCTCCGCGTCGAGAGTGGCTGCTATTATGGCAGCGGTGTAGTCGCTTCCTCCGCGCCCGAGGTTGGTGACATCACCGTTGTTTATGTCTGTGGAAATGAAGCCCGGGACAACTGCAACCTTGAATGCGGCATTGCTGAATGTGGATTCAACAAGCGCATTGGTCTCAGGCGAAAGCACATGTTTGCCGAACTGGTTGGTGGTTTTTATAAATTCCCTGGAGTCAAAAAGCTGTCCGTCAGCAATTATATTGCTGATAATGTAGCTTGACATGCGTTCTCCGTAGCTCACAATGGTGTCAAGCGATCTTGGTGAAAGGTCTTTGAGCAGGCTCACTCCTTTGAATATATTGGCGAGTTCCTCCAGCATGCCGGATATTTTATGCAGTACATCCTCGCGCTTGTCATCGGCAACCATGCCCTCTATGACATCAAGGTGACGCATGCGTATTTTTTCAAAGGAGTCGGAACTCTCTTGAATATTTCCGGCGGCAGCGGATTTTGCTGTGTTTATAAGCATGTCTGTGACACCGCCGAGAGCGGACACCACTATTATTACAGGGGTGGATTCCGCTTCAACAATTGACTTCACACTCTGCAGGCTTTTGACCGTGCCGACAGACGTGCCGCCAAATTTCAGGACTTTCATTTTCTAAAACTCGCTAACAAAGTGAAACTTAATATCAGGGAAATCATTCTGAGCCATTTGCAGTACATAACCGGAGTCGGCAAGGAATACATCGCGCCCTTCCCGGTCAATTGCCATGAACTGATGCTTGCGCCGTTTGAAATTTTCAAGAGCTACAGGGTTGTCGCTTTCAATCCAGCATGCTTTGTATAGTGAAATCGGTTCCCAGCGGCATTGTGCGCCGTATTCGTGCAGCAGGCGGTATTGTATTACTTCGAACTGCAGCTGTCCTACTGTACCTATGAGTTTGCGGCCGTTGAATTGGTTTATGAACAATTGCGCCACACCTTCGTCCATTAGCTGTTGTATGCCTTTTTCAAGCTGTTTGGACTTCATCGGGTCGGTGTTTTCTATGTATTTGAACATTTCAGGAGAGAAGCTCGGCAGCCCCTTGAAATGTAGTGTTTCTGACGATGTGAGGGTGTCGCCTATCTTAAAGTTGCCGGTGTCGGGGATGCCGACTATATCGCCGGGAAACGCTTCGTCCACAATGTTTTTTCGTTGTGCCATGAATGCTGTCGGCGCGGCAAATTTCAGGGTTTTCCCGCTACGTATGTGGCGGTATGGCGCGTTTCTTTCAAATTTGCCCGAGCATACTTTGACGAATGCTATACATGAACGGTGGTTTGGATCCATATTGGCATGAATCTTGAATACAAATCCGCTGAATCCGTCTTCGACAGGCTTCACTTGCCGTTCTTCTGCGTCTATGGGCCGCGGGCTTGGGGCTATCTTTACAAAGCAGTCAAGAAGTTCCTTGACTCCGAAAGTGTTAAGGGCTGAACCGAAAAACACAGGCGCCACTTTGCCTTCAAGGTACTCGTTTACATTGAATTCGGGGTAAACGCCGTCAATCAGTTCAAGGTCTTCACGCAGTTTTGCAGCATCGGTTTCGCCTATGGCGTTGTCTATGCGAGAGTCTTCAAGAGATTCTATTTCAACTCGCTCGGTTATTTTCTGTTTGTCCGGCGTAAACAAATCGAGTGAGTGCTCGTAGATATTGTAGACCCCTTTGAACTTGGCTCCGATGTTTATAGGCCAAGACAGGGGGCGCACATTTATTTTGAGTTCTTGCTCGAGTTCGTCAAGAATGTCGAAGGGGTCTCGCCCTTCGCGGTCGAGCTTGTTGACAAAAATTATCACCGGGGTGTTGCGCATTCGGCACACTTCCATAAGGCGGCGTGTCTGTTGTTCGACACCTTTTGCCACGTCGACAACAATTATAACGCTGTCTACTGCGGTAAGTGTGCGGAATGTATCTTCTGCGAAGTCCTGATGACCCGGAGTATCGAGTATATTGATTTTATAGCCGTCGTATTCAAATCCCATTACGGATGTTGCGACAGATATGCCTCTTTGTTTTTCAATCTCCATCCAGTCACTTGTCGCTGTCTTTTTAATTTTGTTGGACTTCACGGCTCCGGCTATATGGATTGCTCCGCCGAAAAGAAGCAGCTTTTCGGTTAGTGTCGTTTTGCCGGCGTCAGGGTGGGATATGATTGCAAATGTTCGCCTGCGGCTTATTTCGTCAGTTAGCTGTGACATTGTTGTCTTTTAATTATTTTCAAGTTGCAAAGGTACAATTTTATCTGAAAACTGACTACCTTTGCATTGTATGGATATGACTGCAAGCATTAGAAAATTTATAGTTTCGTTGTCATCTTCCCGTCATCGGCGCAAGGAGATGGCTTTTGTGGCGGAGGGCACGAAGTGTGTTTCAGATACGATAGGCAGTTTCCCGCTCCGCTATCTTGTGGCGACACCGGCGTGGGCAGACTGCCATGAGGCTGAATGTGCTATTGCCGGGAGCCGTCTTATTGTGGCGCCTCACAAGGAGCTGGAGCGTCTTTCGGGGCTTTCGTGCGCACCGGAGGTGCTGGCGGTGTATGACACTCCGCGTCATGAGTTCGACCCTGAAGAGGCAAACAGCAATCTTGTCGTTGCTCTTGACGGGGTTCAGGACCCCGGAAATGTAGGAACAATCATACGGGCGGCAGATTGGTTTGGAGTGCATACGGTATTATGTTCAGAGGCAACGGCGGACGCGTACTGTGCCAAGGCGGTAATGGCTACCATGGGTGCAATTTCACGGGTAAGGGTTGTGCGCGGAAACCTGCCTGATATGCTGAGAGGGTGCGATTGTGCTGTAATGGGTACTTTTCTTGACGGAGAGGTTATATACTCGGCATCACTGCCCGTGTCAGGCATACTTGTTATGGGCAATGAGGGCAAAGGTATAACCGATGCTGTGGCAGAAATAGTCACAGACAGGCTGTTCATACCTTCGTATCCGTCGGGAGTGCCGACCGTTGAGTCTCTTAATGTGGGAATGGCTGCGTCTATCGCGCTCGCAGAGTTCCGGCGTCGTTTAATAATGTAAGTTTATGGCAAAGAGTGTCAAGAGTGTGTGGGTGTGCAGCAGCTGTGGTGCTGATTCTCCAAAATGGGAGGGCCGTTGCCCGAGTTGCGGAGAGTGGAATACGATGGTTGAGGAGAAGATTCCCGCAAAAAGCGGCAAAAGCCGAGGTCTTTTGAGTGGCAGTACCAAGTCTAAGCCACAGAAAGTCAGCGAAATCGAAACTGCCGACCTGCCCCGTATCACAATGCCGAGCAGAGAGCTGAACAGAGTTCTCGGAGGGGGGCTTGTGCCTGGTTCCATGGTGCTTATAGGCGGCGAGCCGGGTATTGGCAAGTCTACACTTGTGTTGCAGAATACGCTGTCTATTAAAAGCCGAAATGTGCTGTACGTCAGCGGAGAGGAGAGTGCTGCCCAGCTGCGCATGAGAGCCGACAGGCTTGGCAAGGTGAGCGACAATGTGTATATAGTTTGCGAGACTTCTCTTGACAGCATATTCTCTCACATAGAGTCAATGTCGCCGGGACTTGTTATAGTTGATTCCATACAGACTATAGCGAGCGATGATCTTGAGTCACCCGCAGGCAGTGTGGGGCAAGTTAGGGAGTGTTCGGCGAGATTGCTCAGATATGCCAAGGAGAGTGGAGTGCCGGTGCTGATAATCGGACATATAAATAAGGAGGGTAGTATTGCCGGACCCAAGGTTCTTGAGCATATCGTTGATACGGTGTTGCAGTTTGAAGGTGACAGAAATTATATGTACCGGATACTGAGGTCTATAAAAAACCGTTTCGGGAGCACGTCGGAAATCGGCATATACGAGATGTGTCGCAGCGGGCTGAGGGAGGTGAGTAATCCTTCGGAGATATTGCTAAGCCGTGGGCATGAGAATCTATCCGGCACTACAATAGGTGTGACAATGGAGGGGATAAGACCTTTTCTTATAGAGGTGCAAGCACTTGTGAGCACTGCCGCATACGGAACTCCACAACGTTCTGTTACCGGATTTGATGCAAAGCGAATGAATATGCTTCTGGCTGTCCTTGAAAAGAGGGTAGGGTTCAAGCTGGCTCAGAAGGATGTGTTTCTTAATATTGCCGGCGGCATGAAGGTAAGTGATCCGGCTCTTGACCTGGCGGTCATTTGTGCAATTCTTTCCAGCAATGTGGACATGAGTGTGCCTTATGATGTGTGTATGGCAGGAGAGGTAGGGCTGTCGGGCGAGATACGTCCGGTCATGAGAATGGAGCAACGAGTCAAAGAGGCACAGAAGTTAGGGATGAAGCGTATGCTTGTGCCCTCCGGCAATCTCAAGGGTGTAGATATTTCAGATTCCGACATGGAGATTATCCAGGTGTCAAAGGTCGAGGAGGCGTTTAGAGCATTGTTCGCATAAAAAAAAAGAGGCTGTGTCAAAATAGGCGCAGCCTCTTTTTTATAACCTGTTGAAAAACATAAAACAAAGCCCTGACTTTCGCAAGCCGGGGCTTTGTCATGTCAAAAAGTTTTTGTAACTTAGTGACAAATAACAAATTAAATGTCTACAAAGTTACATACAAAATCTTACAGTAACAACGACAGACTGTTCTTTCTGCTGAATCCCA
>RIBJ01000060.1 GCA_003762715.1 Muribaculaceae bacterium Isolate-104 (HZI) | reverse complement strand
ATCATTTCTTCCGGAAGTAGACATTCCGCCAACTCTATGTAAGGATTCTTCTCCATCGCACTCTTTTTTGCAAATGTAAGAAGTTATATCTAAACACTGACTAAACACAGGTTTTTTACCATGCGCCAAAATACCCCAAAGTGTACAGGGTATTGACAGAACTTAGAGTGGGCTAACTCTAAGATAATCAGCTATAAAAAGAGAAACTCAGTAAACACTTAGTGTACAGTGTAAACTGAGTTTCATCAATCTCGTGGTGCCACCAGGAATCGAACCGGGGACACAAGGATTTTCAGTCCTTTGCTCTACCAACTGAGCTATGGCACCTTGCTGTTTTGCGTTGCAAAGGTAGAGCTTTTTTTTATTCCGGCAAAATTTTTGACGATATTTTTTGTTTTTATTTTTTCGGTGGTGTTTGTGGCTGTGGTGTCTGTAGCGCGTTTGTGGCTGTGTCTGTGGCTGTTGCGGTGTGCTCCCAGCGGTATAGTCTGTCGGAGGGGCGTATTTTCTGGGGCACCGGTATGGATATGCTTTGTCCTTTGTGGGCTGTGGCGACCGGTTTGAGGTCTACGCGGATTTCGCTGACGGTGGTTATTATGGCTCCGGTGGCGGGTCCGGTTATGACTATTTCATCGCCTACGGAGAGGGTGCCGTCTTCCATGAGGAATTCTCCGACTCCTATTTTCGGGAAGTAGCGCACTCCTTTTGCGGCGTAGTGTTTCACGCGGGTTGCGCTGGAGCCGTATTTTGAGCTCCATTCTCCTAGGCGTTGTCCGAGGTAGTAGCCGTCCCAGTAGCCTCTGTTGAATATTTTTGCGAGGTCGGTTTCGATGTTGTCTATGAGGGTAGGGGTGTATGTGCCGTCGCAGATTGCGTTGAGTGCTGTGTTGTAGGCTTTGACTGCTGTGTAGACGTATTCTGCTCCGCGTGCGCGTCCTTCGATTTTGAATACTCTTACTCCTGCGTCTGCCATTTTGTTGAGGAAGTGTATTGTCTTGAGGTCTTTGGGCGACATGATGTATTTGTTTTCGATGTCGAGTGATTCGCCGGTCTCGCGGTCGGTAACGGTGTATGAGCGGCGGCATATCTGGGCGCATGCGCCTCGGTTTGCGCTTGAGTTGAGTGAGTGCAGGCTGAGGTAGCATTTTCCGGATACTGCCATGCAGAGTGCTCCGTGGCAGAACATTTCTATTTTGACCGGTTGTCCGGAGGGTCCGAGTATTGGTTCGGTGGTTATGGCGTTGTGTATTGCGGCTACCTGGTCAAGGTTGAGTTCGCGTGCGAGCACAACTGTGTCTGCCCATTGGGCGTAGTAGCGTACTGCGGCGGTGTTGGATATGTTGCATTGTGTCGAGATGTGTACTTCTATGTTTCTTTTTCGTGCTTCGGTTATGGCTGCGATGTCGGATGCGATTACGGCGCTTACTCCTGCTTGTGCGGCTGCGTCGAGTGTGTCGAGGAGGGGCTGCATGTCGGAGTCGTATATTATGGTGTTTACCGTGAGGTATGTTTTTACTCCTGCCTGGTTGCAGGTGGCGATTATTGTCCGGAGGTCGTCGATTGAGAAGTTGGCGCTTGAGCGTGAGCGCATGTTTAGTCCTTGTACGCCGAAGTATATTGCGTCGGCGCCTGCGCTGATTGCGGCGTGTAGGGATTCGAAGCTGCCTACGGGTGCCATTATTTCAAAGTCTGAGCGTGTCATGTGTGGTGGGGTGTGGTTTTTGTGTTGCGTGTGCAAAGTTATTAAATGTTTCTGAGAGGGTGTGTGTTGTGCGGGTGGTTTTCAGAAGATGTGAGGTGTTTTGCGGGGGTGTGGCGCGGCTGTTGTTGTGAATGATTTGACTGCGGCGAGTGAGGTGTCGGCGAATGTGTTCATCTGTGTGGAGTAGGCGCGGTCGACAGAGGCGTATGCTTCGGCGAGGAGGCGGAGTGATATTATTCGTTCGAAGGCGGCGCGTATTGCGGCTGTGTTTACCTGCGGTACGAGGTGGATTGTAGTGGAGAGGATGTCTTCGTCGCGTGCGGCGGGGGATGCTCCGGTTTCAAGACACAGTGTGGTGAATGTGGAGCAGATGAGTTGTTCAAGGGCGGGCTGCATGGGTTGTGTGAGCATGGGCGGTCGGTTGGGGTCGAGGGTGTGGCGTATTGCTGTGCGTGCGTAGATTGAGGCGCAGATTGATTTTATGCTGATGGCTATTGTTGCGGGTGTGTTCATGGTTGTAATGGTTGTAATGTGTATGGGTTATGCGTGTAGTGTGCGTTTTTTGTTGCGCAGTCGGTAGAAAAGTCTGAGGGCTGTCTGCGGGGTGAGGTAGAATCCGGCTTTTGACGGTCCGGCGAGAACGAGCGATAGTGCGTCGGTGTCGGTGAGTTGTCGTGTGAGCATGAGCCGGTGTACTTTGTTGCGGATGTCTGCCATTCTTGCTGCTGCGGTGGATGACAGGGAGGCGTCGCCTTTTCTCAGGAGGCGGAGGGCGTAGCTGAATGTGATGTAGTAGCTTGGTGCCGGCGATGCTGCCGCCAAGGCTGCTATTTGTGCGCAGGTCAGTGTGCGGGCTTTCGGCGAGAGCTGGATTTTGCGACATGCTGCCATGAAGTCGTGGTCGCGCTGGTTTGTGAGTTTCGGTAGTCTGGTGTTCATAGTTGAAAAACGGTAATTTTTACAATATGTTGGCAAAATTACAACTATAGGTGTGCGGTTTGACGGCTCGTTTGTGTTAAATGGTGTAAATTCAGGTGGTGGCTATTATGTTGTTGCGTTTGTCAATGAAGTCGGCAAATGTGCCGAGCAGGTCGGAAAGGGCGGTTGTGGAGTGGTGGGCGAGTGCCTGGTAGAGCGAGGCGGATGCGTTGCCGGGCATGTTTCTGCCCATGAGTCCGCCGGACACTCCGGATATTTGTTCCATGAGTTCGAGCTGAGTGGACAGGAGTCTGTGGGCGTCGGCGGTTGCTCCGGAGGTTGTTATCTGTGTGGGCATAGCGTTTGTTCGGGTTGAGCTTTTGTAGGGTATTATGCCCCGGCAGTCGCTCCAGATGTCGGCGATGTCGTTCCAGGTAAATCCGTCGGGCTTGCGGTCTTCTGGAAACAGGAGGACGCCTTTTGCGCTTGTCTGCATTATGTTGTCAATCATGGTTATCATGCGGTTGACATATTTCTGCTGGTCGATAACGTCTTCGACAAACGGGTGTACCTCTCCGTCGGTGAGGGGGTAGAATTTTATGGCGAAGGGGTGTGAGCCGTGGGCGAACGGCGACAGGTACGCCGCCACTGTTTCGCCGGAGGGTGCGAACCAGGTGCAGTGCCAGCGGGCGGTGTCGATTGCCTTGAACACGATTGCCTGTTCTTTCGGGCGGCGAGAGTTTGTGCGCGATATTTTACGCGCCTGTGTTGCGGGAACGAAAAATATGGATGCTGTGCGCGGGTCGTAGCATTTTATTGCCTGCAGCGATCTGAGTGTCCACACTTCAATGAGCCGGCATCTGCCGCTGGGCGCGGCGAAGAAGCCGGCGCTGTCGGTGTTGACAATGGAGTTGTCGGCGGCGCGGAGGCACATCTGTTTGAGCCGCTGCCTTCTGTCGGGGTCGTTGCCGCCGAAGCGGGCAGCGACTTCGTCGCAGCTCATGTTGTGGAGCATACCCACAAGTTCGATGTCGCATCCGCGGGGGTCGGAGAAGCGGTTGACGAAGAAGTTTTCGGGAGACACGTTGTCTACCCACACTCCGTTGCCGCCGGTGCGCCGTTCGCTCACAATGCGTTGTATGGCGCAGCCTGAAATCAGAAATTCCTCAAGGGCGCGTGCGTCGAGTTCGGCGAGACTGTTTCGGGCGGCTGTGTGTGCGAGCGCTTCGGGGAATGGGGCGGCGTAGTCGCGGCGGTATAGCCCTACAACGGTCTTGACCATCTGACGTATGAGGTTGTTGGTGAGGGGTCTGAATCCGCTTTCTATTGCGAAGTCCATTTCTTTTATCCGGCGTCCGTTTGCCAGGTCGATGATGTCGCCCCATTGTCTGCCATAGGTGTAGTCTTTGAATCTTTTGCGGCGTTGGCGCAAAGATGCTCCGGCGCACCATGCGGTGTATGCGTTGTTTAGTTCGCGAGGTATCATATTGTGTTGTTCAGTGATTCAATAAATTCGTTGTGCGCCATGTCGGCGATGAGAAACGGCGACAGGACAAAGCGGTTGTTTTCAGGAGCCGGCACTCCGAGTAGCGATACCACGGCAGAGCCGGGCGCGGCGGGGTGGAGCGACAGTGCGGATTGTGACAGGCGTATTGCCACGGGGTGGCTGTCGGACGCGGCTGTGTAGGGGTTTAGCTGAAGCTGCGCTGCCTCTGAATCGGCAGCCTGTATGTTGGCGGGGCGATGCCATGTGGAGAGCGCCACGCTTGCCGGGCGCAGACACCCCGGCGGCAGGGTGAGTGTTGCCGATTGGTCTGTGCGGAAGCTGTCGAGCGAGGTCTGAGCGGCAAATTCCATCAGCGGCAGCTGTTCGAGGGGGTATGTAGCGAGCGCTTTTGTGTACCATGCTCTGATGTGTTCAATCAGCAGTGAGTCCAGAGCGCTATTGTGGGCGGTGACTGAAATGTGTCCGGAGCAGAGGGGCTCCCACCCGCGTAGCAGTCGCCAGCGGGTGAGAATCTCCTCCGGAGTCATTATGACGTGAGTTGTGTTCATTGCTTGTTGTCGGTTCAGGAGGTTTTGTTGGCATCCTCTGCGGTGTACTCGATAATGCGCAGGTGGGCGCCGGGGTTTCTGAGCACAAGGCAGCTTGCTTCGGTTATCACTACCGCCTGGGTGTTTCTTGTGCCGGATTTTTTGAGGTCGAGGCGTTCGGCTCTGAGTGGCTGGTACACATATTTTGTCATGAATGCGGGGTCGAGCACCATTCCCTGCTCGGGGTGTCCGCACTGGTCGAACACTTCGCTGAACACAACCAGCAGTGTGCCGAACTTGCTGTGAATCTCCTTGAAGTCGATGCCCCAGTGGGTCACTTTGTCGTTGGCAAAGAGCACTCTTTGGGCGTCAAGTTTGCTGAGCGTGGCTATAAGGGTGGAGCCTCCGATGAGAATCTTTTTGGCGCTGCCGGCGGCTTTGCCGGTGAATGCCTGTTTCATCAGTTCGGAGAGGTCGATTTTGTTTATGTCGCCGGGGGTATATTTGTATTCGTCGCCAGCCTGATTCCATATACCTTCGGTAAACATCACCTCGTCGCCTCGTTCGGCAAGCGGCAGGCGGCCCTTGCATCCGAACACAAAGCTCTTTTCCATGCACATTCTCATGTCGGCTATCGCCACTTCTTCCTGGTCCTGGAATGACCAGCCTACATCTTTAGAGCTTTGTCTGACAATGTTGCTCTGTTCTACCTGAGCCTTGAATATCTGGCAGTAGTTGCTGCTTTTGCGCGGGAGTGCCTCGAACTGGGGTGTCTGAACGTCAAGCTCTCCGGCTGCGCGTCCCATCCGGACGAGCGTGGTGCCTGCGTTGAGCTGTCTTATCTCGCCTGAGTCATTGCTGTTTATTGCCACTGCTTTTATTGGCGAGCCGGGGTTTGCCTCAAGTACATAGAGCATTATCGGTTCGTGTTCGGGGGTGTCAGACTTCGCTTTGGTGTCGGCAGGTACCAGGATAGTGTCGCTTTCGGCAAAGAGTGCGTTGTTGCGGGTGTTGAGTATGTAGATTGCCTTGCCGCTCGAATGCTGTTCGTCAGAGACAGATGCCGCTGATTTCAGCGTTGTCGAGGGTTGCTTTGAGTCTACGCTGTAGTACTCTACAATCATGCTTTTCGCTTTTCGTGCTCCGATGAGGCGGCTGATTGAGTCGACGGGGGTTGACATCGGCTTGAGTTTTGCCACTCTGGTGTCGACATCCGACCGTATCAGTCCGGGTGCCGCTTCGTTGGCGAGCGGTGTTGTGAGCACTCCGTTTACAATGTGTTGTCCTTCGGCGAAGCCGGTTGTGATTGTTGCGTTGTTTTCCATAATCTTGGTTGTAATAAAATAGGGTTAAAAAAAATAGTAGAGGAGAGAGGAGGAGAGGGGTGGGTGTGTTTTATGGCAGGGTATAAGATAAGGGTGGCAGGAAAGGGGTGGGGGGCTACATGTCCCATACGCCGGGGCGTATGGTTTTCAGTATTTCGGTGCCGGTGTCGTAGTCGTCCTCATGACGGCGGGTTTCCGGCGCGCTCCAAAGCCCGTTTGTGGCGCTGATGTTTTTTCGCGCGGCTTCGTCAATGCCTTTGCGGTAGCCGCGTTCCTCTGCGGCGCGGATGAGATCGAGAAGGTCTGTGGCGGCAATCTGCGAAGTCTCTGCCGGCGGCGCGTCTGCCGGTTGCGGTTCGGTGGCGGCAGTGTCGGTTTCTGTCGGTTCGGGCGCGTCATTGGCGGGAGCGGGAGCTTTTTCGCCGGTGTCGGGAGTGGGTTTGTTGTCTGTTTCCATAGTCATGTAAATTGGTTTGGTTGTTATTTGATAGTGTTGTGTCGTGTTGACAATGCAAAGTTACGGCGGCGGCAGACCGAATCTTGACTTAATTTTCACACTCGTAAATGTTAAAGTTGTAAGTGTCATGAATTGAGAGGTTTGGGAGAGTCAGGGTGGTTTAGTTGTTAAAATTTCGACACTGAAAGGTTAATTTTACTTCGACTGTCAAGGGTGTATAAATTGCGTGTTGATATATTGGTCAGGAAATCAGGATGTTGGTGTGAGTGGATTTTAACTTAAAATAGTGTTAATTTTTCGGGACTGTTGGAGAATCTCGGCATAGAGATTTATATACACCTTAAATAATTATAGGCAATGCTCAAAAAAAATCATCCACAGCCGGTTTTGTAAGTGATAAAAGCAGGGAATAAAATGAGTAGTTTATGTTTGGGTTTGAATAGCGGATGTTTGCGGATATTTTGGGTGATGCGATGAGTTTTGTTTAAAAAGACTTGCTTTCTGCAAAAAAGTGTTCTATCTTTGTAGCCGAACGAACCATTCATTAATCGCAAGTGAGAATTATCTTTTAAGGGATTTTCACATAAATCAATTAACCATGAGGAAAAAGTATCTATCCGCAGCGTTAGCAGCGACTCTCCTCTCCGCCGCCTCGGCAATGCAGGCGCAACCCATTGAGGGGGGGGCAGTTACGAGCCTTTAGCTGCCGCTCAGCAGAGCAGCACCAAGTGCACCGGCACAGTTACGGACGACGACGGCGAGCCTTTGCCGGGCGCCACTGTGAGAGTGGAGGGCACTACCAACGCCACGTCTACAAACATAGACGGCGTGTTCAGCCTAAGCAATGTAAAGTCCGGCGCAAGTATCACCGTCACATTCGTGGGCTGCAAGCCTGTTACAGTAAAGTGGACAGGTCAGCCCATAGAGGTGCAGCTGCTGTCTGACGACAATTCTCTTGAAGAGGTTGTTGTTGTGGGTTACGGCGTTCAGAAAAAAGTTAATCTTACCGGAGCTGTGTCTCAGATCAAGGGCGATGAGATAGCTCACCGTCCGGTAGCCGATGCGGCGCAGATGCTTCAGGGCATGGTGCCGGGTCTGCTTGTTACCAACGGCAACTCAGGCCGTCCCGGCGGCAGCGCTTCGCTACAGCTGCGCGGTCAGGGCAATCTGTCCGGTACCGGCTCTCCCTATGTGCTTGTCGACGGTGTGGAAATGGATTTGTCTGACGTCAATCCCAACGACATTGAAAGCATCTCTGTGCTGAAAGATGCCGGAGCAAGCGCGATATACGGCGCCCGCGCCGCCTACGGTGTTGTTCTTGTAACAACCAAGCGCGGCGAAGAGGGCAAAATGCGTGTGAGCTATCAGGGAACAGTGGGCTGGAACAAACCGACCAAACTGCCCGAAATGCTTGACGGCTATGAATTTGCGAAAATGTGGAATGTCGGCTGTGCCAATGCCGGTGTGAGCCGTTTCTATTCTGATGAGAAGCTGGAGCTTCTGCGCCAGTTCCGCGACAATCCTTCGAGTGTTGACCCCTGGTTTGAACTGTCGGCAAACGCCAACATGAACCCGGCGTTTGAAAACTCGGAGTCAGGTGTGGGCAATACCGATTATTTCGACCTCCACTACAAAAACTGGGCATTCAAGCAGAACCACAACATAAGCGCGAGCGGCGGCGGCAAACGCGCGCAGTACTATGTGTCGCTCGGCTATTACGGCGAGGATGGCATTCTCCGCTATGCCGACATCGACTACAAGCGCTACAACTTCGCGGCAAACATCCGCTCGGAAGTCACCAAATGGCTGTCGGTGCGCGCAAACACCAAGTTCATGCACTCTGACACAAACACCCCCTTCGGCACCGGCGGTCTCAGTGAAGGTTTCTACCACTCGCTCGCTCGTTTCCGCCCGACGGTTCACTATCTCGACCCGAACGGCAACTTTACCGAGCTGACCATGATACCCTATCTGCAGAGCGGCACCAAGACCAATTCCAAGCGCGACCGCATGAATATTACATTCGGTGTTGACGTGGAGCCGGTCAAGAACTGGAAAATCACCGCCGACTACACTTATAGATATGTGGGTCTCGAATACGAGGCTGTCAATGTTGCTCCCGACATCTATGGCGCCGACGGCGTTACAACCACCAAGGGCGTGCGTTCGGAGCTGGGCATACAGTCAGACGGAAGATACACCAAGCAGAACACTGTGACCCGCTATCAGAATTTCAGCGCCTACACATCGTACAACCTCACGGTTGCCGACTACAACAACTTCTCGATAATGGCAGGTTTCCAGTCTGAGGAAAACCGCTATTCAAGCATCTACAACTATGTGAACGGTCTGTACTCCACCACCAACCCCGGCATTACAGTGGGGTCAAGCACGGTCACAGCCACAGACAGCCGCACAAGCTGGGCTACCAGAGGCTGGTTCGGCAGATTCAACTACGACTACGACGGCAAATACCTTCTTGAAGTGAACATGCGCTATGACGGCTCCTCACGATTCTCAAGCAAAAACCGCTGGGGCTATTTCCCCTCTGTGTCTGTCGGCTGGAACATCGCCCGCGAACGCTTTATGGAATCGCTGAGACCCACACTGAACCTGCTCAAACTTCGTCTCTCATACGGTAAGATGGGCAACCAGGCAGGCGCGGCGCTCTATACATTCGCATCAACAATGGGCATCACCTCCAAGGGTAACTTTATATTCGCCGACGGACGCCACGGATACATCAACGCTCCCGGCGTAATCGACCCCACAGTTACATGGGAAAAAGTAGAGAGCAAGAATATCGGTGTTGATTTCGGACTGTTCAGCAACGCCCTCACAGGTACATTTGAAATATTCCAGCGCGACACCAAGGATATGCTCGGTCCGGGCGAAGACTATCCCGATTTCTTCGGCGCCACAGCCCCGCAGGCTAACAATGCGAATATGCGCAACCGTGGCTGGGAACTTCAGGTCAACTGGAACGGCCGCATAGGCAAAGACATCACCTACAGCGTCGGCGGCTCTATCTCTGACGCTACCGCTGAGGTGACCAAGTACAAGAACCCCACATTCACCGCTCCCGCCTCAAACTGGTATGAAGGCAGAAAGGTCGGCGAGATATGGGGTCTCCGCTCAAGCGGACTTATCCAGACTCCAGAAGAGGCTGAAGCCTACAATTCATCACTCAACCTCTCATACCTCAACGGCGGTGTGTGGACTCCCGGCGACGTGAAGTACATCGACCTGAACAACGACGGCAAAATCGACAGAGGCTCCAATGTGCTCGGCGATATGGGCGACTACACCGTGATAGGCAACACAACCCCGCGCTACCAGTACACAATCAACGGCAACATAGGCTGGAAGGGTCTGCACCTCAGCCTTATGTTCCAGGGTGTTGGAAAACGCGACTGGAGCCCCGGCACAGAACCCTATTTCTGGGGATGGAGCTCATACGCCCAGGCTACATTCTTCAAACAGCACACCGACTACTGGACAGAGGACAACCCCGGGGCATACTACCCCAAACCCTATCTGCACACCGCAGGCGGCATAGGCATCTATCAGAACCGCAACATGCAGACCTCCGACCGCTATCTCCAGAGCGCGGCTTATATCCGACTGAAAAACATCACGCTCAGCTACGAGCTGCCAAAGTCTGTCACCTCCCACATCGGTCTTGACAAAGTGATGGTGTTCTTTACCGGCGAAAACCTCTGGACATCCACAAACCTTGCCAAGATGTTTGACCCCGAAGCGATTTTCACATCATCGTCTTACGGCGGCGCAGGTAAAAACTACCCCCTCAACAAGGTTCTTTCTGTAGGATTAAACATCAACCTCTAATCAAGCAATGAAAATGAAGAAAAAATATATATTCAGTCTTGTGGCGGGTCTCGCACTGACTTCGTGCTACGACCTTAACCGCGAGCCCGAAGGGGTGCTGTCGTCATCCACGCCCTTTACCACTACCGGCGAAATGAGCAGCTATCTCGACCAGTTCTATGAGTCTGCCGTAAGAGCGCAGGGTGTTCAGGCAGGAGGCGGTGTCGGCATTGCGGGCATCGATGTCAATTCCGACAACATGACAGGCCCGTCTGTAAACCAGCGTCTCGCCGGACGCTTGTCAAAGAGCAGCGCTGCGTCGCTCGGCAACTATACATACATCCGCCGCGTTAACTTCTTCCTTAACAACCTTGACAACTGCAATCAGGCAGGCAGCCCCGCTTACAACCAGTGTGTGGGCGAAGGCTATTATTTCCGCGCATGGTACTATTACCAGATGTTTATCGACTACGGACGCCTCGCATGGGTGGAGACCCCTCTTGACCCAGACCTGGCGCTAATGAATCTGCCGCGCGAAAACCGCACAGTAATTGCCGACAAGATTCTTGCCGACCTTGACCAGGCAATACATTATCTCGGCGAACGTTCAAACAGCTCGTCAATGCGTGTGCATCGCGATGTGGCGCGGGCGCTTAAAAGCGAAGTGGCTCTCTTTGAGGGTACCTGGGAAAAATATCACAAAGCGAAAAATGACCCCTTCTTTGACCCGACTGTCACCGACGCAAAAATCAACGACTACCTGACTCAGGCAGCGGCTGCCGCCAAGGAAGTGATGGACCGCGGCGTGTGGAGAATATACAACACCGGCAACCCGAACAATGACTATCGCGTCATATTCGAGACAACCGATCTTGGAAACAACTCCGAAGTGCTGTGGTACAAAAAGTACGACGGCGATGAAATCGGCAACAATGTCAACCGCTACCTCAACCAGGGCGGCGGCAGCCTCGGAGTTTCCGCATCTCTTGTCGATGACTATCTGACAGCTGACGGCAAACCCTTTGTGGGCGCACAGCGCGAGGCTGCGCAGAAAGTTTGGGGCAATGAACTGTTGCCTACCTTGCGCGACCCCCGTCTTGCCCAGACAGTAGCCACTCCCGGACAGCAGCTGCGTCCAGACGAAGGTCCTAACTACACTTTCCCCCCGCTGATCGGTACATCTGCCTATAACAACAACATTACCGGTTTCTCGCTGCTCAAACATGTGCAGATAAGCTATACCGGCAGCCTTGACGCAGAGTTCAAAGGCGCTACACCGGCTATACAGTTCCGTTATGCCGACGTGCTTCTGAATTATGCCGAGGCTCTTGCCGAACTTAACGGCGCAGCCAATGCAAACGAAATCATCTCGGCTCTGCATCCGCTCCGCGACCGTGTAGGCATGCCCGATGTAGATTTCGACCGCGAGTACAACACAGACCCTGAATATCCTTTCGCTGGGCTTGACAAATATGTTCAGGCAGTGCGCCGCGAACGCCGCGTTGAAAAAGCGTGCGAGGGCAGACGCCTTGAGGATATTCTCCGTTGGGCTGCGGCAGACGAGCTGATTATCGGCAAATGGCACAAAGGAGCTCTTTTTGTCGGCAGCAATCTCAAAGACGCTTTCCCGACTCTCGTGTTTGACCAGCCTGAAAGAAACACCATTTATCTGACCGGCACCCCCGGCGATGCCATGCGTTACATCAACCCGGTGAATCCCGCCGGCTATGAAGGCGGCTGGCAGTTCAACCCGCAGCGCGACTATCTGCTTCCGCTTCAGGATCGCATGATATCTCTCACCGGAGGTCTGTGGGAACAGAACCCCGGATGGTAAACATATTGTGATTTTAGAAACGGGGGCAGCATCGAAAAATGCTGTCCCTGTTTTTTTGTATCTTTGCGCCATGAGCAAAATAATTTTTCTGGAAGAGACCGATTCTACAAACACCTGTCTGCAAAAAATGATAGCGGCAGGAGACGACTTGCCTAATGCCACAACTCTGTGGGTTCGCTCGCAGAGCGCCGGCAGGGGGCAGCGGGGCAACAGCTGGGAAAGCTCGCCGGGCAAGAACCTCACATTTTCCATGCTTATGTATCCTGGGCAAATGGATGTCAGCCGTCAGTTTGTTGTCAGCGAGGCGGTTGCGGTAGCTATAGCGGAAGTGCTGCGCGACAGTATGCCGGGGCATGACATCACTGTCAAATGGCCCAATGACATATATGCCGGGAATAAAAAAATTGCCGGAATACTGATTGAAAACTCTCTGTCGGATAGGCGTATAGCCCGCACGGTGGCAGGAATAGGGGTCAACGTCAACCAACAGCTGTTTTTAAGTGATGCTCCAAATCCCGTGTCAATGCGTCAGCTGCTTGGCTCAGACACCCCGTTGGAACCTCTGCTCCAGAGATTTGTAGAGGCTGTCGAGGAAAACTTCCGAAATCTTGACTCACCCCGGCTTCATGAGCGTTACATGGCTATGCTATGGCGCGGAAACGGCTTTCACCCCTATGCTGATGCCGCCGACGGCTCTTGCTTTAATGCGCGCATAGCTGCTGTAGAACCCTCCGGGCATATAGTGCTCGAAAAGGACAACGGAACAGAGTGCCGATTCGCTTTCAAAGAGGTTGTCGCGCTCCTCTGAGAGTTTTTTTGTACTTTTGCAGCATGGATTTCCAACTATTAGCCACCGCGCAGGGCTCGGCAGCCCGCGCAGGAGAGATTACCACCGCCCACGGCACTATACAGACACCGGTTTTCATGCCCGTTGGCACTGTCGGGTCTGTGAAGGCTGTTCATCGTCACGAACTGACCGATGATATTGACGCACAGATAATTCTCGGAAACACATATCATCTCTATCTGCGCCCCGGCACCGAACTGTTGCGCAAGGCAGGCGGTCTGCACGGGTTCATGGGGTGGAAAAGACCCATACTCACCGACAGCGGAGGCTTTCAGGTGT
Source organism: Muribaculaceae bacterium Isolate-104 (HZI) (assembly GCA_003762715.1). GTDB lineage: Bacteria > Bacteroidota > Bacteroidia > Bacteroidales > Muribaculaceae > Paramuribaculum. The sequence goes on along the minus strand of RIBJ01000060.1, from coordinate 41,254 downwards.
TTTCGTTGAGCGCAAACCGCAAGCTGAAAGAGGAAGGAGCATGGTTCCGTTCCCATATAGACGGCTCCAAACACCTTTTTACTCCTGAAAATGTTGTTGACATAGAACGAATCATAGGTGCGGACATAATGATGGCGCTGGATGAATGCCCTCCCGGCGATTCTGATTTCAGCTACGCCCGTAAAAGCCTCGACCTTACTCACCGTTGGCTGAAAAGAGGTTGGGAGCGCTACCGGAATACCGAAGGGCTTTATGGCTACAGTCAGGCTTATTTCCCAATAGTACAGGGGTGCACATATCCCGAGCTGAGGAGAGAGAGCGCTAAGTTCGTCGCTGATCTTGGTGCCGACGGAAACGCTATAGGCGGACTTGCCGTCGGCGAGCCTACCGAGGTTATGTACGACATGATAGAGCTTGTAAATGAAATACTTCCGGCAGACAAACCCCGCTACTTGATGGGTGTGGGCACTCCTGCCAATATCCTTGAGGCTATAGACAGGGGAGTGGATATGATGGATTGTGTCATGCCCACAAGAAACGCACGCAACGGAATGCTTTTCACAAGCAGAGGCATCATGAACATGCGCAACAAGAAATGGGCGGACGACTTCTCTCCCATTGACCCCGAAGGCACAAGCTATGTCGACACGGCATACTCGCGCGCGTATCTCCGCCACCTCTTTATAAGTCAGGAAATACTCGCTATGCAGATTGCAAGCATACACAACCTCGCCTTCTATCTATGGCTGACTCGCGAGGCGCGCAAGCACATCCTCGCAGGTGACTGGGCTGTGTGGAAACGCGAAATGATTGAAAGAGTCACCACACGCCTGTAATCAGACCCTACGCAATGAAGCTCAAGCTGCTTGACAGATATATAATAGGCAAGTTTCTCGGCACATACATCTTTGCTATTGTGCTGATTCTTGCCATTACAATAATGCTTGACATAAATGAAAAACTCGACTCCTTTCTCAAAGCTCCGCTGAAAGAAACGGTGTTTGACTACTTTCTGAACTTCCTGCCATACTTCGCAAATCAGTTCAGCCCCCTCTTCACCTTCATTGCGGTCATCTTTTTCACGTCAAAACTTGCCGACAACAGCGAGATTATAGCAATGCTGTCTGCCGGCATGAGCTACAAGCGTCTGCTCGTGCCGTATATGCTCAGTGCGGCGGTGATAGCTTCCGCCACATTCGTATTGTCGGCATACATTATACCCCCCGCCAATGTCAAGCGAATAGCCTACCAGAACACGTATGTCAAGAACAAAGCCGCCAACTATGGCTCAAACATACAGCTCATGGTGTCGCCGGGTGTGGTAGCTTACATGAACCGCTATGACAACACGGCAAAAACAGGCTACCGTTTCTCTTTGGAGACATTCAAGGACAAAAAACTGGTGAGCCGCCTGACGGCGCAGACCATACATTACGACACTCTGTACAACTGGGTGGTGCGCGACTATATGATTCGCGACCTCAAAGGTACGCGCGAGGTGATAACCCGAGGCACAAGACTCGACACCGTGATTCCTATTGAGCCGAAAGACTTTCTTATAGCCAAGAACGACCAGGAGATGCTCACCTCTCCCGCTCTGACGGAATACATCCGCCACCAGAAAGAAAGGGGAGTGGCAAACATAAAGTCATTTGAAATAGAGTATCACAGACGCTATGCAATTACCGCAGCCGCGTTTATCCTCACTGTCATAGGCATGGCTCTGAGCAGCAAAAAGGTAAAGGGCGGCATGGGTATAAATATCGGCATAGGGCTTGTGCTCAGCTTCAGCTACATTCTTTTCATGACCGTTACTTCTGCTTTTGCTGTAAGCGGCTATACCTCGCCTATGGTCGCAATGTGGATACCCAATGTGATTTATGCTATAATAGCGGTGCTGCTCTACCGCAAGGCGGCTTCAGGATAATGGTCTCGGCTATTTTCGCCGCACTTTGAGTCCTTCAGGCGAATGCTCAACCTCTATGGTGCCGTTTACAAATACGGTTGAGTGTACCTCCTCTGCATACGGTGTTATCACCACTTCTTCCCCTATAATGCCTGCCACAGACAGTCTGTACTCCGCACCTTTATATATAATGAGGTGTGCCATCACCCTTTGCGATGCCGGCAGTGTGATGCTATCTGCCATAAAGCGGAGATGTTTCCTTTATTGAACCGCGTGACACTGAAACATTGGCGGCGCGCCTCCTTATCAGAGATATGGAGTCGGCTATGACAACATCCTTGCCGGAGGGCGCGGAGTGAATGTAGCCAAACACAAGAGATGCCTTTTTGTCAGGTTTGAGCGGCAGGTCAAGATGCTGCCAGCCGTTGCCCTTTGTGTCGGATGTAACGTAATCGCGGGAGCCGTCAGGATATTCGGCGGCAATGCTCATGCGCAGCGGACTGTCACCCATGCCGGAGATTCTGGCTGAGAGGGTGTACACATCTCCGTTCTCCCAGTTTCTGTCATTGACCAGATAGAAAGTGGTGAAATCAGACGGCATGTTTGCCGCGAATACTCTGAGTTTCTGACCCTGCCACACATCCACCGAGTCGCCTTCGGTGGCATATATTGAAGTTGTGCCGCTGCTCTGGCGTGTGGCACCGGCGCTTGCGGTGGTTGTCTGGATGTCTTTCTCGACAAGCTCTATCGCGAGGTCGTAAACCTCGACATACTTGTCCATGTGGTAGCCGTACCATTTCATAGAGGAATCAACCATTTCGGTAGTGACCCCGTTTCTGGCATATATGGACTGTCTCAGCAGTATCCGTGCCGAGTCTGTGGAGTAGGTGTGCCTGTCCGCTTCCACTATGCCCTCGGCGATACTCAGATCCGCCAGTATGCGAGCCATTTTCTCCTTGCCGATTATGCCTCGGGGAGATGACGAGCATGCGCAGATAGCTGCTGCGGCTATAAACGCCGTTATTATTGACGGTAAGCTTCTCATTCCGTTTCTTGAGCCTGGTGGTCTGCCGAGAGCTGTTTGCCGTAGAATAGAATCAGCACTATCATGCCGACTGATATTGCAGCGTCTGCGAGGTTAAACACCGGCTGGAAGAAAAGAAAGTTTTCACCGCCGACCCAGGGCACCCACTCAGGCCAGTTGAAGCTGAACAGAGGAAAGTAGAACATATCCACCACCATGCCGTGAAACACAGGGGCATACCCTCCGCCCTCAGGAAACATAACTGCCACTTCGGGGGGCATCGGATTGTTGAAAATAAGCCCGTAGAACACGCAATCGATTATGTTTCCGGCAGCTCCGGCGGTTATGAGGGCAATGCACACCATAAATCCACAGCTCACCCAGGGGCGGTTGCGCAGGCGTGCTATTATCCATATAAGAACCCCGACAGCCACTATGCGAAACAGGGTCAGAAACAGTTTGCTGCCCATCTCCATGCCGAATGCCATGCCGTTGTTCTGCACAAACACAAGCTGAAACCAGTCGAATATACGGTAGTCTTCACCGAGATAAAAACCGGTCTTGACCCATATTTTCAGAATCTGGTCGAGGATAACCACGAGCAGTATCACTCCTGTGGCAAGCAGTCCTTTATGCGATTTCATCAATGTTTGTTGTTCGAGGTCTTCTGGTCAATGCCGAGAGTGGCGTGAGGCACCGCGCGGAGGCGTTCCTTGGGAATAAGCTCGCCGGTAGCGCGGCAAATGCCGTATGTTTTGTTTTCTATTCTCACAAGGGCAGCCTGCAGATGCTGTATGAACTTCATCTGTCGCTGTGCCAGTCTGCCGCTCTCTTCCTTGCTGAGGGTTGTGGCGCCCTCTTCAAGTATCTTGAATGTGGGAGAGGTGTCGGCGGTGTCGTTGCCGTCGGTGTTGGTCACATCGGCTTTGAGCAGCTCGTAGTCGCGGCGGGCTTTCTCCAGCTTTTCAAGTATTATTTCCTTGAACTCCTGAAGCTCTTCGTCTGAGTATCTGTTTTTCTTTTCGTTCATAGTAACAGTATGTTTTATAGGTTTGCTCACACTTTGTTTACAGCCACTTTCAGGTCAATGCCGTCAAGGTCAAGCGGCTCCACTCCTGAGAGGGTGCCGGTTGCGGCTGTGATCACGGAGTCGGCAAGTACCTGCTTGCCGATATAGGAGGCGTATTCGGCTATTGCTGCATCGGTGGCTTCATTCGGCTCGAATAAGAGCGTTATGCGGTCGGTGATGTCAAAACCACGGTTTTTGCGGATGTTCTGTATTCGGTTGACGATATCTCTGGCTATGCCTTCGCGCTTCAGCTCTTCGGTGACTGTCACATCAAGAGCCACAGTCACATTGCCTTCGTTAGCCACGAGCCAGCCGGGGATGTCCTCGGATATGATTTCCACATCGGAAGCCTCTATTACGGCGGGTGTGCCTGTCGCGTCAAGGGTTACTTTGCCTTTGCTTTCAAGCTCGGCGATGTCTTCCTGGCTCATTGCCTGTACGGCGGCTGCCACCTGTTTCATTGCCTTGCCGAATTTCGGACCGAGTTTTTTGAAGTCGGGTTTCACCTTCTTGACAAGCACTCCGGCGCCGGTGCCGTCCACTATGTTGAGCTCCTTGATGTTCACTTCGCTGAGCAGCAGCGGTCTGATGCTTTCGAGCGCGAGTTTCATGGAGCAGCTGAGTGCGGGCACCATTATGCCTTGCAGCGGCTGACGCACTTTTATCGAGGCTTTGCGGCGCAGGGCAAGCACCATGGAGGTGATTGTCTGAGCAAGGTGCATGCGTTCTTCAAGCTCCTTGTCTATCAGCGAGGTATCGGCTTCGGGGAAGTGCGCGAGGTGTACAGAGCCACATTCGGGGCATGCGCTGTTGAGGTCGGCAAACAGCCTGTCGGCGAAGAATGGAGCCACAGGGGCTATGAGCAGCGTCACAGTGCGCAGGCATGTGTAGAGGGTCTGATAGGCGCTGATTTTGTCAGCGTCCATCTCTCCGCCCCAGAAGCGTTTGCGGTTCAGGCGCACATACCAGTTGCTGAGGTTGTCGCACACAAATTCGTTTATGGCGCGGGCTGCTTTGGTGGGTTCGTAGTCGTCAAGCGACTCGTCAACCTCCTTGACAAGGGTGTTGAGCAGCGACAGAATCCAGCGGTCTATTTCGGGGCGTTCGCAAACGGGTATCTGCTCCGCACAGGGGTCGAAACCGTCAACGTTCGCGTACAGAGCGAAGAATGAGTATGTGTTGTAGAGAGTGGCGAACAGTTTGCGGGCAACCTCCTGTACGCCGGCTTCATCGAATTTCAGGTTGTCCCACGGCGATGAATTGGCAATCATGTACCAGCGTAGCGGGTCGGAACCGAATTTCTCTATAGCCTCGAAGGGGTTTACCGCGTTGCCGAGGCGTTTTGACATCTTGTTGCCGTCTTTGTCAAGCACAAGACCGTTGCTGACAACAGCCTTGTAAGCCTTGTCGCCAAACACCATTCCTGCAATGGCGTGCAGTGTAAAGAACCAGCCGCGTGTCTGGTCGACACCCTCTGCTATGAAGTCGGCGGGAAACAGCGAGCCGTTGTCAAACGCCTCTTTGTTCTCAAACGGGTAGTGAATCTGCGCGTAGGGCATGGAGCCGCTGTCAAACCACACGTCTATAAGGTCTGTTTCGCGCTTCATGGGTTTGCCGGAGGGCGATACAAGTATTATGTCGTCGACATAGGGACGGTGCAGGTCAATTTTCTCGTAGTTGGCTTTGGAGTAGTCGCCGGGCACAAATCCGCGGTCGCGGTAGGGGTTGCTCTTCATTACGCCGGCGGCGACAGCCTTGTCGATTTCGGCAAAGAGGGTTTCCACACTGTCTATGCAGATTTCCTCAGATGCGTCCTCGGTGCGCCATATAGGCAGAGGAGTGCCCCAATAGCGGCTTCTCGACAGGTTCCAGTCCTGAAGGTTTTCGAGCCATTTGCCGAATCGTCCTGAACCGGTACTCTGCGGTTTCCATTTTATTTCGGTGTTCAGCTCCATGAGCTTTTCTCTAGCGGCGGTGGTGCGTATAAACCAGCTGTCAAGCGGATAGTACAGCACCGGTTTGTCAGTGCGCCAGCAGTGGGGATAGCTGTGGGTATGCTTCTCTATTTTGAACGCGAGTCCCTGCTGCTTTAGCATCATGCAGATTTCCACGTCAAGAGTTTCGGTAGATTCCGTAGCGTCGGGATTGTACGCGTTTTTGACAAATTTGCCCTGCCAGGGGGTGTAAGCCTCCACGTTGACTTTTTCCGCCACAAAAGCGGGGTCAAGATCCTCTATGCGGTAGAATCTGCCTGTGAGGTCTACCATCGGACGGGTGTTTCCGTCGCGGTCGGTCATGTGCAGCGGAGGCACACCGTTCTGTCGCGACACCCTGAGGTCGTCGGCACCGAATGTGCCGGCTATGTGTACAATACCTGTACCGTCGGCGGTAGTCACATAGTCGCCGGGAATTACGCGGAAAGCATCCTCGCCGGGATTTACCCAGGGAATGAGCTGGCTGTAGGTGAGTCCTACAAGCTCGGAGCCGGTAGCGGTGCCAACTATCTGATAGGGTATGGATTTGTCGCCCTTGCTGTAGCTGTCAAGGGGCAGTTCGGCGCCTTTGCTTCCGAGTACCGACGCCACGAGAGCCTCGGCAAGCACAACAGTGATTTTGTTGCCGGAATAGGGGTTGTAAGTGCGGGCTATGACATACTTTATTGAGGGACCTACGGCGAGGGCTGTGTTGCTGGGCAGAGTCCACGGTGTGGTTGTCCACGCGAGAAAGTAGGGTTCGCCCCAGCCTTTCATCACATCGGTTGGTGAAGTTACCGCAAACTGTGCTATGCAGGTGGTGTCTTTTACATCGCGGTAGCACCCCGGCTGGTTCAGCTCGTGCGAGCTGAGTCCGGTGCCTGCCGCCGGCGAGTAGGGCTGAATGGTGTAGCCTTTGTACAGGTAGCCTTTGTCGTAAAGCTGACGCAGAAGCCACCATACGCTTTCTATGTAGCGGTTGTCGTATGTAATGTAAGGGTCGGTCATGTCTACCCAGTAGCCCATGGAGTTTGTCAGTGTTTCCCATTCGCGGGTATATTTCATGACCTCGCTGCGGCATGCGGCGTTGTATTCGTCCACTGAAATTTTGTGACCGATGTCCTCTTTGGTGATGCCGAGGTTTTTCTCAACACCGAGCTCCACAGGGAGTCCGTGAGTGTCCCATCCCGCCTTGCGCTTCACATGAAAACCTTTCATGGTTTTGTAGCGGCAGAAAATGTCTTTGATAGTGCGTGCCATGACGTGGTGTATGCCCGGCATGCCGTTTGCGGAGGGGGGACCTTCGTAAAACACAAACGAGGGGCAACCCTCGCGTTCTTTCACACTGCGTTCGAAAAGCCTTTCAGCATTCCATTGCGCAAGCACTTCCTTGTTGATGTCGGAGAGGTTAAAACGGTTGTATTCAGTGAATTTGTTTTTCATTGCCATAGCTTTGCGGCATATAAGCCTTTTCAGGGTGCAAAGATAGCGCTTTTTGTTGAAAAAGCATCAACCGGGCAATGGATTATGCTGATATGCAAAACGGAAGGCGCGGCTCCGTGGAGTGGAGCCGCGCCTTGGTGGTGCTTATGGGGGTGTGGTTACAGTTTTATTTTGAATGTCTTGCCTGCCACGCGCACAATGTACACGCCGTGGGCGAGTCCGCCGATACGGCGGTCTGCGGTCGAGCGCACAAGAGCTCCGTTGACAGAGTATACTTCGGCTACCGCTGCCGCAGGGGCGCTGACAATGATGTCGCCCTGTTCGGCTGTTACCGAGCAGGCGTCGGAGCCGTCGGCGTCAATGCCGTCTATGGCACTGGGTATGAACCATACGTTTAGCGCGCACACATCGCCTGACAGCTTGTTGTTCTCAACAAGGATAGCGAGCACAATGCCGCTCTGCGGCACAGGGAAGGGCGCTGTGTAGAGCATGTTGTCCGATACCACGGGCACCACTCCGGCGTCGGTGGTGTAGTATATCTCGTAGGAGCCTTCGGCGAGGTCGTCAAGCGGCATCAGTTCGACAAGTGTCTCGCCGAGGTCGTTTTTCACCGAGCGATATGTAACCTTGCCGCTCACATCGGCGGGGTCGACATAGCCTGAGCCGGCGGTTATCACGGCGCGGTTTACAGCGCCTGGGCTCTTGCCGGTTTCTTCGAGGCGGGCGAGCACCGTGGTTGTCTCTTTGATGAGGAAGGGCTCGGTAAATTCTACCGAGGGTTCAGTGCCGTCGAGCGAGTAGAATATTCGGTAGGTGTTCTTGTCGAGGTCAGCCACCGGGCTGAGGGTAACTTCCGAGCCGGAGGGCACTGCCTTTACCTTGAAGTCCACATCGCCGCTGGGAGCCATGCGTACAAGCTCTATGTGGGTGTGTCCGCTGGGTTCCATGCCCGGTACTTCGGCGTAGACGTGCAGGTAGCCGGTGGCTGTTACGGCAAAGGGCTGTCCGTAGACATTCCACCTTGCGTCTGCTGCGGGAGCGTTTTCATCTGGGGTGAAGATGTAGTATATTGTGGCGTGGTTGGCGTTTTTGCCGGTATAGGCGAGCGACACCGTGGTGGCAGGATAGAATTCGAGGGTGTATGTGTTTACCGACACCAGCGACAGGGTGGCGTTTGCGTCATCGCAGGCTACGGTAGGCGCGGGAGCGTTTTCAATGCGTTCAACGGCAGTGGGCCACAGCTCGGGGTCGCCGTTTTCGTCAAGCATCACGAATCCGGTGACGTTGTAGTAGTTGCCCTGTGTGCCTTTTTCAGGCATGGAGTATTCGAGCACTGTGTGGTTCACCCGGACAGCCTTGCCGGTGTCGTGACCCTGGTTGGGTATCAGAGTCCATTCGGTGGCGTGGTTTTCAGCTTCTTCTTCGAACTCTACGCCTTCAAGAGCCACATTCTGCACTGTCACGAGGCGGCGTGCGTTTGCTACGGTGACTTCGCTGACCTTGTCGGAGATGAGGGTGTGGGTTATCTCTATGTCGTCCTGAAGCGATTCGGGGCGATTGTCGGAGCCTTGCGGCATGAACTGCATCAGCGAGTTGTCTATGCGACCGCCGCGCACAATCTTATGCTCGCCTACCTTGTCGACTGTGAGGATGAAGTCTGACAGATATTGTCCCGGCTCATATCCCGCCCATGCATCCGAGTGGGAAGCGATGCCGTCGGTGTAGTCGCGGAGTACAGACAGATAGTGACCCTGGGAGCCTCTGAGGAACATGTAGTTGCCCCCGACAGCCACTATGCGGGCGTTTCCTGCAAAGCGGTATGGCACACCCTCCTGTGCCTGGCTGATGAAGTTGAGTATGTAGTTGACATCTACAGAAGTGCGGCGGAACTTGGCTGTAACCTCCTCGCTCGGCGCGGCGCCCGGCCATGCGGCATAGGCTCTGACTGTGGCGAGGGGGTAGTCGTCGGGAATGACTATGCCTGTAGCCTCGTTGTAGGCACCACGGTGACGGTTGGTCTTGGGGTCTGTGCCGTCGAGAGTGTAGTATATCACAGCGTCTTCGCTGGCTCCTTCGGCTTTGGTTATTATAATCTTGCCGTTGTGGATGTACTCAACCTCGCCGTTGGAGTTCGGCTCGGCATCCTCAAGCCCCTCTATGAATATTTTTGCGGGAGCGAGGGCGTGGTTGGCGGTGGTGAAGTCCATCATGGCGATAGAATAGCCGCTTTCGGAACGGCTGTCGTGGACAATGACACCTTCGATTGTGTACTGGGTGCCTGGGGCATACGATGTCACCCATCCGCCGCGGCTGCTTGTGAACACGTTGAAGCGCATGTCGAGTTTAGTGCCAAGCTCAAGGGTGTAGATCAGCTTGTCGACAATATCGCCGTTTTTGTCAACCCTTGTGCCGTCTTCAAGTTCTGTGGCTGTGTCGTAAGCGGGGTTTGGGCGGTTGTTGACGGTGACATTTTCAAAGCGGTAGTGCATCATGCGGTGAGAAGGACCGTAGAGCAGCTTTGTGTAGTAGGATTCGTTTTCCTCATCCTCGTACTGGACAAGAACGGTGTTGAGCGTGGAGGGCTGCACCTCGGTAACATTACCGGCGAGGGAGAATGTGCGGGCAAATCCCTGTGCGTTGCCTCGCAGATTGCCCTGCGGGGTAACGTCAGGCTTTATGACAAATCCGGTAATAACATCGCCAGCCTCAAGAGAGCGAGATGTAAGAGTGCCGTTTTCGTCTTCGGCAAGAATCTGCGGGCTGTCCCACTTGTTGGGGTTGTAGATGAGGAGGTGGCTTTTGGAAGAGGCGTTTTCTTTGTTGTCGCGCACATAGAGGTAGTAATCGGTCTTAGCCTCAATGACCACTTGACCGCTCACAATATAGTAGGTGTCAGACACTTTGTCCGGGTCGATGTTTCCGTCCTTGTCCAGAAGGCTTCCCTTGATGTCGCTGATCTGCATCACTTCTGTGCCTTCTTCCTTTATGAAGCGTATGCGTTCGGAAGTGGATGTCTTTATCTCGCGGGCGGCGTCGTCGATATAGGCTGTTACCACAAGGTCGCAGTAAGGCTTGCCGGCATCCGGTCCGAGAGGCACGGTGCCTTTGAACATGTCCGGGGTGATTGGCTGCGGGGTGTCAATTGGGTCGCCTCCGTTGACGGTAGCGTAGATTTTGAAACGGGATGCATCGGTGAGCCATTCCCACTCAATGGGGTGGGTGGCGTCGACTTTCACCAAATGAACGTCGCCGCTGATGCGGTTGCCTTTTGTGAATTTCACATACGGGCGGTCGGCGCAGGTGTATATCTCGGTGGGTATGAGTATAATGCCGTCGGCATCCTTGCCCACATAGCAGTCGACATAGAGCAGGCTGCCCTCGGTTGTGGCAGGCACGTCAAAATCCTTGAAGCGGGGATATAGCTGATAAGAGTTGCCGTTTGCGTCCACAACATGGTTTGCCGAAGCTGCTGTGACATGTTTGAGGATAATGTGGCGGTTGAAATCGGCTTTCGACACAATCGGCGAGCCGGCAGCGAGGAAGTCGTTGTCGCGCTCGTCGGTAGCAGGAAATTCAACAGCGGGGTCGGCTTCGCGCGAGGGTACGCAGTACCTCACATACTCGGTGATGTCGATTTCGGGGGTGCCGGCGTTGTGGAGGTAGCGTCCTGCCATGCCCCTCGGCTGTATTGTCTGACCCGGGGTGTAGTCGGGAATCTGTCCGGAGCACACCGCGCGTATCATGTCGCCATTGGTGTCCTTGAGGTAAATGAACGTAGTGTTTTGGTTTGTGGGGTACACAGCCTCTACGAGAATTGGTTTTGTAAAGGTTACAATCTGTCGCTCGGCGGCATCGTTGCTCACCGGCACATCCTTGCCTCGCTCAATGCCGGTGAGGGCGCTGACGCTTTCGAACTCAAGGGCTGTCAGCTTGTTGAAGTTGTATTCCTTGACTTCGCTTACAAAATCAGGGTTTGTGGAGTTGACCGCGTAAATCCACAGGGCTTTGGAATCGGAAACAGTTTTTTCAGAGTTGTGGTCAACCTTATACGCTGCATCGACCGGAGGATTAGCAGACGAAGCGCCTTTTTCCGGCTCGTAGCAATAGAGATCCATGCTCAGACCAGTGTCGCCGGGGTCGAGACCCATTCGTATGTCAGTAGTGTTTATGAAATAGACGTTGTTGTCCTCGTCGGGACTGAGACCGTCAAGGAATTCTACTACAGGAGGATATGGGTTTGTGACAATGGGTTCGAATACTACGTCTATCTCTCTTAACTTAGTTGTGTAATCAGTATATGTAACATAGGTTGGCCCGGTAACGAATTTCACGATATCTGTACCCGAATTCAAATACCAATGCTTGTATTGTGGAGGGTTTGAACCAACATTAACGAAAGTTCCGGTCTGGTTTTCTGCCTTAAGTAGCCGGTCATATTGTCCATCAGGGTATGAGCTGTCGTGTCCACTGTGATAAAAACGTATTTGGGTGATTTTTCCGGCTTTGTTTTTCTGGTCATTCTCTACATATATGTCAAATTCGACATTTGTGCCGAATTTCATACAGATATTTGCTATCCCCCCATATAAGTTTCGATTGATAGAAAAAATATTTTTTGAGGTATTAGTGTAGTTTAACTCAATGACTACATTGTAGGTTCTACCGTCTATAACTACTTTTTTGGACAGAGTCTTGAATATGCCCGCACTAGAGAATGGTCCACCCGTTATTAATCCGTTTGCATCAATGGATAAAGGTTGACCGTTTGCATAGTAGCCGGACATGTCGCCAGATGAAAATGCGGCTGTTAAGTCAAACGCGACTGTTTGCAGAGCCGCATGGCTGTTGAGGTGGCAAAGGGCAAAAAATGCCAGTAATGCCAAGTAAAATTTTGGTATTCTCATTCCTGTAAAAGTATGTATTTAAATAATCAAACCAAAGAGGGTCAGCGGCATATAGCAGCCTAACCCTAACGCAAAATTAGTAAAGAATCCTGAGAAACTGTTTAAATTTAATTCGAAATTTTTTATATTGTGAATCTTGTGGCTTCTTTGAGGTCTTTTATGGATGTTTTCACCGAGTCTCATCGGTCACATAGCCCGCTATGCTCCCTCTTAGACTCGTAAAAACCCCTCATAAAATCCTCTCAATGAACCTCACAATTAAATTTAAACAGTTTCTTACCCACTCCCATTTATTAACGTATTTTTACAAACACACCGGGCGTAGCGGTGTGTGCCGCCCCAAGTGGTGACAGTGGCTCAGAAGATTACGGATGCGGTAACGGAAAATGAGCCGGGGGTGATTGACGGAGCTGCTACGGCTGTGACCTGTGATCTGTTCCAGCCGAAAATGCGGCGTTCGAGCGGCAGCAGCAGGTAGGCGGCGCGGGCGCTCAGGAATCCGATAGCCGCCCCGGCGGCAACATCGCCGAAGCGGTGGCGGTGGTGGTGGATGCGCAGCGCCCCGACACCTATAGCCACGGCGTAGCCGCCGGCACCCCATGTCCAGCCGTGTTGCGCGCGCAGCATCTCTGCACCTCTGAAGGCGCGGGATGTGTGTCCTGAAGGGAAGGAGTTGTAGTCAGAGCCGTCGGGTCGCCGCGAATGGACTATATGCTTGAGCGCCAGGGTGGTGCCTTCGCAAATAACCGCCGAGGTGAGTGTGAGGGCAATGCGCTCGCGCCAGTGCATGGACACGCCTTGACCGCAGAGTGTCAGAGTGGCGTTTGCAAGAGAGGGCACGAACTGAGCCACATCGTCAAGGTAGTAGTGCTTAGGTTTTGGCGCATCGGTGGGTTGCTGAGCGCTGATGAGAGCGGAAGCAGACAGAATAATTGCCGCAAGCGAGGCGAGGATGCGTTTCATTGGCGGGAGAAGTAAAGGGGGTGAGAGGCGATGCGTGTGATGCCGGGTGTGTTTTCGGCACCGGCTATGCGCATTACCTTGACAACGGGTCGGGGAATCCAGAGAGGGTCGGCGGGGTTGACTGACGAAACGAACACCTTGCCGGATGCGTGGATGAAGCGGGTGTCGGTGTCGTAGATGGCTACATGCGTTATTTTCCGAGGGTCGGAGCCTGAGAAGAACAGCAGGTCGCCGCGCTGCCACTGCGAGGGGTCGCGGTGCGGCATGGGAATGCCGACAAGAGCCTGCTGTGAAGCGTCGCGCGGCAGGATGATGCCCGTGGCGAAGTATGCGCGCTTTACAAGCCCGGAGCAGTCGGGGGCGAGCAGGGTGGTGCCTCCCCATAGGTATGGAGCGCCGAGCGCGGCAGCTGCGGTGGCAATGACGGTGCGGGTGTCTGTGGAGCGGGCTGCGAGGGAGTCAAGGGGAGTTAGCGCGGCAGCCGGCGCGTAGCCGGAGGTGCCGTCGGGCAGTGTTATCGCTGCATACGCGCCGCCCGGGGTGATTGTGCCGGCAACTATTGCTCCGTGGAGAAGGTAGGAGATTTTTCCGGCGGAGAGGGTGTCGGCTGTGATGTCGGCAGTGGCGGGGCACAGAGCTACAAGCCTCGGCGAGGACTGCCAGTCGCGGAACTGCGACGGGGTGAGAGGGGTGACGGATGATGAGTGGATGAAGCCGGTGTATGTGTCTGGCAGCCTGACTCGGAGCCATTCTCCGGCGGAGTCAAGCAGTTCGACCGGAGAGCCGAGCATTGCCTGCGTTACCATTTCGGACGAGTTGGCAGGCGCAGCCCTGAGGTGGGCTACGGGAATGTTTACGAGGGCTATGGCGCAGCGGGCGCTATCGACGGCAACTGCTGCCCGGACCGGGAGCGCCGGCAGGAGCAGCAGTAATGCCAATAGTTTTATGATTGCGGTTTTCACTCTGTCATTGAGGCGATTACTTCTTTAATACGGTCGGCAAGGGCATCTGCGGCTTCCATTGTGGCAGCTTCGGAATAGATGCGTATAATGGGCTCGGTGTTGCTCTTGCGGAGGTGTACCCATGAGTCGGCGAAGTCGATTTTCACGCCGTCGATGTCGGTGATGGTCTCTGAGGCGTAGCGTTTTTTGACTTCGGCGAGTATGGCGTCGACATCAATGTCGGGTGTCAGTTCGATTTTGTTTTTCGCGATAGCGTAGGCAGGGTATGTTTTTTTGAGCTCGCTCACTTTTTTGCCGCTCTTTGCAAGCAGTGTGAGGAACAGCGCCACGCCTACGAGGGCGTCTCTGCCGTAATGGCTTGCGGGGTATATTACACCTCCGTTGCCTTCGCCGCCAATAACGGCTCCGGTTTCTTTCATCTTTGTTGTGACGTTAACCTCGCCGACTGCGCTTGCGCTGTAGGAGCAGCCGTGGCGCAGAGTTATGTCGCGGAGCGCCCGCGAAGAGCTGAGGTTGCTGACAGTGGCGCCGGGAGTTTTGCCGAGCACATAGTCGGCAATAGCCACGAGGGTGTATTCCTCAACAAACATCTCGCCGTTTTCCATCACAATGGCGAGGCGGTCAACGTCGGGGTCTACAACGAAGCCCACATCGGCGCGACCTTGTTTCATGAGGTCTGAAATCTGGGTGAGGTTTTCGGGTATTGGCTCGGGGGTGTGGGCGAATTTACCGGTAGCCTCGCAGTTGAGCTCTATGATGTTTTTCACACCGAGAGCGCGGAGGAGCTGGGGTATAACCACGCCGCCCACGGAGTTTACCGCATCGACAGCCACAGTGAAGTTTGCTTTGGCAATGGCTTCGGTGTCGACGAGGTCGAGGCTCAGCACAGAGTCTATGTGGCGTCGGTTGTAGGTGGTGTTTGTCTGTTCGTGACCGAGTTCGGTGACGGGTGCGAATGTGTAGGCGTCGTCGGCAGCTATGCGCAGCACTTCCTTGCCCTGGATGTCGTTTAGAAACTCACCGTTTTCGTTAAGGAGTTTGAGGGCGTTCCACTGCGCAGGGTTGTGGCTGGCTGTGATGATGATGCCGCCGCAAGCGTTTTCAGCGGTCACGGCTATTTCGGTGGTGGGAGTCGAGGCAAGCCCGATGTTTACCACATCGAAGCCCATGCCGCACAGGGTTGACACAACGATGCCGCTAACCATTTCGCCGCTGAGCCGGGCATCGCGTCCAACTACGATTACGTTGCTTGTGCGGGTTGTTGTCTTTCTGATGAAGGTGGCGTATGCCGCAGTGAATTTTACAATGTCCAGGGGTGACAGCCCTTCGCCGGGAGCACCGCCTATGGTGCCTCTGATTCCGGAAATAGATTTTATGAGTGACATGATGGGTTATGGTTTAGATTTTGCCTGGATAGTAGCGCAGGTGGTATAGGAACGGCTGCACATAAGCGATTTCGGCAGTCCACCCGTACTGTGATTTCACTACGAGTTTTATTTCGCTGCCGAGGGGTATAAGGGTGAGGGGATGCTGGATGCCTGAGCCCCACTGAGTTGTCGATTCGAGAGTGGTGTTGTTCATTCTGAATGACTGGTCGCCGTTCTCTATGGACTCGCTGTTGCCTTCTCCTTCCATTTCGCCGCCGGTGGTGTAGTAGGACAGGTTGTAGCGGGTGAAACGGAAGTAAACGAGCTGGTTGTCTTCAGGTTTTTCGTATTCTCCGAGTTTTATCACCTGCATGTAAAGGTTGCCCTCTTTGTCAATCTGGTAGAAAGGTGCGTCAGCGCCGACCTCGAAGTCGGTGAAATCTTCCTGATAGCCTATTACGCGCTGGTCGGCGAGAAAGCGGTTTACAGCCTTGTTCTCAACTTCAAGCAGCTCTGCGTAGCTTTTGTTGTCGCTGCAAGAGAGGGAGACTGTGGCGGTGCATATCGCTAAAGCCCCAATGATGATATTTGATAGTTTTAGTTTCATATATTGTTGTAAATCGATGTTTTATCTGTCTAAGTTTTCGGTCAGATATATGTCGTAGTCGGGCGCTGCCTTGACGATTGTGTCAACAGCATCGGCAAGTGAGCCGTGAAATTCGCCACCGGCGGCGTTGCAGTGTCCTCCGCCTCCAAAAAGGCGCTCGCAAATGGTGTTTACAGGGAATGTGCCTGTGCTGCGGGTAGATACTTTGACAAATCCCGGCTCATCCTCGCGCATGAATACGCTCCAAACAATGCCGGGTATGCTCAGCGGCTGATTGACAAGGCTTTCTGTGTCGCCTTTGATGTATTCGAACTCGTTGAGCTCCTCCCGGCTGAGGGTAATCAGCGCCATGCAGTGGTCAGGAATGAGCTGCATTTTGCGGTATATGGCATAGCCGCATATGCGCAGACGGTTTGAGGAGTTGGTGTTCCACACCTTATTATATATAGTGTCTTTGTTAATGCCGGTTTTGAGGAGTTCGGCTATGATAAGGTATAGGTCGGGGTTGTTTGAGTTATATGAGAAGTTGCCGGTGTCGGTGAGCATGCCGGTGTATATGCATGTGGCAGCGTCGGCGTTTATCCGCGAGTCCCAGCCCATCTGGTGCAGAAGCCGGTACAGGAGCACGCAGGTGGATGATTCGGCGGGGTAGGATATTGTTACGTTGGCAATCGGCTCCGGGTCAAGGTGGTGGTCAATCATAATGCGCGGCGCTGTGGCTTGGGCAACAAGCGGTTCAAGGCGGTCAATGCGCTTGAGCGAGTTGTAGTCGAGGCAGAAAACGAGGTCTGCCGCCGCAAGCAGGCTTTTGGCTTTGTCGGTGAAGCGCGAAGCGATTACAATGTGGTCGGCGCCGGGCAGAAAGCCGAGATTTTTTGGCGGGGTGTCAGGAGTTATGACGCAGACCGACTTGTTGCTGTCGGCAGCAAGAACTGCGGCAAGCCCGAGGCTTGAGCCGAGCGCGTCGCCGTCGGGGGTCTTGTGGCAGGTGATGACAATGCGTCTGCTTGCCTCAATCAATTTTTTTGCAGCAGAAACTTTGTCGTCACTTATTATTTTAGAAATAGTCATTGTGCCCGAAGGGTTGTCATAGAAAGTGCAAAGATAATAATAAGTTGACAGCAATGCCAAATAAAATTTCCTAAGAGAGGTTGACGCCGGTGTATGGAACGCGTCGGTTTCTATGATTCGGAAGATGTTTTTGCGCGTGATTTTCTGCGGCGTCCCGGGAGACGGAGAGTGAACAGGGGCAGATAGACAAATATGCCGATGAGCGACATGACAAGTCCGCCGATGGTGCCGAGAGCCATTGGAAACCAGAATCCCTCCTTGCCTTTGCCTATCATAAACGGGATGAAGCCCAGGATTGTGGATACAACGGTGAGGAAAATGGGCAGTATCTTGGTGTTCCACGCCTTGATGTAGAGGTCAAGCGAGGATTTGCGGGGGAATCGGGTGCGCAGGGTGTTGAACTCGTTGAGCACATATATCGAGGCGTTTACGGTGATGCCGCACAGCAGGATGAAGGAGGCGAAGCCGCCCTGGTCAAAGTTTACGCCGAACAGATAGAACACCAGAAACACCCCTATGAAGGATATGGGTATGGTGAAGATAATGGCAAGCGGCTGAGCGAGCGAGTTGAAGAGAATGCTTGTCGTGAAAAATATTATAGCTATGACGAGTAGCAGAAGCCAGTAGGTCGAGCCGTTTTTTTTGCCGAAAAAGTAGTAGTAATCTTCTGTTTGCGCGGTGTAGCCGAGCGGCAGTTTGCCGTTTATGGTCTCAAGGTCGGCTTCCAGAATTTTTTCCCCTTGAGTGGAGGAGCCGATGTAGTCGTACTGGATGCATAGCCTGTACTGCTGGTTTTCCTTTGATATTGAGGGTGGTGCGTCGCGGCGTTCCACGGTGGCGAAATCGGCGAGTTTTATCGACCGGGTGCCGATTGAAATGGGCATGTTCATCAGCGCCCACACATCGTAGTCGAACCCCTGCGAGCTGTGTAGCAGAATCTGTTCGGAGCCACGGTTTCCGCTTATTGTTCCGGCAGAGATGTCTCGTCCGAAAATCGGGGCGAGCGCACTGTACAGCTGTACTACGGTTATGTTTTCCTTCGCGAGTTTCTGCCTGTCGATGTCAATGGACACTTCGGAGTAGTCTTCCTTGTACCATTGGAACCGGGAGTTTATGTTGACCTCTTTTATTCGCCGGTGGGTGAGCAACAGCTGTTTCAGAGAGTCGGCCCACTGTTCGAGTTCGTCGTAGTTGTAGCCGAGCATCTTTACGCGGTAGCTTCCTGAGGTTTCGCGAACATCGTTATTGAAGCCCATGTCTTCAAGCCCGTAGACAGTCCAGCTGCCTCCTCCGAGGGTCTGCGCTTTGGAAATTATGTCGCTTTTCAGACGGTACGGAAAATATGATTGCTGTGCTTCTTTGGTGAATGTTATGGAGAGGTTTGCCATGTTTGGGCTCGGCACACTGGTCTGGAACTGTTTGATTTCGTGGAAAGTGGTTAGGAAACTTTCCATTTTTGAAATCAGCTCGTTCATTTGCGAGAGTGTTGAGCCGTTTGGCAAAGTGGCAGTTACATTCAGCACTGGTTCCGACTCTTTTCGGTTGAAGTAGCTGCCGGAGAACACGTCTTTGGCAAAAAGACGCAACGAGCCTCCAAGACATTTGTCAATTACCGGACGCAGTTTATCATTGTATGTTTTGCTGCCTATGGTGCTGTTGTAGAGTTCAGCCCACTTGCCTTCGCCCTCAACCTTTTCGGGGAGCATGAACACCGGCAGCCCGAACAGCAGCACCAGAGCAAGAATCATAGCCCAGCGGAAGCGTCGGCAAAACAGAATGAAGCGTTGGTAAAAACGGCTGAACGCAAGCGCGAACCTGCCGCTTCTGAGCTTTTTGCCCTTTTTTATCCTCAGACCTATGCGCTCTATCAGAGCAGGCACAAGAAACAGAGCCACAAGCAGCGACACTCCGAGGTTTATTATCACGACAGCCACAAAGTCCTGAAGGTTCAGCCTTATGTCTTCGTCAAGGAAGAAGACAATGCCGAGCGCGCCGACAGTAGTGAGGGTGGCTGCGAGTACGGAAGTGAACGCTTTCAGATTTGCCTTGTGGGTTATATGGTCTGTCATGACAATGATGTTGTCAATAATCAGATTGAGCGATATGGTAATGCCGGCGAGGGAATAAAGCTGGATTTCGATTCCGACGAGATAGTAGAGAATCACTGCCACGGCAAGGTTTATAAGCAGTGATATGGTGATTATGAGCAGGTAGCGCAGGTTGAGGGTTATCACCGCTACAAAAAGCAGTAGTATCAGAAAAGTAAGCCCTGATCTGAAGTAGATTTTGGACAGTTCTTCATTTATGGATGAAGTGGCGTCGTAGCTCAGTATGGTCTGGTAGCCCTGAGGCATTTTGTGTCTCAGCTGCGCCATTATATTTTTTATTTCCGAAGCAAGTTCAAGCTGGTTGGCGTTGTCTTCGGCGGTAATGGAAAGGTATATGGAGTTCAGTCCGTTTATTCTGAAATAGCTTCTCGGAGCTGCTTCGGCGTAGGAAACCTTTACCAGACGGTCAAGCGGAATCATTGTGCCGGACGATGTTGAGAGCATTATTTCAGACGCATGGAAGGTTGTGTCCTGCCCGGTTGTGATGGTGTTGATTCTCAGCCATTCGTCTCCCACTTCGGCTATGCCGAGAAATTGGCTTCCGGCATTTTCTCTTATGGCGTTCTGGATGTCTGTGGGAGTGAGTCCGAGGGCGTGAAGTTTGTCGCTGTCGTACTCCAGCTGCCATTCCATCGGCATTGCCCCGCTCAGCTCCACTTTGTACACCCCCTTTAGCTGACCGATTACCGGCTTTATGTTTTCTTCGGCGAAATTCTGTATTTCAAAAGGGGTGGCAGGCGCGTTGAGAGTATATGACAGGAATGGTCGGGAGGACCTTTCGTCAGCCTGTCTGGCGGTAATCAGAGGGTATGTCACTCCGTCAGGCAGCTGAGACCATGCCTGCCGCACAATGGTTGACACCTCGAAGCGAATCATGTCGATGTCGGCATGTTTGTCAAGCCCGAGAGTGATGCTGCCGGAGGAGTTCTGAGATGTGGAGTTGATTTCCTTCACTCCCTGCACTCTGGCGAGCATAGCCTCGAGCTTGCTTGTTACTTCGCTTTCAATCACACGCGCCGAGGCGTCTTTCATAGCGAAAGAGACGGTGAGCGAGGGCAGGTTGCGCGAAGGCGACAGTTTTACCGGAAGTCTTGGCACAAGAGCCACACCCACGAGCGCGAGCGCTATGAATGCTACGATGACAGTGAATGACGAAATCTGTTTTTTCATGACACAAGAGTAGCCGTCGGGTGTTTATCTGACTCTGTTTTCAATATCGAATTTCGATGACAGTTCTATGTTTGAATCGAAGTCAAACAGAGTGAGCTTGCGCAGTTTGTAGTAGCTCAGCCAGTAGTTTTGCAGGGCTGAGATGTAGTTTTTGTTGGCGTCCTGCTGGCGGTTGAGCGACAGTGTCAGGGTGTTGAGGTCTATTTTGCCTATTATGAAACGCTGTTTGGTCTGGCTATAAGCGGTTTCGGCAAGCTCAAGAGCCTCGACCGCCGTGGCTACGAGACCCTGCTGGATGTTGAAGTCGCTCACGGTCATAAGCACATCTTCTTCAATGGAAATTTCTTCTTGACGCGCGGTGATTTCAAGTACATTAAGGTTGTTTTTCGCCATGTTCAGCTTACCTTTGCGCACGCCCCAGTCTATTATGGGTATAGACACGGTGAGCGATACAAGGTCTTGCCTGAGGGGGTGCGAGTAGGCGAGTCCGAGCTTTTCTGCAACCTGATTGTAGCCGATGCTGGCGTTTACAGTGGCGTTTATGCGCTGTTCCACTTTTGTGCGGTTGACATCGCGCTGAGCCTCAAGAATGCTCTGTTTGTGAGAGAGCAGCGTGGGGTTGTTGAGCTTGGCGTAATTGAGCGCGGTTTCTGCAGGAATGTCTTTGGCGCGGGGTATTCCGGGTAGTTCCACTTCAATTTCGGTGTCTTTCTCCATGCCGAGGTATGTGGCGAGGGTGAACATGGCTCTTTTAAGCGCCATTCTTGTATTTTTCACGGAGTTGGAGGCGTTGACCTTGTCCAGTTTCAGGGTCAGCAGGTCAGATTGTGAAATTGCGGCAATCTTGAAGCGGCGTTCGCCTATGGTATAGAGGGTGTCGCACGAGGCGAGGTTGTCGACGGCGAGGCGATATTCCGCCTGGGCGAGGGCGAGCTGGAAAAAGTAGTTTACCGCATTTTCGTTCACCTCCTCCATGTTGTAGAGGAACTGTTTCTTTACTTTTTCGTACTTGACAGGCTCGATACGGCGCTCCCATTTGAATTCATTGAATCCGATGAGCGACTGTCGGTAGCCGAGTCTCACTGGTATGGACGAGTACTGTGTTGACCTTATGTCGCCGAAGTTGCGCATGTAGTTAAGGCTGGTCTCAAGGTAAAATGTGCCGCCGAGGGGGTCGAAGTTCTGGGTTATGTTCAGCCCTCCGCTCGCAGAGTACATTTGCTGGGCGCGATACACGTCGATATTCTCGTCGTAGTTGTATCGCTGGGTTATATAGCGGTTGTAGCTTGCCGGAGTGAGGTTGAGCGTAAGGCTTGGCAGGCGCCCGGCGCGGTAGGAGATAAATTCCCAATAGCCGGAATGGTATAGGTTCTGGTTGCGGAATGCCTGCAGAGAGCTGTCATTTGCAATCTCTATTGTCCGTTCGAGGTTTAGCCGCACACGTCTCTGTGCCGACACCGTTGTTGTCATGGAGGTGAGGGCTAAGGCAAAAAGTATTGTGGTCTTGAGAATCTGTTTGTTCTTAATAGCCATTGTTTCGTAGGTGGTTAGTGTTTAAGCGTCCGGCAAAGCCTTTGGCTCGGGGAGCGCGTGGTCGCTGAGATATATTGAGGAGTTATTGGTCAGGCATGCTTACGGTATATAAGCCAGTACACAAGGGGTATAAGGAAAATACTTATTATCGTGCCCACAATCATGGAGCCTATCATGGCAATTGCGAGAGGACGCTGCAGCTCCGAGCCCATGTCGGAAGTGAACAGTGTCGGAAGCATGGCGAATATGGTTGTGAGCGAAGTCATTATGATTGGGCGCAGTCGCCGCAGCCCCGCAGTGTGTATGGCTTCAAGGAGCGGTGTGCCCGCCTTGCGCAGCTCGTTGATGGCGTCAAGTTTAAGAATGGAGTCATTGACCACAATGCCGCATGTCACTATTATGCCTATGGCGCTCATAAGGTTGAGGGTGTGCCCGCATATCCACAGCGTCAGCAGAGCGAAAGCGATGTCAAGCGGAATTTCTATCAGCACTATCAGCGGCTGCATGAAACTTTCAAACTGTGCGCAGAGTATGAAGTACATCAGGAGGATGGATATGGCGAGAATAATCACCATTTCGTTCATCATTCTGGCATTGGAAAATATGCTGCCGGTAAAATCCACTTCCCAGCCCGGTGATTTGTCAACGACCTCGGTTATTTCAGCTATCGTGGCATCCGGATTCTGGAGGTCATAGTAGTCAAGAGGCACGAACTCGCCGTTTCGCCCGGCAGAGATGTTTTTGATGTCTTTGTCGCGCACCACAGACACGAGATATTTGAGCGGAATCTCGCTTATTGCTCCATTGTCGTCCGGTCGCGTCTCTATCAGGGTGTTGGCAAGAATGGACTCTACCGACTGACCATCTCCGTTGATGCCGATAGGCAGGTATTGCTGGTACGACCGGAGAACAGACACGCTGTTGCTTTTGAATGCTGTGCGAAGCGCGCGGGCGACGGAAGTGTAGTCGACGCGGTACACAAGCAGCTTTTCCCGGTCGATTACTATGTTTATGCGGTCGCGCAACGCTATGCCGGGCGACTGGACACCGGTCGCAGCCTCTATTTTGCGGTCTATATCAAGAATGGCTTCCACATCTGAAGTCTTGCTCTTGTCGGTGCTGTTTAGCCTCGCCTCAAGGTCTGCCTCGTCGGAAGAGAATATTTTTTCAAATATGTTTTCCGGAGGCGAAAAAGTGGCGATAGCCTTGGGGTACTTCCGAGCGATTATTTCTGAGATTTTTTTCTGAGCCGGGTCTATGTCGCCTGTTGCGGCGGTCTTTATGTATATTTCGGCTTCTGACGGCGACAGCTCGCTGCCCGCATCAAGCAGATAGTCTTGAACTCCTATATATGCCGAGTGCAGCACCACCGATGAGTCCATACCGCTGAGCAGAGTGTTGACCCGCGACGCGTTTTCTTCGACATTGATGTTTTCGTTCCACTCCACGCGCACAATCGCCTCGTTCTGGTCTATCTTGGGCATTCGCTCTACCGGCAGCACGAAAAACATTATGACGCACACGGGCAGTATCAGCGCCGTAAGTGTCAAAAACAACCATTTGCGGGCAAAGACAAAGTCTATTATGCGGGTGTACACCTTGTCCATCCAGTTGTTGATTCGCACTGTCAGGGTGGATGTGCGTTCTTTTACCGCACGTTTGTTCCCCTTGCGGTTAGTGCGCAGACGGTACACAAGCATGTATATGACCGGAAGCAGCATGATGCCCACGATGTAGCTGACGCCGAGTCCGGCTGTGATTGAAAACGCCTGGTCGGTGAATATCGCGCCCGCTATGCCGCTCATGAATATCAGAGGCAGAAATACTGCGACTGTTGTGAGCGAGGAGCTGAGCATCGGGGTTATCATTTCCGAGGTTCCCAGGTCGCATGATTTCATTAATGACAGCCCGCGGTGCCGGTACTGAGTTATGTTTTCAGTAACAATGACCGAGTTGTCAATCATCATTCCGACGGCGAGTATAAGACCCGACAGTGAAATTATGTTCAGCGACACATGGAAGAGATAGAACAGCAGGAATGTGATTATAATAGCCACTATGATGCTCGAACCTATTATAATGGATGATTTTGCCTCGCCCATGAAGATGGCTGTGACAATAAACACCAAAATAAATCCGAGTATGAGGTTCTGAACCAGATTGCTGATTGTGTAGTCAAGGAGCTCGGTCTGGTTGCGGCTCTGTACAAATTCTATGTCGGGATAGATATTGGAGAAGTAGTCGGTGACCGAAGCCAGCGCCTCCTTCATCTGATCCATGTTTTCCTCGCTCTGTTTTATTATGGCTATTGTGACAGCCCGCTTGCCGTTGGAGTAGGAGAATCCCTCTTCGTTTGCGGCGACAATGCCTACACGGCACAGGTCGCCGAGCCGTTCCATTTTGTCTTTTGTGCGGATGTATATGTTCTGGACATCCTCGACGGTACGCAGCTGGTTGGATATATGGATGCTGTATTCGTAATAGCCGTCTCTGACGGTCATTGAACCCGGCTCGACATTGTTGGCTGTCAAGGCGCTTTCAATGTCGGCTATCGTTATTCCGGCAACTTTCAGCTTGTCGTTGTCGGGAACAATGCTCAGCTCGCGGGCAGGCACGCCGGTGATGTCTGCCATGGCTATTTCAGGCAGTTGCTCTATGCGCCGTCTCACCACATTTTCAGCGAGTTCGCACATTTCAAGGAATTTCGCCTCATCGGGTTCGGTGTAGGGGCGGTTGTCCTTCAGGGTCATGTTGAGGTAGAGCACGGGGATGTCGGTGGCGCTCGCTTTTATGGCTTTGGGGCGCTTTGTGTCCTTTGGCATGGAGTTCATCGCGGCATCGATTTTTTCGTTAACCTCAATGAATGCCAGGTCGGTATTGGTGCCGTACTCGAACTCAAGGTGTATGATGCCCATGCCGTCGCGGGTCTCGCTCCGTATCTCGTTCAGTCCGCTCACCTGCAGCAGCTGGCGCCGCACGGTCGAGGTGACATTGTTTTCAAGCTCGCGAGCCGCGGTGTTGTCTCCGGTAATTTGTACTGTGATGTGCGGTATTGCTATAGACGGCAGCAGCGACACCGGCAGCGAAAAGTATGTCACCAGACCGACAATGGTGCAGGCAAGAAAAGCCATCAGCACCGCTATGGGGCGTTTAAGGAGAAATTTTACCATCTGTGAGGAGATTATTTTAGTCTCTTACTAATTTCACAGGAGCTTCGTGGGCAAGATTGACGTTGCCGTCATATATCACCTCCATGCCGGGTTCCAGACCGTCAAGCACCACACACTCGTTCATGTTTTCAAGACCGGTGTGAACGTAGTTCCATATGGCTTTGTCGCCTGAGAGGGTGAATATCACTTGCTTGCCGGTGCGAAGCACAACAGCGCTCTTGGGTACTACAAGCTGTTTGTCAATTGCCCGGAACAGGCTTACCTTCACGTTCATGCCGTCATAGAGATTTTTGGCTCCGCTCACAGACGCCCTTACTTTTACAAGCCCGTCTTTGTCTACAAGCGGATTTATTTCAGTGACCCTGCCCGGGTATGTTTCGGTTGAGGCGAATGCTCCCACTTTAACCTCGTCGCCCGGCTTTATTATAGGCAATTCGCTTTCGAGCACGGGAAATTCCACATCCATCTGTCCAGAGGCTATTATGCGGCAGAAAGGTTCTGACGCACTCGGCTTGTTGTGAGCTTTCTGGAAAAGGTTTGCCACCACGCCGTCAAACGGTGCCACAAGTGTGGTGTTGGCGAGGTCGCGTGTGGTGTTGGCGAGCACGGTTTCAGCCTGGTCAAGCCCGCTGCGCAGTCTGGCGAGCTTCATCACATCGGCGGGTACCTGATCCGCCTTGTCAGGGTCGTAGCCCTGACCTATCAGCACATCGGCAAGCTCGAGGCGCGCTTTTTCAAGGTCGTTTTTGTTTTGCGACAGCTGGTTTTCAAGTTTGAATCGGTCAAGCGACGCTATTGGCTGCCCCTTGCGCACATGGTCTCCGTTTTTTACATGGATTTTGTCTATGACAGCATCCGAGCCTGCGAAGCTGAGATCTGCGAAATCGTGAGCGCTGACTTTGCCGTTGCTGACAATCTCATGGCTGAATACTTTCGGTTCAACCGTAATTGTTTTTACTTCCGGTATGCGCGACGGCAGCACTGTGGCAACGCTGTCGGCATCGGATTCAGACCCGCCTGCGGATCCGGAACACGCGTACATAGCGAATTGCAAGGCGCAGATTGCGGCAACTATAGGCTTCAGGCTTACTTTTTCCATGATAATTGAGAGTTAATGCGGCAAAAGTAACTTAAATTTCCATAAGTTTGTGCAGCAGTCTAAAAAAAAATAGGCATTGTGAAAAAAATAGAGCTAAAAGTCTGCGGGTATTGCCTGTTTGAATTAAAACCACTATCTTTGCGCCTTGAAATAATCCCCGTCGGGCTTTTGGTTAAGTGCAGAGCCGCCGAATGGCATTGCCGCCTGCGGGAGCAACCCGTAAAATCTTATAAAAAGGATGTACGCAATTGTAGAAATCCAGGGACAGCAGTTCAAGGCAGAACCCGAGAAGTTCCTGTATGTTCATTATCTTGGTGAGAGCGCCAAGGCAGGTGACAAATTAGAGTTTGACCGAGTTCTTCTCTCGGAAGCAGAAGGCGCTGTTAAAGTAGGCGCTCCCGTAGTTGAAGGCGCAAAAGTTGTATGCGAAGTGCTCGAACCCCTTGTAAAGGGCGACAAAGTAATCGTGTTCAAGAAAAAACGCCGCAAAGGCTATCGACGTAAAAACGGTCACCGCCAGTGCTTCTCTAAAGTGTTGATTAAAGAAGTTGTTGCTTAATCCTCTAAAATCTTAAAGAAATGGCACATAAAAAAGGTGTAGGTAGTTCAAAGAACGGCCGTGAGTCAGAAAGCAAACGACTCGGAGTTAAGATTTTTGGTGGTCAGTTTGCCAAAGCCGGCAACATCATCAAGCGCCAGCGTGGCACAGTGCACCACCCCGGTGAAAACGTGGGCATGGGCAAGGATCACACCATTTACGCACTCGTTGACGGTGTGGTAGTGTTCAGCGAAGGCAAAAACGGACGCCGCTTTATTAACGTGGCTCCCGCCGAGGCATAATCCACTCCTGCGGTTAACTAACTTATCAGGCAGCGGCGGCAATCTCATTGATTGCCGCCGCTGCTGCTTTTTGCAGGTAGGAATCTTGAAAAACAGTGCAAGAATGAACTGTTAAACATTTTAGCGAATATTTATACAAATTATTATATAACTGTTGGCAATAGTGGATGAAGAGGGGGTTTTGAAGGATTAATTAGTTAATTATTTTGGAATTTAAAGTTAAATTCAGTTAATTATTAGGGGGGGGTGGATTTTATTGTAGACCTTTGGCGAGCAACAAAAGAACAGTATAGTCCGTTTGCTCACCCCATCCCTGTGTAAATGTCAGAGCGTCGGCGTGTTGGTCTGTTGATGCACACAAACCAATCTAATTTTTAACCCTAAACAAATTAACATGAAAAAAAGACTGTTATTGTTTTTGACATGTCTGTCGCTCATGGCCGGAGTAACTCTGGCGCGCACCGTGCACGGAACGGTGATTGAAGCGTCCACAGATGATCCACTTGCCGGAGCTACCGTCAAGTGCAAAGGCAATCCTTCAATCGGCACATCCACCAACATCGACGGTGAATTTACCCTTAATGTGCCGGACAATGAAAAAACACTTGTCGTTTCGTTCATAGGCATGATTACCAAAGAGGTGGCAATCACAGGCGATGACATGGTGGTGCGTCTGGATGACGCTGTGCTTGACCTTGACGAAGTGGTTGTTGTAGGTTATGGTACAATATCCAAACGCAAAACAACATCTTCTGTATCTGTAATCAAAGCGAGTGAAATTGAGAATGTGCCTGTGCCCAACATCTCGCAGGCGCTTGCTGGACGTGCTGCCGGTCTTATCGTGCAGCAGAGCTCTACAGGTCTCGACGCCGGTTCAAGCATCTCAATCCGCGGCGGCGGCACTCCTCTGTTCGTTATAGACAACATTATCTCCGAACAGCGTGAGTTCAACAACCTCAACCCCTCGGACATCGAATCAATGTCTGTGCTCAAGGATGCTTCCGCTACCGCTATCTACGGTGCACGCGCTGCAAACGGTATCATTATCGTTACAACAAAGCGCGGTCAGGCAGGCAAGGTGAACGTTGACTATCAGTTCAACTACACACTTTCACAGCCCGCCGACCTGCCCAAGAAAGTGGACTCGTGGACAGCTGCAACCTATCAGAACCGTGGCTACATCTATGACGGCATGCAGCCCATCTGGACAGATACAGACCTGCAGCTTTTCCTAGACGGCACCGACCCTCAGAACCACCCCAACACAAACTGGCAGAAGGTTGCCATGCGCAATGCCGCTCCTGAAATGCGTCACCTGCTCACAATAACCGGCGGTTCAGAGAATGTCAAAGCCTACACAGCCCTCAGCTACTATGACCAGGAGTCAATCTACCGTACCAACTCCAACACCTACAAGCGCTACAACGCCCGTACAAACATTGACATCAACCTCAAGTCTATCGGTCTTCGTGTGAATACCGGTCTTGAAGCGTACATAACAAACCGCCGCGACCCGAGCTCAAGCTACTACTATGTGTGGTCGCACATTCAGAACAAACGCCCCATGGAAGCTGCCGTCAATCCGTTCGGTCAGCCCTACAGCGGTACTGTAGACAACCCCCTCATCGACATCTCCGACGAAGGCGGCTATGTGAAGCAGAACAACACCAATGTGCGCGGTACATTGAACGCGCAGTGGAGTGTGCCCTGGGTTAAGGAACTCACAATCTCCGGTATTGCCAGCTACGCTATCCTCAGCGAGCGAAACAAGACCTGGAACAAACAGGCTACAGCATACAACTGGGAAGGCGTGCCGCAGTCAACTCCCATGCCCTCTCTTTCCAAGACTGCTAACTTCTACGACTACTACAACACCCAGCTTCTTGCCAACTACAGCCGCGACTTCGGTCTGAACAATGTAGAGGTTACTCTCGGTATCGAGGCTTCCGGTTCCGGTTATGACAGCAACTCGCTGAGCCGTTCACAGTATGTGCTGGATGTCGACCAGATTGGTGCAGGTCCCGTAAGCACCGCACAGAACGGTGCGGAAGACGGTGTGCAGTGGCGCAGAGCTTCTGTTGTGTTCCGCGCGCACTATGACTACGATGCCCGCTACATGGCTGAGTTCTCGCTCCGTCACGACGGCACAGACAACCTTCCCCGCAAAGGTCGCTGGGGCACTTTCTTCTCAGGATCTGCCGGCTGGACTGTATCCGAAGAAGCGTTCTGGAAAGAGAGCCGTCTGTATGGCATCATCAACCAGTTCAAGATTCGCGGTTCTTACGGTGAAATCGGTCTCGATAATGTTGACCGCTGGTCTTATCTGACCTCTTACTCACTCAGCAATACCGGCGCGTACATCGGCGGTCAGTGGTATCAGACATTCTCTGAAGGCGCTCTGCCCAGCCCGGACCTGAAGTGGTACACACAGCGCGACTTCAACATCGGCTTTGACTTCGCGGCGTTCAACAACGCGTTCTCCGGTTCGTTCGACTACTTCTACAAGAGCACAAAAGGCTATCTCGCATCGCCCTCGAATGTAGGCTACACAGCACCTCTGGGTCTTTCGCTGCCTATGGTCAAGTCTGATGGCGAAAGCCGTCGCAGAGGTTTCGACTTCACTCTTCTTTACCACGGCAATGTCGGCGAAGTGCAGTACACCCTCGGTGGAAACTTCACAATATACGACGACCGCTGGAACATCAACCCCAACGAGGCTGAGACAACCCTCAAAAACCCCTACAAGCGTTCGACTCAGGTAGCTGCATACACCGGCAACTATTACAAGAATCTCGGCTATTATACCGGCTACGAGGATGTACTGAACTCTCCGAAACGCAACGGCTCGTCAAACATCATGGCTGGTGACCTTAAGTACTACGACTTCAACGGCGACGGTAAAATCGACGGCGAGGACCAGTACAGACAGGGTTCCGGCACAGCTCCGAGAGGCAACTACGGTATAAACGCCGACGTGCGCTGGAGAGGCTTCAACCTCAGCATGCTCTGGCAGGGAGCTACCAACTACAACAAGTATCTTGACGCAATTCTCATGGGCGGTAATTCAAACTATCTGCCTGTTATCTACGAATTCCAGACAGACATCTGGGCTCCCGACAATACCGATGCTCTTTATCCCCGCCAGCACACTTCGCCGGGCATGACAGGCAGCAATAACTTTGTAGACACCAACTTCTGGCTTGTCGACTCTAAGTACATCCGCCTGAAAAGCCTGTCAATAGGCTATGACTTCAAGCACAAGCTGCTTAAGAAAACAACCTGGCTGTCAAAATGCTACCTCAGCCTGTCGGGCTACAACCTGCTCACTTTCTCGCCCGCCAAGAAGTGGGGTCTTGATCCTGAGTCGCCCTCGGCAAACGGCTACAGCTATCCTGTTTCAAGAGTTTATACAATGAGCCTCAATATCGGCTTCTAAAACAATTTACTGAATAAAATATGAAAGCAAAATATTTCATACCGCTAACACTGGCGCTGGGTCTCTCGGTTCAGAGCTGCGGAGATTTCCTTGACACAGAGCCTTCTGCTATCTATAGCGAGGATCTGGTGTGGGGGAGCGCCGCCAATGTCGAGGCGTTTGTTCTCGGTAAGTACAACACTGTGATGAGTTACTACCGCGACTGTCCCACCTCAGACGTGTATTTCACAACCAATATGATCAACTGTCGTGCGGCATGTCCCGGAAATGCCCGCGGTCTGATTGAAAACACATGGGACGGAGCATCGCTCAACGGACGCTTCGGTATCATCCGTGCCTGCAACATGATTATCGAGCGTTGTGGAACAAGCACCGTTCTCGATGAAACCGACAAGGTGAAATATGTGGCTCTCGGCAAGCTCATGCGTGCCATGGTTTACTATGATTTCGCCCGCAAGACCGGCAAATTCATCTGGGTTGACAAAGTGTTGTCCAGCGATGACCCCGATTTCAACCTGCCTCTCACCAAAAGCGTGGAAGAGAGCTATTCGTACATACTGAAAGATCTCCGCGAGGCAATTCCCAGATTGCCCGCCAACGCCAAGGCAGGCGCGTTAAGCAAGAATTTCGGTAACGCGTTCCTCTCGGAAGTGTGTCTCACCGCAGCCGCCTACACCGGCGACGCCGCTTCTCTTCAGAACGGCAAGAGCCTGTATCAGGAAGCCATTGATGCTGTAGACGCTATTTCAGGAGCGTCTCTCGACCCCGACTACGAAAGCATCTTTAATGAAAACGGAGCTTACTCTTCGCCCGAAATCATTCTTGCCCAGTACTGGGACAAGCAGTACACAACCTGTTCCGGCACTGATCAGATTAAACTCATAGCCAATGTTGTGAATTCAAACCTTGAGGCTATGAACTGCGGACCGCTGTTCAATGTGGCAGACATCTTCGAATGCTGGCTTGACTGGACCCCCTCTCAGAATCTGGTTGACGCATATCTCGTTATAGACGAGGCAGACGGCAAGGCAAAGATATGGAATGAAACCTCGCAGTGGCTCAACAACACTCAGCAAATAAGCCAGTCTGCTGCATTTGGTCTCATCGAGCACAAAGACGATGACGAAGTTGCTGCCGCATACCAGGTAACCACTCCCGGCGTGAGCATAAGCGACCTCATGTACAATAACCGCGACGCACGTTTCGATGCCTCTATCCTGCATGACGGTTCTCGTTTCTACAACGAAACTGTATCTATGTACAACCGTGGCAACATGACACGCTGGAGCAACCCCAACTACGGAAACGCCCATATTCCGCTCACCAACTATGCTACCCGTAAGAGCATCTACACCAACATGACTCCGCGTCCCTTCCATAACACCGCTACCGACTATCACATGGTGATAACTCGTTACGGTCGCGCCCTGCTCAACAAGGCAGAGGCATTGCTGAGACTCAACAAGGTGACAGAAGCTGTGGCTACTTTCAACCAGACACGTACAATCCACGGACAGCTCCCCGCTTCTACTGCCACCACTCTCGCCGAAGCATGGGCTGACTACAAGATTGAACGTCAGGTAGAGCTATTCTGGGAGTCAGACTATTACTGGAGCCTGCTCCGCTGGGGCAAATACGGCTACGAGGCAAACAACGGCAAAGCTCCCTCAAGCACTATCGACGAGCTTAACACTCCCGCTACTTTCATTGAAATAAACCGTGACCGTGACGCCGCTTTTGTCGGTGTGGTTCAGTTCAGCAACGACGAGCGCGTGTTCGAGACTCGTTCGTACCTCTATCCTATTCCTCTGGGTCTGATTAATGCAAACAGCGCTATTACCAACGCTGACCAGAACCCGGGTTGGGAATAATTAAACTCAGTCACAAACACTAAACAGAAAAATCATTATGAAAATAAAAAGCATAAAATGGTTGCTGATGCTGATGTGTCTGCCTCTGCTCACCGCCTGTGGCTGGGAAGACCTTCCCGCCTACGAGGAGGCTGAAATCTCGGCAGTGCAGTTCTACTACCGCTGGGCAAGCTCTGACAAGGACCCGATTACCGGCGAGCCGGTGGTCAAGGAGCGTCAGCTCGGTTGCACATTCACCATCAACTCCGAAGCTGGAACCGTGGATGCAAAAATCACAGTTCCCGCAGTCAATGACAATATCGGTTTCACCGAAGCGGTGCGCTCACAGGTCAGCCTTGAAAAGCTGTGGGCACAGGCT
The DNA here is from genome assembly GCA_003762715.1 of Muribaculaceae bacterium Isolate-104 (HZI). Classification (GTDB taxonomy): domain Bacteria; phylum Bacteroidota; class Bacteroidia; order Bacteroidales; family Muribaculaceae; genus Paramuribaculum. The sequence goes on along the minus strand of RIBJ01000060.1, from coordinate 8,380 downwards.
ACCATATCTACCGCGGCTCGTCTGACCCCCATTGACGGCAGCGCGCCTCTCGGCACTCCCGACAATTGGACAACTCCCCACAGTTATAAAGTGATGGCTGCCAATGGTGACACCAAAGTGTGGACTATACGGGTAGTTGAATTCAATAAATAACCTGAAACAGGTTTGTACCATATCACTGACATGAGATAAGACACATTATAAGATATCTCTCAAGTTGATGATTAGGTGAAGCCCCGGAGCGATTCTGCCCCGGGGCTTTTTTTGTCAGCATCCATAAGACCTGTGTTTTGCGCCGGGGCGTTCGTTGCGCTGATACAGTATTACGAGAAATACCACTCCGGCAATGACCGCCGGCACTCCTGTAAGAGCCGGAGCCACATAGCTGTAGCCGGCGTTTATGACAATACCGCCAAGATACGCGGCTATGGCGTTGCCTGCGTTGTAGGCAACCTGTATGCACGCTGCGCCGAGCATCTCGCCCCCTTTTGAATAGCCCACTATGGAGGATTGCAGCGGGCTGCCGGAACCGAAGAGTGACGCGGTGCCGAGCATAAGCAGCAGCACGGCGGCAATCTTCACTGTGGCAAAGAAATAGAACAGAATCAGTATAGGTACTGCGGCTCCCATTACCCATGCCGCCACTGCACTCGGTTTGAACCTGTCGCTGAGTCTGCCCGCAATCAGGTTGCCGGCAAACATGCCGAATCCCGCAATAGCCATGAGCCACGGCATTGTCAAAGGCGAAAATCCGCAAACATGCAGCAGGGCGGGGTCTATGTAGCTGTACCAGCTGTATATGCCTATCTGTCCTAATATTACGCCGCCGAAAATAAGCCACGGAGGCAAGGTGCGCAGAAACCGGAACTGACCTTTGAAGCCCATGTCAGGGAGTTTCCCGACATCACGAACAAGAAAGTGAATGGCAAGCAGCGTGCATAGACCCGAAAACGCCACGATGAAAAATGCAGTGCGCCAGTGGAAATTGTTGGTTATGAATGTGCCGGCGGGAACTCCTGCAAGCGTGGCTACTGTCATGCCAGCAATCATGAGCGACACCGCGCTCGCTTCTTTGCCCGGAGTTACGAGCTTCCTTGCCACTATAGCGCCAACGCCGAAGTAGGCGCCGTGAGGCAGTCCCGACAGAAATCTGGCTGCGATAAAAGTCAGGTAGCTTGGCGCCAGTGCGGTAAGCAGATTGCCAATCGTTATGAGTGCTGCCAGTATGGTCATTAATTTTTTGAGAGGCAGCTTGCGGGCGAACAGGAGTCCCGGTGCTCCTATGCACACTCCTGCGGCGTATGCCGATATAAAATGTCCTGCCCGGGTTATGGTCACATCCATCGACGTGGCTATGTTTGACAAAATGCCCATCATCAGGAACTCTGTGATGCCGAGCGCGAAGGTGCCGAGCGCAAGTGCGAAAAGCCCTTTGTTCATAATGAATTCCGGATTGTCTGAATACTATATATAATAAGGTGTGTTTTGTTCCGTTGTTAAAAAACGGAGCAAAATTACATAATATCTCCGCAATGCGTTAACTTTGAGTCTGAAATGAAGATTCTTTTCTTAGGCGATTACTCAGGGCTGCACGGATGTCTGCACCGCGAACTGAGGCGGCGTGGCTACTCTGTCACGCTTGTCAGTGACGGCTGCGGATATATGCGCACCGGTAGCGATGTTGCCTTAGTGCGTAATTCGGGGGTGTTCGGGGCTGTGAGCTACGTCGGCATGATTCTTGCCAACATGCCTCGCTGGCGGGGCTACGATGTGGTGCAGCTGTCAAGCACAATTTTCTTTTCACTGCGTCCCTCCAGGATAAGGGCGATATTCGACTGGCTCATACGCCATAACCGGGCTGTGTGTCTCACATCCATGAGTCTGGATGCCGGTCTGGTGAAAAATCTTGACAGTGGCGGACTGTTTCGTTACAGCGAGTTTCGTATAGGTTCGGAGCTGTCGCCTCTTCAGAAAGCATGTCCCGGATTGGTTGGTGAATGGACTACGGATGAAATGATGAGCCATTGCGAATACATTTACTCTAAGGTCGACGCTGTAATGCCGGTTCTGTACGAGTACTGGGTAAATGCCCGTTATTGCAATACGGCAAAAGTGTTTTATACCGGCATTCCCATCGATTTCTCCACACTGCCCCCGGTGCATGAGCCGGAGCGTGGAGGCAGGCTTAAGCTGTTTTTGGGGAGAAAGACAGACTACATGCTGCATAAGGGAACCGACATGCTGCTTGAAGCGGCGCGCAAGGTGGTTGCGGATTATCCCGACAAGTGCGAGTTGGAACTTGCCGAAAACATGTCGCTCGATGAGTATCTGCGTCGTCTTGCCGGGTCGGATATAGTTCTTGACCAGATTTACTCATACACCCCCGCCACAAATGCCCTTCAGGCAATGGCTATGGGCAAGGTGGCTGTGAGCGGTGGTGAGCCTGAGTACTACCGGTTTATAGGAGAAGACAGTCTGCTGCCGGTGGTTAATGTCACACCGCACTACGACGATATTGTCAGCGCTCTCTCCGGGCTTGTGGCTGACCGTCAGCATGTTGCCGCTTTGGGTGCTATGGGCCCGGCGTTTGTGAAAAAGCACAATGAAGTCGGGCTGGTTGCCGACAGATTTGTCAACGCGTGGAACGAAATTCTCGGCGGCAAATGAACAGCGTGTCACAACATATTGCCCTGCAGGTGCTTGTGTGTACTATCGGCGACGAGGGTATAGCCCGCGTTGCGTCATCGCATTTGCCGGCGGTTGCCGGTGTCGAGTATGTGGTGTGCTGGCAAGCCCCCACAAAGTCAGCTCCGGTGCCGCGCTCTCTGGCGGGCAGGGGCGATGTAAGGGTGTTGCGCCACAGCTCGTCGGGCGTGTCGCGCAACCGTAATTTTGCCATAGGTGCGGCTACAGCGCCGCTCGCTTTGTTTGGCGACGATGATGTCGACTATTCGGCACAAGGGCTTGCCTGTCTTATAGAAACGGCGCGGAGTCTCCCCGATGCGGATATTATCTGTTGCCGCCACACCCGGTGCGGATTGTTTCCGAAGCCCTATCCTGAATCGGCTGTGACCGTAGCCCATGCCCCGAGAGGGTATTATACCACATCCTTTGAAATCGCTTTTCGTCCTGAGCGGGTCAGGAGAGCAGGGCTGCGGTTCAATGAACATTTCGGCATCGGCGCGCCATTTTTTATCTGTGGCGAGGAGGTGCTGTTTGTTTACGATGCCCGCCGGGCATCGGTCGGGGTGTATGTGGTGCCGGTGACAGTCTGTGTCCATGACCACCTCACGACAGGGGCGCGCGATTTGAACACCCCTGATTTTATAAAGACCAACGGCGCGGTTCAGGCTCGCCTGCATCCGGCAACATTTTTGCCGCGCCTCATGGTTCATGCGTGGCGGTCGTCGCGTAGCGGCGGTGTCGGCTGGCGGGGCTACATGAATCATGCTCTGCGCGGCGTGTTCTACGCCTGCCGCCATCGGGTTTTCTGTCGAAAAGATTGAAAAATTAAATTTGCGCGGTGTTGCGTAATCGGCAAATAATCACTAACTTTGCAGCCGATTATGCCCGAAAGAATAATCTCCGGGGTCTCGCCGGCGCGGTCATTGGCCTGTCCGCGGTGTGTGGTGCCTCACATAAAAAACTATTAACTAATTAATTAAAAGTGGATACTTTAAGCTACAGAACTGAAACCATCAGCGCTAAAAACGTTGAACGCGAGTGGGTCGTTATCGACGCCACCGACCAGGTTCTTGGACGCCTTTGCGCTAAAGTCGCCAAGATTCTCCGCGGCAAGAACAAGCCCAGCTATTCGCCCAACATGGATTGCGGCGACAATGTAATCATCATCAACGCCGACAAAGTTGTTCTCACCGGCAAGAAGATGACAGACCGTATTTACCTCTCTTACACAGGCTACCCCGGCGGTCAGCGTGAGACCACTCCCGAGGTTCTTATGAAGAAGGCTCAGAACAAGCACCTCAAACCCGGCTACAACCCCTTGTTCATCAAGGTTATGAAAGGTATGCTCCCCAAAAACCGTCTCGGTCGCCGCATTATCGGCAACATGCACGTTTACAACGGTGCAGAGCATCCTCATGCAGCCCAGAACCCAAAAGTAATCGATATCAACAAAATTAAATAAGCCTACAGAATGGAAACAGTAAATGCAGTAGGTCGCCGCAAAGCAGCAGTGGCTCGCGTTATCTTCAAGGAAGGCAACGGCGCTATCACCATCAACCGTCGTCCGCTCGAGGTTTATTTCCCCTCGTCAATTCTCCAGTACATCGTTAAGCAGCCCCTTTCACTCCTTGACTGCACCGAAAAGTACGACATCCATGTCAATCTTGACGGTGGCGGCTACAAAGGTCAGGCAGAGGCTCTCCGTCTCGCTATCGCGCGTGCCCTGGTGAAAATCAATCCTGACGACAAGAGCGCTCTCCGCAAGGAAGGCTTCATGACCCGCGACCCCCGCGCTGTTGAGCGTAAAAAGCCCGGTCAGCCCAAAGCCCGCAAGCGCTTCCAGTTCTCGAAACGTTAATCTCGCTGCAGCTTGACGCTCGGAACTTCTTCAAGTGTTTAGAATCTAAATCCCGCAGATGGAATTTCGTTCTCCCTACTGCGTGATTGAAAACAAAAGAACGTAAACAAACATCAAAAAATAATGTCAACACCCAATTTTGACCAACTTTTAGAAGCAGGTTGCCATTTCGGTCACCTCAAAAGAAAATGGAATCCTGCAATGGCGCCCTATATCTTCATGGAGCGCAACGGTATCCACATAATTGACCTCTACAAGACAGCTGCCAAGCTGGACGAGGCTGCAAACGCGCTCAAGAGCATTGCCAAGAGCGGCAAGAAAGTGCTCTTCGTAGCTACCAAAAAACAGGCCAAACAAGTTGTTGCCGACAAAGCACAGAGCGTAGGCATGCCCTACGTTATCGAGCGCTGGCCCGGCGGCATGCTCACAAACTTCCCCACCATCCGCAAGGCTGTCAAGAAAATGACCGCCATTGACAAAATGACCAAGGATGGCACTTTCGACAATCTCTCAAAGCGCGAAAAACTTCAGATAAGCCGCCAGAGAGCTAAACTCGAAAAAACTCTCGGCTCTATCGCCGACCTGAACCGTCTTCCCTCGGCTCTGTTCGTGGTTGACGTCCTCAAAGAGCACATCGCCGTTGCTGAGGCAAACCGTCTCGGCATACCCGTGTTCGCTATCGTAGACACCAACTCAAACCCCAACGACATCGACTTCGTTATCCCCGCTAACGACGACGCTTCAAAGAGCATCGAGCTTATCCTCGACACTGTTTGCGGCGCTATGGCAGAAGGTCTCGAAGAACGTAAGGTTGAGAAGGTTGACGCTGCCGCTGCAGGCGAAAACGGTGAGGCTGCTCCCCGCCGCGAACGCCGCCGTGTGAGCCGTGGCGCACGCGCCGAAGAGGCTCCCGCCACTGCCGAAGCTCCCGTAGCAGAAGCAGAGGCCGCTGAGTGACAACTCGCTACACAACTCTTTATTAACAAGACTTAAAACTACTGAAATATGGCAGTAACAATGGCAGAAATCACCAAGCTCCGCAACCTTACCAGCGCCGGCTTGATGGACTGCAAAAAAGCCCTCGCCGAAACCGACGGCGACATCGAGGCAGCTGTGGAGATTCTCCGCAAAAAAGGTCAGGCTGTAGCCGCCAAGCGTGAGGACCGTCAGGCTTCCGAAGGATGCGTGCTTTCAGGCAACGAAAGCACTTTCGCGGCTGTTGTGGCTCTCAACTGTGAGACCGACTTCGTTGCGAAAAACGCCGGTTTCGTCGACCTCACCAAGAAAATTCTCGAAGCTGCAATGAGCTCCAAGCCCAAGACTCTCGACGAGCTCAAGGCTATCAGCCTCGGCGGTCAGTCTATCCAGGACCTCGTTGTCGAGGAATCCGGCAAGACCGGCGAAAAAATGGAAATCAGCGCTTACGAGTGGATCGAGGCTCCCTCTACCACATCGTACAACCACCTCGGCAACAAGCTCGCTACAATCGTGGGCTTCAACCAGGAGGGCGTTGACTACCAGGTTGGTCGCGACGTTGCTATGCAGGTCGCTTCAATGAACCCCGTGGCTGTGTCTATCGACACCGTGCCCGCTGCCGTTATCGAAAGCGAGCGCAACGTGGCTATCGAAAAAACCAAAGAAGAGCAGGTGCGCAAGGCTGTTGAGGCTGCGCTTAAGAAAGCAGGTCTCAACCCCAACCACTTCGACTCTGAAGACCACATCGAAAGCAACATGTCCAAGGGCTGGATCACACCCGAGGAAGCGGAAAAAGGTCGCGCTATCATGAAAGAAGCCGCTGAAGCCAAAGCCGCCAACCTCCCCGAACAGATGATTGAAAAAATCGCTGACGGCCGTGTGAACAAGTTCTACAAGGAATCCGTGCTCATGGAGCAGGAATTTGTTAAGGACGCAACCCTCACTATCGGCAAATACCTTGAGAGCGCATCAAAAGGTCTCGCCGTTGTTGAGTTCAAGCGTGTAAACCTTAATCAGGACTGATAACAACTACATTATAATCTTCATATAGGAGGGTCTGCTGTGCGTGAGCACCGCAGGCCTTTTTTGTTGACTCTTGCGGCGTATTGAGCCGCTATTTTGTTATCTTTGTATTATGGACAGCCGTGAATTTGCCGAAAGAATATATCTGAACCTGCCGTATGAGCCAAACTCCCAGCAGATAGAGCTCATTGCGGCTCTGGCGCGTTTCTGCTCGCTTGACAGTCCCAGCGACTCTGTGTTTCTCCTCACAGGCTATGCCGGCACAGGAAAAACCTCTGTCACCGGTGCGCTTGTGCGCGCCCTGAAAGAATGTCGCGTGCCGGTTGTGCTTCTCGCTCCCACCGGGCGTGCCGCGAAAGTGTTCGGAGCCTTCGCGCGCCACCCTGCATCTACCATACACCGGCGCATATACCGCGCGCCAGATCCGGCGGCGGCTTACTCTTTCGGCACAGTTGCCGACAATCCTCTCGCAAACGCTGTTTTTATTGTCGACGAAGCGTCCATGATAGGAGCGGCGTCGTCTGACACCCAGACAAACCTTCTGGAAGATCTCATTCACTATGTCTACTCCGGCATAGGGTGCCGCATGATTCTTTTGGGCGACACAGCCCAGTTGCCGCCGGTAGGCACAACGTGCAGTCCGGCGATGGATGTGGCGGCTCTGCGCGCTTACGGTCTAAGAGTCAGCAAAGCGGTCATGACAGCCGTGGTGCGTCAGGGAGCCACATCGGGCATTCTTTACAATGCCACATGGCTCCGCAAGGCTATGTTGCGCGACCCCTTGCCTCAGCCGGTGTTGCGCGTTGACGGTTTTTCCGATGTCCGCGTAATATCAGGCGAGGAGATGCCCGATGAAATCGAGAGCGCGTATTCAACTGCCGGAACCGACAACACCATAGTCATTACGCGCTCAAACAGGCGCGCTACAGCATTCAACCTTGCTATTCGTGCCAACATTCTCGGCAGGGAAGAGCAACTGTGTCGCGGCGAGCGGCTTCTGGTGGCAAAAAACAACTACCTCTGGAGCGCCAAGGTCAAGGGGCTCGACTTTATTGCAAACGGCGACATTGCCGTGGTAAGCTCGGTCTACGGCACCGAGACCAAGTACGGCATTTCGTTTGCCGATGTAAGGCTGACACTGCCTGACAGAGACATTGACGTAGACTGTAAGATAATGCTGGACACCCTCACTTCCGACACCCCCGCGCTTGCTCCCGACTTGGCAGCCGAATTTTACGATGCCATTCTCAACGACGCCGAGATGTTCACTCCGTACACTCCTATGTCCGCGCGCATGAAAATTCTGCGCAGCGACCCCTATTTCAACGCACTCCAGGTCAAGTATGCCTACGCCGTGACCTGTCACAAGGCGCAGGGTGGGCAGTGGGGACATGTGTTTGTCGATATGGGCTATATAGCCCCGGAGGCGCGCGGCATTGATTTCTACAGGTGGCTGTACACGGCGATAACGCGTTCCACCACGGCTCTTACTCTGGTAAACCCCGACCCCTCGCTTATAAAGATAGCCGACAGCGGCAAATAAAAAGGGCGGATCCTCACGGACCCGCCCTTCCTGTGGCGTCATGTACAACATGACACCAGGTGATTATACAGGTTATTAATTTACTTTCACTTTAACGGCGTTGCCGTCGGCAGTGCGCACAATGTATATGCCTGCACGCAGTCCGGTGGCGTTTACGCGGCGTCCTGTTATGTCGAACACGGCGCTGCCTTCGGGAGCGATTATGCTGCCGCCTTCGACACGTACACTGTCGCTGCTGTCAGCTCCGATGCCGTCGATGCCTGTGGGAATTAGCCATACATTCACGTCGGCGGGCT